>CAVYNW010000007.1:0-168674 GCA_963769955.1 uncultured delta proteobacterium
GTTTAGACTCACCCTTCATCGGGGGTGGGCATTTTTCATTTCCAGGAGGACACATGATCAGACTCACATTCATAAACAAGCCCTGAACCTTCCGGGTACCATACCCGAACTGGCGACCATAGGGACTCCCTCAAAGTGTGTTCATATGTTGTGATCGGTGCTTATGATTTGATGTTTTAAAAACTGATGTTTTCGTACTCTTAAATATTAAAGAAGGCAATGTTGAGACAAAATATTTAGGTAGGAGCGAGCTCGGATGAGTGGCGATCCAGGATGACCATGATGACCAATCCTAGTTTATCAGAACTTTCAGCATTACAGTAATTGCTGACAGAATTCCAAATTCATGGCAGATATGAGAGAATGTATAAAGAATTTTGAGAGTATTAAACCAGAATATTTTCAATGAGGGAACAGAAGATGAAATTGTTTGAGTGGGACGGCACCTTTCTAACGGGAAACGCCCTTGTCGACAATCAACACAAAAAACTTGTCGACCTCGTAAATAGATTCGGGGAATTACTGTCTGATGGTCCTCCCAATCCCAAACATATAGAAACACTGTGTGCAGGGCTTGTAGAATATACAAATTACCATTTCACAGAAGAAGAGCATTTAATGGCTTCGGTTGGCCTTGACAAAAGGCATTTGGCTGAACATCACAAGCAGCATGAAGATTTAATCAGTCAAATTGCTCCAATGCGCCAACTTGTATTGGTTGGCGATTTAGCCTCCGGGAAATACATGTTTGAATTTCTCGTAAACTGGCTGGTTTTCCATATACTCGGAACAGACATGCTCATGTCGAGACAAATAAAAGCTATTGAGCGCGGCGTAGCAGCAGATGAGACTTATCTGGCAGAAGAAATTGAAAGCAATTCAAACAGGCAGTTACTTACAGCATTCAAGAAGCTCTTGTACCAGGTCTCAGTGAGAAACAATATGTTGTCGGAACTCAACGAAAAGCTTGAGCAGAAAGTTAAAGAAAGAACCTTTGAACTGACAAATGCGAATCAAAAGCTAAAGGAATTGGCCAGTACCGACGTCCTCACTGGTTTACTCAACCGTAGGGCATTTATGGAGGAGGCTCAAACTAAGTTCCAATTGGCAAAACGTTATCAGCGGCCATTGTCTTTTTTGATGATAGACATTGACCATTTCAAAAGAGTTAATGACACCTATGGCCACCAAGCGGGGGACCTGGTACTTACCGAGTTCAGTAAAATAATCAAAGGTTGTCTTCGCGAAACAGATGTCCTTGGCCGTATAGGTGGTGAAGAGTTTGCTGTCATTTTACCTGAAACCGGTCTCGATCAGACCACTGAGCTCACTGAGCGTTTGTTAGAAACAATTAGAAAGACAACCACAGTAATTGATGCAGATAGAAAAATTTCTATAACCGCCAGTATCGGGCTTGCAACAGTCCCCCCCTTATCGATTGATGTTGATAAGGTCATGAATGAAGCTGACAGGGCACTTTATGAGGCCAAATCAAAAGGACGTGATCGTTGTTTTGGTGGCCCCTCAAACAGGTCCGAGACTATGATAAACATTACAACCTGATCAAGGAGGCTCGCAATGCATCTGCCGTCGGTACACTGGTGGAACGAACCAGCCTTTTTGTTACTCTAGCCAAAGTCGACAATGCGCGTACCGAGGAGGGCGAAAAGGTATTTTGTTTAGCTACTTGATGTGTTATGTGTAAGTATAATTAAATAATTATAGCTTAATTGTAGTAATAAGGGATCAGACACTTGAAGTATTTTATTTTTACTGCATCATTCTTATTAATAATTTTAATCCCATACAGATCATTTTGTGATGATAACGATCATATACTGAAAAGAATAGAATCTCTAAATAAAAATTATAGAAGTTTTGTTTTTAATGAGAATGACAATCTGAGCAAAGTTTTTCATGAATGTAATTCTTCTTTTTTTGTTGATAATAAATGTATTGAAATAATTTCAAAAATTAAGGATTTAACTTATAAAATATTAGTAGAGACAGACAGTATGACTACACTTTACAGAACCTTGATCTATGGAAATGAATGTTTAAATGATGAATTAAAAATAAATTTATATTCATCAATATGGCACGCTCGAAATGAATATAGTCTTATGCAATTAGATTTGGAAATATTTTGTTCTGATAACAAGGAGGAAATTAACCTGGCCGAAAGATGTGAAAAAGAAGAACAGTTTAATAGTAATTTCGTGGAAATCACAGATTATATATTAAACAACATGAATCACCACATAGATCTCTCTGATAAATAGCAAAAAATTTTAAAGAGTTGATAAATATTAATCCGCTGACATGCCTTCAGCCCATCATTGGGATACATCCTCCCGTAAGTGAGCGCACTGGGGAGCGAGCGTTAGCCGAGCGGACCAACGGCTTCGGGAGGATGAGGTCGCTGGTTCGAATCCAGTTATTCCGACCATAGTTACCATGAGGGCGACCTTCCCGGGGTCGCCCTTTCTTTATGCTCTCCAGTTTTATCCCGGCCCAGAAGGTCTTCCTAATGGACAATTTGAAGATTCAGAGAATGACCTCTTCTGTGTTTCGGGGCGGAGTTTCGAATCCGAGACGTCACAGATTAATCGTCCTTAAAAATCCTTGATTAATAATTCTGCAACTGCATGGTTTAACTATTGCTTTGACATACAAGGGGATCAATGAATTTACTTGTGCAGACGGGCATTTTGTTGACCTTGACATGCCACGCATGACTGGTATCGAGTTTTTTGAGAGCCTGCTCAAACGAGGGTGTAAAGCTCCACCCCAGGATAAGGCCCTAATGTCAGGAATTTCTCGCAAGAAGTTTGTGACAGGGGAAAAGAGATTGGGGTGACCTTGGTGAACAATCCTTTAGAGTTAAGGATGATTTGGGAACTCGTCGAAGAAATGCAGAAACATGTTGAACTGAATCGCACGCTGGCTGAATGGTCCTCTGCCTGACCAATTTTCTGCAAGCAGCTATTTTCATTAGAATACAATTCCGACAGATCTCGCCCCAGGCCCCCGGCTGGGGCTTTATCTTTTCCCGGCGATCGGCGGCCCCTCCCACCCCAAAGTTTCATCTCAGGACTGGAATTGCACCGGACTTTTCGACTGATGCTCCAGAGATGTCCCAGAGACAACCCCCTGCGCCGGAGTGCACCAACACTACATTTCTGATGCCCCGGATTGTTAGTATAGAGATGCGATTCGGGTCGGTCCAGGGGGCATCGTTTTTTGAATAAATATCTTAAGAAATTGAAAAGTCAGCCCAGTAAGAATTTTGCTTTTCTGTAAGTTTTGTTATATCAATACTTTGCAGACGTATTTGTGAAATGAATTATTCTCTGACGAGTGTACAAATCTTCTGGGGGAATTTCAAAACATCAAGGTCAAAAGGGAGGATAGATTATGCTCCAGATGCATTGTCCGAATTGCAAAGAAGTTATTAAATCACCATTTCTTGCCGAGGTGTCGACCATTGAGTGCTGTCAATGCAAAGAGAGCATACAGGTTAAGGATGTATATATCACAGCCAAAAATTTCATCATGCAACGGGAGGACTTCCTTAATCGTATCTTTCGCTTTCAGAAACTCCTCAGAGAGGTTGAGAAAGAAAGATGTCTGATGGCAAACAGCAATTCAGTATCAACAATAAGTATGGAAAGCATAGATCAATTTTACTCATCTCTTCAGGAACTGTTAGCAGGGGCAAGGAACAGTTACAGGATGGAAATAACTTGTGATTTACCAGTGGAAGTGAATAATAAAAATAAAAAAAGCAGCGGAAGAGTATTGAATTTGGGGACTGAAGGAGCCTCTATCGAGTTGGTGGCACTTGACAATACCCCTAGGAAAAAATCTGAACTGAAAGTTTGTTTTTCTATCCCTGAGTTATCAGAAAAATTATGGGCCCAGGCCAAAGTTGTTTGGACCAAGGAACATATAGGGGCTCATAAATCACAATCTGCAATTATAGGTGTCACTTTTACAGACATAGATGAGCATACTCGTGGTTGTATATGGAATTACATACTGGACAATGCACCGGTCCCATTTTAGAGGGCCTCGGGGTAATGCGTCATTGTACTTCTACCAATTGTAATAAGAACGGCCCATCGACTGCCTCCTTGATGCCCCGCAGAAAGGCCAGAGCCCCGGAGAGAAACACCCTGGCTAAGCTTCAACTTGTTTCTTAGAAGGACTTCGGGGAAGAGGATCGGAGCATAAAAGAAAAGAGTGCCCCCGGGAAGGAGTTCTCATGTAAACATGGTCGGATGACTGGTTTCGAACCAGCCCCCCTGCGCTCTAAGAATTGACGCTCGCTCGGCTAAGGCTAGCGCTCTGCATGTCAGTCTGCGGAACATTTCGTATGTCGTATTTGGTCAAACAGTCAGCGTATGGCGCCCACAAAATCCTTTGGCCATCGGAGAAGGAGTTGCAGTAATACAAAAGGGAAAGCCACGACCCAGTCAAGGAGAAAGGGGCTTAATTTTCCGGAAGTCGAGACATATCCACCCACCACCAGGTAAGAAGATCGAGGTCGTTTATGCTTTACAAATGGTGTGTGCAGGGTTGACCGTTTTGAAAACTTATGGGGATTAAGGAAGGTGCTTCCAAAACTTCTGAGATTTCTGGCACCTTTTTTGATGTAATGCATTAATGTAGCCTCTAGTTATGGCCTCTCTTGTGATGTAGTGCGAGACAATGATAGCCTGAGTTTTTCAGCCTGCTCGGCTAGTTTTCTTCGAATATCATAGTTGTTCTGTTGCAGTTCGCAGGCGGCCTGGTAGAAGTTTGCGGCATCTGAAAGGCTCTGATACTCAATCAATTCCGAAGCAATTTGCCCCCAAATTTCCCCGTCCTCTTCTTTCTTTTTCACGAGTTGACGATAACAACGTAAGACCTCTTTTATTTCGCCGCGCATTGCGTGTAATTTAGCCAAACCAAGCAGACTGAATTTATCGTAACCGTTCCTAAGGTTCTTCCGGTAGGTTGCTTCAGCGGAGGGCAAGTCGCCAATGCTCCGATAGGCGTCCGCCAGTCGGGTGAGCATGTCGACGCTGCCCTCTTCCCTCTCAAGAATCCGCTCCCATAGTGAAATGGCCATCGGGTAATTGCGCTGCCATCGATAGTAATGCCCGAGGCCGTATAGGGCGTAGACATTGTTACATTCCAAATTGAGGGTTTTCTCGTAATATCCGCGAGCCATCTCATACTCACCACGATGTCTGTGAAGATTGGCCACAATGGTCAGGATGTTGATCATCTTAGGGCTTTTTTCCAATACCCGCTCGTAATGCTGGATGGCCAGTTCGTCTTGCCCGATTTTTTGGTAAAGGTCGGCAAGTCCCATTAAGGCGTAGCTGTCTTCCTTTTTGATACTGAGGGCCTGGTGGTAGCAGGTCTCAGCCCGGTGATGGTTGCCGATAGTTTTGTACCCATCTGCAATTCGGGTTAACACGAAAATGTCCCGTGGTCGAAACTGAATGTAACGTTCCCAGAGTGTTAACGCCTTATCAAGTAAACGTTGGCCGCGGTAGGCATCTCCCATACCACGCAGGGCAAAGAGATTATTAGGGTCGATTTCTAGAACTCTTTGATAGTATTGGGCTGCCTTAGAGAAGTTTTTCAACCTGCTCAGAGTATCGCCGAGACCGGTGAGGACATATACGTTGTTTGGCTCCAGTTCACATGCTGTCTCAAATAGGGAACAAGCCTCAAGATATTGTTTTTCTTTGAAAAGGCGGTGACCCTGCCTGGAGAGCTCTAAGACCTTTCTATGCTCGGAGGATTCTTCCTTTGAATACTGCTTATGTTTTTTCCCCCTCATTTTAGCTCACGTTATCCTTGTTGTGACGTGGTTAATAGAAATCTAACCTTCACAGGCACATGACATTCATGCATTTATTTTTAAATTAAGGCTGGATTATCACTGGTCGGTATTTAAGAGCCAAGCCTGTCAACCAGAACCACAACATAACCCACGCACAGGTTTCTCATAAGTCTCTTAACTTGTTTCGGCTTGTTCTGATTAGTCGGCACCCAAACTTCATACCGATCCTGACATTTAAGATAAAACTCCGACTGATTTTTAACGTAGCACGCAACTACTCACATTCTTCTCAAATGTCCTTCCGCATTGATACGCAGGAGCCGGATTAGTCTGAACGTGAGATTATTGATGGCTCTGACTTGTGAGACAATTTTGAGAGTGTCTTTGTATACTCACAATAAGTCTTGGTTGATAACAATTAGCTATTGGGGGTGTGTTAATGGATTGTGAACACGTTGACCGTTGCGGTTTTTTTAACAAATTTCAACACAGAAAAAGTGTTGTTTGGAAAGCCATGATTAAACAACACTGTGAGGATGGCGTAGACTGTACCCGCCGCATCATGCTTAATGATGGGCAGACACCACCTTCAGACGATCTGATGCCAGTAGGAGTATATGCCTCCAATGCGTTTCTATCGTTACCCTGATTAATTTCTAAACTGATGAAGAGAGAAATGACCAGCAAGGGGAGAACTCTGAGGGTCGAGAGCCTTAAGAATTCTAACGCAGCTTGATAGCGCGGCAGCTTTTGAAACACGAAATTGGAGATCTGCTGAGAACGCTTACTGTACACTCTCAAAGACATCCTACGCCACGTATTACGCTGGCTTTCGACTGTCTTTGCCGGAAGTAGTCCATAAACGTCATTCGCAGAACATCCAGAAACTAATATTCGGGAGATTCCGTATTCTGGTACTAACAGAGAGCGAAAGTCGAGCTAACGCTTCTGCTTCTGGGGCAGAGGGATGCTGCTTAGAACACTGACATCCTATTTACGCATTAATTCTTCTGATTTTTTTTGAACGTGAAATTTGCCGACTGAAACGATGCATTATAATTGTTACAAGTCTACCTTTATATGGTGGAGAGATGCGGGCATTAAGAACCAGCGCGGAGATACTTCTTTGACCGCCGTTGTCAACTAATTAGTAAGATACTATTATCGGTTTTAGCCTCTACAGGAGTGTTCAAGTTATGTCCGACGCACGATGGGGGAAACGATTTGAACAGCGGCTAGAAGTGCTTTTTGGAGTCGATCATTGTGACGAAAAGGGCTATGCCTACGACATTTCACCCTTTGGCCTGTTCATTAGCGGTGAACGCCTCTATCCTCCTGATACCCAACTGAAGGTGAAATTTGAACTCGAGCACGTTTCGCGTGTGGAGTTGGCAGGGAAGGTTTGCCGAACTAAGAAACCACAACGACCTAGCTGGTTCGAACGGGAGGCAGGAATGGGCATTAAAATCTTGCGTTTTATTGAAGGTGAGTCCTATTACCAGAACTATCTGCAGCGACTTTGTTTTACGCAATAGTCTTCGTAGTCTGCCGATGACGCCACAACTCGCTCCTTGTTTACGCATGGGTTGGTTCACATGAAAGGTTGGCCAGTCAAAAAATGGTTTTCAACCGGCAGAGATCAAAATGAAGTGAACAAAAGAGATGAAGCATCGACCACGAATCTTTTCAAACCAGGGGATTAGAGGAGTCGCTGATTCGAACTCCGTCATCCCGACCATAAATAATATGAGAAAGGTCCCCGATACTTCACTGAACACTTCACCAAAGCATGAGCAAGATATAATTTTATTCGTCGTCAATCCGCTTGAAATAGGCCCTGTTTTATTATAGTTTTTATAACAATCCGACAAGAGCAAACCCGGGGTGACCCGGGGACGCAAAGCCAGGGGTCTCAATTACGAGACAGCCCAGCTCCCGAAGAGGGTCAGAAATCAGCGTGGTTTCTTATCATCCATCTTCTCAACGCTGAAGGTGGATTTTTTCGGTTTTACCAGGAGCAAGAACGGCACATGTCACACACGGGCCAATATTGCAGACCAGTGGGGCAAGGGATGGAGAATCGCAACATACTGCAAGGAGTCTTTGACAACCCATTCGTTGGCATCGAAGTCAGTGACGCCAATGGCCGTATCACGGCAACCAATCCTTTCTTGCGCAAAATCCTCGGCTATGAAGAATCCGATCTGGAAAATATGACGGTTGCTGATTTATGTCATTCAAATGACAAGGCTGGCGAGCTGGACCAACGCCGCCAACTGATCAACGCTGAGATCGACCAGTTGACTTTCCGCAAACGCTACCGGGCCAAATCTGGCAAAACGATCTGGGGCGATACCAGCATTACAGCCGTGCACGACGCCGATGGCCAATGCGAGACATTGGTGGCGACTATGGTCGATGTCACCGAACAACGTCGCCAGGAGTTATTACAGAAGGGACAGACCCGGGTCTTGGACCTTTTGTATCGCAACCAGCCACTACAAGAGGTTTGTACTGCGATCGTCGAAACTATCGAAGTTGTGGAGGAGGGTCTGTTGTGTTCGATCCTGCAGCTCGACGACAAATGCGGGACCTTGCACAAGGTTGCCGCCCCCAGCCTGCCAGACTTTTACAATGACGCCATTGAAGGGACAAAGATAGGGGCAGAAGTCGGCTCCTGCGGTGCTGCAGCGTTTCACGGCCGCCGTGTCGTGGTCGCCGACATCCTCAATCATCCAAACTGGGCAAGAGCGAGGCGCTTGATCGAGAAAACCAGTTTGCGCTCCTGCTGGTCTCAACCGATCTTCGCCAGTGACGGCAAAGTCCTTGGCACTTTTGCCATTTACTATACCGAACCGCGGGAACCAGGCCCTTTCGAACTGGAGTTGATCAATTCAGCCGCTGAATTGACTGCATTGGCAATCAATCACATGCAAGCACTGACACTTCTGGAAAAGAGAGATCAGCTCAAGAGCGAATTCATTTCAACCGCTGCGCATGAATTGAGGACACCGCTGTCATCGATCATGGGCTACGCAGAACTGCTGCGCCAGGCACAAGAGTTGGGCCCTTCCCAGCCGGAAAGGCATGAGGAATTCATCTCCGTGATTGTTGAGAAGTCGGAGATGCTGTCGCGACTGGTCAGCGACCTGCTCGACATCAGCAAAATTGAAAATGGCTCTCGTTTGGAGTTGCAAAAAAGATCGGTACCAATCCGCAAAACGATTACCAACGTCTTGGAACATTACCGACGAAATGCCCCACAACATTTATTCAACCTGCGCACTGACAGTGATTTTCCTGAATCCGCGATTGTTGACGACTTGAGAATCGTACAGGTGTTGGACAACCTGCTCAGCAACGCGGTGAAATATTCTCCCGATGGCGGCTTAATCGAATTGGTGGCAACCGCAGAACCAGGCAAGCTGCACTTCTCCGTGGTCGACCGCGGCATTGGTATGAGTCAGGGTGAGCTGGAACGCATTTATGACAAGTTTTATCGTGCCAATACCGGCAACACTCAGGTTCATGGGTTGGGCTTGGGAATGAGCATCGTCCGTGAAATTGTCGAAGCCCATGGTGGCGAGATCATGGCAAAAAGTTCTCCAGGCGAAGGAACCAGCATAGATTTCTCCGTGGCTCTTTCCTAGCGACAGAGGAGAAAATTCACTTGCTCCTCATCGCCAGCACAGATGGAACGCTTGTGAAACTCGTGTGAGTTACAGGGTTCGCTGACGCTACTCCCATTATCTCGACCAGGCTCAGCATAAGAGCGACCTCTCCCCGGGTCGCTCTTTTCTTTTGGCCTCCGATCCATCCTTTTACTCTAATCCTTTTCGGGCAGGCATTCTTTCATGTCAAAACATATGGGCTGCAATTGCTATCTCGAAATTCTATAGTAATATTCACTTCATCTGACAATTAATGAGCACTTAAAACCAGCAACTTAGGATTTAAACGGAGGAGATTCGCATGGAAGACCAATTACAGAGCGGTGCGCAGTATGTTGATACTCTGATCAATCTGCTTGTCGTCTGGGGGCCAAAGTTAGTGGGTGCAATTCTGGCTCTTATCATCGGTATGTGGCTGGCGAATATGATTGCAGGAGGATTAGAGCGAAGGATGGAGAAGAGCGAATTCGACCCATCGCTAAGACCCTTCCTCAAGAGCCTCGTGGGGACCCTGCTAAAAGTAATGGTTGTAGTAAGCGTTCTCGGGATGGTTGGTATTCAGATGACGTCATTCATCGCCATCCTTGGTGCTGCAGGTTTGGCCGTAGGCATGGCCCTTTCCGGAACACTGCAGAATTTTGCCGGTGGCGTGATGATCCTCATTTTCAAACCGTTCAAAGTTGGTGATTTCATCGATGCACAAGGCTATACGGGAACAGTTAATGCTATCCAGATATTCAATACGATTCTCAAAACTCCTGATAACAAAACCATAATTATTCCCAATGGTGGTCTGTCGACATCGTCTATGGTGAATTATTCTACGGAAGCGACCAGAAGAGTCGACTGGACCTTTGGTATTGCTTATGGCGATGACATCGATAAAGCCAAGGAGGTTTTGACTAAACTCTTGACCGACAACGATATGGTGCTGAAAGACCCGGCACCCTTTATTGAACTCGGGGAGTTAGCTGACAGCTCTGTCAATTTTACAGTCAGGGCCTGGGTTAATGCCGCAGATTACTGGGCCGTGCATTTCTACATGTTGGAACAAGTCTATCGGAAGTTTAATGAAGTCGGCTTGAATATTCCTTTCCCGCAAATGGATGTCCATTTGGATAAAGGCAACTAGATTAAGCAGCAAAAAAACATATATAGGGGTCGGGTTTTAACCCGGCCCCTTCTGCTGTGCAAATGATTATTTTACGCCATCGGCAGCAGGTTTTAACTGCATCAGTGTCTTCTCTTAGCGCCGCTTGCCAAACAGTGACCCCAACACTCCCCGAATGATTTGTCGACCAAATTGTGTGCCAAATGAGCGGGCGGCACTTTTGGCCGCGGCCTCAAAAATATCTCCGGCTGAAGTGCTTTTTCGCGAACTGCTGCGACGAGCCGAAGCAGGCTCGGTTTTCTGCTGTTGCTGGGCTCGGGCCATTAACTTTTCATACGCTGACTCGCGGTCAATCTCCTGATCGTAGAAATCACCGACGATTGACTTCGCTCGTACCTTGTCGCGCTCCTCGAAATCCAGTGGCCGCAAGCGACTGGACGGGGGACAGATCAGAGCACGTTGCACCGGCATTGGAATCCCCTTGGGGTCGAGAAAAGAAACCAGGGCTTCTCCGACGCCGACTTCAGTAATCACTCGCTCAACATCCAGGGGAGGATTGGGCCGGAAGGTTTGAGCTGCCGCCCTCACCGCCTTCTGGTCACGAGGCGTAAACGCACGGAGGGCATGCTGAACCCGGTTGCCAAGTTGGCCAAGAATTGAGTCCGGCACATCGAGTGGATTCTGAGTGACAAAATAAATGCCAACCCCCTTGGAGCGGATCAGACGTACCACCTGGTTCGATCTTGTCAAGCAAGGCTTCCGGAGGATCATCGAAAAGAGGTGGGCTTCGTCAAAGAAGAACACAATGCGTGGTTTGTCAGGGTCACCGACTTCGGGGAGCTTCTCAAAGAGTTCAGAGATCAGCCAGAGGAGAAAAGTGGCGTATATCTTGGGCGTCTGGATGAGACGATCAGCGGCGAGGATGTTGATCACACCCAAACCATCGGGTCCGGTTTGCATGAGGTCATCAAGATTAAGCGCCGGTTCACCAAAGAAGAATTCGGCCCCTTGCTGCTCTAAAGTCAGCAGTGAGCGCTGAATGGCGCCGATGCTTGCTGAAGAGATATTACCGTAAGTGGTGCGAAACTCTTTTCCATTATCACCAACGAAACGGACCATGGCCTGCAGGTCCTTGAGGTCGAGCAACAACAGCCCTTGATCATCAGCAACTTTGAATACCAGGGTGAGGATGCCTGACTGGGTTGGGTTCAGGTCAAGCAGGCGGGCCAGCAACAAAGGCCCCATTTCAGAGATGGTGGTTCGAACAGGATGTCCCTGCTCGCCAAACATATCCCAGAACACTACGGGAAACCCTTGTGGCTGAAAATCTTCTAGATCGAGAGTCTCGACCCGCTCCATGACCTTGGGATGATCGCCACCGGCCATAGCCAGACCTGACAAGTCCCCTTTGACGTCAGCCATGAAGACCGGCACACCGATACGGCTGAAATGTTCAGCAAACAGCCGCAGCGTAACCGTTTTACCCGTTCCTGTCGCACCAGCAATCAGGCCGTGGCGATTAGCCATCTTTGGCAGCAGGCCAAAGAAAATATCCGTTTTTGCAATGGGTAAGGGATCAAGTTGCGTCATGGGCACCTCGTGGCAATGCTGGTTAATAGAGGCATCAATTTTAACAGCATAATGACAACAGGAAAGTGTGACTTTCAATTATTACAGGGCACCCATGCATACCTGTAGACTGGCCTTTCATTGCCACAGCAAGGACTTCTTTAGCAGGGGGTTGCTGGTTTGGATTCAAACATCCCTACCAGGAGTGAAAGAAGAGCGTCCTCCCCGGAGGCGCTCTTCTTTTTGGCTCTGCTTTCTACCCGATCCAGGATCTGGGCTCCCTGTAAATTTTTAGTTGACCAGAGCAGTTGCGTTGACGTGCCCAGTTCATAGTTGTGCCAAGCCCTTGCCCATGCTGTGACATTTGAACACTATTGTTACACAATGATTTCCAACAGAGCCATCACAATAAAAAAGAGCAGACAACTAACGCGTTGAAAAAACAAAGGTTATCATTAATCGTCTCAACCTTGTCCACAAGTGGTTTTGAACTGGCATAGGCGTTGCTTTATTTTCTAAATGTTCCGAGAACAAACAACCTCTAAATATTTCGAGACGCGGGTATATATGAGACATAATATTTTAGTAGCGGATGATGAGGAAGGTATCCGGTTCACCTTTGCCGAGTTTTTGAGCGACGAGGGGTATCGAGTTGAAACAGTAGATTCATTGCCGAATTGTTTCAACAAGATGCAGCAAGAATCTTTTGACTTACTTTTCCTCGACATTGGGTTTGGTACAGAGAACGGCATTGAAGCAATTCAGAGACTGCAAGGTCTTCAGCCAGACTGTAAAATTGTCATCATCACCGGCAGCCCTGGCGTCAGCACAATGGTTGAGGCAAAAAAATACGGTGCCGTTGACTACCTTGTTAAGCCCGTCCACCAGGCAAGCCTGCTATACAACACCCGAAAGGTACTGAACAGCTAAGTGACAATTTGAGTTCACACGGCATGTCGCTTCGGTATGCCCGGGGACGCGATTTCTTACCGGGAGGGTCTGCTAATCTTCTCTATTGTGGTCTATTCCAGTTTGTAGAGGTAAGCAGGAAACCCCAGAAAAAAGACTCTCGATAGTCTGCATCAACTTTTAAAACGACGCAGAGACGAACTTAAAAGGCGTGACCCTGATTGGGGTCACGCCTTTGCCATGCTGGCTCGCCACCTGAGACATCTTTTTTATAAGTTACCCGAGACTTTTCCCGTGCCTGGAGATAGTACCCATTGGCGGGAAAACTTCCGTATTCAAGGCCCAAAGCTCTCACAATAACAGCAAAGTTCAGGGTTACTCCGGTATATTGGGGATGCGCGTTGTCTCCCCTTTGTGGTTGCGCAAATGGTAGGACTGCTCATCCTTACCGCTGATGTAGTAGTCTGGCATCAATGGAATCTTTCCGATATTGGTGGCAATCACGTGCATCGGCTGAGCCAGTCCGGTGGTATGTCCTCGCAGGGCGTCACGAATAAGTTCTGCGCCTTTTTCTACCGGGGTCCGGAAATGATCGATCCCCGGGGCTGGTTCACAGTAAAAAACATAATAGGGTTTGATGCGGACCTTGAGCAGCTTCTGGTGCAGCTCCCGGAAGGTTTCAACGTCATCGTTGATCCCCTTGAGAAGCACGGCCTGGTTGCCGACGTTGATCCCACAGGTCATCAGGTCATAAACGGCCCAGGCGGTCTCCTTGGTAAGCTCTTTTGGGTGATTGCACTGGGTGTTGATCCAGATCGGCACGTTGTGATATTCGCCGAGAATCGTCTTCAGGTTCTCGGTAATACGATGCGGCAGGACAATCGGTACGCGTGAGCCGAAGCGAATCATCTCGATATGCGGCATACGTCGCAGGCAGTCGATCAAGTAGGATATCTGTTCATCCGGCAGCAGCAACGGATCACCACCAGTGATCAGGACATCCCTTACCTCGGGATGGCTGGCGATCCAGGCCAGGCCCTCATCAACGTTAAAGTCGAGTTCGAGGTTGCCATCGACGACCAACTCTTTGCGGAAGCAGTGACGACAGTAGACTCCGCAGTTCTGAGTGACGGTAAAAGCGACACGATCTTCGTACTGCCGGGCGATGCTGTCCGGGCGATCCTCTTCCGTGGCACGATTCTCCTTCCACATCAGGTAGTCATCCATGCCGTAAGTGTTCTGTTGCTCAGCGCGAGAAGGAATGACCTGTTTGCGGATCGGGCAATTGGGGTCATCGGGATCCATTAACGAGGCGAAGTAGGGAGTCGTCCCCCAGGTGGTCCGGTTCGCCTGCAAAACCTGGCGTTCCTCATCGGTCAGGTTGACATACTCTTCCAGACGTTCAATCGTGTTGACAAAATTGCCCATTTGAACCTGCCATTCTTCCCTACAATTCGCTAAGTTACCTTCTTCAGGCATGATCTCTCCTTTTAGATGTTGCTTGGTTGAATGATTGCTGTCTTTAGTTAACGTCTCTGCATCTTGAGCATCTTTTTACGCAGGCGGCGCTGCGCCTCTTGCGTTTTGCGGCGGCGACGCACACTCGGTTTTTCGTAGGAGCGCCGGTTCCGTAGCTCACGAAACATACCGTCCTGCTGCAACTTTCGCTTCAGTTTCCTGAGCGCAAAATTCACATCATTGTTGTTGACCTTGATTTCCATGCTGTCCTTTCCTCGAAGACTCAAAGAGAGCTATTCATCCTCTGTTGTTATGAGTTATGCCGAGCGCAAGCCCTGTTTACAGGATGGCGAAAACGTCACGGCCTAGACCTCTGCGACAGGCGAATGTATAGGGAAGCAGCGGAGAAAGCTCCGCGTCAGGATAGTTCTTCGGCCAGACCGCAGTGTGTCTGTTGATCAGGGGAATTGATTGTTGTCACGGTAGGGCCACCCGCACCCGGTCTTGAAACGGAACGTTTCAAGCCAGTGCTGCCCTTCAGGTTGAGGGTTCGTCCCGAGACTGCCAAGGGCAGGTTCGGTCCTCCTCGTTTGCGGGTCTATGGTCAGATCGTTCGGAAGGAGAACGCCGCCATAACTTTCAATGCGCTTACGCTAACATCTCTTTGAGGTTGAGTCAAATTGGCTATTTTATTTCAGAATGACCAGCCCCCTCTTGACCTGAATTTATGGCTATAGCAAGTTAATAACATCATGAAATTAAGCTTTAAAATGGAGGATATCAGCCAGAGCGTGGTCGACTCAGCGGCATTGGCGATGTTCTTCACCATTGCCGCTGCCGGCTATTACACGGTGGCTCACGCTGCGACAAAGCGTTTTCAAGCTCATCATTAATCCCGGAAGCACTCCATTGGTAGCGCTGGCAGTCCTGGACCCTTCCAGAGAAGAAGTCGAATTAATTTGACAGTACAACAGGCGGGGTGTCATAACTCAAGCCTTTTTTAATCAGGCAGACCGGAGGTATAATCATGTCTAAAATCGTTCGCAAACTTCCCTATTCCGTGTGCTGGAATTGCATTCTTATCGTCTGCGGCTCTCTTGTCCAGGCAATTGGCTTTAAGGCGTTAGGGGAAGTTCAGGGGTTTGTACCCGGTGGTTTGTTCGGCACGGCAACGCTGATTTACTACAAAACCGGACTACTTAACACAGCTCTGATCTATATGCTGCTAAATATACCGATGTTCATTCTCGGTTATATTTTCGTATCAAAACGTTTCCTTGCCTACAGTACCCTGGCCATGCTCTCCATTTCGGCATTTTTTATGCTTATAGACTTTCAAATCAAGATCCACAACCAGCTTTATGCCGCCGTCACCTTTGGTGTCATAATCGGCGTCGGAGCCGGCATGGTTTTGCGTTCCCTTGGATCGAACGGCGGACTTGACATCGCCGGCGTTATTCTCTACCAAAAGTTCAACATAGGGCTCGGCAAATTCTTCTTCTTTTATAACCTTGCGCTGTTTAGCTCGAGCTTTTTGAGCCTGGACAATGATCTGGTCATTGCATCGATGATCGCAGTCTTCATCACTTCGATGACGATGGACTACTGCCTCTCTTTATTCAATCAACGGAAAATGGCCCTGGTAATTTCTGAAAAACCTGAAGAAATTGCCGATCAGGTCATGCAAAAGATGAAAATCGGTACAACCATGCTGCCGGGAATCGGTGCTTACAAGAAAATCAAAAAAACCGTTCTTCTGATCGTCGTTAACAACATTCAACTGAAACGTTTGGAAGAAATTGTCTTCCGTAACGATCCACATTCCCTGTTCATTGTGGAGAATACATTCAGTGTGCTCGGGTCAACTTTCTCCAAACGAAAGATCTACTGAGCAGGAAGCATAATTGCGCAATTGATAGCTTGTCCGACTCACATCACTCCATAAAAATTATTCAGCGCAACCGGTTTTGAATCCCCGTGGTCATCTGCTACAATTGTGCGTGCATCTGGTTTTTGACTTCATTCGATTCGGAGCAATGAAAGCATGAAGTACAGTATCAAACCATCAGAAAAGGGTGATTACATTATTCTTGCCGTCGAGGGTGAATTTACGGGCAAAACCTTTATGAAATGCATCCTTGAAAGCCATAGACTCGGGTTGGAGATGGGGGTTCATTCTTATCTTGTTGATGTCACTAAAGCCAGGAACATAGATTCTGCTTTGGGGACCTACCAATTTGCCTATTCAGATATGAAAAATACTCAAGGGGTTGACCGTTTAGCCAAGGTTGCCGGCCTCGTCAGCCCGGAAGACCACTCGCACGATTTTGTAGAAACCGCGGCACATAACGCAGGCATGGCACTGAAGCTTTTCACAGACGCCAAAGAAGCAATAGATTATCTGACAAAGAAAAGCCTTCTCTGGATGAACAGATAGTTCAGCAGCAGAAGTACTGAATTTCCTCCTTTCGTTTATCTTAACTCCCATATTTATCAGTATTATTAAACAGGCTTCTACGCCAATGAGCGTAAACGTGATCAGTATCTTAGCGGCACTGGTGCATAAAAAACATCATAAGCTTTGCGGTCAAGATTCTTTCTCAAGCGACTGCTTCAATCACAGCCTTTCAACTCTACACATCTTGCGATTTCTTCCAACAATCCCGTTAACAACCGAAATCTGTCGCTAGGGCCTGTAAAAATCAGCCTGATTAGCTATACTTCATAGTCACGCGTTGAATAATTTATACAACAATTGAGGAGGCAAGGTTATGAATGCCGAGAGCAAGTGCCCGGTAACGGGCAGAACAAGCAGCCAGGTTGCCGGCGGTGGCACCTCGAATCAAGACTGGTGGCCGAACATGTTGAAACTTAACATCCTGCACCAGCATTCCCCACTTTCCAACCCGATGGGTGAGGAATACAACTACGCTGAAGAGTTCAAGAGCCTCGACCTTAAGGCAGTGAAAGATGATCTTTATGCGCTGATGACAGACTCGCAGGACTGGTGGCCTGCCGACTACGGTCACTACGGGGGACTCTTCATCCGGATGGCCTGGCACAGTGCAGGCACCTACCGCATGGGCGACGGCCGCGGCGGCGGAGGGACAGGAAATCAACGTTTCGCGCCGCTCAACAGTTGGCCGGACAACGTCCTCCTCGACAAGGCGCGCCGTCTGCTCTGGCCGATCAAGCAGAAATACGGCCGAAAAATCTCCTGGGCCGACCTGATAATCCTGGCCGGCAACTGTGCGCTGGAGTCGATGGGCTTCAAGACCTTCGGCTTCGCCGGCGGTCGCGAGGACATCTGGGAACCGGAAAAGGATATTTACTGGGGCTCCGAAGATGAATGGCTGGCGACAAGCGACAACCCCAAGAGCCGTTATAGTGGTGACCGCGATCTCGAAAACCCCTTGGCGGCGGTGCAGATGGGCTTGATCTACGTGAATCCGGAAGGCCCGGACGGCAACCCCGACCCCGTGGCATCGGGCATCGACGTACGCGAAACCTTCGGCGCGCATGGCGATGAATGACGAAGAGACCGTCGCACTGGTCGCTGGCGGGCACACCTTCGGCAAATGCCATGGTGCCGGCGATGCCGCCCATGTCGGTCCGGATCCTGAAGCTGCCGGCATCGAGGAACAGGGCCTCGGCTGGAAGAGCAGCTTCGGTAGCGGCAAAGGCGGCGATACGATCGGCAGCGGCATCGAGGGCGCCTGGAAACCAAATCCGACCCAGTGGGACATGGGCTACCTGAAGGTGTTGTTCAAATACGAGTATGAAAAAGTCAAGAGTCCCGCCGGGGCCTGGCAGTGGCTGGCCAAGGACGTTGACGAAGAGGACATGGTGGTTGACGCGCACGATCCGTCGAAGAAGCACCGACCGATGATGACCACCGCGGACCTCTCCCTTCGCTACGACCCGATCTACGAGCCGATCGCACGACGATACCACGATAATCCGGAAGAGTTCGCCGATGCCTTCGCCCGCGCCTGGTTCAAGCTGACCCACCGAGATATGGGTCCGCGCTCGCGCTATCTCGGCGCGGAAGTGCCAGAAGAAGAGCTGCTCTGGCAGGACCCGGTCCCTGCTGTCTCGCATGAATTGATTGACGAAAAAGCCATCGCGGACCTCAAAATCAAGATTCTCGCTTCGGGACTATCTGTCTCCGAATTGGTCTCAACCGCCTGGGCCTCGGCATCCAGCTTCCGTGGTTCCGATATGCGCGGCGGGGCCAACGGAGCGCGCATTCGGCTTGCGCCACAGAAAAACTGGCAAGTCAACCAACCGGAGCAGCTGACGAAGAGATTGAAAACTCTTGAAAAGATCCAGCTTGAATATAACGGCAAAAAATCAGGTGGCAAGAAAGTTTCTCTCGCTGACCTGATCGTCCTTGGCGGCTGCGCGGCAATCGAACAAGCGGCGAAAAACGCCGGACACGATGTAACCGTTCCTTTCACGCCGGGACGCACCGATGCGACACAGGAGCAGACTGACGTGGAGGCCTTCGCCGTACTCGAGCCGGTCGCAGATGGCTTCCGTAACTACCAGAAGGCCAGGTACAGTGTATCAGCAGAAGAATTGCTGGTCGACAGGGCGCAGTTGCTGACCCTGACCGCTCCAGAGATGACGGTTCTGGTTGGCGGCATGCGTGTTCTGAAAGCCAACTTCGACCAGTCTCAACATGGCGTCTTCACCGAGCGGCCAGAAACGCTGACCAATGACTTCTTTGTCAACCTGCTTGACATGAGAACCGCCTGGAAGCCCGCCTCGGAAGATAAGGATATTTTTGAGGGTCGTGATCGGGCAACCGATGAACTCAAGTGGACCGGCACCCGTATCGACCTCATCTTCGGTTCGAACTCGCAACTCCGGGCCATTGCGGAAGTTTATGCCTGCAAAGACTCCCAGGAACCGTTCCTGCGCGATTTTGTCGCGGCCTGGAACAAGGTCATGAACCTGGATCGCTTCGACCTCGACTGATCCGGGCAAAAGCTTTTCCCCGGTGGCCTGGCGATAGAGGCACGGGGAGAAGTCTATCATCACAACGGAAAAGGCCACCTTAAAATGGGTGGCCTTTTCCTCTTTGCCAGCAACGACAAGAAAGCAGAGAAAAGCCGTTGCTACGGCCATCAATTCGCCAAACAGTTTACGTGATTGACAGACAGCTCAGCTCTGTTAGCGTTTAGCAACTACAGCAAAAGGAGGAATGATATGTCTGTCAAAATCCAAGTTGTCTTTTACAGTATGTATGGTCATGTCTATCAACTGGCTAAAGCCGTTGCCGAGGGAGCAAAAACCGTTAAGGATACTGACGTCAGCTTATACCAGGTCCCTGAATTGATGCCTGATGAAGCACTGGAAAAATCAGGCGCAAAGGCGGCCAGAGAGACCTTCTCACAGATACCTTTCATAACCCCGGAGCAACTGGTCGAGGCTGATGCAATTATCTTTGGTACGCCAACACGCTTCGGCAATATGACCGCGCAAATGCGTAATTTTCTCGATCAGACAGGCCAGCTTTGGATGCAGGGTGATTTGATTGGCAAAATTGGCAGCGTGTTCACTTCTACAGGAACTCAACATGGTGGTCAGGAAACAACCATTACCAGCTTTCACTCAACCCTTTTACATCATGGCATGGTGATTGTTGGTGTCCCATACAGCGAATCACGCTTGATGAATATGGATGAAATAACCGGAGGGACACCCTATGGAGCGTCTACCCTGGCCGGCGCGGATGGGAGTCGGCAACCAAGTGAGAACGAATTGGAAATCGCGAAGTTCCAGGGTCGCCACGTTGCGGGGATTGCAGCCAAGCTTAAAGGTTGACCACCTTTAAACAGAGGAGCAGAAAGCTTCATCAGTCGATGGCGCTTACATCAGTATCAGAATGCTGATGCAAAGCATCTTGTCCCGACAAGCATTCAGACAAGAGCGAACCCCAAAGGTTCGCTCTTGCTATTAGGCTTCAGTCCTATCTTTATCGATGACTTTTCCAGCACTCATCGAAAGTGACGCTTGCTCGCAACACTGATTTTTAAATGTTGCCAGACTGATTCAAATACTGACCCCAAAAACCCCTAAATTTACCGTTGATTAGTCCTTGCTAAACTTTATTATTTTTTGTATTTTAGTGCAAACTAATCTAGCAAATGGAGGCGGAAATGGAAAGTTGCGAGCTACTTGGGACTTGCGGTTTTTTCAGGAAATACCAGAGCACCTTGGATATGGCATGCAGAGGGTTTCTGAAATCTTACTGCCATGGGCCAAAAATGGATGAGTGCAAGCGTAAAGAATTTCGCAAAGTGAACGGGCAACCACCCCAAGATGACATGCTGCCCAGTGGCCAAAGTATGCCCGAGCAGTACAAGTAAGTTTTTTGGGCCGGCAAACAAATTTGGCCCTATTCTCCGCAGAAGGCCACCCAAAGACGTCATCCGCCCTCCCCTACTATGACGCCTGTTGCGGGAAGAGAAGACTGCAATTCGAATCCGGCCACCCAGTCCAGCATCACCAGATGAGAGCGCCCTTACCAAGGTCGCTCTTTTTTGTCTTTTCCTTCTAATCTGGATCTTGAAAAGAGAGGGCTGAGTCATTGCAAGCATCGCTGACATCATTGATTTTTTCTCATAACTCGGCTAGCATCAACTCTCCACAACTCAAACCCTTCGAAGCCTAGGAGTCTCGCAGATGTATATTTTAAGACTGTCCTTCTTGATCCTGTTCTTTACCTTCTCAACCTTAACAAGCAACTCAGCCTTTGCCGCCAAAAGCAATGACCCGACAGCGAACTGGAAACCCAAGTTCGATCCGAGCGGAGCACAATACACCTACCTGTTGTCATGCGTTGGACATCCGGCAATCGAGGGGGTCGGTGTTGGTTATCGTATCCGGGACAAAGTCTGGGAGAAAAGTGATGGTCGCCTCTATGTTGACTTCCGTCCTCTTTCTCAACTGGGAGGAGAGAAGGACGTCATTCGCAAACTGCAGATGGGGGCAATTCACGGCATGATGAGCTCCTCTGTTGCAGCGGCCAATATTGCGGACACTCTCGGCATCGTGAATCTCCCCTATGTCGTCGACACCTTTGAGAAGTTGGACCAGTTCCGCGAGACTCCGGAGCTTTGGCAACCCTTCCGGGATGCAGCATTAGCACAGAATATGGTGGTCACTGACATCACCGGCTATGGCTCATATGGTTGGGCCACCAAGACCCCCGTCAGAACCATCGAAGAAGCAAAAGCAATCAACTTCCGGATCGCCGAGGCTCCGGTCAACATCGACTTCTACAAAACCTGGGGGCTCAAATTCACTGTCATGCCATGGCCGGATGTCCCCCAGGCATTACAAACAGGTGTCATTACCGGCCTTGACCATACGCCAATCGTTTGCAACATCAGCGGCAAATTCAATGTAGTAAAGAATTACACTCAGCTCGACTACGCCCAGGGCCTATATATTCACCTCACCAATACACGCTGGCTGAAGAAGCTCCCACAGGACCTTCGCCAGATCCTCCTCGACACAATTAAAGAGGAAAGTGCCGTTGCTCGCTCTCTGACCCAGAAACAACAGGCAGAGCAGATTGAAGCCGCCAAGGCTTCCGGCGTCTCATTCTATGCTCTCTCCCCGGAGGAAAGGGCTCAGCTTATCGAGCTGGCAAAACCGATGTATGAAAAGTGGGGAGAAAAAATAGGCGCCGCTTATTTACAACAGGCGCGTAGCGAACTGGCTAAGCAATAGGGGAAGGGCCTGCTTCAGTAGCTGACTTCCTGCACAGGAGCCGCTGCTGCCAGCCCTGCCATGCAAATCTAAACCAACATAAGAGCGGCCCCTTCCAGGGTCGCTCTTTGTCTTTGTTATCCAGCCCTTCTATTCGAGAAGGTGTCGACCCAGGTATCCCGTCTGCTCCTAAAAATCCGTCTCTGGCTGCAGAGGGAGGGTTTATGCCTTAACCAGAAGAGGCCAGAGCAGACTGCCCGCAATCACCCACATGACAGAGCCGATCACCACATCAAGGATTTTCCAGGCAACTTTTTTGCGAAAAACAGGAGTCAGGATACGCGAGCCGTAGCCCAAGCCATAAAACCAGAGCAACGAGGCAGAGACCGCACCAATAGCGAAAGCGGTTCTTTGCTGTTCGGGGAATTGACCAGCGACACTGCCGAGGAGAATGACCGTATCGAGATAGACGTGTGGATTGAGCAGGGTCAGGGCAAGGGTCGTCGCTATGGCCCAGGTTAACCCCGAGGCCGCAGGTTTCGAAGAATCAACCTCCAGGATCTCTGCTTTTAGAACTGAGCGGAAAGACCTCACCCCATAAAAAAACAGAAAGAGCGCGCCACCCCAGCGGGCAGCCAACATCAGACTTTTTGAGGAGGCGACGAAGGCGCCGAAACCACCGACGCCGAGGAGAATAAGCAGTGCGTCGCATAAAAAGCAGATGGTACAGATAGTGAATACATATTCCTTCCTCAAGCCCTGGCGAAGAACAAATGCGTTCTGACTGCCAATAGCAATAATCAGGCTGGCGCCAAGAGTGAAGCCTTGTATGAGTGGTGTCAGCATAATGCTCGGCAGGTGGTATGGTTGGCAGAGAAGATCTGGACAAAGTCTTCATTTTTGCAATCGGTATTTTCAGAAAAGGCACTTCAAACTCTTCATCAGCGACGAGGAGGCGATCAAACATCTTATCCCAGGCGGCGTCACATGGCAGGACACGCTCCATTTCAGTCACCAACGCTCTGGTCGTGAACGGTTTACTCAGGTAGCCGTCAAACCCCATCTCCAAATATTTTTCCCTGTCACCTATGAGGGCAAAAGCGGTCAGGGCAATCACTCGCAGCGACCTTCCGCTACGTGACTCCAGGTTACGGAGTATGTTCAGCGCATCGACACCATCCATCACCGGCATCTGAATATCCATGAGCACAAGGTCAAACAGTCCTCGCCTGAAGAGATCAATGGCGACCTTGCCATTGCCAGCATGCGTAACCTTATGACCGAGGTTTTCCAGAATCGTCCTTATGAATTGAGTATTAACCGGGTTATCCTCTGCCAACAGGATATTTAAAGCAGAGCCTCTTCGCGGCAGGGATCCTCTCTTGGCAGGAGCCTTTTCTTCCGGGTGGCCGGACTTTCTCTGCAAGGGGAGAAAGAAATGAAAAGTGCTTCCCTTCCCCACCTGGCTCTCAACGCGGATGCTTCCTCCCATCAGAGCGGCAAGACTTCGACTGATGGACAAGCCCAACCCGGCGCCGCCATAATTCTGGCTGTTGACACCCGGAGCTTGCGCAAAAGGTTCAAAGATTTTTTCCTGCAAGTTTTCAGGGATGCCGATGCCGGTATCTTTTACAGAGATATCCAGAAGAACTCTTGAGCCGGCCTCTTCGATCAGGGAGACCTCAATACGAATCTCTCCTTTTTCAGTAAACTTGATGGCATTGCCAACAAGGTTGAGCAGCACCTGCTGAATTCTTAGAGGGTCACCAAATAAAAGCTCAGGGACCTCCATATCAATCTTGACTTTGAAAGCAAGGTTCTTCGCGGCAGCTTGCTGCTCCAGAAGGGCAATGCTCTTTCTGATAAAATCGTGCAGGTTGAAATCGACCCGTTTGATGGAAAGTTCTCCCGCATCAACTTTCGACAGGTCGAGGACATCGTCGATCAACAAGGACAGGGCATGACCGGACGAGTTGATTGCGGCGAGGTATTTCTGCTGTTCAGGGGTCAATTCGGTATCTTCCAGCAGCTCGCCAAAACCGATAATAGAGGTCATGGGGGTGCGGATTTCGTGGCTCACTTTTGCCAGGAACAGACCTTTGGACCTGTTGGCGGCTTCGGCGGCCTGCGTGGCGGCCAGCAGCGCCACTTCGTTGGTCTTGCGTTCGGTAACGTCCTGAACCATACCAATGGACCTTATGATCACTCCATTGAGGTCTCGATCATGCCGACATTTTTCATAAACATATCGGATTTCACCAGTATCTTTCCTGACAATCCTGTGTCCGAGTTCATAAGTATTCTGTCTGTCCCGCAGTGAAGCTGAGTAAGCAGAATTCACAGCAGCACGATCATCCGGGTGAACCATATCCAGAAAGGCCTTATAGGTGACCGCAAAGGTTTGAGGATTCACCCCGAAGATGCGACAGGTTTCCTCAGACCAGACCAGATGGTTGTTGACAACATCGAGTTGCCAGCTGCCAACTTGCGCAAGCTGTTGAGTCTGAGCCAAAAGATCCTGGTTCTTCCGTAAAGCATCTTCAGCCAGTTTACGCTCGGTGATGTCGCGATCAGCACCTCTAAAACCCACAACCTCGCCAGCGAAATTGAATATTGGCTGGGCATTGCTCTCAAGAAAACGATAGCTCCCGTCCTTATGCTGCCAGCGCAAGACCCAACCGTTCCACCCCCGCTTCTCAGCAATGAGTTGCGGGAGAACCTCGCTTACCTGCCGTGCATCCTCCTCATGCAGAAAGATCAAAGTAAGACTTTCCTACAATACTCATCTGGATGATAGCCTAAAATGCTCAAGAGACTTTGGTTTGAATAGGTGTGCCGTCCGGAAAGATCAATTTCCCAGATCCACTCCGAAGACGTATCAAAGATGTTCTGGAGTTTTTCTTTGCTCTCCCGTAATTCATCTTCAATTTTCTGCCGCGCTGTGATGTCGCGGTCGACACCCCGGTAGCCCCGGAATTGACCTTCTTCATCAAAGATGGGTGTACCACTCGATTCAATCACAACCTCATGACCATCTTTGTGGCGGTTTATATTGATTAAATTGTTAAATGGCAGGTATTTTTTTGCGATCGGATCAAAGTGTTCATGCACACGCTTCGCTTCGTCAGTATCCATCAGATCGAAGGCATTCACACCGAGCAGCTCGTCGGCCTCATAGCCCAGCAAGTCTCTGATGCGCGGGCTTACATAGGTAAAATCTGCATTCTCATCGAACTCCCAGAACCAATCCTGTGAATGTTCAATCATCTTCCTGAAACGATCGTCTGCATGTTGACATGGCCGTGACCTGAACCTGTAGAAGAAATGGCACAAAAACACTGATTTTATTGTACACGATACCAGGGCCCGGACAAACCAGCTAAGCAGGTCTGCTTCATAAGAACAAAAAAAGAGAAGCATCTTCACCACTTGACAGGCCATGTCTTTAGCGCCAGCCTTTACTTTAAGATTTATTTATCATAAATTGTTAGCGACTTTTTATTGCATTAATTCAGGGGAGTAAAACAATGCAGTCAGCCGGGCAACAGAAGACAACACTTTAGCAACCGCTTTTCGGCGACCCGCTGATCGGCGGTTTTCTTGTATTTATCTTCAATGAGTTTTTTTGCAGGTGTTTCTAAGGTGAGACAGATGAAGCTCAGGTGCCCAAAATGTGGTTTCGGTAAATCAGTCCCCAAGAAATCTTTGCCAGACAAGCCAAGGGTTAAAGCCTTATGCCCCAAATGCGGCGAGCGCTTTTCTCTAGATTTGCAGGACAACAAAAATTCGGGCGATTTCGACTTCAAAGGGCTTTTTGCGAAAAAAACCTCTGTCATCTCGATAATCATATTATTGACAGCTGTCGCGCTGGTCTCTTTCTATATTGGACAAAGCACCCACACGAAACAAATTGTCCAGTTGGACAGCTAAACCACCTTCTGCAGCGCCTCCCACTGAGAAACCCACTGAGAAACCAGCCAAGAAACTCACTGAGAAACCACTGAGAAGCCCAGGCCAAAGACAACCAGATCAAGTCAATGCAAGGAACAGGTCAATGAACAGTCCAAAGGAAAACCGTCAGTTGTAACGCTGCAATGTTCGGGAGAAGAGAAGATGGTTGACTTCAGCCCGAGCACAGCGGAATCAGCCGAAGACCGCTGGGAAGCAGGGCCCTGGCCCTTCAGCGAGATTTACAGACTGACTATTGATGATAAAGGCCCTCGAATCGAATTATTTCTTGAAGGTCGTGATGGCTTTGCTGAACTGACATGCAGAGATGCCGGGGAGCATTGCTCTGATCAATACGAGACAGGTGTTGTTGAAGTTAAATACAATATGGAATTAGGCTTGGGTAAAAACTTTTATGCGCGCGAGTTAATGATAAACCGCACTGACGGGGCATTTCATCACGCAGTCACAATGACAGGAGGCAGCCTTCGTAACATGAGAACCAAAACAGGAACGTGCACAGTGATTGAAACGGGAGCAACTTCTTTCTAAGCACTCCGCCCCTGAAGAACATAAGAAAACTGACTGCCCTCTGCAAGGAGGTGTCCCTGACAATGCAAAAGATCACTGAAGGAGAACAGTCCTTACCCAACGGCTCTTAAACCGACGGCTTTCCCAGAGCCTGCCTGCTTTATTTTTCTTGCATTTCTAAAGAACACTCTTCCTGGCCGCCTTTCAACTTGATTCACTTTTCTCTTCAAGCTATCGTCTAGTTCCTTCAAACCAAACTGCGGGAGGCTCGCAAGCAATGAAACTTGCCAAGTCCATTTTAAAAAAATTCACGCCATTTTTCCAAAACAGTTCATTCTTCCTGCAGGGACAAATGGACATCAACCCCAGGTCCCGCTGGAACAATGCCTCCCTGCGCAGCGAAACCGGTGGTTTCTATCCCAAAGGCGATGATGCTCAAGCGTCAGATCAAGAACCTGGAGCCCTGGGACAATACGCGCCGGGACATGATTACACTCATGTTGAGAACTTTAGTGGAAAAGAATATAGAGGGTGCTTTTGCAGAACTCGGGGTCTACAAGGGGAATACCGCAAGACTGATTCATCACTACGTGCCGGAACGACAGCTGCATCTCTTCGATACCTTCGAAGGCTTTACCGACAGAAGCGTCAGCGCGGAGAAGGGGCATACGGACTTCGAGACCAGAGGCAGTAAATTTTCAGACACTTCGATTCCACAGGTTAAGAAGTATATCTCTCCACAGAACGACAAGGTCACTTTTCACCAGGGTTACTTTCCCGACAGCCTGCCGGAAGACTTCCCGGAACAGCAGTTCGCCTTTGTTCACCTCGACGCCGATCTCTATGAACCGACCATGGAAGGCCTCAAATATTTTTATCCACGGATGAGCACAAGGGGCATCATCCTGGTTCACGACTACAACGCCTGGATCGGGGCGCGCAAAGCCGTTGATGATTTCTTCGCGGATAAAGTCGAACTACCCGTTCCCATGCCCGACAAAAGCGGGTCGGTGCTGATTATAAAGCAGTAGGCAACAGCAGCTGACGGCTGGAGGAGTCAGACATGCGGCTAGTTTTTGGCCTTGATGATGGTGCGCTTGACGATCCTGCGCCAAAGCTCCTTGTCTGCGGAATCCAGCCGGTCACGACCGAGGTAGAGCAGGAAAAAACGCAGGCGATCTGTGCGGCTCCAACCCATGGCATGTCGATTGAGGGCATAGAGATCTCTAAAGCTTGCGTGACGACGAAACATCTTCAGCTTGGCTTTTTCCAGATCGATAATACGGACACTGATTTCGTCGCCGTCGAAACGGACAAAGATATGTTTCGGGTAAAAACAATTGTGCTGGATCTTATGGTCGTGCATTCGGGCCATCACTGAAGCAACAGCCGCCATCAACTGATGGCGGCTTTTTCTGTCCGGCCAGCCTTCTTTTAACCATTGCTCTGTCAGGTCCTCCAGGGGTTCATATCCATCCAGGGCCTCCGTGCAAACAATGGCACGCAGATCACCCTCGACCTTACGCACCGCAAAATAAACCGGCTCCAGGGCAGGGACCTCTGCCTGCTTGAAACGCAGAATATTCTGGATCTCCCGAATGAAGGTCGACATGCCGAAAGGGTGCAGCAGGGTTCGGGTCATATGGTTCTCCTGCCGCTTGATGAAAACCCCCACTTTGCCGCCTTCGGGTAAATTCAAATCACAGCGTGAGACGCCGCTCCAGCCGCCCCGCCGCTGATTGGGCTCTTCGAACCACTCAAGCTGCAAAGCCCACAACCTCTCGAAGCTCTCCAGGTTGTTATGGCGCAAAACCTCTTGCCACCGACTCGGGAAATAATCCTTCATACGCTATAATTCCAACCTTCCAGATTAACTATTACGCACAGCAAAAGAGCCGGAGATAGACTCACCCGGCAACCCCAAGAACTGAACCGATGTTCATTTCTACTTCAGGGCTCAAACCAAGTCAAATACAACCCTTGCCGTTGTCACTTAAGGTGCAAAAAAAATGTTGTCAAAATACAGGGCACGGAATCTTTCTGCTTGTGCAGCATAACCTATTAAAAGTACAAGATATCTAGCAGCCTTTCGGACAATCAGGGCTGAAGCGAAAGTTTGCATGTTTGAGACAGATTTAGCCATGCAGTTCATACGAGCTAGAATAGGAGTGATTTGCAGCCAGTTCATTGGTCGTCCGACAGGCTGCTAGCTGTGCATAATTAGCACAATAAGTTAGAATTGAATAGTGAAACACTGGGCGAGGCGACTATGGATCAGACGAAAATCGGTTGGCGTGAATGGTTAGAGCTCCCTGAGCTTCAGGTTCCAGCCATCAAGGCAAAGATCGACACGGGCGCGCGAACCTCTGCGTTGCATGCTTTTTTCGTGGAGCCTTTCACCGAAGAGGGTCGACAGATGGTCCGCTTCGGCGTGCATCCTCTGCAGAGAAGGCTGGATGTGGAAATCATCTGCGAAGCGCCGGTCACAGACTTTCGTGCCGTCAGTGACTCCGGCGGGCACCGCGAGATGCGTTACGTCATAGAAACGGTCGTCCTGATTGGAGACCTCCCCCGTCACATTGAAATGACGCTGACCAATCGCGACAACATGAAGTTTCGCATGTTGTTGGGAAGAACAGCGATGGCGGGGCTGCAGGTTATTCCGGACAAGTCTTATCTTTCAGGACGAAAACGATACAAATACTAATAGGGAGCCCTAATGTTATGAAAATCGCTATAATCTCGAGGAATTCTAAGCTTTACTCGACCAGTCGCATGGCCGAAGAAGCAGAAGAGAAAGGGCACGAAGTCCGCGTTATTGACCCTCTCCTCTGTTACATGACGATCGCCAGCCAGCGGCCGACAATCCATTACAAAGGTGAAGAGCTTACCGGATTCGACGCTATCATCCCACGGATCGGGGCTTCGATTACCTTTTATGGCACAGCGGTCGTACGCCAGTTTGAAATGATGGGGGTCTACAGCATCAATGAGTCTGTTGCGATCAGCCGCTCACGTGACAAGCTGCGCAGCCTGCAACTGCTTGCCCGCAAAGGGATTGGATTACCAGTCACAGGTTTCGGCCATTCAACCAAATACACCAAGGATCTGATCGATCTGGCCGGCGGAGCACCACTGGTTATCAAGCTGCTCGAGGGAACCCAGGGCATCGGCGTGGTTCTGGCTGAAACAGACAAAGCCGCGGAGAGCGTTATCGAAGCATTCCGTGGGCTGAAAGCCAATATTCTGGTTCAGGAGTTTATCAAGGAAGCCGGCGGGGCTGATCTACGCTGTTTTGTGATTGGCGAAAAGGTGGTCGCTGCTATGAAGCGTCAGGGTGGAGAAGGAGAATTTCGTTCCAACCTGCACCGTGGCGGCAATGCCAGTGTTGTCAGGCTCACCCCTGAGGAACGCTTGACCGCAGTACGAGCCGCCAAGATCATGGGCTTGAACGTGGCCGGGGTCGATCTGCTCCGCTCAAACCATGGGCCAGTCATCATGGAGGTCAACTCTTCACCGGGCCTCGAAGGGATCGAGAAGGCGACGGAGAAAAATGTCGCCGGCATGATTATCGACTTCATCGACAAACAGGGGAAGCCAGGCAAGACCAAGACTCGGGGCAGGGGATGAAACGACAAAAGCCTTTCTCTTTTGGTGAGGTAGAGATTAACGCCGGAGATCGTGCCACGATCGACCTGCCGATGGCCCGGCTCTACACTCACTCAGAGGTCACCCTGCCGGTTCACGTCGTGCACGGCAAACAGGAAGGGCCAACGCTTTTCGTCAGTGCGGCCATTCACGGCGATGAGATCAACGGCGTTGAGATCATCCGGCGCCTGCTATGCAACAAGTCCGTGAACCGCCTGAAAGGCACGCTGCTCGCAGTGCCGGTTGTCAACCCGTTCGGTTTCATTCAGCACTCCCGTTATCTTCCGGACCGGCGCGATCTGAACCGCTCTTTCCCGGGATCAGCCAGGGGTTCCCTGGCCAGCCGGATTGCTCACCTGTTCATGCAGGAGATTGTCTGCCGGGCCACCCACGGCATCGACATCCACACCGGATCTAATTACCGCAGCAACCTGCCCCAGATTCGCACCTCGATTGACGACGAAGAAAACCTGCGTCTGGCCAAAGCCTTCGGTACGCCGATGATCATTCATTCGGAGATTCGTGATGGTTCTCTCCGCGAAGCTGTCGCAGAACAGGGTATACCCGTTCTGCTCTACGAAGCCGGTGAAGCCCTGTATTTCAACGAAAATGCGATCCGTTCCGGAATCCGCGGCATACTCAACGTCATGCGCGCAATCGGCATGCTGCCCAAGAGCCACAAGGCTCGCGCCAAGGAACCGGTGATCTCGAACAAAACCAGCTGGGTTCGTGCTCCCAGAAGTGGCGTTTTCTTCAAACATGCGTCACTCGGCAGCCTGGTCCGCAAGGGAACCCTGCTTGGAGTGATCAACGATCCGCTGGGTGATGAGAGCGAGTCCATCCATGCACCCTTCACCGGCGTCATCATCGGCCAGTTGACCTTGCCATTGGTCCATGAGGGTGACGCGCTGGTGAACCTTGCTAAAGTGGAGGATTTGGGTGAAGCCGAGGTCGTCCTTGATGATTACACATCAAATCTCACCGAAGAGGACTTCGGTCTTGAGAGATAAAGAGCTTCTTCGACCGTGAGAAGATTCGTGCCTGCTAAGGAGTAAATTAGTAATGGACCCGAAAAAACTGCTCAATCTCGACTTTTTGAAACATCCTCTCAACGTGGAGATGTTCAAGATCAAGGCCAAGGAAGTCGGTCTGCCGCCAGGCACTCTGGTTCATGTCGGCAGGCAGAGAAACGAAAAACCGGTCATCACTCTGATTGACTACAACCAGGAGCAGATTGCATCGCGCCCGGACATCAGCCTTACAGAGGTAGCAACCTTCAAGGAAACGCCCTCGGTCAGCTGGATTAATCTGAGCGGTATCCATGAGATTGAGATCATTGAACAGTTCGGCCAGCATTTCGGCCTTCACCCACTGGCTCTTGAAGACATCCTCAACACCCAGCACAGGCCCAAAGTCGAAGAGATGGAAGGATACTGCCTGATCATTCTCAAGATGCTTTTTTTCGATGACAACACGCAGTCCATCGATACGGAGCAGGTCAGCATGATTCTCGGGCCACACTATGTACTCACTTTTCAGGAGCGAGAGGGGGACGTCTTTGCAGGTGTCCGGGGTCGCCTGGAACGCAGCCATGGAAGAATTCGCCAACGTGGGCCCGACTATCTGGCTTACGCCCTGATCGACTCGATCGTCGACAGCTACTTCCATATCCTGGAGAAAGTAGGCGACAACCTGGCGCAACTTGAAGAAGACCTGATCAATGACCCCGATGAATCGACCTTGGCGAGAATTCACCACTACAAACGCCAGCTGCAATTACTGCGCAAGTCGGTGTGGCCACTACGCGAAGTCATCAGTGAACTTTACAAGGAAGAATCCCCTGTCGTCGTTGAAGGGACCCGGGTCTTCCTACGCGACCTCTATGATCACACGATCCAGGTTCTCGACACTGTGGAAATCTTTCGCGACTCGATCTCAGGATTACAGGACCTCTACATGTCGGCAGTCAGCAATCGCATGAATGAAATTATGAAGGTTTTAACCATCATGGCTTCAATCTTCATCCCCTTGACCTTTATCGCCGGGATTTACGGCATGAACTTCGAGTACATCCCGGAGCTGAAATGGCACTGGGGCTACTTTGCAGTCTGGGGGGTGATGATTGCCTGCATGATCGGCATGCTCGTCTTCTTCAGAAGGAAAAAGTGGCTATGAAGCGACACAGACACCCCATCTTCACGAACGTCATCAAGCTCGCATTTTGCCTGTGCCTGCTGAGTCTGGCACCCTTGGCATCGCGCTATCCCGCGCAGCGGAGGCGCCTCGCAGCAGATGCGCGCCTCAGCGGGTGCAGCCGCAGCAGAGAGAGTGTTTCCAGGGCTCAATGAAGTCATCCCCCAGTCGAATGCAGTCAACGCCGGGTTGACTGCCGCAGAGGCAGTCATTGCCCGGGCCAACACTCTGGATGAGGTCCATCAGAAACTCGCCGAGCTGGCCGACACACTCAAGGAGGTGGAAGCACAGTTCACCAACTGGGAGGATGCCATCAACTGGCCGCTCAACCGTCTGATGACGGCAGAGACCCGCTATTCGCAGATCGACCAGGAACAGAAGCAGCAGCTCGAGGTTCTTTCCGGGCTTTTCAAAAATCTTGAGGATCTTCGCACAAAATGGACAGAGGAAAGGACCTTCTGGCAGGATTGGCATACAGCACTGCGCAAATCAGAAGTCAAAATCCCGGATGAAGTCTTCAGCAAAACCCAGAAGAATATTGACGATCTTCTTGAGCGGATCTCGGAGGCCTCGACAAAGCTACTCAAGATGCAGGAAGAGTTTTCTGCGGAGCAGGAGATTCTTGCCAGCCGACTGCATCCTCATCGACAAAACTCTCGAGCAGTTGCGGCTGGAGACCTTCCGACGCAATGCCTATTCGCTGTTCAGTCTCGACTTCTACCATCAATTGACCCCCGAGCTGTTCGCCGAGTACCGAACAAATTTCATCTCGACGATCAGACTTCCTGACGGCTTCTGGCAACGCCACGGCTGGGTGATTATTCTGGAGTTGATCTCCACCGTCGTATTGGTGGGCCTGCTTTCATTACGAAGCAAAAGATCCAAACCGATTTCCTCCGAATGGCGATTTCTTTTTAAACATCCCGATTGCCGGAGCAATCTTCATCACACTGGCGGCAACCGGCAGCCTCTACCAAAACGTCCCGCCCTCCTGGGGTTGGCTCATGCTTACGATTGCCACAATCGCCGGCACCGTTCTGGTCGCTGCAATGGCGGAGAACAATCGTCGCAGACGATTGATCATCGCTTTAGCGATCGTCTACCTGGTATCGGAAGTCCTCAAAGCCAGCGGCCTGCCGACACCTGCTTACCAGCTTTACGAAGTTCTTCTCTGCGCCATTGCCGCTCCGGCCTGTCTGCTTATCGCTCGCCGCAGGCGGCAGCAGGAGCCGGACAAATTCGGGCCATATCTGGCCTCACTCTACCTGATCAGTCTGATATCGCTGGTTGGCCTGATTACGGCGCTGCTCGGTTTCGCTACCCTCTCGATCCACCTCATCGAAGCCGTGCTTGGAACCATCATCATCGTCTTCATGGTGCGAATGGTGATTCATCTGGCCGATGGCGGCATCACCGAACTTTTACGGCTTAACTGGGTCAGGGACCGCCAGCTGATCATGAAGCTGGGAATCAGCACCGGCGATCGACTCAAGACTCTGGCCCGCATTATTATCCTGATCAACGCCGGCCTTTATCTGCTTGTGGTGTGGGGCGTCTATAATGATATAGATGAAACCCTGACGACGCTTTTGAGCTACGAATATACGATTGGCGGCTTCAGCATCTCGGTCTTCATGGTCGCCATGATGACACTGGTCCTCTACCTGACCAATCTGTTGTCATGGTTATTGCAGGCTTTGGCCGATGCCCATTACATGACACCTCGCAGGATCGACTATGGCGTTAAGGCCGCATTGAAGAGGCTGCTGCATTATACTCTCTTCACCATCGGCTTCTTTGTCGCCGTCAGCATGGCCGGTCTTGACCTGCAAAAGTTCACGATCATCGCCGGGGCTCTAAGTGTCGGCATCGGTTTTGGTCTGCAGAACATCGTCAACAACTTCGTCAGCGGCCTGATCCTGCTTTTCGAACGTCCCGTCAAAGTAGGCGACACCATCAACATTGATGACCAGTGGGGCACCATCACCCGGATAGGCATGCGTTCAACGGTCTTCGAAACACTCGACCGCTCTGAAATTATTGTTCCCAACTCGGACCTGATCTCACAGAAAGTCACCAACTGGACTTTCACCACCAACATTTCACGCATCGTCTTAACCGTCGGCGTCGCCTATGGCAGCCCGCTTGACAAAGTTCTGGAGATTCTCCTGCGGGTGGCGCAAGAACACACCGAAATCCTCAAGGATCCGGAATCCTCGGCAATCTTCACTGGCTTCGGAGAAAGTTCCATCGATTTCGAACTGCGCGTGTGGATTTCCGACATCAACAAGCGGCTCAAGGTTAAAAGCGAATTAGGCCAGGCCGTCGACCGCTATTTCCGCGAGGAAGGGATCACCATCCCCTTTCCTCAGCGAGACCTTCATCTGCGCTCAATCGAGGAGGATTTACGCTCCTCTTTACTGGGGCCAAAAGCGGAAGGGGAATAACTCTTCTCCAGGAAGCATGGCAAGCCTCAATAAGACTGCAGGTTGCCGATCTCCCGGATGCAGGCTATCGTTATCCGGCATGCCCTTATGCACGTAGCGGATAACGCCGGACTGATCAATCAGGTAGGTGATCCGGCCACTGCCGTAAAGCTTGCGGATCGTGCCATCATCGACAAGCAGAGGAAAGCTCAAACCGAGCTGTTTGGCAAAATCCTTATGGGTCTCCAGTGTATCGCCACTCACGCCCAGGACCTGGGCGTCGAGCTCTTCAAAACGAGCGATGTCATTTTGAAAAGCCTGCATTTCACTCGTTCAGCCGGAGGTGAAATCGGCATAGTAAAGGGCCAGAACCACCGGCCCTTTCTCCAGGACCTGACTGAGGGTGATCTCTCCTTCGGTCGACCGGGCAGTAAAATCGGGAGCCGCGGCACCAATCTGCAGAGCTGCGGCATTCGTTGACAGCAAGGTCGCAGCGATAACTGCACCTGCGCGTATGAATCGCTTCATCAGAACCTCCTTTCATCTCTATGGAAATATAGCAGAAGAAATTCCAAAGCCCAGAGCCTGACGAGTTTTTTTACGACCCTGCAAAGACACGCAACCATCGGGTTTCGTCACCAACCGGATCCGGCTTCGAGAGACAGTCGAGGGCTTTATCAGGGAGAACCGACTCTGATTAAGATCAGTGCCTCTGGAAACTTCCTGAAAACAAGCTATGCTTAGGATGCTTGGGTATTTAAACTTAATCAAAACAGGAGGATTTATGGGTAGCAGAGCACGTGAAATTGTCGGGATTGGATGTCGAGGAACTGATCAGCGTATTGCGGAAAGCCTACGCCGACGAATGGCTCGCTTACTACCAGTACTGGACGGGAGCCAAAGTCGCCAAGGGGCCGATGAAAGAAGCCGTCATTGCCGAACTGGAGTTGCACGCCACTGAAGAGTTGAACCATGCGCTGATGGTGACCAACCGCATAATCCAGTTGGGCGGGGACCCGGTGACCGACCCGCGAGACTGGTTCAAGCTCACCAACTGCGCCTACGAGCCACCAGACGACCCCTTTGTAAAAACGCTTCTGGTACAGAACATCGCCGGTGAGCAATGCGCCATCAGCGTCTACAATCAGCTCATGGAGATGACCAGGGACAAGGACCCGGTCACCTACAACATGGCTTTGCAGATCATCGAGCAGGAAGTCGAGCACGAGGAGGACCTGCAGGCCCTTCTCGAGGATTTCGAGTTGATGATTTCGGCGATCAAGGGATGAATGAACGGAGTGGGGCCTAACTCCTTTTGCCTATGGCTTTGCCCCTTACTCAACATCGTTTTCAAATCGCTCCGGACCCTGTAAAACGACTTTGCCCGAGGCCTTTGCAATGCCTTGCAGCATGCCGTTAAAGACGTAGTGATGAAAGGGCAGGACAGAATACCAGTAGAGGAGTCCCAGCAGCCCCCGGGGCAAAAAACGGGCGATCTGCTGCAGTTCGACCTGCCCATCATCCAGCTCTTTTATGCGGAACGAGAGAACCGCTTCGCCGGGTAATTTCATTTCTGCAGAAAGCATCAGGTAATCAGGCTTTTGCACATCAACCACCCGCCAGAAGTCGAGGGCGTCGCCGGGATAAAGTTCTGTCTGGCTGCGACGCCCCCGGCTCAGGCCAACCCCGCCGCAGAGCCGATCCAGGAAACCCCGGATTTGCCACAGCCAATTGGCATAGTAATAACCATTTTCGCCACCGATCGAACTCACCGCCGGCCATAGCTCCTCCGGTTTTGCCTTCAGAATGACTTTTCTCGAGTCATCGTAAAAACTGCCTCCGGCCCAGCCAGGATCACCAGGGACGCTCCATTCTGCAGGGCGGATTTCTCCAGAGTCGGTCCAGGAGGTTTCCACCTGGTGTTGTCGAACGCGATCAAGGGCCAGCCGAATCGCTTTACGGGCACCGAAAAGGTCCTGGGGCAAGAGCCTGGTAATCCGGTTCTCCTCGACAGACCACCGGGTGACTCAAGCCTTCGGCCAAGGGCCGTCGCAATTGAAGCCGGGACAGGGGTCACCAGGTGAATCCAGTAAGAGCTGAGACGCGGAGTAAGCACCGGCACAGGGATAACCAACCGACGTCGCAGGCCTGCTTCCTGGGCATAGATTTCCATCAATTCCCGATAGTTGGTCACATCAGGCTGACCGATATCAAAAGTCTCTCCGAGAGTTCCGGGTTCTTCAATACAGCCGAGCCAGGTAATAGAGGACATTTCTGACTCCGATCGGCTGACAGGGGGTATCGATCCAGCGCGGCGTAATCATGACCGGCAGACGATCAACCAGGTAACGCAGGATTTCAAAAGAGGCGCTGCCCGAACCGATGATCATCGCCGCCCGCAGGATCGTCACAGGAACCGGGCCATGGCGCAATATTTCACCAACTTCTGTCCTCGATTGCAGGTGGTGGCTGAGCTTGCCCTGCTGGTCACCCAGCCCGCTCAGGTAGACGATCTGTTCAAGCTTTTCTGCTGCTGCGGCTTCTGCCATGTTGCGAGCCGCCTGCCGGTCAGTGAAGGCAAAATCCCTGACCCCTGGAGTCATGGAATGAACCAGGTAGTAGGCAGCCCGGCAGCCAGCCAGAGCCTTTTGCAGCGACGACTTGAGCAAGAACATCACCTTTGACGATTTCCAGCTTCGGATGTTGTGCCCAGGGACGGTTGCGGAGTTTCTCCGGGGCGCGGGCGAGAGCTCGAACATGATAACCGGCCTCCAGCAGAAGGGGCACAAGTCGGGCCCCGATGTACCCGGTTGCTCCGGCAACAAAAATCGGTTTCGAGCGTTTTTTTGTCGTCATAAATCCTCTGTTGCAGAAAGAGCATTGATCTTCAAGAGTCGACCCTGTTTCACCGACTGAAGGCTTTTCAATTCTTCTACAGTTGGCAAAAGTTGCCTTCTAGACATGGTTGCGCAGTTGCAATTCCGCCGGGTGAGGGTTGAGATAAAGCTGTTGTTTCAGGTATTCCTGATCGTACTTGCGGACAAAATGGTTGAGCAGGGTAATCGGTACAATCAGAGGAATCTGTCGGGCCCGGTAGCTGTCAATGATACTGAGCACTTCCTGTTTTTCATCAGCGCTGAGCTGTTGTTTGAAATAACCGAGGACATGTTGCAGAACATTGACATGCTTCGGCACGCTAGTTCTTAATCTCAGGGCTTTAACCAGAAGGGCCAGGTAGCGTTCAAAGAGCTCTCGATCCTCCATCGGTTCAGTCGCTGCAACCAGCTTGCCCATCTGCCGATAGAGCTCTGTGCTATGAGCCAGCAGCAGCAGCTTATGCCGCGTATGGAAATCCACCAGCTTGCCCCGGGTCATACCTGCAGCCGAGGCATCCCTCCAACGCTTGAGGACAAAAATGGTTTCAATAAAATTCTCACGCAAGCCGGGGTCATGCAGCCGGCCGTCTTCTTCAACGGGCAGCAGGGGGAAATGTTCCATGAAGACCCGGGCAAAGAGGCCGACTCCATGTTTATTGGGCACACCGTTGCGGTCATAAAGTTTGACTCTTTCCATGCCGCTGCTGGGCGATTTCGATTTAAAGACAAAGCCGCAGAGGTCTTCTTTTTCAAGTTCCGCCACCCTCTTTTGTGCCCATAGCGTCATGGCTTCAGTAATATCCTCGCCACTTTTGGAAAAAACCAGACGTTGCGATTCCTGGTCACCGACCAGACGCAATGTCTCCCGTGGCGTCGGCAAACCCATCTCGACCTCGGGGCAGACCGGCACAAACTCAACAAACCGACCAAGGGTCTCGGTCAGGAATCGATCGAGCTTGTGCCCCCCATCGAAACGAACTTTTTCTCCGAGCAGGCAGGAACTGACTCCCAATCGAATTTTTGCCTCCAGCATAAGCCCTCCTTTTAAAAAGCTGAATACTCTAAAGATTACCAGTAAATCCACGAGATGAAAGGAGGCTTTTGCTCTCGGAGACTTGATTTGTGTTTTGATTCTGAGACAATTGGGTTCAGACTTCTGATTAAGATCCTGACCGGAAGCACCCTTGAGCCCTTGGAATCTATCCTATGAAATCCTTAGCACTGTTGCTTGGCTTCTTTTTACTGGCCGGATGTGCTGTCACTCCACAGGGGGTAACGCCGGTTGATGATTTTGAACTGGATCGCTACCTCGGCACCTGGTACGAGATCGCCCGACTTGATCACCGCTTTGAGCGAGGTCTCAGCCAGGTTTCTGCGACCTACAGCAAGCGCCCCGACGGTGGGCTTGATGTTGTTAATCGTGGCTTCAACAGTCAGACCGGATAGTGGAAGGAAGCAAAAGGACGCGCCTACTTCATCGGTGACCAGGATGTCGCACGCCTCAAGGTCACTTTTTTCTGGCCCTTCTACGGCGGCTACAACGTGATCGAACTTGATCAGAAAAACTACAGCTATGCCTTGATTTGCGGCCCAAGCAAAAAGTATCTGTGGATTCTGGCCCGGGATAAAAAGCTCGACGCAGAGATTACGGAGGCTCTTATCAATAAGGCAACAGAACTTGGTTTCAATACCGGCGAACTGATCTTCGTCAAACAACAGGAATAGTCGCAATGCACATCCTGGAACGCGAAATCATCCTTGACACGGATCCGGACACGCTGTGGAGATTTCTCTCCACACCGGTGAATCTGAATGAGCTGACTCCTCCGGACCTGCACTTTCAGATTCTGTCCGAAGTCCCCGACATCATGTATAACGGTTTAACGATCCTCTACGAAATCCAGATCCCGATCTTTGGCAAACGCCGCTGGCTGACAGAGATCAAGCATATCGAGACAGGAAACTTTTTTGTCGATGAGCAAAGAGCTGGCCCCTACAGGCTCTGGTATCATCAGCACCGGATTGAACCCTTTGACAAAAAGACCAGAATGATTGACCGGGTCTGCTATCAGTTACCCTTCGGCGTCATTGGCCGTCTGGTCCACAGGCTCTGGGTCAGGAAGATGCTGGAGAGCATATTTGCCCACCGCGCAACACGTCTGGTGGAGCTGTTTTGGCCAATAGGAGGGCAAACGTTAAATTTGTGCTGTCATATGTCAGTAAGGAATTGAAAAGCATATGTTTTGGCTGGGAATCATCATACTATGCATTTACACGATTGTCGGGCTTGAGGTGATTGTCGGAAGTCGGAAAATCCGTTTCCTGAGAGACATATCACCAGCAACAAGTGAACACCTCCCCATAGTTTCGATCATCGTGGCTGCGCGCAACGAGGAAAGGAAAATTCGTGCCGTGCATTGCTTTCGCTGTTAAACCTCGACTATCCCCAGTCTGAGAATTGATTGTCGTCAACGATCGTTCAGAAGACCAGACTGGCGACATCCTTGATGAGATGTCGACAGCAGATTCTCGACTCGAAATCCTTCACCTTCAAGATCTGCCAGAAGGCTGGCTGGGCAAAAACCATGCGCTCTGGCAGGGCAGCCTTAAAGCCACCGGTGAGTTATTGCTCTTTACAGATGCCGATGTCGTAATGACACCGGACACCCTGACCCGGGCAGTGAGCTATTTTCAGGCTGAACAGCTCGACCATCTGGCCGCGACCCCTGAAGCCCGAATGCCGAGTCTTTTTCTCAACATGTTCGGAGTCACCTTTGGCTTCTTTTTCGGCATCTTCACCCGCCCCTGGAAAGTATCTGACCCCAAGAGTCACTGCCACATCGGCATTGGTGCCTTCAACCTGGTCAAGGCAGAGAGTTATCTGCAGGCAGGAGGGCACAAGACCATCGCCCTGCGCCCTGACGATGACCTTAAATTAGGCAAAATCCTCAAACAGCAGGGTTCACGCCAGCAACTGATTTATGGTGCCGGTTTGATTTCAGTCGAATGGTACGCCAGCATCCGCGAACTGGTTCTGGGCCTTGAGAAGAATGTTTTCGCCGGCACCGACTACCGCACTCTGGCTTGCCTTTTCCGGCGTTGTTTTCAACATGACTGCCATTCTCTGGCCTTACTGTGCCCTTTTTCTCACCTCTGGGAGCACGCTGTTGCTTTACACTCTCATCGTTATGACGATCAGCGCCGTGGCGGCAGATAGCGCTCGTTTTCATGGTTTCAGCCCCTGGTTTGCTCTGGGTTTTCCACTCTCCGTCGGACTCTTCACCTTTATCATTGTTCGCAGCGTGACCTGTAACCTGGTTAAAGGAGGAATCACCTGGCGCGGCACTTTTTATCCTCTTGCAGAACTCCGCGCAAACCGGGTTTGAGCTGTTCAGAATCGACACCGATCTGACAGGTTTCAAAAGCTGGAATATTCATATCCTGCGTCTCTCCCGCTGAGGACCTGAGTTCGGACAAGATTGAATTAACCTTGTGATTTTACGTGGATCATGCTAGAAACTTTCTACAGATTAGCGACTAAAAGCGGGCAGATTACGGCTTATTTGCCGCTGCCGGGGGAAGGGATAACACCACCATTGTCAAGTACCCCGAACTCTCTTTGAGACCCTTATGAACAACACACTCTTCGTCTTCATTCTGATAGTTATCTACCTGATCGCCGCCATTCCAAGCGGGGTTGTGCTTGCACGCCTGATGGGAAGCGAAGACGTGCGGCAAAAGGGCAGCGGCAACATCGGCGCAACCAATGTCTACCGGGTGGCAGGCAAACTGGCCGGTATCCTGACGCTGTTTGGCGACACCATGAAAAGTTTTCTACCGCTGCTGGCAGTTAAAAGCCTGGCTGGCGCCAACACCGACACAGCTTGGCATTGCCTGCATCGCTGCGATTTTGGGGCACTGTTTCCCGGTTTATCTCAAATTCAGAGGAGGCAAGGGCGTGGCGACAGCTCTGGGCATTTTCCTGGTGCTTTCACCCAAAGCAGTCTTATTGGCCCTGATTATCTTTATCCTGAGCGTAGCACTAACCAGATACATCTCTCTCGGTTCTGTATTGGCGGCTCTTTCTGCTCCCCTGTTGATTCTGCTCCTGGATCATCCACAGCCGATTTTTCTGGCCACGCTCTTTATCGCCACACTGGTCATCTGGCGCCACCACAGACAATATCAAGCGCTTGCTCGATGGCACGGAGGCTCGTTTCAAAGCCTGATGCCATTCCCGTAATCTTGACTTTCCCTGAGAAGACTCCAACAATGCTTCGACATCAAATAACTGGTTTTTATTGGAGTACCCTTGCATGAACTCACGCACCCGTAAACTGGCCATGATCATCTTCATACTGATCGGTCTTACCTTAGTTGTGCGTCGGGCTCTGGCTGCAAAATTTCGTCACTACCCCTGTTCTGCCATCGCAACCACAAGCCATTGAGATCAAACAAGGCAGCTCTTTTGCCCGGATTGCCCTACAACTACAGAAGGCAGGCGTTGTCAGCGATGTGCGCAGCTTCAGCCTGCTGGCCCGATGGCGCAACGCCACAGGGCAGATCCATGCAGGCGAATATCTTTTTGAAGTGTCTGCGACACCGGACCAGGTTCTTGACCGGTTGGTTGCCGGTGACATCCGCAAGTTCCAGATCACAATCCCGGAAGGTTTTAACCTGCGAGAAATTGCTGACCGGCTGGAAGAAACCGGGATTGGTTCGGCTGAAGAGTTCCTCGCTCTCTGTAACAATGACGCTTTCATCGAAGAACTTGGAGTCAAGGCGACATCCCTCGAGGGGTACCTGTTCCCCGAAACCTATACCTACAGTTCATCGACAACACCGCGGCAGCTCTTGCGTGCCATGGTGGAGCAACTCGATTCACATATCACGGCAGACTTGCTGGAGAGCGCGGCAGCCTTGGATCTTGATCGGCACCAATTGATCACGCTGGCATCAATTGTTCAAAAAGAGGCCGGCAATCTCATGGAAATGCCGCTGATATCTTCAGTTTTCCACAACCGGCTCAAGCTCGGCATGCCACTGCAAGCAGACCCGACAGTCATATACGGTATCGCTGATTTTGACGGCAACCTGACGCGCAAGCACCTGAATACGCCAACGCCTTACAATACCTATCGCATGCGCGGACTTGCCTCCGGGCCCGATCGCCAGTCCCGGGGAGTTTGCCCTGAAGGCAGCAGCAAACCCTGCCGTGGGCAAGAACCTTTACTTTGTAGCGCGAGGCGACGGCACCCACGAGTTCAACGCCACGCTGAAAGAGCACAATCGAGCAGTGCGCCGCTATCAACTGCGCCGGCACTGAAAACACTAGCCACACGGGACAAGAAAGGCAACAGCTATGGCCATGCGTATCCTGCTGGCTGAAGAAAATCAGCAACTGGCGGCCGCAATCACCGGACGTCTCAAGCAGCAGGGCTTCGATGTCCAGCATGAATGCGATGGCGTTGCTGCTCTGCGCTCTATTGCCGCTGAGCCTCCTGATCTGCTGCTGATTGAGCTGAAGCTGCCCGGCCTGCACGGCATTGAGCTGGTTAAAAAGTTGCGCCAAAGCCCGCGCACCAGAAAACTGCCCGTGGTTGTTGTAACCGGTTACTACAAGGGTGAAAAATTTCAAACAGCCGCCAAAGCGCTCGGTATTCATCACTATCTGGAGAAACCGCTAAAGGCTGCCGACCTCATGACAGCGATCCAGCATGCACTCAACCCGGGGATACTCGCCTGCGCCGACACCAACAACCGCAGTGCGTCCTTTCGCGCAGCACTTGCGGACAGCTTTCTTAAAACGTTTTTCCGGTCTTTTGACCTTGAAGTATCCAGACACCGTGCGCATGCTGACCTTCATCAGCGGCGCTCCGGTCGCTTTACGTCCCGGTTACAAGCATCGCGACTTTGGCGATTTTCTCCGCAGCCGGGGTCAGATTTCCAACGACGAATACAGTTACTTCACAACTTCTGCGGCTTATCCGTCACGATATCTTTGTACAGCTGGGCTGCCTGCAATACAACGACCTCTTGCAGGCCGAGATGGACTACCTGAACCAGGAGCTTGTCACAGCGTTCGGCAGCGGCCAAGTCGTCGGCTGCCTGGAAAGCCATTCCCACGCCGGAGCTTTTGCAACTGATAACCCTTAACGTGCCACAACTCTTCTATGAAGGGTTCCACAAGCATGCCGACCAAGCTGCGTGTCAGAAGCAGGCAACCTTCAGTGACAAGTATCTCCTGCTGGATAAAGATTATTTTCGGCACATCAATTTCCTTCGCTTGAATGAGTCGGAAAAGCATCTTTTACAGAGGCTTGACGGCCAAAGAAAACTTGCCGAACTGATTGCTGAGGAACCGGGCTGCGGCCCTCTGTTGCTGACTTTAACCAATCTGAACATGGCGCGTTTTGCCGCCGTTCCGACCCCCTCTGCGCAAGCAGACGGCCTGCCGCTGCGAGCGCTTTTCAACGCTGTAGAGGAGGAGTTGGAGGTTCCCGCAGAGGAAATCTTCGAAAGCTTCTCCGACCTGGTCGATGATAGTGATGCTGAAGACCCCACCAGCAGAAGCAAAAGAAGGCAGGGGACAAATCCAGCAAACTGTCGCAACCGAAGCAAAGGCGGACGATCTGCCGCAGGAAGTCCGCCTGATTGCCAAAAGCCTGGAGGATAAAAACCACTACGAGGTCTTTGGCATTAAACAGGGGAAATTCTCCATAGACCTTCTGAAAGAACGCTATTTCGCCATTACGCGCAAGTTCGGCCCCGAGGTCCTCATGCAGCTCGGTGGCGAAGAAGCCGTGCTGGTCGAGGAGATCCTGTCAAAGGTCGCCAGGGCCTACGATACCCTCACCGACGTCGTCAAGAAAGAACGTTACGACGAGATGCTCGGCGCCAACAAAATAGGCCTTGGTCATAAGGGAGATGATCGCTTCCAGGCACAGGTACAGGCGGAGTCAGGCAAAGTTTTCCTGGAAATGGAAGAGTGGGACAATGCCGAAAAAGCCCTGCAGGAAGCTGTGAATACAGATCCCAACAATGGCGACTACCTGGCCAGCCTGGCCTGGGCAATCTATCGCAACCCCAAGTACGCCGACAGCATGGCCATGCGCAATAAGGCCAAGCAGATGCTCAACAAGTCGATCACCATGGAACGCACAGCCCTGGCCTTTGCCTACAAAGGCTGGATGCTTTTCGAGGCGGGACAGGAGTCGATGGCAGAATCTGAGTTCAATAAAGCCCTTAAACTCGATGCGCGCCTCGTTATGGCTCGCAGAGGACTGCGCAACCTGCAAGAGCAGCAGGAACAGCAGAAAAAAGGCTTGTTCAAGAGGATGTTTAAGTAACAGGACGCGAAGGTACGCCCATTCGCCGATACTTTCAAACCAGACACAATGCCCCAATGAGGGCTAATTCTGTAGCGGGTGGTAGATCACTGTGCTCACAAGACCAAAGCCAGAAAGCGACAACTTCAATTTTGACGGAACCTGTTTTGCACTCTAGATCATAGCGCATATCCTCCTCACATTTAATACATCACGTAAAGGAAGATCAATTCAGTTGGGTTACTCGGTTAACTTATTTCATTAGCGGTTAAGGAGGCATCGATAGCAAGGTTCAGGAGGAGTCTGGATTAATCTGATTTGTTATTTAAACAGCCTTGACGCGGGCAAATCCGCCACCGGGAGTTCGCAGGTTCGTCACCTGTCCACGGTACAGGCGTGCAGTTACGCCGAGAACCTGGTCGCGGTAAGCATATAGCCGCAAATCCGTCTTCATGGCCTCAAAGTTGGGTACGTCGGTCAGAGAGGGGGGAACCAGTTCCTGAACCAGGGTTGTCGCCGGGGGTAGCTCTTCAAAGCGTTTGCGGCTGATTTTCCCACCAATCAACACACCCCGGCTGCCAAAACTGTCGACCGGTTTGAAAACAAGTTGTTTGCGGATCGACCAGGTGTGTTGCAGATCAAGGTCAGAGAGCAGGTTGGAAGTCGGCAGGATGGCATCAAGAAGCTCTCCATCCTGCTCAGCATGAAGGTAAGGAGCTCTTTTGACCGGATCAGACCAGAGCGCCAGCCGGCGCTTATCGGCGAGTAAAGCATACATATGAGGATTCGGTGTGAGGCAGACCTTTGCAGCCAGATAAGCCCTTCGCAAGCCGGCCATGGCATTGCTCTCCAGGTAGAAGTCGCAATGGCGATTATAAACCATGTCGACCGCTTGACCATTCAAGCAGACACCTGCTTCGTCGGCCTGCAGCTGTTCGGGTGCTGCGACCTCGGCAGGAACTCCCCAATCTCTGAAAAGGTCGGCAAAAGCCAGCATCTCGGGATAGAGATACTGTTGGGTCGGCTCTTCATCAACAATGACGATGCGTTCCGGCCTGGCTTTACTGCCGCCGGAAAACTGCCGCATCTCAGCGGAGAAGGTTCTTAACAGACGCGCTTTCAGCCTCGGAGCAAGAGACTCAGGGCGAATCGCCAGCGAGGGGTTATGGGACAGGTAGGCCAGCAGGCCGCCGCCGGCATTGGTATTGACCTCAATCAGACGGGGCATGTCCCCTGCCAGATGAAAATCGTAGCACATCATCACGGCAGCATGACCGGGGTCAAAACGTGCGGCCTCGGGAATGTCCTGGTAAATCAGTGAGCGATAACCGGGATCATGACTCAGGCGATCGAGCAGACGCACCAGCTTGCACATCCGCCGTAAGGCAACAACAGGCAGCGCGACAATAGCCTGACTTAAATTTTCGTAAATCTGCGACATTCTGGAGGTCCTGTTGTGTGAGACAACCCAATAAACTCATTGTGCCACACTCGGCCTGTCCGGCCAAGGAGATAGAAGAGCCAACCTTGAGCCACTTATCGTGACTGACAATAGGCTGGCCTGATGGTAATTTTTGAGCAATAATGTCCCTGTTTAGATTGCCGCTGGTTGCGGTACAAACCTAGCAAGGAAGGGAGATTCTTATGGCTACAGATTGCAGCTACGGCTTTGGTTGTGAAGTTGCCACCGAATTTGAAGAAACCATTGAATCGGTAGAGCAACGACTGCAAGAGAAGGGCTTTCAAATTTACACGCGGCTCAACCTGCATGAAATTATTGGCCGAACAGAGCATAACAAGTTCGGTCGCTATATCATTATCGGAGCCTGCAACTCAGAGTTCGCACAACAACTTTTCAATGCCGATCCGAACATCGGCCTGTTGATGCCATGCAACATCGTCATCTACGAACTGCATTCAGGTGGCTGCAAGGTAATGGTCAAGGATCCGGCCAGGGTCATGGATATGATCTCCAACCCGGTCGCTATCGAGACCTCGATTAACATCAAGTGCCTTTTGGAAGAGATGATTGAGGAATTGAATAAATAGGGACACTTCACAACAGCAAAGTGTCCCTATTTTCTAAACAAAGACAGCCAATGAAAGAGGTCGGATTACTCCAAAGATTCAGCTAACAACTGGATCGTATGCATCGCCCGCACATCAACCTCCTGCTTCTCAAGTCCACCACGCAATTGCATCATACAGCCGGGACAATCCATGGCAACGCAAGTCGCTCCGCTCTTTTCAATATCCTTGACCTTGTCACCCAGAATCTGCTTGGAAATGTCGGGATGACTGGTCAACGAATAGGAACCGCCAAAACCGCAGCATCGATCAGCGTGCTCCATCTCGACGAGTTCACGTCCGGAGGTCGATCAACAGCTCGCGCGGCTCTTTCCAAACTCCGGCACCACGCTTAAGGTGGCAGGAGTCATGATAGGTGACCTTCTCCAGCAGCGGAGAGGCCCTTGAAGACCTCCGCGGCACCAAGCTGGTTAACGATGAAGCCGGCAGCATCGACGGTGATCTCGGCCAGATGCTCGGCCTTGGCGGCCCAGACCGGGTTGTCCTTGAGGAATTCGACAAAATCACGCTGCAGCGCCATGGTACAGGTCGGGCAGGTGGTAAGGACGAAATCAGGATCATCCTTGAGCATCGCTGCGATATTCTGCTCGGCCAGCGCAACGGCGGTTTCCTTGTCCCCGGAGTAAAGAGCCGGCACTCCGCAACAGTTCTGTTCAAGAGGATAGGAGACTTCGACATCCAGCTTGTTCATGACCTTGATCAGGTCAATGCCGAGTTCCGGGTAGAGGAAATCATTGGCGCAACCGCCGAAGAGCGCGACCTTGTAGCGCGGTTTTTCGATCTTCTGCGGAATCTTCTGCCCACTGGTCGCGCAACGGTTTCTCGGCAATCGCCGGCAGGGTGCGCCACTCGGTCAGTGAAGAGAAAAACAGTGGCAGATGACGAATCGTGCGACTGCCGCCGGTGACCGGTTTCTGCAGCAGGGAGGCAGCACGGATCAGGCTGTGGAACAGCTTGCGGTTGCGCATCACCTTGCGGAAGACGATCGACTTGCCAACCCCGATCCCTTCTTCGTGGCCGATGGTTTCGCGCAGAGCTGAGGATGATATTTTCCAGATCGATGTTCGACGGGCAGACGGTGACGCAGGCACGACAGCCGATACAGGCGCGGACGATCTCGGCGGCCTTGTTCAAGGCCGTGGAAGAATGCGGTCAGGATAATGCCGATGGCACCGATATAGACATGGCCGAAGACATGGCCGCCGACGGTCTGGTAGACCGGGCAGACGTTGGCGCAGGCGCCGCACTTGATGCAGCGCAGAGCATCACGGCACTGAGGTGATTCGGCCAGTGCACTGCGGCCGTTGTCGAGCAGCACCAGATGCAGCTCCTTCTCATCATCACCACAAGGAACCGCACCGCGGATCCAGGTAATATAGGAGGTCAGCAGCTGGCCGGTTGCGTTTTTCGGCAGGGTACGGATGATCGTTGCTGCATCTTCGAGAGTCGGCACGATCTTCTCAATGCCAAGCAGGGCGACATGAATTTTCGGCAGGGTCGAGACCAGCCGGGCATTGCCTTCGTTGGTGACCAGGGCGATGCCTCCGGTTTCGGCAACCGCAATGTTGGCCCCGGTAATCCCCATATCGGCATCGAGATAGCCCTGGCGCAACTGCTCGCGGGCGACCTGCACCAGATGGGCGATTTCTGCCGGCTCTTCGACGCCGGTCACCTTGCTGAACAGTTCGGCGACCTCTTCCTTGAACATGTGGATCGCCGGCATCACCATGTGACTCGGACGTTGACCGGCGAGTTGGATAATCCATTCGCCAAGATCGGTCTCAAGCGCCTCAATACCGGCGTTCTCAAGGGCCTGGTTAAGATGGGTTTCTTCGCTCGCCATGCTCTTGCTCTTGGCCACCAGCTTGACGCCTTTTGGCCTCGGCCAGATCAGCAATATAGCTGATTGGCGTCGGCGGCGGTTTTGGCGAGATAAAGACTTCGCTCCGGCCGCTTCGGCATTGGTAATGAACTGGTCGAGATACTGCTGGCGATGCGCTGCAACCTCATCCTTGCTGTCGGCGATTTCCTGGCGCAGAGTCTCAAAATCGTATTGACTGAAGGCTTTTTCGCGGGCGAGCAGGAAGGCATCGCCAAACTTGTGCAGGGCATCCTGCAATTTCGGTGTCGCCAGCGCATGATCAATGCGGACCTGATATTCCTTGGCACGAACTTTACTCATAATTTCAACCCTTTAGCGATCAGATGTGACCAGCTACATTTCCAACGGATCGCTGGAGAGACCTGTGAGAAGAGCAGGATATGCAGCTGCTTCGGGCCATGAACACCGATAGTCAGCACCCGCTCGATATCCGCGGTGCGGCTCGGCCCGGTAATATAGGCCAGGTAGTTGCGTGGGCTGTTCTGGTGGAAGGTTCGCAGGTAAGGGATCGCGGCCAGATCATCTTCGAGAATCTTGGCCGGATCAAGCAGTACCACGTGATGTTCCGGCAGGGTAGTTGCCAGACGGATGTCTTCGGCGGTGCTTTCCAGCACCACCGTGCCGGTGGCGGCAAAAGCAAAATTGGCCCCGGTCACGCCGACTGCGGCCGAGGCCGCGCCCTGACGCAGATCATTTTGCACCAGCGAGACTCCTGCCGACTTTAGTGCGGCAGTCAGATTGAGCCGTTTAGCCGAGACAAAGAGGGGCACCATGACCTCACCAGATGCGAATTGCTTGACGTAGTCGACTACAGCTTCAACACCTGCGACATAAGCGACCTCTGCCCCGACGGCGCGGGCAGCGTCACTAAAAGCTGTGATCAATCTTTCCCGTTGCATGAGACGTACTCCTCTTAATTGGTCTGACCATTTATTGGTTTATCGGCAACACCAACAGGCTGCCGTTGGTCCATTCAACAACATGTGAGACAAGCTCATCCAGACCTTTCAGCACCTGCACATCTACTCCAACTTTCCGAGTTGCATTGATAAAAGTTTCCATACTTGCCTCTGTGGTATAACATATTATTGGTATGACCAATTTATGGTAGACTTTTCTTGAGCGGTCTGTCAAGAATTAAACAAACACTATTCTATTCAATTAAGCCTAAGCAACAAAAATCTGAATCAATAATGAATCATGTGATTCACAAAAGAGTCGTTTGATTCAAAAACGAATCTTCTCCCCTGTATTAGAGCTTTCCGAGAAGAGCTGATTGACAACCGCCAAAAAAGTGATTCAATTATGGCTCGCTCCTCCTGCAGCAGGGCATTCACACAAGCTCACAAGCCCCATTTTACCACGTTTTCAACGTTGGTACGGGACTTGCGATTAGTTCCCATGTGTTGAATCAATATTTTCAGGAGGTTAAAATGTCCGACATCTTTATTGTATCTGCCCGCCGTACGCCTTTCGGCTCCTTTGGCGGTTCTCTGTCAACCGTTCCAGCACCCCGGATGGCTTCCCAGGTTATCCAATTCATCCTCTCAGAAACAGGTTTGCCCGCAGAAGTGATCAATGAAGTGATCCTTGGCCAGGTCCTTCAGGGCGGCTCAGGCCAGGCTCCCGCCCGACAGGCAATGCGCATGGCCGGCATCCCTGACAGCGCCCACGCCATGACCATCAACAAGGTTTGCGGCAGCGGCTTGAAAGCAATCATGCTGGCGGCCGACTCGGTTCGCCTCGGCGATTCCGACATCGTTATAGCCGGAGGCATGGAAAACATGTCCCTGGCACCCTACCTGCTGCCTTCCGCCCGCTTCGGTCAGCGCATGGGCTCCGGGCAGATCCTCGACATGTTGCTGGTCGATGGCCTGCTCGACGCCGATACGGGCAGCCACATGGGTGACATAACCGAGCAGTGGATAGAGCGGCACCAGCTCAGCCGTAGCGAACAAGATGAATACGCCGCCCGCTCCTATCGCCTCGCACAGACGGCATTTGCCAATGGCACCTTTGCTGATGAGCTGGTGCCCGTAACGGTCAGAGAACCGAAGAGGCGACCTGGTGGTTGACACGGACGAAGAACCGGGCAAGGGCAACATTGAGAAGCTGACATCGTTGAGATCAGCCTTCAAGAAGGACGGCACAATCACTGCCGGCAACGCTTCAAGCATCAACGACGGGGCTGCCCTGGTTCTGATCGCCGGTGCTGAGGCAGTCAGGCAGCACGACCTGAAACCAATAGCCAGAATAGTCGCTTCCGCCAGCCACAGTCTCGCTCCTGACAATTTTGCCGAGGCACCAGTCGAAGCCATCCGCAAGGTCGTTGACAAAGCAGGCCTGCAATTGCAGGACGTCGACCTTTTTGAGATCAATGAAGCCTTTGCCGCCGTACCGCTGGTTGCAATCAAACAACTGCAGATTGACCCCGACAAAGTCAACGTCAATGGCGGCGCCGTTTCGATCGGGCATCCGATCGGCGCAAGCGGCGGCCGGCTTGCGGCAACCCTGGTGCGCGAACTGAACCAGCGCAAAGCACGATACGGAGTTGCCGCCCTCTGCATTGGCGGCGGTGAAGCCGTGGCCGCCCTGTTTGAAAACGTCTGAGAACTGAAAAACTCTAAGGAGAGGACATGAAGCCTATCTATACCGATGCAGCAAAAGCCCTGGAGGGGCTGCTGCATGACAACATGACAATCGCCGCAGGGGGCTTCGGCCTATGCGGCATCCCGGAAAAACTGATCCTGGCCCTGCGTGAATCCGGAACCGGCGGGCTGACCGATTGTCAGTAACAATGCCGGGGTTGATGATTTCGGCCTCGGTCTGTTACTACAGACCCGCCAGGTCAAGAAAATGATTTCCTCTTACGTTGGTGAAAATGCACTTTTTGAACAGCAGTTTCTAAGCGGCGAGCTGGAACTGGAACTGACTCCGCAAGGCACCCTTGCAGAAAAGATGCGTGCCGGCGGCGCCGGCATTCCGGCCTTTTTCACCCGCACTGGATTTGGCACAGTTCTTACCGAAGGCAAGGAGATCAAAGAATACAATGGCCTTTCCTATGTGCTCGAGGAAAGCATCACCACTGACCTCGCCATCGTCAAGGCCTGGAAGGCTGACAAAGCAGGCAACCTGGTTCTGCGCAAGACGGCCAACAACTTCAACATCGCCTGCGCCAAGGCAGGCCGGGTAACGGTCGCAGAAGTCGAAGAAATTGTCGAAATTGGTGAGATCGATCCTCACCATGTCCAGGTTCCCGGGATTTATATTGACCGACTGGTCCTTGGTCAGGGTTACGAAAAACCGATTGAACAAAGAACCGTCTCCGGAGCCGGCCTCTCAGCGAAAGGCTTCAATGCAACGCGCGAATGGATGGCAAAACGGGTGGCGCAGGAGCTCACCGACGGCGACTACGTCAATCTCGGCATAGGTATGCCGACCCTGGTCGCCAATTTCATCCCTGCCGGAATTAACATTACCCTGCAATCGGAAAACGGCCTGCTCGGGATAGGCCCCTTCCCGACCGAAGACCAGGTTGATGCCGACCTGATCAATGCCGGCAAGCAGACCATCACCACAATCCCCGGCGCGAGCTTTTTTGACTCAGCCGAATCCTTTGCCATGATCCGCGGCGGCCATGTCGACCTTTCAGTCCTCGGCGGCATGCAGGTCAACTGTTATGGAGACCTTGCCAACTGGATGATCCCGGGCAAAATGGTCAAGGGCCCGGGAGGCGCCATGGACCTGGTCTCAGGGGTTAAAAAAGTTGTTGTCATGATGGAGCACAATGCCAAGGACGGCAGCCCGAAGATTCTCGAAAAATGCGACCTGCCGATTACCGGACGCAACGTCGTCGATCTACTGGTCACCGACAAGTGTGTTTTCAGTGTCGATGCCGAAGCCGGGTTGACACTCCTTGAAGTGTCGCCATTTTCCTCGCTCGAAGAAATCCGCGTAGCGACCGGTTGCGCCTTTGCCGTGGCGCCGGAGATCAAAGGCGCCTGACACTCAAACTTTAAGGAGACGATGATGGATAAGAGAGTTGCACTTGTCACTGGAGCCGCCAGCGGCATCGGCCTGGCCGTTGCTGAAGCCCTGGCCAATGACGGCTACCAGGTGGTTCTGGCCGACGTCAACAGCGAGGCTGGCAAACAACAGGCAAAAAACATCGGCGGGCATTTCATACAGGTTGACCTGACCGATGCGGCTGCTTGTAAGGCCCTGGTTGATGAAGCGGTAGCAAAATTCGGTTCGGTCGATGTCTTGGTCAATAATGCCGGCATTCAGCACGTCTGTCCAATTGAAGACTTCCCGGAGGAAAAGTGGAACTTCATCCTTTCCCTGATGCTGACAGCACCATTTCTGCTGACCAAGTACTGTTGGCCGCACATGAAGAAAAAGGGCTGGGGCCGCATTATCAATATCAACTCAGTGCACGGCTTGCGCGCCTCGGAATTCAAATCGGCCTACATTGCAGCCAAACACGGCATGACCGGACTGACCAAAACAGCCGCCCTGGAGGGTGGGCCGTTCGGCATCACGGTCAACTCAATCTGCCCGGCCTATGTTCGCACCCCGCTGGTTGACAACCAGATTGACGCCCAGGCCAAAACCCACGGCATCGCCCGGGAAGCTGTGATTGAGACCATCATGCTGAAAAAGGCAGCGGTCAAACGCATGATCGAACCGGAAGAGATCGGCAAGGCAGCTCTTTATCTCTGCTCGGATGCTGCCAGTTGCATGACCGGGGTTGCACTGACCATCGACTGTGGCTGGACAGCCTGCTGACCGGGAGAAGCATGAATCAGGAACTCCTTGAAATCGTCTTCGATAATGTTGCCAACGGCATTTATATTGTCGACGGCAAGGGTGTGACCATCAGGGTCAACAAACCCTTCGAGGAGATGTCCGGCTTTAGCAACGAAGAGTTGGTCGGTCGTTCACTTTACGATCTGGTCGGCCCTGACAACTACTTTTCCGGTTCGGCAAGTATCCTGGTTATCGAAAAGAAAATTCCGGTTACAGCCACCTATTCGACCCGGACCGGCCGTAAGCTTCTGGTCAAGGGCTGTCCGGTCTTCGACGAAAACCAATGAAATTCGCTACATCATCAACACCATCTGGGATCTGACCGTTGTTCAGTACAGCAAGAAAATTGACGCTGATACGGCACGGACCCAGATGTTGAACGAAGAAGATATTGTCACTTGCAGTCAGAACATGAGTGACCTTATCGACCTGGCTCTCAGGGTCGCCGGAACCGATTCAACCATCCTGCTGACCGGTGAGTCTGGCGTTGGCAAAAGCCTTTTGGCCAAGATCATTCACCGTGCCAGCGAGCGCAAAAATAAGCCGCTTTTGCAGATCAATTGTGCGGCCATCCCCGAATCGCTTCTCGAAGCTGAATTGTTCGGCTATGAACCGGGGGCCTTCACCGGCGCCGACCGAAAGGGCAAGGCCGGTCTGTTCGAACAGGCTGATGGAGGCACGATTTTTCTCGATGAAATTACTGAGATCCCACTTCACCTGCAGTCCAAATTGCTCGGCGTGATCCAGGACAAAGCCTTTCACAAGATCGGTGGTCGGGGAGAAAAATCTGTTGATGTCAGAATCATCGCTGCAACGAATCGCGATCTGGCCGCGCAGGTTGCCCTGGGCCGGTTTCGGGAGGACCTCTATTACCGACTTAATGTCGTGCCGGTACAAATCCCGCCTCTCAGGGAACGCCGCGAGGACATTCCTCTTCTTATCCGCTATTTCACCGACCATTACAATCGGCGCTACAACAGTTACAAACGCTTTGCCGACAAGTTGATTGAAGAGATGACTTCAATGCCCTGGAAAGGCAATATCCGTGAGCTTGAGAACGTCATCGAACGCATGATCGTGACTTCGACCGCAAACGAGATAAACTCTTTAGGCCAATATGACGGCAAGGCCAAAGCCGAAGGTGGTGAGAGCAAGACTCTCGTCGACCTTCTGCACGACTACGAGGACACCCTGTTGATACAAGCCCAGAAGGAGTATGGCTCAACCCGCAAGATTGCCGCCCGCCTGGGATTGAGTCAGGCGACAGTGGCCCGCAAGTTAAAAAGACTGCGTGAACGCAGACAGGCAAAGGCATTGTGATGACCACGGCCAAAAAACCTATAACGTCGTTTGTTTTTTTCTTGACCTGAGAGGAATCATTCGATACCTTTCTAAAACTGGTCATACCAATTATTGGTCTTAATGCATATTGGTCATATCGAAGTGTTTTACACTAACTAAAGTCAGTTCCACACAACCTGCAACCCGAACGCAAGGAGGAGCACCATGAAAAAGATGAAACTGTATAGTTGGCCTGCTGGTCATTCTCAGCCTGGCCCTGGCCCCAACAGCATTTGCCGCCAAACGCGAAAAATTCGGCGCGGACAAACGCCATGAAGAAGTTAAAAAAGAACTGCGCACCATCAAGCCTCAGCAACGAAGAGTTCAGGTGGAAGATGGTTATGCCTTGGTCGAAGGGACTCCTGTTCTACGACATGGCCCAGCACTTTGCCGACTCGGTCGAGCTGGCTTCGGGCGGTCGTCTCGAGATCAAACTCTTCTCGGCCGGAGAACTGGTCGGCGCCATGGAAAGTTTTGACGCAGTCAGCAAGGGCCAGGCCGACATCGGTCATGACTGGCCGGGCTACTGGAAAGGCAAGAACGAAAATTTCGTCTCCTTCGCTTCGGTCCCCTTTGGCCTCGACACCGAAGGCTACAACATCTGGCTCTATGAGCGCGGTGGCCTGGAGCAGATGCAGGAACTTTACGGGCGCTACAACCTCTTCGCCCTGCCAGGTGGCAACGGCGGCCAGGAAATGGGCTTCTTCTCCAACAAGAAAGCCTCGTCAAATGGCCGACTTCAAAGGGATGCGCGTCCGCACCCCGGGCTGGCAGATGGACATCATGAATCAACTGGGCGCCTCGGTCACCCCGCTTCCGGGCGGCGAAGTCTACCTTGCCCTTGAGCGTGGCGTCATCGACGCCGCCGAGTTCTCCTCACCGGCCATCAACTACCCGATGGGCTTTGATGAAATCACCAAATACGTCATCGAGCCAGGCGTGCATCAGCCTTCGGTCCAATGTGCCTTCTTCATCAACAAAGACTCCTACGCCAAGCTGCCAGCCGACCTGAAGTGGATCATCGATATCGCCGCCAAGGAGACCCAGCTCTGGTCAAGCGCATGGCAGGAAAACCTCAACACCGAAGCGATCGCAAAATTCAAGGAGAATGTCGAGTTTGTGCGCATGGACGACGATGCGATCACCTCCTTCGCGAAGAAGACCAAAGAGTATCTTGAGACTGTTAAAGCCAAGTATCCTGATGTCAAAAAGACCCTCGACTCCCAGGAGAAGTTCAAGGAAGATTTCGCTGCCTGGCGTGAAATCCGCAGTGGCCTGACACCCTGGCCGATTGACGAATTCATCGCCGGAAAACGGACTCAGTAATCCACCTCATGATAATCCAGCTGAGGGGGCCTGAAGGTCCCCTCAGCTGTTTCATTGCAGGTGGAACTCCTCTGTACCCCATATGAGGTTTTGTATGTACAAAATCGATCGGGCGATCGACGCCCTCAATGAAAAAATCGGCTACTTCGGTTCACTCCTGGTTTTGCCCCTGATCGGCGTGGTGACCTATGAAGTCATTATGCGTTACGGTTTTGACGCTCCGACATCCTGGGCCTTTGAGCAGACCGTGTTTCTTTACGGTGTTCACTTCAGCCTCGCATTAGCCTATGCCCTCAAGCATAATACCCATGTAGCAATCGATGTCTTTGAAGCACGACTTAAGGAACGACCACGGCTCATGCTGCGAATCTTCACCAATATCGTGCTGTTTATGCCGACAATGGGCATGCTGACTTACTACACCTGCGCCATGGCCGCCACTTCATGGCAGCAGTGGGAACATGCCTCGAGTTCATGGGCTCCCGCTATCTACCCGTACAAAACGCTCATGGCAATCGGTTTCATCCTGCTCTTCCTGCAAGGGCTGGCCAAACTGATCCAGGATATCCGTTCTTTAAAAACTACTCACTAAAATCTGCCTGAGCCAGGAGAAAAGATACCAATGAGCGTAGAAGTCCTTACAATCCTAATGTTCCTGACCCTGATGGCCTCTATTGCCATGGGGCATCCTTTAGCTCATAACCCTGGCTGCAGTCGCGACCGTCTTCGGCCTGATAGATAACGGCTTTCAAATTCAAGCATTGATGGGCTTGTTTGCCAATAATGCCTGGGGCATTTTCCTCAACTATACATTGGTCGCCATCCCGCTGTTTATTTTCATGGCCCAGATTCTCGACCGTTCCAAGGTCTCAGAGGGGCTGTTTGAGGCCCTGTATATTGTGTTGGGCGGACTACGTGGCGGACTGGGAATGGCGGTCATTGTCGTCTCTACCGTTTTTGCCGCAACCACCGGCATCGTCGGTGCCTCTGTGGTCGCCATGGGCCTGATGGCTGGTCCGGCCTTGTTACGTCGCGGCTACGATCGCGCCCTTTCCGCAGGGATTATCTGTTCATCAGGAACACTGGGGATTCTGATTCCGCCTTCAATCATGCTGGTTGTCTATGGCGGCCTGACCGGACAAAAAGAGACCTCGGTCGGCAATCTGTTCGCCGCCGCCATTCTGCCTGGCCTGTTACTGTCTGGCATGTACCTGCTGTATGTGGGCGTGCGCTGCTACATGAATCCCAAGCTTGGTCCGCCGATTCCCGTGGAAGACCGCACTGCTACCGCCATGCAAAAATTTACCATGACCATGAAGAACTTTGTGCCGCCTTTCGGCCTGATTCTCACGGTTATGGGTACGATTCTGGCCGGCATCGCGACTCCGACCGAAGCCGCAGCCCTGGGCTGTATTGGTGCGCTGATTCTGGCCCTGGTTTCTCGTAAACTGAACTGGGCGGTCATTAGCGAATCCTGTGTCTCGACCGCACGTACCACGGCGATGATCATGGCCCTGTTCATCGGTGGCAAATTCTTTTCCGTAGTCTTTTTGAGCATGGGCGGCGGCGACGTCGTCGCCGATGTCCTGCTGGGAATGGATGTCAGTCCCTACGTGGTTTTCGTCATCATGATGGCCGTGGTTTTCTTCATGGGGATGTTTATCGACTGGGCGGCAATTCTACTGGTGGTTGTGCCAATTTTCACGCCGATTGCCATGGACCTGAACTTCAATCCGCTCTGGTTTGCCATGATGATCTGTATCAACCTGCAAACCTCTTTTTTGACTCCTCCTTTCGGATATTCACTGTTCTACTTCAAGGGCGTGGCGCCACCGGAATATTCCATGGGAGATGTCTACCGGGGCATCATTCCCTTTGTCGCAATCCAGGTGATTGCTCTGGCTACCTTGATAGTTTTCCCGGAGATCATCACTTTCCTGCCTGACGTTTTCTTCGGCAGATAGTCCAAGCCCAAAGGAGATCGCAAAATGCTTCCGCAAATAAAGAAGATTCTCTACGCAACTGGCATGGGCCCAGCGGCTCCCTACGTGTTCCGCTACGCCCTCACTTTGGCCAGGCAGCACGACGCGCAGATCATTGCCGTCTCGGCACTGGAACCCTTGTCAACCTTTGCCCAGAGCCTGGTGGAACTGCACATCTCCCATGAGCAATCGGACGAGATTCACAGCAAGGCGCAGACGCAGGCCAAGGAACACTTGCGGGAACGCATTGCACGGTTGTGCGAAAAGGAATGTGGCACAGACCTGCAGTGTACACAGCGCGTCAGCGAAATCCTTATCGAAGAGGGACATCCGGCCGAAGTCATTCTTACTGCCGCCAGGGAACACGATGCCGACCTGATCATTATGGGTTCACACCGCCACACCGCGGTAGGCGACGCGATGCTGGGCTCCACCACTCACAAGGTCCTGCACAGCGCCGCCCAGCCGGTTCTGGTCGTGCGGATTCCCGAAGGTTTCCACGAAGAAGGGTTCTGAGCTGCCAGCGCACACTCCGTCGGCCATCATTTTCGGGGCACACAGCCGTTGCCTGTGGGCCCCGAAATATTTAAAGGAAATGCCATGATTTCACAAACCGCTATTCAGCTCCTGATTGACAAACTGGGCAAGGAAAACGTCATTACCGCAGCGGAAGATCTGCTGGTCCTCGGCTACGACTCTACGCCCGGCCTACATGCAACACCGGACCTGGTCGTCTACCCGACCGACAGTGAGCAGGTGCAGAGTGTTATGCAGGTTGCCCGTGATCACAAAGTGTCGATCACCCCTCGTGGCAGTGGCACCGGACTTTCCGGTGGCAGTATCCCGGTCAACGGAGGGATCGTCATCTGTTTGAACAAGATGAACAAGATCCTTGAAATCGATGAGGAGAACCTGACCGCTACTTGCCAGGCTGGCGTTGTGACGCTCGACCTCTTCAACGCCGTCGCAGCCAAAGGGCTCTTCTATCCACCGGATCCTGGTTCACAGAAGATCTCAACCCTCGGTGGCAATGTTATGGAAGACGCCGGTGGTCTGCGTGGCCTTAAGTACGGCGTCACCCGCGATTACGTCATGGCCCTCAAATGCGTTTTGCCGGATGGCAGCCTGTTGAGCACTGGCGGAAAAAGTGTCAAGGACGTCGCCGGCTACGCTTTCAAGGATCTGTTGGTCGGCAGCGAAGGAACTTTGGCGATCATTACCGAGATCACAGTCAAGCTGATTCCACCACCGCAGGACAAGCGCACCTTCCTGGCTTATTTCGATAACATACGCATTGCCGGCGAGGCGGTCTCTAAAATTATTGCCGCTAAGATCATCCCATCAACCATGGAGATTATGGACAAGGCAACCATCAATTGTGTCGAGGATTACGTTAAAATTGGTTTGCCGCGTGAGATGGCGGCATTGCTTTTGATCGAGGTTGACGGCCACCCGGCGATGGTTACCGAAGAGGCCGAGGGCATCGAAAGGATACTGAAGGAAGTTGGCGCGGCGGAAGTCCATGTTGCCAAGGATGCTGAAGAAGCGGCCAGCCTGGCTGCGGCACGACGTACCGCCCTCTCGGCACTGGCGCGGGTTTCGCCGACCACCCTGCTGGAAGACGCCACGGTACCCCGTTCGATGTTGGCTGAAACCTTTGCTCTTATTGAAAAACTGACGGAGAAATATGGCTTGACCGTCGGCACCTTCGGTCACGCCGGTGACGGCAACCTGCATCCGACGGTCCTTTGTGACGAACGTGACAACGACGAGATGAAACGTGCACACGCCTTTTATGATGAACTTTACGACCAGGTTCTCGCCTGGGGCGGCACCGTCTCCGGTGAGCATGGCATCGGTATCGCCAAAAAAGAATACCTGGCCCGACAGATCGGCCCGGGTGGAGTTGCGGTGATGAAACGGATCAAACAGGCATTTGACCCCGAGGGGCTTCTCAACCCCGGGAAGATCTTTGCTGACGATCAGGAGTAAAGTGATGACCGAGAAAAAGAAGTTAGGCAACTTCACCGATCAGGATGCACCCCAATACGAAGATGTCTTGCAGTGCATGCGCTGTGGATTCTGCCTGCCCACCTGCCCGACTTTTGCCCTGACCGGCCGGGAACGCTCCAGCCCACGCGGTCGGGTTGCCCTGGCCCGGGCCGTTGCCGAGCAGAATCTCGAGTTCACCGAGGCGGTCAAAGAGGAAGCTTTTTTCTGCCTCGACTGCCGCGCCTGTACCACCGCCTGCCCCTCCGGAGTGCGTGCCGGCGAAGTCATGGAAGTCTGCCGCAGCCAATCGCATCAACGCTTCCCTATGCAACACGTCGGCAAGAGCTTCCGCGAATTCATCCTGCAACGCATGCTGCCCAACCCGGGACTGATGGAGAAATCGATGCTGCCGGCCCGACTTTACCAGCGTCTCGGCATCCAGTGGCTGGTCCGCCACTCCAAGGCCCTCAAGCTTGGCCCGGCCTGGATGGATAAAGCGGAGGGAATGATGCCCGAGCTCGAGGCGCCACTGCGTCCGCAGCTGCCGGAACTGATCCCGGCTCGTGGTGAAAAACGTGGACGAGTCGGCTTCTTCCTCGGTTGCATCATGACCCTGATGTATCCCGGTGTGTCACGCCAGACGGTCAAAGTTCTGGCCCACCAGGGGTTCGATGTGATCACGCCGAAGCAGACCAAGTGCTGCGGCGCTCCGCATCTCAACGAAGGGGATCGGCAGACCGCCCGCGAGCTGGCGCTGTTCAACCTGAACCTGTTCCTCGAAGCCGACGTCGATTATATCGTCACCGACTGCGCCGGCTGCGGTGCCACGCTCAAAGAGTACGAGGAACTTCTCGAAGAACTGGCCGAGCACGACAAGCTCGCGGCTTTCCGGGCCAAGATCCGTGACATCAGCGAATTTCTTGACCAGGTCGGGCTGCGTACTGAAGGTCTTAAAACGATCAACAAATCAGTGACCTATCATGAGCCCTGCCACCTGTGCCACGCCCAGGGGATTTCCAGTCAGCCGAGAAACCTGATCAAGCAGATTCCCGGCATCGATTTGCGCGAGATGAACGAAGCCAGCTGGTGTTGCGGTTCGGCAGCCACCTGGGGCCTGAAGTTCTCCGAAGAGAGCCAGCAGGTCCTCGACCGCAAACTGGACAACGTCAAACAGACCGGCGCCGACATCCTGGTCACCGCCAACCCCGGCTGTCATCTGCAGCTTGCCTGGGGACTTCAGCAGGGTGGGCTGCCGCAGCAGATTTTACATATCATGGAACTGCTGGGGATGGCGACTCCGGACAACGACTGACCGGGGCAATTACCAAAAGGCAGGCTGCCGAAACAGATCGGGGCAAAGCTGCACATTAGAAATTAGCACAACAGCTCTTACCCTCTCTCGGATTGAAAGGCACAACGAACGGGGACAGAATATAATTCTGTCCCCGTTCTCGTTGGTCATCGTTCTGTTATTGACTTTACATATTCTCTAGACTCCGGGCAACTCCTTGGAAGTCATCCTCTCAGTAGTCGCCCCTGGGAACTAGATTAATCATTCCAAGTATAATGTCCCCTCGACATTTTTCTTATATAGTCATGCTCTGCAAATCATTTATTTCACCGAAATTGCTCGTTGAATCCTTATGCCTGAGGCGAAAAAACATTTACCATCATTGATACCGTAAAAAATATCCTATCCGACACCTACTGGCCGTTAACTTCCGCAAAGGACAATTACATTCGAGAAAAAGACTTGTCGTCGAGGCACGCTAAGAGTCGTCTTGGCATTTTCATTGAAAAAGTGGCCGGTGTGAGCGAATGACCAGGGTTGGTGCTAAAACGTTGAGCTATTTTTCGGAAAGTGGTCTAATTAGCCACCTTTTTTCTCCCTTTGCGGTAAGATTTTATAGAGGCTCTTGGAACGAATCTTGCAGAAATTGTTAATGTTGTCCGACCCCATTGCAACGATGCGCAGTGTCTCACCATCGAAAGCTCGACGACAAAGTAACCCGTAACGGATTCTCGTCTTGATCTAGCCCTTTGATTTACGGCACTGAGGAATCACTGTTTCGGCGCTGGCGGCGCCATAAACTCGGGGCCAATGGGCTCAGCGATTTCGCTGTGAATAATCTCATTGATCTCTTTCATGTCTTGCCCGGTTAAAGACCAGCCAAAAACCTGTTCAAACGGATCGAGCTGTCCTGGATGGCGAACTCCCCAGAGGGCGATCGCTCCCTGGTCCAGAACCCAGCGGACAGCGAATTCCAGAACCCGGCGATCGTGCCGTTTTTCCGCCAGGTCTTTTAGCCTGGAAACAGCCTTGAGGTATTGAGAAAAGCGGGGCTCCTTAAATTTGGGGTCGTTTTGACGAAGATCGTCCCCTCCAAAGCTGGAGTCATGGTTCATCTTTCCCGAGAGAAGTCCACGGCAGATTGATCCATAAGCGAGGACCGCAATTTTGTGTTTTTTTGCGTAGGGCTGGATATCCTCTTCGATCTGACGCTCAAACAGGTTGTAAGGCGACTGGACAGAGTGTAGCGGCGCGACCGTCCTGAAGGCATCCATCTGCTCCGCTGAATAGTTGCTGACCCCGATCGCCCTGATTTTTCCGGCGTCCAGGAGCTCGGCCATGACTTCTGCCGTCTCCTTGATAGGCACCAGGGGGTCAGGCCAGTGGATCTGGTAGAGATCAATGTAGTCAATTTGCAGGCGTCGCAGGGAATCGTCAACCTCTTTGAGAATCCTCTGGCGCGTGGAATTCCGGAAGACCTTGCCCTGTTCGGTCCATTCGAGACCGACCTTGGTGGCAATGATTAACTCTTCACGCGGGACATTTCCCTGGAGCGCTTTACCAACGATTTCCTCAGAACGTCCAAAACCGTAGACCGGCGCCGTGTCGATAAAAGTGACTCCTCGATCAATCGCTGCATGGATAGTCTCGATCGACTCCTGCTCGTCACTGCCGCCCCACATCCAGCCACCGATGGCCCAGGTTCCAAGACAGATTTTGCTGACCATGATGTCACTGTTACCGAGTGTCGCATGTTCGATGTTGTTGATACTCATCTCCTGCTCCTCTTTTGTCTGGACATTTAAAAATTATCGGATCACCTTGAAGACGGCGGCGAAATCTTCCTTGCTATAGCCCTCTGCGCATGCCCGCTTGAAGGTTTCATTGGTGACGGCGGAGCAAACAAGGGGTTGTTTCAGTTCGTCACCGAGAGCTATGGCCAGTCGCAAGTCTTTCTGCATAAGCTCGAGAGGAAAGCTGGCGGAGAAATCCTCCTGCAGCATCAAGGCACCTTTTATCTTGAACAAGTCGTTGCCAAGTGCTCCGGCGTCGAGAACCTCAAGAATTTGTTCACCCTTGAGCCCGCCTTGCTGGCCCAAGGCCAGCCCTTCGCATAAGGCCGTCATCATCCCGCCCATGATCATGTTGATGACCAGCTTCATATGCGCCGCCTGGCCGACTTCGCCGAAGAAAAAACTTTTTTTGCCCATCGTGTCAAAGGCCGGGGCGACCTCTTCGAAGAGGCTGTGATCACCGGCGGCAAGAATCACCAGGGTCCCGTCCCAGGCCGGCTTCTTCGTGCCGGAGACAGGAGCCTCCAGGAACCTGCCACCAGCCCCGGAAACCTCCTCGGCAATAGCGACAGCCGTAGCGGCATCCACTGTCGACATGTCGATATAGGCTTTGCCGGCACCGATGCCTTGCCGAACTCCTTGCGGGCCCGCAAACACCTGCCAGGCTGCATCGGGGTCGGCCAGCATGGCAAAGGTCACGTCACTACTGGCGACCACTTCACGGGGTGTGTCGGCTTGCCGGGCGCCAAGAGAGGTCAGGTTGCGACATTTGTCAGCGGTGCGATTCCAGACGGTTACCTCGAAACCGGACTTCACTAAATTGGTTGCCATGGCTTCGCCCATAGTACCGAGTCCTAAAAAACCGTATTTAGGCATGGGATAATCTCTCCTTTCCTGTTTCGTCTCCGTTCTTGTGTTTAACAAAAGGTTCATTCCCCGACTGGCCGAGCATCATCTTCGTTTCGTAGATGGTATCGGCATGACGGGGCGATCTCGATGAGAGAGGAATGCCGATCTCACTAATGTCCACCTGCGGAACGCACGGACGCTCTGGAAGCAGAAGCTTGCTGTCCCGCAACGATGTGCTTCTTGCAGAAATTGGCCTGGCCCGCAACTCGGTAGCGGGGCTTCGCCCGCCAGGGCGAGTTAAAGAAAAGCCGGGGTTGTCTCAATGACCAGAGCGAGCGGTCTCATGTATCCTTGTCCTCTGTAATCTCGTCCAGACTGCGGCCGCTGGCGACCGAGTCGGGCTCGGTGCTCACCGGGTTGCGCCTGGCGTCAGCCTGTTCGTCCTTCATCTTAACCAGCAGCCAGCGCTCATCGGCGCCGGAATCAGTGCGGATCAGGGCATAGCTGCCAGCGATTTTATCGCCCCCTTCGAGAGAGACGGTGATGTGGCCATCCTCATAGGCTTCAGTCATGGAACGGGGTTCCCGGTCTTCCTCGTGGCTCTCGGACTTCAGGTTCCTGTAGGTGCCGGTGTCCCAGATCATCACCGTACCGCCGCCATACTGGTCCTCGGGGATGACCCCTTCGAACCGGGCGTACTCGAGCGGGTGGTCCTCGGTCGGCAGCGCCAGTCGTTTTACCTGCGGATCGGTACTTGGGCCCTTCGGCACGGCCCAAGACTTGAGCACACCATCGACCTCAAGGCGAAAATCGTAGTGCAGTGAGCTGGCATCGTGTTTCTGGATCACCCAGAGCGGTTTTGCCGAATCTTTTTGTTGTTTGGCGGCCGGCTCGGGGGTGACCGCAAAATCGCGTTTTTCCCCATATCCTTTGAGTTTCTGTTTGGTCACGGTTGATACCCTTGATAGTTTATTGTTTCCGAAAACACTTGCCTTAGTAACAACCTAGCATACCTGCTCGGAGTGTAAACCCGATCGCGACCAACAGTTTGTTTTTCGATAACTCCTGTGTGATATATTTTGCGCTGCTGGCCCGGATGCGGTTAATTGATGCAGATAGGCCACGTATCAAAGACAGTAAATCTTTCTCATCGAGGGTCTTCTACGAAGATTCTGTAGCTTGGTGGTGTACCCGCCAGAAGCTGGAAGACGGCTTTTATTTTTTGAAATCTGTAGAAACGACTCATGGTTTGAATAGAGAGACTTCACCCTTGCTTTGTTGACTGAGCGTCAGTGAACAGGTGGCAGGAAGTGCTTCCAACTTGACAACTTTATGCAATAATTGAAGAGATTGAACCAGCCAGTTCTCATTGGCCTTTTTTTGCAGAAATAGACAGAGATGAAACTGACCTTCACATCATTCGGCAAGAGCTTGCGCCGGCCGGGAAGACTGCTGAAGACCGCGCTCTTGCTGTTGGCCGTTCTGGTCCTGTCCGTAGGGGCGATTGCGACCTGGGTCCTCTGGGATCTGCCCGACATCGCGCCGCTCAAAAACCGCAGAACCACGCTGAGCATAGAGGTGCCTGACTGGAAGGGCGTGATGCATCCCTTCAAAGTCGGACCGGAAAATCCGTACTGGGCACCCCTCGACTCAATTCCCGACGAGCTGAAATGGGCGGTGATTGTTGCCGAGGATGCCAACTTCTACGAGCACGGCGGCATTGATGTGCCAGCTTTGAAGGAAGCTATCAAGTATGATCTAAAGCGCAAGCGCCTGGCCCGTGGGGCCTCGACCATCACCCAGCAGCTGGCCAAGAACCTGTTCCTCTCCCGTGACAAATCAATCCGGCGCAAGCTACGGGAAGTGGTGATTGCCCAACTCCTGGAGGCGGAGCTGACCAAGGGCCGCATTCTGGAACTCTACATGAACGTGGTTGAGCTCGGTCCGCTGGTCTACGGCGTGGGGCACGGCTGCCGTTACATTTTCGACAAACCGGTGCAGATGCTGACTCCGGCCGAATCCGCCTTTCTTGCCGCCATGTTGCCCGGGCCACGCATCGCGTTCAACCCGGAGACCAAGGGCGCCAAGGTCCGAAATCGGGCGGCACGACTGCTCAAGCTGCTAGGCCTCCGACATATTCTTTCCGAATATGAGGTTGCCGACGCCATGGACCAGCTTGAACAACTCGGCGGCCCTCGAACAACAGTCGACAATTCAGCCCTCCCAGGTGAGCGGTGAAGCGGGCGCATAGGCATGTCAAATAATCGGGGCTGAAAGCAAGGAACGGGGGCTGGATTTACATCCAGCCCCCGTTTAATGAACAAGCAGAATTTTCATGTCCTGAATTAACTGGCCTTCTCATTAAGCAGCTGTGCCATCTTCTCCTCGACCATCTCCAGGTGGGCCATCATCTTCTGCCGGGCCAACTCCGGTTCATGGTCAGCAATCGCCTCCATAATCTCGCGATGTTGGGTCAGCAGAAGTTGGACATGCCCCTCCTGCTGATAGAACTCCATCAGGGCGACCTGGATGGTAGTGTGGAAGAGCGAGTGGATCGAATCCAGCACATGCATCTGCAAACTGTTATGGCTGGCAGCGGTAATCGCGTAGTGAAATTCAGCATCGACCTCCGAATCCCAGCCGCCCCTGGCCGCCTGCTTTTCCATAACATAGTAAAGCCGGCGAAGTTCGGCAACATCCTTGGCGTTGGCCCGTTTTGCGGCCAGGTAGGCAGACCAGCTCTCCAGCCCCATGCGAACTTCCGCCAGGGACCGGAGAAGTTCCGGATCTCTCATCTCCACCAGCTTGGCAAGAGGATCCATAATGCTGCTCTCGGTCAAGGCTTTGACAAAGGTGCCACCACCCTGGCGCGACTCGAGAAAGCCCATCGCCTCAAGGACCATGATCGACTCACGTACGGAAGGGCGACTGACGCTCAGCATCGTTGCCAGCTCACGTTCCGAAGGGATTCGTTCCCCAGGCTTGAGCTCACCGATGGAGATCAGCTGCTTGATTTGATCAACAATTTCTTCGGATATTTTTTTCGGCCGGATCGGCTTTAAAACAATGGTCATGCCTTTGCTCCACTCGGTATTTGGTATGACCAATTTTTTAGCACAATCACAGCTTCGAATACAACGACATAAAGCAGGGCGGCCCTTGTGGGGCCGCCCTGATATGACTTGTGCCAAGCTTTACAGCTGCTAACGTTTACCCCCTGCCGCTCTTGTAACGCTTCAACCACCCCTGCAACTCGTCATCTTCATGTTCGAGCTCAAAAGCATTGATCAGGCCCCGACGCAGGGCAACGGCCACCGCACGGTTACGCAGGTTGAAGGCATCACCGACCTTGTCGCTCTGGAACTGTTCCTGATCAAGGCTGAGCTTGCCATAAAGGGAGTTGAGTCGACTCTGCACACCACGTCGCGAGAGATAACGCCGTTGCGCGATGAGATTGTCCGTCAAGCCGAGAGAGATATCGACCAGGGCTTCGTATTCGATGTCAGAGAGCGCCGTCTGGCTGTGGCCGGTGCGGCCCTGGACCTTGCGAACCTCAGGATCGATCCAACACTGATCCTCAAAGAGGACAGTGGCCATGGCGGTCGAAATTTTTTCCCGGGGACTCGATTTAAGCACATAGCCATAGACGGTTTCCGGCGGCACGATTTTGGACAGGGCACGCACATACATCTCGTCTTTAAACTGGCTCCAGAAGACGATTCGCGCCTCAGGCTTTTTGCTCCCACAGAGCCTTGGCGAACTCGACGCCATTCATCTGCGGCATCTGGATATCACTGATCACCAGGGGCTCATCATGAGCCAGGGCCAACTCGAGGGCAAGCGCACCATTGTCAGCGTGCTCCATCGCACAGTCTTGATCCCAGTCTTCTACCATCTGTCTGAGAAATTCGAAATCCTTCGGGTTATCCTCGGCGATAACCAGGGCATATGGGGCCATGGGGTTTTCTCCTTATCCTTTATTGAGCGGCAACTTTAGTTCAAAGCGTGTCCCTGATGAAAAACGCGAATTCATCCAATCAACCTGCCCTCCAATGGCACGAGCTCGTTCCCGAACATTATGAATTCCCCGGCCACCGCTCGCTGTCGGCAGTTGCGGAGCATAATTAAAGCCACGCCCGTTGTCCTCAACGACGACAATCAGGCTATCGTCACGCAGAGTCATGCCAACCTCCAGCTGATTGGCATGGGCGTGACGCAAGACATTGTTAATAGCCTCGGCAACAATCCGGTAGATGGTCACCTGAGTCAGACGCGACAACTTAAGCGCCGCAATCTCATTACCGCCATGAAATGGTAACTCGGCGTGCCGGCAGTTTCACAGACCTTGTCGAGCAATGACTCAATCGCCGTGGGCAGGCCGAGGATATCAAGAGTCTGCGGATGCAGGTTATCCATGACCACGCGCAGGTTGGTCATGGCTTTTGCAGATCCGTCTCGATCGACAGAACCTCTTCAGCAGAGGAGGAACCTGTACGCAGATGTTCAATCTTTCTACGCACAGCCGAGAGCTCGGCAAGAGTCTGATCATGAATATCCATGGCAATGCGCCGGCGTTCCTCTTCGGCGCCCTCGAGCAGTTTTTCCGACGACACCACGCGGATCAACTGATCCGTCATCTGGTTAATGGAAACCGCGAGACCATCAAGCTCATCGCGGACCCTGTCCGGAGCGGGGGGCGGCACAAACTCGCCAGCGGTAATGCGCGCGGCACTTTCCGAGAGGACCTGAATGCGGTTCAGTATATGCCGGGCAAAGGTAAGAGAAAGGAATATGCCGATCAGTATGGAAAAACCAAGGACGACAATCATAACGAAAGTTGTCTCGGCAACCAGGGTTTCAATATCTTCACGATGCAGAGCCCCCAGATCCTGACGCTGCTGGTTCAGCGAGTCAAGCTGCATTTTGATGTGAGGCCTCAGCAATTGCAGCGACTCTGCAAAATTTTCCAGCCGCAGACCCTGCTCCGGGTTCAGGTCGAGGACACTTTGTCGAAACAGGCTGGTCTGAGAGGCTTCCAGCAACTCGGTTTCCAGTAAGCTGATCTAAGGCAAAAGAAAGATGTCCGTAGAGATTCGACAGCTGCTCTACGGCCTTGACATCCGGCACAGGGGATTGAGCCAGGAGGCCAATCACACCCTGCATGCGCTGCGCTGTCATATCCGCTTCCACCAGCGAAATAAAAGCGGTTTTAAGATTATTGGCCTGCTGTCTCTTAACCGACAAATTCCAGTAGGTGTACTGCAGAAAGCAGAGCAACAGCGTCATAAGACAGAGGACGGCCGCTGGCGCCATGATTATCTGATATTTCAGTGCAAGTCTCATTGCACACAAAGTACCACAGAATTCCCATCCGGGCACTGTGCAATCGCACAGTGCCGATTTAGCTCTGTCGCAAAGTAAACCTTTTTCAGGAGGACACGTCCAAGAAAGCAAATCGATAAAGTTGCCGGCAGCAACAAACAATCAATAGAAGGAAGGAGACCATCATGCATAAACTGAAATATCTGACATTGGCATGCTTGCTTTTGACTCTGGCGATCTCACCAGCCTTTGCAAAATCCGCTCATAGCAAGTCGTGCGGAAATATCGATCAGCAGGCAAGCAGGCTCGAACATCTTAAGAAGAGCCTTGACCTGACATCCGAACAGGAAGCGGAGATAAAAGACATTTTTGCCGCAAGTAAAGAGAGGAATGAGGCCCTGCGCTCAGAGAAAAGGTCCACCCGCGAGGAGATTCGAAAAATCTCCAGGGCCGAGGCCCTTGATGAATCCCGGTTAAGGGAACTGCTCCGCAAACAATCTGACCAGCAGGCTGACATGATGATCGCAATGCATGCCACAAGGGCCAAGATCGATCAGGTTCTTACCCCGGAACAGCAAAAACAACACGAAGCGCTCCGTCAGCAGAGACAGGAGCACAGGATGTCAGCCAAGCATCGTCAAGAAAAAGACTAGGCCGAAGGCAAAAAGCTGCCGCTCCGGTGAGGGGCCAACCAGGCTCGCCACAGAGCGGCAGCACAGTTATAACTGCAAGCGTCCCCAATCGACCTTGTCATAATCTGCCAGCAGCGCCAAGGGGATAAAGGTATCAAGCTCCTGCCAGGGCTTTCCGGTCAAGGCTCTGGTAAAACGGCGAAACAGCTCAACTTCTCTACCGAAAACCTCGCGGAACCGCCATCGCAGGATTTCGTCCGACAAACTTGCCGGCGCACCGGAATGTAAAGTACAGACGGTGCCGTCGAAATCCTCACCATTCAGATCGATATTCGGCAAGCCATGCAAGCGACAGGTCAAAGGCCTGGCAGAATAAACCAGGCAATAGCCCTGATCATCAAGCAGGGGACAGGGGGTTAGGTCCTCTTCCGGCATCATCTGCCATTCTGACTCCGGCAAAACATTCAGCAAAAAAGGGTTCTTAAGCTCCGGCCAGCGGTTACCAAGTTCCACAAGTCGGGGTCGGCTGCGTTCCAGCACCTGACGACGGGTCACTTCGGGCAAGACATTAAAAGCTTCTTTCAGCATCCAGGCGTCAAGCAGGGTGATATCGAACAAACCACGACAACAGGCACTGCAACCGCCCTTGCACGCTAGTGAAGTGCCACCTGTCTGCAGACAAGCTGAGAACCAGTTGTCCACCTCACCGTACAAACGTCGGCATGAATCAAGGACAGACGTCAAATTTTGATTAACAAGATTCATTTATCAGCCAATGCTTAATTAAACAGCCCTAAGCCTCACCCAAGCCAGCGATCTTGCCAACCTGCAAATAGTAAGTATTATATAGGCTAACTTAAAAGTGAGCTACCACGGCTTACGCCCATGGCATCTTACTTAGGCCAAACTCCGCTTGACTGCTGGCGTATTTAGCCGCAGTTACTTCCATCCAAGGCTCACACCTGTGGTTTTACGGTGTAAAAAATAACCAAGAATAAAGACTTATATTTGTCGAAAATCAGAATTGACTGCAAGCACTTAAGGAGAAGCATCCATGACTCTTGCCGAACTAGCAGAACACGATGGCCGTGACGGCCGCCGGGCCTACATTGCCGTAAGCGGAACGGTTTATGATGTGACCGACAGTCCGCACTGGGAGAATGGCCTGCACCCTCCTGACCATCAGGCCGGCCAGGACCTGACCGAAGAATTATTGCAGGCTCCCCATGTGCGTGCAGTGATCGAGCGTTTCCCGGTGGTCGGCACCCTTGAAGAAGAAACTGCAGCTCCAGCCACCCCGGGCAAGGGCAAAGTCATTATAGGGGTTATCATCGCCGCAATTATACTTGCCCTGATCATATTGCTGGTTCTCTAACCACCGGCGTCATCAAACAGGAAAAATCTTTTCGCCAGGCTTTGCATTCTTGATTTTTATCTCTGGCTCGGATATCCTCCGCGCCATGTTACGTTACCTGATCATATTCGGTGGCATCATCTGGGCGAGCCTGCTCCTCCTGTCCTGGAGCGGGCCTGACTGAAACCGCTGCCCAGCCGACGCCTGTTGTCAAAAGCGCGTCCTGATCCCGGGAGGCGCTTTTAACCTTCCGGATCATTCCGCGCCTGCTTCTAGTCCAGCAACAGCAAGAGTCCCCCTGACGCGAACCGCGTCGAGAAAACTCTGCATCAATGGCATTCAGGACTTCCCACTTCTTCAGCGACCAGAGCGGAGCCAGAAGTTGCGTCCTCGGGCCATCTCCGGTCAGGCGGTGAATCAGGGTCTCGGGATGCAGCCGCTCCATGCAATCAACAACCAGCGCAACATACTCCTCCATACCCATCACCGAAATTTCACCCTCCGTATAAAGATCGCCCAGAGGCGTATGCTGCAGGATATGGAGCAGGTGCAATTTCACACCATCGACCTGCAGCCGGGCAAGAACATCCATGGTCTTCAGTATGTCGGCACGACTTTCGCCGGGCAGGCCGAGGATCACATGCACGCAGACCCGCAAACCGCGTGAACTGGCCTCCTGGAACGCCTCAACAAAGGTCGCAAAATCATGACCACGCTTTAACCAGTCAAGGGTTCGATCGTGGCTGCTCTGCAGCCCCAACTCCAGCCAGAGGTAGGTTTTTTCATGATATTCTGCGAGCAGATCAAGCACTTCGGCAGGAACACAATCAGGCCGCGTGCCGATCGCCAGCCCGACCACATCCTCAACGGCCAGGGCCTCATCATAGAGGGCCCGCAATTCTTCAACTGGGGCAAGGGTGTTGGAGAAAGGCTGAAAATAAGCCATGAACTTTGTCGCTTTATACTTGCGGATCATAACCTCTTTGCCCTGTTCAAGCTGTGCGGCAACACTCAGCTGACGTTCGATACCTACAGCCCCCGAGCCCCCGGGTCGCAAAACAGACAACCGGCGCCTGAGCGTCCTCCATTGCGGTTAGGGCAACCGAAACCGGCATCAACGGAGATTTTGTGGACGCGGCCACCGAAACGACTTTTAAGATGACTGGAAAAAAGCTGATAGGGCTTCATCAATTCAACCAACACATTCACGGCGCAGTAGAGGGCAAACAGCAAACAGACCGGGCTCAAGAAGAATAAAATTGCTGCGGATGCATACATGATATCGACTATGCCATCTTGTCCTGGCGGGAGCAAGGAGACAAAACATCGAACAGGATTGCGGAGGAGCCTTGGGTTGGTATAATGAACGGGTTTCCGCCACGCCCTTCCAAGGAGCAAACCATGGCACACCTGTTGGTTATTGATGATGAAGGTGACATTCGCCACCTTTACGCTGCTGAGCTTGAGGATGAGGGACACAGCGTCGTCACCTGCGGCAACCGCAGCGAAGCGTTGGAGCAATTGCGTCACCAGGATTTCGACCTGATCATCCTCGATATCCAGCTTGAACAGGAAAGTGGCCTTGAGCTCCTGCAGCAGATCGCCCACGAGAAGGAAAAGACGCCCGTGATCCTCTGCACTGCTTACAGCTCCTACAAAGAAGACTTCTCTTCATGGCTGGCAGATGCCTATGTGGTCAAAAGCTCCAATCTCGACGAACTGAAAAACGAGGTTCGTCGACTGCTCGCCCAACCCTGAAATCTTTACCAAAGAACACCAAACTCGTCGTTAATTTCAAGGAGACTCCATTGAAAGCTGTCATTATGGCGGGAGGCTTCGGCACCCGCATTCATCCTCTGACCATCAGCATGCCCAAGCCGATGATCCCCCTGATCAACCGGCCGATCATGGAGCACATCGTCAACCTGCTCAAGCAGCATGGCATCACCGATCTGGTACTGCTGCTCTTTCACCAACCGGAAGTCATCAAAAAATATTTCGGTGACGGCAGCGAGTTCGGTGTCCATATCACTTATGTGACGCCCCTGGAGGATTTCGGCACAGCCGGGGCGGTCAAGGCCGCAGCAAAACACCTCGACGAGAGGTTCATGATCATCAGCGGCGATCTTTTAACGGATTTCGACCTCTCAAAGGCCATGGCTTTTCACAAGCAAAAGCGAGCGAAAGCAACCATCACCCTGACCGCGGTCACCGACCCTCTGCAATTCGGTGTTGTCATCACCGACAAAGAGTCCCGCATTACCAAGTTTCTCGAGAAACCTGGCTGGGGAGAAGTCTTTTCCGACACCATCAACACCGGCATTTACATCCTCGAACCGGAGGTTCTCGAACTCATCCCGGAGGGAGAAAACCGCGACTGGGCCAAAGATGTTTTCCCCAAAATGCTTGAAAATGGAGACGACGCTGTTCGGTTGCGACCTGAAAGGCTACTGGGCCGACATCGGCAACCCGGAGGCATATCTTGAAGCCTGCCAGGACATCTGTCACGGCAAGGTCCTGGTACAGGTCAACGAACCTGTCAGCCCAAGAGGAGAGAAGATCTTTGTCAGCCCTGACGCTGAGGTCGACGAACAGGCCAGCCTCTCCGGCATGGTCGTCCTCGGCGACAACACCCGGATCAAAGGCAATGCAAGTCTGACCAATTGCGTGGTCGGCCGCAACTGCCAGATCGAGGAGGGTGCCATCCTTGAGGATGCCATCCTCTGGGACAACGTCTACATCAAAGCCGGCACAAGGATCACAGGGGCGAATCTCGGCCACCTGGTCCGGGTCGGCAAAGACGCTATCATCGAAGCCGGCGTCGTGATTGCCGACGAAACCACGGTCGGTGACGAAGTCAATATACGGCCTAATGTCAAAATCTGGCCACGCAAGGTCATAGAGAGCGGCTCGACCGTCTCCACCAACCTGATCTGGGGCGAGAAGTGGCGCAAGAGCCTCTTCGAAGGGGCCCTGGTTCGCGGCATGACCAATGTTGAAATGACGCCGGAGTTCTCTGCCCGTCTCGGTGCAGCCTACGGATCAACCCTGCCCAAGGACAGCTATGTTCTGGCCGGTCGCGATGCCATCCGCTCATCGCGCATGCTCAAACGCTCCTTCGTTGGCGGGCTGCTTTCTGCCGGAGTGAATGTTCGCGACATCAAGATGATCTCTCTGCCGGTACTGCGCTACAAACTGACGACCTTCGGCGAGGTCGGCGGCATTCACTTCCGCCAGTCACCGGAGGACCCTGCCGCCACTGAGATCATCTTCTTTGATGGCGACGGCAATGAAATTCCATCTGCAACGGCCAAAGGGATTGAGCGCATCTACTTCAAGGAGAACTTTCGCCGTGCCCATCATTCCGAGCCAGGCGGCATCGAAGAACTGCCCCGGATTTACGATTTCTACCGTGAAGGTTTCCTGCGCGGTCTGGACAACGACCTGCTGAAAAAAGCCGCCCCCAAGGTTGTGCTTGACCTCAATCACTCACCGGCAGCAGAACTTGTTGCCCGACCTGCTCACCGATCTCGGTTTTGCCGTCACGGAATTGAACTCCCATGCTCATGAAAAAGCCATGGATATGTCGGCCGACGAACTGGACGCGGCCCTCGACCGTTTGAGTCGCATTGTCAAGACTCTGGAGGCCGACGCCGGCTTCTGGATTGGCCCTTCCGGAGAAAAAATCCGCGTGGTCAGCGGTGAAGGCCGGATCTTCACCAGTCGCGAAGCCTTAAGCGTACTTACCGTTCTGAGTTGTGAAGCAGAGAGTGAAGGCTGCCTGGTTGTCCCGGTGGCGGCACCACAAGCCGTTGACGATCTGGCCCAGGCGGCCGGACTCACCGTGCAACGCACCCGCTCTGACGGTTACTCGCTGGTCGAAGCAGCCCGCAACCGCAAGGTCCGCTTTGTCGCCTCGATGGATGACCGCTTCGGCTACCCAAAGTTTCAACCGCACTTCGACGGACTCTTTGCCACCGCCAAAATCATGGAACTTACAGTTGCTGCCAAGCTGTCTCTGGACCAGGCCTTCGCCAAGCTCCCGCGAAGATACGACCATCACCTGCAGCTGCCATGCCCCTGGGAGAGCAAGGGCGGCCTGATGAGACGGATGAGTGAAGAAGCCGTCGATCAAAAGGCGACCTTTATCGACGGCGTGCGCATCGACACGGAACGGGGATGGGTTCTGGTCCTGCCCGACCAGCATCGCCCGATCGCTCATATCTACGTTGAAGCCGCAGAGGAGGACGCCGCCGATGAGCTCTGTGAACTCTATCGCAAAAAGGTCTCCGCCTGGCTCGCCGAGCTGGCCGACGACTCGGTGTCCTGAGCATTAAGCGGTTGACACTTTCCCGCGAGGAAGACCAAGATCATCGCTGTTTGCCGTGAACGATATCAATTCATCTTTCAACCGGAAAAGACCTGGACTTCTCTATCTTTGGTCCGGCCTTTTTCGTAACGCAAAAAACTGGAGACTGAGTCTGAATGTCACGTGTTCCTGTGAATAGATTATTACTGCACAAGCAGGCGCTTGTACCTGTTGCGAAAAGCAGGTTTAAAGAAGTCGCAGAAGGCGGCATTGACATCCATGCCGCGCGCAGGATTGCCCTCTGGCGACAGAGCTCGGGCGCCGAAGTTTACCTTTTCGCCCTGTTGACCACTGCGTCCAGGGAGATCGCCCGGCATTACCTTCTCAAGCTGGGCCTGCAGCCGGGGCTCTCCACAATTCATTTATCCGGAGCACAGCACGCCCTCCCTGGGCTGGCGACCGCTTATGCAAGAGCTATCTTGATTGCTTCCCCGGCGAAAGGCTTCGCGCCACGATTGAACCGGGGATGGCTGCCACTGCCATTCGGGCCAGGCAGAAATTGATTGCTGATCTCTTTTTCCTTGATGCCTTGGCCGATAATCCGGCGGCGGGAGAATTCAGAGACCTGCTCGATGACGCCGAGCTAAGTTCACACTTTAATTACCACAGGCTGGTCAACCAGCTCGCCAGTCTGGCGGAGCCATCACGAGAGGACAGTCCGTCTCTACCGGATTTGCTACGCAGCCCTGCCAAACAGAATCCGCACAGCCTGGTCGAGCAGATTTCTTATATCATCAAGCACTGGTCGTCATGGCTGCCGCAAGGGGTGGTTACAGAGATGCAGATTGCCATCGCCCTCTCCGGGGAAGAGAGTCGACCTCACCTGTCCGGGCCCGGGCCTTCGCCCATGCCCCTGTTTGGCACAGGTGACGGCAGCGACGCGCCAGCGGCCTTCACGGCCGATACGGACTGGATGACAACCAGCGTTCTGCTGGCAAAATCGATCTACGTCTGGCTCGACCAGCTCAGCAGCCAATACCAACGCGACATCAGCACACTATCAGATATTCCGGAAGAGGAATTGGCCCGTCTGGCAAGTCGGGGCTTCAATGCCCTCTGGCTGATAGGTATCTGGGAGCGTTCCAGGGCATCAAAGCGCATCAAGCAGCTGTGTGGCAACCCGGAAGCGGAAGCCTCTGCATACGCCCTGCACGCCTACCGGGTCGCTGAGGACCTGGGTGGTGAAAACGCCTTGCAGGAGCTTGAGTCTCGATGCCGTCAACATGGTATTCGCCTGGCCTGCGACGTTGTTCCCAACCACACCGGCATCGACTCCGAGCTGAGTCAAGGAGCATCCTGACTGGTTTTTACAAACTGATCAGCCACCTTACCCGGCCTACGATTTCAGCGGACCGGACCTCAGCGAGACCTGGGGCATCAGCATTCGCATCGAAAAAGGCTACTGGGACCACAGCGATGCCGCCGTCGTCTGTGAGCACCATGATCATGCCAGCGGACGCCGTCGCTACATTTATCATGGCAACGATGGCACCCATATGCCCTGGAACGACACGGCCCAACTCAACTTCCTGCTGCCGGAAGTCCGGCAGGCCATGAGCGACTTGATCCTTGCCATTGCCCGGCGTTTCAGCCTGATCCGCTTTGATGCTGCCATGACCCTGGCACGCAAACATTTTCGGCGGCTCTGGTTCCCGGCACCTGGCGGCAGCGCCGGAGTCCCTTCGCGTTCGGCATTTGCCATGTCAGACGAGGACTTTGCCGCAGCCTTTCCGACCGAATTCTGGCGGGATGTCGTGGACCGCATTAACCGTGAAGCCCCGGACACACTCCTGATTGCCGAGGCCTTCTGGCTGATGGAGAGCTACTTTGTACGCAACCTTGGCATGCACCGGGTTTACAACAGCGCTTTCATGAATATGCTCAAGCGGGAAGAGAACGCCAAATACCGCAAAGTTCTTAAAGATACGCTGGCCTACAATCCGGAGATCTTGAAGCGCTATGTCAATTTCATGAACAATCCGGACGAAGAGACCGCCGTTGAACAGTTTGGCAAGGGTGACAAATATTTCGGTGTCGCCATCCTGTTGGCCACGCTACCCGGTCTGCCAATGTTCGGCCACGGCCAGGTTGAGGGCTACCGGGAGAAATATGGCATGGAGTACCGTCGCGCCTACTGGCAGGAAGAGCCAGACACAGGTTTCATAGAGCATCATGAGCAACAGGTTTTCCCTCTTTTGCGCGCCCGGCACCTGTTCGCCGATGTCGAGCATTTCTCTCTTTACGACTTCATGACAGGCTATGGGGTCAATGAAAACGTCTACGCCTACAGTAACGGCCCGATCGGCCAGAAGAGCCTGGTCGTCTACAACAATTCTGCGCAAGCGACCCAGGGCCGACTGCACCAGGCGGCGGCCAAAGCCTCGTCACAAGAGGAAGGTCTGGCCTGTCCCATGCCTCCCTTCTGGCAGGAGATGGGCCTTGATCGTTCCGACACTCCTTTCTGTCGTTTTCGTGACCTTCAGGGCAACGAGTACCTTGACAGCCAGGAGCAACTATCACGCGGACTTGAACTCAAGCTTGAAGGCTATGAACATAGGTTTTTCAGTGATTTCAAACCTCTACATGATGAAGATGGTTCATGGCGAGAGCTTTTCCGGCAGCTCAATGGCCAAGCGGTCAAAAATCTGGATCGTGAACGGCTGAAGATGCTCTACCTGCCTCTCTGGCAGGCTTTCACGGCGCTCTTTGACCAGGCCAGGCTCCATGTCCTCGCCGGCGGGCTGACGACAAAACAGCAGACCCGGCCAATCAAAAGTCTCATCACGGAGATAAATGCAGAGTGCAACAGCTTTGCCCGCATGATTGGTCGATCCCTGGAAGACACTGACCGTCACTCGGACCCCCGGGTTGACTTGAAGGCTCTCTTCACAGATCTGTCCAACTGGCTCGCCGAAATGGAGGCGGCAGAAGTCCCTGAGAAACTGCTCTCCAGGCAATGGCAGGGGGATCGCAGCCAGACAGGTCTGGGCGTCACGCTGCTCAACTGGATAATACTGCAAAAGCTGTCTCAGGCCCTCGGCTTCCCGGATGAGCTTCGTTGCCTTGACTCATTTCGTTCCTTCGGCCTTGATTTTGCCTGGCGGGAATGCGCCGTGTCAGAAGATCAGGCCAGAACAGTTTTCCTAGCCATGCTCCTGACCAAGACTGCCAGCATGGAGCCGCACCCGGCTGTTGATGCCCAGGCTTTTACGCAACTCTGCCAGAGCCCCGACAATAGAGGGTTTCTGGGCGTCAACAGACATGCCGACCAGACCTGGTTTTCACAGGAAGGCATGACTGCTCTGTCTGGAGCCTTGGCGCTTCAGGAAGGCGTAACGCAGCTTCAGGCTGGCCAGATCAAAGAGATTTCCGTCGTCTCAGCCTCCGCCGCCGAGCAGCTGCGTCAACGTCTGGCCCGTGCTGCGGCAGTCGGCTACCGACTGGATAAATTCCTCGCTTTGAGTTAGAATGCCCCCCTCAAATGACCATTCGAAAAAATAAAAAATACTCTGCCTCAGCGCCGTTGAAATTGCTTATGGTCGCTTCGGAGGCGGCCCCGTTCGCCAAGACCGGCGGACTTGCAGATGTTGTGGGGTCTCTGCCTCCAGCCCTCTGCGCCCTCGGCCATGATGTCCGTCTGGTAATGCCATGGTATCGCCGTGCCCGCGCCATCACCGGCGAACTCCCCTCAAGTCTACGTGAGCTGTCAATTGCCATGGGCGGTCGCGTCTACAAGGCAGCTTACCGTTCAGGAGAATTTCAGGGTGTGCCGGTCTACTTTCTTGACTACCCTGAATACTATGATCGCGATGAACTTTACGGCGAGGGGGGCCATGGATTATGAAGACAACGCCGAACGTTTTGGCCTGCTCAGTCGCGCCGCGCTTGAACTCGCCCGGCAGATCAACTTTGCACCGGACGTTATTCATGCCCACGACTGGCAGGCGGGTCTGGTTCCGCTTTACCTGCATCAGATGCTCATGCGCGACCCTTTCTTCGCAGCGACCGGCTCCCTCTTCAGTATTCACAACCTCGGTTACCAGGGCATTTTTCCCCTGAAGACAGCGCAAACCCTGGGAATTGACCAAGCGCTGCTGACAGCCGACGGCATTGAGTATCACGGTCAACTCTCCTTGCTGAAAGCAGGGATTCGTTTTGCCAGCCAGGTCAACACCGTCTCTCCGACCTACTGCCGTGAGATTCAGACAGCCGGAGCAGGGGATGGGCCTCGATGGACTGCTGCGCTCCCGAGCTGATCACCTGCACGGGCTATTGAACGGCTTGGATGGCAACCTCTGGTCTCCGGACAAGGATCATAACCTGCCACAGACCTACAATGCTGAAGAAATTAAGGGCAAGTCCGTCTGCAAACAAAAGCTGCAGGAAGAGCTCGGTCTGCAGACCGCGCCCGACACAGCAATCCTCGCCATGGTCACGCGCCTCGATGCGCAGAAAGGCATCGAGCTGGTTCTGGAGAGCTGGGAGAAGATCCTCTCGCGTAACCTGCAGTTGATCATCCTCGGCACAGGCAATCCGGATTACGAACGGCGGCTTGCTGCCGCCGCCGCCTTCTACCCTGGTCAAGCGAAGGTCCTGCTGCGTTTTGACGATGCGCTGTCGCGCCGCATCTATGCCGGCAGCGACCTGTTCCTGATGCCGAGTCGTTATGAACCTTGCGGGCTTGGCCAGCTGATCGCCCTGCGCTACGGCAGTATTCCTCTGGTTCACGCGACAGGTGGTCTTGCCGATACGATCATCGATCCGCGGACCGCCCCTGCCTCGGCAAACGGTTTCGTTTTTGAAGAATATCGTCATAAAAGCCTTCTGCAGGGCCTGGACAGGGCCCTTGAGGCTTACGGGGAGCCGCTCAACTGGCAAAGCATGAGACGCCGGGGCATGACCCAGGATATGTCCTGGCAACAGGCGGCTGAACAATACCTGGACCTCTATCGATTATGTACAAAGGGATTGCAATGACGGAAGAACAAGACAAGGGCACTGAAACCGATCCGCCGGAAGTCGAGGCCAAGGCAGAGCGCTTTCCGGAGCTCGCTGAATTACAGGAAAAGACCCAGCGTCGTCTGCGCAGCAACCAGCGCTTTTTGGAGCGATTCATGGATGAAGACTTTGATGACCTGGACGATGACGACCTGGATGGTACTGATGACGACGAGCCTGAGCAGATGGAAGAGCTTTAAAAGAACAAGGCTTAAGCCAGGCTGTCGAGATAATCCTGCCATTCGGTAGGCAGCATGTCACGCTTGCGGGTATTGCAGTCTTTGCACGCCGCGACACAGTTGCCCTTGCTGCTGCGGCCGCCGCGCACCAGGGGAACGACATGATCCAGAGTCAACTCGGCAGGGGCAAAGCGACCACCGCAATAGTGGCAGAGACCCGTTGCAATCCGGTTGCTCCACCACTGGGAGCGTCTTAACTCACGGGCCTTCTGGCGCTCGCGCCGCAACTGTTCTTCAGGAATATCAGCGAAAAATTGCATGAGCACAGGATACAGAATCCGACCGATGGAATACAGCAAAAACAGCTATAATTTGTTTCCTCTGCCTGCGGTCTGCGCTATTCTAGCGTCCTGCTGGTTTTTATATTCAAGGGATTATAGATGAACATACTCATCGTTGGAGCTGGCCAGGTCGGCTACTTTCTTTGCGAACGCCTTTCCCTGGAAGGGCCATGAGGTCACCCTGGTCGACCGTGATCAGGGCCACCTCAACGAAGCCCAGGATCGTCTCAACGTGCTTGGAGTTCTTGGCAACGGTGCCAGCGCCGAGACCATGGAACAGGCCGGCATCAAGGCAGCCGACATCGTTATGGCCGTGACCGACCTTGACGAAGTCAACATTCTTGTCTGTCTGCTGGCCCGTGAGTACGGCGTTGGCAAGCGCATCGCCCGCGTCAAGAGTATCGATTACCTGAGTCGTGGAGCCGTCCTCTCCAAGGACAAACTCGGCATCGACCTGATGATCAATCCGGATGATGCCGTGGCTGACGAACTCGCCAACCTGGCCGGCCATGCGGGCACCTTCGACGTCGCCGAATTCGTCGGCGGCCAGATCCAGTTCCTCGGCTACCGCATTACCGAAGACAGTCCTCTTTGCGATTTAACCTTGAAAGAGCTTGGCGAGATTCGCGGCATCTACCGCTTCGTCGTCGTTGCTATCTCGCGTCATGGACAAACGATTATTCCCCGCGGTGACGACACTATCCAGGTCGGCGACAGCATCTTCATCTTCGCCCACAAGGAAGAGCTCCCGGCTATTCAGTACATGCTGCAAATCAAGGAAGAGAAACGCAGAGGCTCGCGCAAAGCCTTTATCCTCGGAGGGGGCCGAATCGGTCTGCGCGTCGCCCGCAACCTCGAGGAACGGCAATTTAACGTACGCCTGGTGGAACGCGATCAAAACCGCTGCGAAAAGCTCTCGGCAGAACTGCAAAAGACCATGGTCATTCATGCTGAAGGAACTGATATTCGTGCTCTGCTCGATGAAGGGATCGCCGACGCCGATGTCGTCATTGCCGCCACGGACAATGACGAGACCAACATTCTCTGCTCGCTGCTCTGCAAGCGTCACGGCGCACTACGCACCCTTTGCCTGGTAAACCGCCCCGAGTTCCTCGACCTGGCACCCTCGCTCGGTGTTGACGCCTGTGTCTCGCCGCGACTCTCGGCGGCAAGCGCAATCCTGAAATTCGCCCGTCGTGGCAACGTCATCTCTCTCGCGACCATCGAAGGCAGCAACTCCGAGGTGCTGGAAATCGAGATCAAGAGTACACAGCCAGGTCCTCGACACCCCGCTCAAGGATCTCCACTTCCCTCGCGGAGCCATCATCGGAGCAATCGTGCATCAACAGAGCTACGAGATCCCCGATGGCGAGAACTGCCTCAAGGTCGGCGACCGGGTACTGGTCTTCGCTCTCCCGGAGGCCCTGGCCAAGGTTGAAAGGTTCTTCGAATAGATGAACATCACCCTGACCCTGCGCATACTCGGCGCCCTGCTTCTCTTCCTGGCCATAGCCCTGCTCTTCCCGCTGCCTTTCTCCTGGATCTATGCTGACGGTGCCTCGGGAGCCTTTATACTTTCATCAGTCATTTCGGCAGGTTGCGGTGGACTTCTGTTCAGCCAGTTTCGCTCAGAGAAAGAACTTTCGGTTCGAGAAGGTTTTGCTATTGTCACCTTCGGCTGGACCTTTTTTGCACTCTTCGGCGCCCTGCCCTTTGTTTTTTCCGGGGCCATCCCTTCCTATCTCAACGCTTTTTTCGAAACCATGAGTGGCTTCACAACCACCGGATCGACAATCCTCACCGACATTGAAGCCATGCCACCCAGCCTGCTGTTGTGGCGCTCCCTGACCCAGTGGCTCGGAGGCATGGGGATCATCGTGCTCTCGCTGGCCATCCTGCCGATGCTCGGCGTTGGCGGCATGCAGCTCTTCAAGGCTGAAGTTCCGGGCCCGACGGCAGACCGCCTGAAACCGCGCATTCAGGATACGGCCAAACTCCTCTGGGGCGTTTACGTCCTTTTAACCTGCCTCGAGATCCTGCTTGCTGATGGCCGGCGGCATGAGTTTCTTCGACGGACTCAACCACTCTTTCACCACCATGGCCACCGGCGGTTTTTCCACGCGCAACGCTTCCGTCGCTGCCTACGACAGCGCCTATATCGATTGGGTCATTACCCTTTTCATGTTCCTCGCCGGGGTCAACTTCTCACTGCACTATCTTGCCTTACGCGGCAAGATCGGCGATTTTATCCGTAACGAGGAGTTCCTTTTCTACAGCTGCCCTGGTTATCGTCGGCACGGCCCTGATCACCATCCTCAACATGGGCGGCACCTACCCGGATTTTCTTGACAACCTGCGGTACAGCGCCTTCCAGGTCGTCTCGATCATGACCACCACCGGCTTCGGCACTGCCGATTATGAGCTTTGGCCGGTGCTCTGTCAGTATCTGTTGATGTTCTCCATGTTTATCGGCGGTTGCGCTGGCTCTACCGGCGGAGGCATGAAAGTCGCACGCATCCTGCTGCTCTTCAAGCATGCCCAGGTTCAGGTTTATCGTCTGATTCATCCTCGCGCCGTACGCCTGGTCAAGCTCGGTGATCGACCGGTCGACAAGGACGTCATGCAATCGATTCTCGGCTTCTTCGCCCTCTATCTCGGTGTTTTCGTCGCAGCGTCTTTTATCATGGCGGCAACCGGCATGGACCTCATCTCGGCAGGGGGGTCGGTCATCGCCACCCTGAGCAATATCGGCCCGGGTCTCGGCACTGTGGGACCCGTTGACAACTTTGCCCATGTCCCGGCGGTCGGCAAACTGGTCCTTTCTTTCTGCATGCTCCTGGGAAGACTGGAGCTGTTCACGGTGCTGGTTCTGGTCTTCCCGAGCTTCTGGCGAAAATGATCTGCCCATGGTGTCTGCAAAAAAAGCGGGCCTCTTTACAACGCTTCGCTATCGACTCCTTCTCTACCTGCTAGTTGCCCTGGTTTTTGCCATGCCTCTCCGTAGCGCTCTTGAACAACACTTTATCTATTTCCCCGAACCTTTATATGTGGCATCCCCGGCACAGGTTGGACTGGCCTACGAAGAGGTGAACTTCCCGGCCATGGATGCGACGCAACTCCACGGCTGGCTGATTCCTGGTCAGACAGCGGCACCTGTTGTACTTTTCTGCATGGGTAACGCCGGCAACATCTCGCACCGTCTTGAGACCCTGCAGTTGCTGCATCAGATCGGTGTCACCGTCTTCATTTTTGATTACCGGGGGTATGGCACAAGCGAGGGTCAAGCCAGCGAAACGGGTACTTACAGCGACATCGCAGGCGCCATGAATTTTCTCCACAAGCGCGGCTGGCCGGCGGAACGAATCATCATCTTTGGTCGCTCACTCGGAGCGGCAATCAGTCTTGAAAGCAGCTTGCGTAAGCCGGTGGCCGGCTTGATCATGGAATCTTCCTTTACCTCGATCAAGGAGATGGGGCGTCATCATTACCCACTCCTCAACACCTTTCTCGGCTGGCTGATCGGCGCAAAGTACAATAATTTAGCAAAAATTGAAGGACTGAAGACCCCACTTCTGATCATCCACGGCAAGCAAGACAACATCTGCCCACCAGGCATGGCTGAAAAACTTTACGCAAGAGCACCGCAAGAGAAACAGATCTTCTGGATCCCTGGAGCCGGTCACAACGATTGCCTCGTTGTCGGTGGCGAAGGTTATTTGCGGACACTGAGACAGGTTGTAAGCAACTGGACGGGGTTTCAAGCAGAAGAAGACTGATAATTTGCAGGGTTTACTCAGACCAGCAAAAAAGTGAGCCAACAAAGAACAGAGCCCAGTTCAAAGACCAAGGCTCTTTTCATCTTTCGGAGGTAGAAAATTAATTCTGTTTAGACCTATAGCCCACGCTTACTGACAAATTTCTCATAATCACGAAAGAATCTTTCGAACTGCTACAAAATAAAAAAAATGGCCCCCATCCATCGGATGGGGGCCCCCCTAACAAATAAAATTAAAACCCCTCTTTTTGTCACACTCTTATAGCCTGCAAACACAAACAGAAATTCAAAAGACTGAATGTAGTATACACATGACTTCTCACAATTTTCTCACATCGGTGTCTTTGCAAAGAAAAAATGTTGGTTTGGATATGTTTTATTTTTTCAGCTGTTTTCCAACCAACCCTGCGACGGTTTCTCCTTGGGGAAATTCTGTAGCACCTCGGCAATCTCCCGGGCCGAGAAATTCTCACGGACCAGTGCTTCGCTGTATTGCTTGAGGACCTGTGAGGCCTGTCCCGGAATCTCCTGGACGAGGCAGAAACAATACAGGAGTCGAACGACACCATCGTTGGTGGGATCGTAGCGCAACGCATCCCGCAACAGCTTGACCGCTTCCTGATAGCGTTCATTCTGGGCAAGCAAGCGGGCAAAGGACTGACTGCTCTCAAGGTAGAGTTGCTCCAGGTCATCCTGAACGATTATGGCCGCATCACAACCGAAATCCCCCGGCACAAAAGTTCCCCGCCAGAGGCTGAACGCCGAAGAGAAGGTGATTTCAGCAGGCCACAACTCACCTTTGGCTAACTGTTGAGAAGCTTTGCGTACAAAGCGGCGGAATTCGTGGGCGTCGATGAGGGAATGTTCAAGACAGAGATAGCCGCGTTTGAGGACCAGATACTTCTTGCTGTCGAAAGGGGCCAGAGTCTGGTCAAGGGTGCGACGCACTCTGGACAGCAGAGAATCGAAGCTCGAGCGAGCCTTCGCAGAGGGACTGTCAGGCCAAAGCGAGGCCTGGATCTCTTCCTGGGAAACCTTGCCACTGGAGGCTGAAACCAGCATAGCCATCAACTGACGTTGAGCCGGACTGAATTCCTCGATCCATGACAGGCGCCGAAAAGCAACACGTAACTCGCACCTGCCCAGCGTTTTCACCATCAGGACGTCAGGTGAATTTTCAGCCTCGACCTTATCATCCACAGTGGCCGGGTTGCTGCCACGGCGACGCAGCAAAGCCTTGACGCGCGCAGTCAGAACCTTCGGTGAAAACGGCTTGGTCATGTAGTCATCGGCACCAACTTCCAGTCCGGCAACAACATCATCTTCCTCGGCCTGACCGGTCAGCATCATGACAGGGATCCTGCTCATCCAGGGATCGCGACGCATTGCGCGGCACACATCAAGCCCGTTCATACCCGGAAGGTTGAGATCCAGGACGATGACTTCCGGAGGATCTTCTTCGATTTGCGACAGACCCGCCTCACCACTCTGGGCAATGGAGACGCGATAGCCTGACTTGCTCAGACAGGAGAAAAGAAGTTCACAGACGCTGGAGTCATCTTCGATGATGAGAAGGTGTGGTTTGTCCATGAAGCGGTCCCTTTTCTAAGAGGTTTAACGTAACAAGGCAAAACCCATTTGACGTCCGGTTCGGCCTTCATCCCGCCGGTAGGAGAAGAAGGTCTCCTTGTGACAGCAGGTGCATTCCCCGACCATGTCAACCGAAGTTCGGCTGATGCCCGCTTCATCGAGTTGCAGGGCAAGACTTTTCTGCAGGTCCAACTGCCAGTGACCGAGGCTGACTTCCGTGGCGATCCTCTGCCACTGGCCAACCCCTTGACGAAACGCCTCACGTACCGGACGATCAACTTCGTAACTATGTGCCGCAATGCCCGGGCCAACCGCAGCACTTAGATCAGCCACCTGGCAGCCGAAGATCGACTGCATGGCTTTCACGGTGCGCCCCAGCAGACCGGCGGAGGTGCCGCGCCAACCGAGGTGAACAACTGCGGCCACATGCTTTGCCTGATCATAAAGGATAACCGGAAAACAGTCGGCGACAAGAATTCCGATCAGGATATTACGTTGATTGGTAATAATCGCATCGCTGGCGACGCGCTGAAAATGAGAGACTTCCGGATTCGATTCGTCGATAACCAGTATCTCAGTACCGTGGACCTGGTTGACCGTCAATAGGAGATGAGGGTCCAGATCAAAAGCTCTGGCCACAGCGGCGCGGTTTGCCTCAACCTGCGACATCTGGTCGCCGGAATTAAAACCGAGATTGAGCGAATTGAACGGTGGACGACTGCTGCCGCCATTACGCGTGGTAAAACCTGCCACCAGGCGGCTCTGGCCGACCCAGTCTGGCTGCAGGTAGTGAATTTTGCCTTGCTTAACTGTCTTCATCAAAAATTCGTTTCAACCGGGCCCGCACATGCTTTGAGAGTAAGTGCGGCAGGTTCGTATTTATATTTGTCTTCGAGGTAGCTGAGAATCTCCTGAAGCTCAGGAGGCAAACCCGCCTGGAAAAGCATCGCTCTGCCGTCAGGGTGATCGAAGCCAAGCTGCCAGGCGTGCAGAAACTGCCGTTGCAGGTGAACAATCATTTTCCGCAGCAGAGTATCGCCGATGGACTTGGCCCGGCTGGCCCCACCATAAAGAGGGTCGCCTACAACCGGGGCCCCCATTCCGGTCAGGTGGACCCGGATCTGATGCGTTCGGCCTGTTTCCAACAGGAGATCGACGAGCGTCAGTCGATCTTCTTCATATCGGCGCACAACTTTCCAGTGCGTAATTGCATGGCGGTTGACACGAGCATCGGTTGACATCTTTTTACGATGGACCGGATGCCTGCCAATCGGTTGGTCGATACGGCCCTTATCCTCTGCCACAAGACCATAAACCAGGGCCCGATAGCGTCGCTGTATCGTATGCTCCTTGAACTGTCGGGCCAGATGCCGGTGGGTCCGATCATCCTTGGTGGCGACCATCACCCCGGAAGTGTCTTTATCGAGTCGATGAACAATGCCGGGCCGCAGTTCCCCGCCGACACCGGAAAGATCCTGGCAATGATGAAGCAAGGCATTGACCAGCGTGCCGCTCTGGTGTCCCGGTGCCGGGTGGACAACAAAATCAGCAGGTTTGTTAACAACAATCAGGGCGGAATCCTCGTAGAGAACCGCCAAAGGGATCGGTTCGGCCTGCGCTGCTGCCGCAACCGGTTCAGGGAGGACAACACGAACCTCTTCGCCGCCCCGTAGCTTGATGCCCGCCTTGCTTGCGGCACCATCCAGGGTGACAGCACCTTCATCGATCAGGCGCTTGATCTGCGACCGGGTTAACTCCGGCAGCTGGTCATCCAGGAAACGATCCAGGCGCACCGCAACATGATCGGCGCTGACCTGTAAGCAACAGTTTTCAGGCATGCAATCTACCAGATCGAGCTCTCGATCTTGCCGGCCTGCTTAATCATGACATCAACAATCGCGCGGTCATAAAGATGAGCCCGGTCGTCCAGATCAGGAGAAACCCGTCCGAAGAAGTGATCTCGACCCTCTTGCAGTTCCTCGGTCAGGACTTCAAAAATCGAATCATTTTTGATCCCTTCCTTCACCTTCTCCTGATTATAAAGGGCGATATCCGAGACAATGGCACGTGCTAAACGAAATGCCAGCTTAGGATTGTCTACCAGTTTGGCCATGAGACCTCCACATTTGGAGTAAACATATATTTCTATCGGGTGAAACGCACCCGGGTCCTTAGTTAGCAATCGAACGACCAGGGCGCTGACATCAGTTACAAAAGGATCTGTATCCCTCCGCTTCAGTGGAAACAACCAGCTCTCCGACCTCTTGTCCAAAGGGTTTGAGTGCAGAGAAAATGCGAGCCTTGCTTTACAACTTTGCAGAGTAACGAAAACAAGCGTTTAAGTCAATCTGGACCGGCAACTCCCGGCAGAAAGAACAAAGGACAGCAGCTCTGCCGTCTCAGACGGCTTTTATACGACAGACAGAGCCATCACCATGACCTGAATCTGGCAATAGGGCAGAACAATGCTCAACAATCTTGACATGCTGGAAATATTCTTTAATCTTGACAGAGTTCTGTAAAATTAAGTAATCCATCATTATAATTTCAGGAGGAGCCCTATGGCAAAGCGTATCGGCGTTATCCTGTCTGGCTGCGGCGTCTATGACGGCAGCGAAATCTACGAAACAACCATCACCTTGCTGGCCATTGATCGCGCCGGCGCCGAAGCCTTCTGCATGGCTCCGGACATTCCACAGATGCACGTTATCAATCATCTGACCGGCGAACCTCAAGTCGGTGAGACCCGTAATGTGCTGATCGAATCTGCCCGCATCGCCCGGGGCAACATTCAAAACCTGGCAAATGTTCAGGCGAAGGATCTTGATGCCTTGATCCTGCCTGGCGGCTTTGGCGCGGCGAAGAACCTCAGTAACTTCGCCGTTGCAGGTGCAGACTGTGAAGCCAACCCTGAGGTGGCCCGCCTGATCAGAGAGATGTACGCGGCAAAGAAACCGATCGCTGCGATCTGCATTGCCCCGGCGGTTCTAGCCAAAGTCCTGGGGGAGCAAAAAGTCGCCCACAAACTGACTATTGGCAACGATGAGGAAACGGCGGAAGCCCTTACGAAACTGGGTGCGGAACACATTCAATGCCCTGTTGAAGAATTTGTCATCGACCGCGACAACAAACTGATTTCGAGCCCGGCCTACATGCTGGCCAGCCGAATCTCGGAAGCTGCAGAAGGGATCGAAAAAACTGTTCAAGAACTGATCGGCATGATCGACTGAGCAATCAATCTCTGCCGAGAGAACAGGCTCACCATTTTTTCAATTCAAGACTTGTAAGAATTCATTCTTGTACTAGAATAGTCTGGCCTTTTTGGGCCACTTTGGCCAACCACTAACTCGTTCTAAGGAGTAAATCATGATCAAGTATCGTTGCGTAATCTGTGACTACATCTATGACCCGGCGGAAGGCGACCCGGGCAGCGGCATTGACCCCGGGACATCTTTCGAGGATCTGCCAGATGACTGGTGCTGCCCCCTCTGCGGCGCAGACAAAAGCAATTTCGAACCAGCCTGAACCACGAACTAACCCCGAATGCTGCAACAGGCACATGTAAACGGGAAGAGGATTGCCTGATCCGGCGTTCCGGTCACAGAGAGGCCGGGACGCCCTGTTCACCGTGAGTAACTGACCGCTATCAGCCTGCGGAGCTTCTTTCTGGAAGGCTTCTACATGGACCCACTGACAAACTCGGTTATCCTGATGTTGCCCTGAAACTCTTTATGCTATAAGCATCTCGATAGACATAGCCTCCCGGTACTGTATCAGTTATTATTAATTCAGTATTGTAATGTCCTTGCGACCGCTGGAAAAATCACGAAACGGCAACGAAGATGACGACCCGCCCACCACGTAAACCCGACTGGCTCAAAGTCCGCTTTCCCGCGGGTCCGAACTACGCCCGCATCGATCGCCTGCATCGGCAGCAGGGTCTTCACTCGGTCTGTCGCAGCGCAGCCTGCCCCAACCAGGGCGAATGCTGGGAACAGGGCACTGCAACCTTCATGATCCTCGGCAACCACTGCACCCGCGACTGCCGCTTTTGCAATGTCAGCCACGAGACGCCTCTGCCTGTGGATCCGCAGGAAGCAGACAAAGTTGCCAGCGCGATCAGCGAGCTGAAACTGAATCACGCGGTGATCACATCGGTCACACGTGACGATCTCGACGATGGCGGCGCAGCTCAATTTGCAGCCGTGACCCGGGCGATCCATACGCTGCCGCCCTGAATGCCGGGTCGAGCTGCTGGTGCCCGACCTGCAGGGCAATCATGCTGCACTAAAGAGCATCCTCACCGCCAAACCGGAAGTCTTCGGCCACAATCTGGAAACAGTTCCCAGGCTTTATCCCCTTGCCAGAGCGGGTGCCGACTACCAGCGCTCTCTGCAGCTACTTGCCGTGGCGGCGCAGGCGGCGCCTGACATTCCAACCAAATCGGGCCTGATGCTCGGCATGGGAGAAACCACGGCAGAGATTCTCACTGTAATGCAGGATCTCCAACAAGCGGGATGCGGCATGCTGACACTTGGACAATACCTGCAACCAACACGCCACCACCTGCCGGTGGTCCGTTACGTCGAACCTGCAGAATTCACAAAATTACGCGATGCAGGCCTGCAACTCGGTTTTTCCCATGTCGAGGCGGGACCACTGGTGCGTTCTTCCTATCATGCCGCAGAACAATTCGAGGGAGATTCCAATGAGCGATCCTGATCTGATTTACGAAACGATCATCCTCGGCTCCGGCCCTGCGGGCCTCACCGCCGCCATCTATGCCGGACGCAGCCGTTGCTGCCCTCTGATGATCCACGGCCTTCAGCCAGGAGGGCAACTGACCACAACCACGGCGGTCGACAACTTCCCCGGCTTTCCGGAAGGGATCGAAGGCCCCGAGCTGATGGAGAAGATGAAGCCTCAGGCCGAGCGTTTTGGGACGCAGTTTGTTGAAGGGACCGTCACCAGGGTCGATCTTCAGGAACGCCCCTTCAGACTCTGGGTCGGTGAAGAACTCTATCGCTGTCTTTCCCTGATCATCTCAACCGGGGCTTCAGCCAAGCTCCTCGGCTTGGGCAACGAAGAGTCCCTCTATGGTAAAGGCGTTTCAGTCTGTGCAACCTGCGACGGCTTCTTCTATCGTGACCGTGAGGTGATTGTCGTCGGTGGTGGTGATACGGCCATGGAAGAAGCTGTTTTTCTCACCCGTTTTGCTAAAAAGGTCACCGTCGTCCATCGCCGTGATTCACTGCGGGCGACACCCGTTCTGGCCGACCGGGCTCTCGGCAACAAGGCGATCAGCTTTAAATGGGACTCCGAAATAACAGAGATTCTGACCGACGCCAGCGGCGTCACCGGGGCCCGCATCAAAAACATCAAAACCGACGAGGAGTCCGAATTGAGCTGCGATGGCATCTTTATCGCCATAGGCCATCAACCGAACACTGCTCTTTTCGAAGGACAGCTGGAGATGGACGGAGAAGGCTATCTCCTGACCAAAAACGGCACGGAAACCAGCGTCTCCGGAGTTTTTGCCGCCGGCGACGTTCAGGACCAGCAGTTCCGTCAGGCGGTGACTGCAGCCGGCACAGGCTGCATGGCAGCGATACAGGCAGAACGTTTTCTCGACGACTTGCCCTATGACCCTGAATTGTCGTGCAAGAAAGGGGTTTGCAAACCGAAAACCTAGCCCCTCAGCCTGACCGACATCGGTGGATATGTCAGACGTCATCTGGTGAAAGTTAAAAACTTTTTTTCCGGGCGTTGCTTCGTTTGCCTGAAAGGCAACCCCTTGATATAATTTGCGTAGTTTTGCTTTTCCCGGCTGTCCGCAACAATGGTTCAGAAGCAGCAAGAGCGGAGAACCTTGAGAAATTCATTTCCAGAATAATACCAAAGAACATAACAGACCATCATCAACAGGGGCATCGATGAGCATATCCGGCAATGTCAGCCCGCAGTGGCTGGAAGAACAATACCGATTATGGAAAACCCAGCCGAGCCAGGTGTCACCTGACTGGCAAGCCTTCTTCGAGGGCTTTGATCTGGCCCGCCAGACGCCATCAACGGACAGCAACCTGGCGGCAAAAAACTCTGCAGTCGACTCCCTGATTTACCGCTATCGCGATCTTGGCCACCTGCAGGCCAACACGGATCCACTATCACCGGAACAGACCCGACATGCACATTTGCAGCTCGCAGCTTTCGGTTTGTCTGAGGAAGATCTGGACACGACCTTCTATCCCCTGCGTTTCCCCAGCCAGAGCGCCACATTAAAGGAAATCATCGAACTGCTGGAGCAAACTTACTGCAGGGAAATCGGTGTTGAGTTCATGCATATCCAGGACCCGAAAAAGCGGGAATGGCTGAAAGAACGCATGGAGCCGACCCGCAACCGGGTGCGGCTGGAGCGGGACGAACAACTGCACCTCCTTGGCAAGCTCCAGCAGGCAACGCTTTTCGAAAGCTTCCTGCACCGCAAGTTCCTCGGCCAGAAGCGTTTCTCCCTGGAAGGCGGAGAGGTCATCATTCCGTTGCTCGACAGCTTGCTATCGCATGCCGCGGAAAGAGGCGTCAGCGACATGATCATGGGGATGGCCCATCGTGGCCGGCTCAATGTCCTGGCCAATATTTTCGAGAAACCTCTGGAGAACATGTTCGCCGAATTCCAGGACAACCTCGAACTGGCCTTCGTCGGCGAGGGTGACGTGAAATACCACAAGGGCTACTCCACCGACCTCGCCCTGCCATCGGGGCACAACATTCATCTCAGCCTTGCCGCCAATCCGAGCCATCTCGAAGCCGTCGATCCGGTTGTCATAGGCAAATGTCGGGCCCGCCATGTCGGTTACGGTCCGGGCGGCAAAAAGAGGGTTCTGCCGGTTCTAATTCACGGCGATGCGGCCTTTGCCGGGCAGGGACTGGTTCCCGAAGTTCTCAACCTCTCGCAGCTCGACGGTTACCAGTCGGGGGGTACCTTTCACCTGGTTCTCAATAATCAGATTGGCTTTACCACGGCGCCGGCTCATGCACGCTCGACCCTTTACGCTACGGACATCGCCAAGATGCTCATGGTGCCAATTTTCCACATCAACGGCGAAAACCCCGAAGCCGCCGTCTATGCAACCAAGCTGGCACTGGATTATCGCCAGGAATTCGGCGAAGATGTCGTCGTTGAAGTCATCTGCTATCGCCGCCACGGCCACAATGAAGGGTGATGAACCATTTTTTACCCAACCGCTGATGTACGACAAGATCCGCAAACGCCCACCACTGCATGAGATCTATGCGAAACAGCTGATTGAAGCGGGGCTCGAGGAGCAAGTCGTCAATGAGCAGGCAGCTGAAATCAACCAACGACTGGAAGAAGCCCTGGAGGGCGAACCGAAACCACAGTCCGATGTCGGCTTCCAGGCCAAGTGGACCGGTGTCAAGCGTGAGTACTCTCGTGAAGAACCGGAGACCAAGGTTGCCGCAAAGACCCTGGAAAAGCTCGCCAGACGCATGGCCGACCTCCCCGAGAAACTCAATACCCACCCGAAGATAGCCCGCTTGATTAAGCGTCGCGAAGAGGCTGTCCTCACCGGGACGGGGATCGATTGGGCAAACGCCGAAGCCCTGGCATTCGCGTCCTTGTTGGTTGAGAATACCCCGGTGCGACTCTCAGGTCAGGACTCACGTCGCGGCACCTTCAATCAACGGCATTCGACCCTGGTTGATCAGAAAACTGGCCAACTCTACGTCCCATTGGCTTTTCTGCAGCGAGGCCAGGCCACTGTCCAGGTTTACGACAGCATGCTCTCCGAAGCAGCAGTCCTCGGCCTCGAATACGGCTACTCACTGGAAACACCGCACGGTTTGACGATCTGGGAAGCCCAGTTCGGTGATTTTGCCAATGGCGCTCAAGTCATTATCGACCAGTTTATCGGCACCAGCGGCACCAAGTGGGACCGCTCGAGCGGCCTGGTGCTGTTTTTGCCTCATGGTTATGAAGGTCAAGGCCCTGAACACTCGAACGCCCGCATCGAAAGATTCATGAATCTCTGTGCTGATAACAACATGCAGATAACTTATCCCAGTACGCCGGCGCAGCTCTTTCATCTCCTGCGTCGCCAGTGCAAACTCCCTTACCGGCGGCCACTGATCGTCTTCACACCAAAAAGCTTGTTGCGCCTGCCCGCCTGCTCAAGCTCTCTCAAAGATTTGAGTGAGGGCTCTTTCCAGGCCATCATCCCGTGCGCACAACCGGCCGAACAGGTCGACACCTTGCTTCTCTGCAGCGGCAAGATTTTTTACGAGCTACAGGCCGCGATCGAAGCCGATGAGAGAAAGGATGTCGGCCTGATGCGGATTGAGCGACTTTACCCTCTGCATCAGGAGGAGCTCAAGGCAGCCCTGGACCCTTACAGCAACGCCAAACGTGTCGCCTGGGTGCAGGAGGAACCGAAAAACATGGGCCCATGGCCGCATCTGCAATACCCTTTGGCACGCGCCCTCGGCAGAGACCCTGAATATTGTGGCCGTCGTGCTGCTGCGGCACCCGCCGTCGGCTCACATCGTCGTCACCGTGAAGAGCAACAGCAGATCATAGACTCTGCCTTAAAGAATAAGGACACATAAATGGAGATCAAAATTCCTGAAATCGGTGAATCGATTCTCGAGGCCCTGGTTGCCAACTGGATGAAAGAGGATGGTGAGGCGGTCAGCAAAGATGAAGTCATCTGTGAGCTGGAAACCGACAAGATCAATGTCGAGTTGACCGCGGAAGCCTCAGGCGTTCTGCACATTGTCGTTCCAACGGGGCAAACAGTACCGATCGGCACGGTGATTGCCACTCTGGAAGAGGGTGAGGTTGCCGAAGCTTCACAGGCGGAGCCAGCAGCAGCCGCAGAAGGCTGCAGCGGCAGAGCAATCGGCAGAGACAACTCGGCAGAGCATCGGCAGAAGAATCGGCAGAGCAATCGGCAGAGCAATCTGCAGAGCAACCGGTGGCGAACCCGGCGGCCCGGCGACAAGCCAAAGAGCGTGGCGTCGACTTAACTGAAATCTCGGGAAGTGGGCGGGACGGCAGAGTAATCCTGGATGATGTCTTGGCCCATGACAAAAAAGCACCGACTGAAGCGAAGCTGTGGCAGCGCCCCGGCAGAAGAGGCAGAACCAACGGCAACTGAAACATCGAAGGCCGACAATCGATGGACGCCCCGTCACGCGTGAAGCGATGACACCGATTCGGCAGCGGATTGCTGCGCGCCTGCTTCAGGCCCGCCAGCAAACAGCCATGCTGACGACCTTCAATGAAGCGGACATGTCATGGGTGAAAAAAATTCGCAGCCGGCATCAGGAGCAGATTGTCAGAGAAACACGGTATCAAACTCGGCATGATGTCCTTCTTCGTCAAAGCCTGCATCGAGGCTCTCAAGGAGTTCCCCGCAGTCAATGCCCGGATTGACGGCACCGAAATCGTCTATCACCACTACTACGACATCGGCATCGCCGTCGGCACTGATCGCGGGCTGGTCGTTCCGGTACTGCGCAATGCCGACCAGCTGACCTTTGCCGAAATCGAGCAACAGATTGCCGATCTGGCCGCCAAGGCCAATGCCCGCAAACTGACTCTGGCCGATCTCGAGGGTGGCACCTTTACCATCACCAACGGCGGCGTCTATGGCTCACTTCTGAGCACACCGATTATCAACCCACCGCAATGTGGCGTCCTCGGCATGCACTCGATTCAGGATCGCCCCGTGGTCAGAGATGGCGAGATCGTCATTCGCCCCATGATGAATCTGGCCCTGAGCTACGACCACCGCCTTATCGACGGCCGCGAGGCTGTCGGCTTTCTTAAACTGATCAAAAAGTACATCGAAGATCCTTCTGAGCTGTTCATAGAGCTGTGAGGAGTTCACGTGGCGCGTGGCGAGCAGCTCGTGGCGTGACAATTAAAAAGCAAAGACAACCTCAAGAAAACGCCCTCCTTGTGAAACTTGCTTAAAGTCTTACAAAGAGCATTCTTGATTTTACCGCGCCGCGCGCTACTCGCCGCGCGCCACTATTCTCCGGAGTCATAAATGAGTGAAACCTATGATCTGATTATCATCGGCGGCGGCCCCGGCGGCTACGTAGCTGCAATTCGAGCCGCCCAACTCGGTTCCAGCGTTGCGGTCATCGAAAAACGCAAGGCTCTTGGCGGCACCTGCCTCAACGAAGGCTGCATTCCGAGCAAGGCGCTGCTTGACTCAAGTGAACTCTTTGCTCAGGCCCGTGACAGGTTCGCCAACCACGGCATCCTCGTTGACCCACCCGGGCTGGACCTCGACAAGATGATGAAACGCAAGCAGGACGTCGTCACGCGCCTGACCCGCGGCATTGCCAGCCTCTTCAAGAAGAACCAGATCACCCTGGTGACGGGCAGCTGGTCGTCTCAGCTCACCGAGTGGAGAGGGCCCTCTTGCAGGTCATCGCCACGACAGACGAAGGTGAACAGAAGCTGCAGGGCAAACGCGTACTTCTCGCCAGCGGCAGTGTCGCCATCGACATCCCCGGACTGCCCCAGGATGGCGACCGGGTCGGCCAGGCCCGCGACGCGCTCGAGTATACTGCCGTCCCTGAACATCTGGTGGTTATCGGCGGTGGTTACATCGGCCTTGAACTCGGCTCCGTCTGGCTCCGCCTTGGTGCCAAGGTCACCGTGGTCGAAATGATGGAGCAGATGCTGCCCAGCACCGACCAGGAGATCACAGCGGCGCTGCTTGAAAAGCCTGCAGAAGCAGGGCATGACGATCCATTCCGGGACCAAGGTCTCGGCAATGGAACAGAATGACCAGGGCGTCACCCTGACACTTGAAGGGAAAGTGAGCAGAGACGTTGACCTGCGACAAGGTGCTGGTTGCCGCTGGCCGTAAACCCTGTACTGAAGGACTGGGACTTGATGAAGCGGAGATCAAACTGGACGAAAACAGGCGGATCGAAGTCGACGACAACTACCAGACCAACGTGCCGAACATCTATGCCATCGGCGACCTGATCCACGGCCCGATGCTCGCCCACAAGGCGATGGATGAAGGTGTTGTGCTGGCTGAAAAGTTGGCAGGAGAGAATCCTGTTGTCGACTACAACCTGATCCCCGGGGTCGTTTACACTCATCCTGAAGCAGCGTCCATCGGTGCAACAGAAGAGCAACTAAAATCCAGGAGACTCCGTACAAGGTCGGCCGTTTCCCCTTTATGGCCAGCGGCCGTGCCCGGGCCATGGACAACGTCGACGGCTTTGTCAAGGTTCTGGCCAACCCCGACAGCGGCAAACTCCTCGGCGTGCATATCATCGGGCCTTTTGCCTCCGAGCTGATCAGCGAAGCGGTCACTATCATGTCTTTTGATGGCAGCATCGAAGACGTCGCACTGACCATGCACGCTCACCCGACTCTCAGCGAAGCATTCAAGGAAGCGGCCCTCGGTGCATTCGGCAAGGCGGTGCATGGCTGAAATCTGACAAAAGGTTTCTCAAAACCAAGACCAGTAAACCAGGCCTAAGCGCAACAGATTAAAGATTTGTTGCTCTTTTGTCGTCAACTCTGAAACTTCGACACCCTCCCCTACTGAGCTTTTCAACAGTTTGAAGTCACCATAAAAGCACCTTTTCCATTTTCCCAGCAAATCGCGGACAAGAGAACTGACCTTCCAAGAGCAGCCTTTTGATAATTGGCACGTTCATTGAATTACATCCTTATAGCTAATGGGGGCCTTGCAACCCAGGAGACCTAAGATGCTGAAATTACTAAGTCCTTTATGGCCAGGAAAATGCGACAAGTGTACTCGCCGCACCCTAGTGAGAGCCCGCTACATCGACGAGGAAGAAAAATCGCTACAAGTGTGTGTCACCTGTGTGCCAGTTGATGGCGATGACATGACTCACGAAAACAGCAAACTGGTGAGGGCTCATGTTTGAAGCCACACTATTACTGACACTGCTGGGGGTGATTTTCTGGTTCATCCTGAGCAAAGAGGGAACGATCTCGACGCCAGGAAAATCCTTCATCGACCTGACGGCAGAACTGAGGCCTCCGGACAAAAAGACAGAGAGAAAACGCCACTCTTGAGCCCTGACGGGTCAGAATGAATTGAGCCGTCGCAGAAACGCCTTGAGCAAGCCGTAGTTGCGTCGATTGAACTTGAAAACCAGTCGCGGCAGTTCGGCCAGGTCCGGTTGATCAAGTTCTTCCGGCAGGGCTCCGGTCAATTGCAGATGACTTCCGGTCTCGATGATTTCGCTGAACTCCCCTTCCAGGGTTGTCAGGTTCTCTTCACTCAATTCCTTGTTGAGACGAATAACGAAAGTAGAACCGACCCAGCGACTCGAATGATAGATCCTGTAGAAGTCGTGAATCACTTGTGCAGCTTCAAAAGGATCTCTGGTGATGGTAAAGAGACTGAAATCCTCACCGGAGATCAGACCACGCTTGAGCATGACCTCCTTGATAAAAGCAAACCAGGGCTCCCAGTAACTGCCGTCGTCATCGTCAACCAGGACCAGAGGGATCGGCGGGTTCTTACCTGTCTGAATCAGGGTCAAGGTCTCCATAGCCTCATCCATGGTGCCGAAGCCGCCGGGGAAAAGCACAACCGCATCCGCTTCCTTGAGAAAGGCTACCTTGCGGTTAAAAAAGTACTGGTAGGTTATCGAGTTGCTGCTCTTCTCCATGACCGGGTTGGTGCCCTGTTCAAAAGGCAGTCTGATATTGACAGCAAAAGAATTCTCCGCTCCGGCGCCCTCGTTGCCCGCCTGCATGATGCCGGGGCCACCCCCGGTAATCACCATGTAACCGAGCCTTACCAACTGTCTTGAGAAGGTCACGCACTTCTGATAAATCGCCTCGTCAGGGGCTGTTCGTGCCGAACCGAAAATCGTCACCTTCTTGCGATCCCGATAGGGGCCGAAGATCTTGCTGGTGTAACGCATCTCCTTCATGGTGGTACGCAACATTTTCAAATCAGCGAGATAATCGTTCTCCTGGCCGGTCTTCAAAGCGCTGATCAGCATCTCACGGATAATCTGTGGATGGTTGACTTCGGCCATAGCAAGAATTTCATCAAGCAGTTCGTCGAGCTGGCCATTGGTTTTCTTGAAGCTGAGGTCCATAATCAGAAGCCTTCATAGATTTTGATGTTAAAGAGTGGTCCGTTATTCTATCACGTCTTTCCTGCTGAGTCTGAACAATGCTCCATCGCCAACACGCTGCAGAGCAATCCAGAGGCCACGCAGGCTGGCCGCAGGGATAGCGTGTGGCGATAAGCTGGTATTGATTGCGCAGGCGCTGATCCAGACTCCGCAGAGCCTCGCGATCAGCCGCATGCCAGCTGGTCTTCAAGGGTTTCACAGAAAAAAGTGATGCAATTGTAAGGGCGGCGATCGACAGCGAGAAGACAGCCTCTCTCGCCGAGAAAGGGGCAGGTCCGGCTGAAATCAGGGACAGGAGGGGCTTCGTCTGCGAACAGATAAGCCAGCAGGTTGGTCAGGGTCACATGATGTCGGCCACAACCGCAGCAGGCGCCATCACAGCCAGCTACAGGCATCAGGACCACCCGCCTTGCAAAACAGGTCATCCAGTTCAAGCTGAATCGCCGCAATGACAGCCAGACGCTCTCTGAGCCAGGCTCTCTCGTCGTCGCTGAGCGTCGCAAGTTCGCGCTTGATTCTGTGCAGCAGCGCAGACCAGTCAGGCTGATGATTGTCAGCTGTTTTGTTCATAGTCCAGAAAGACAACGGCACCAGACGATCAGCGCAGGTGCCATTGCCATTGAGAAGTCATAAAAAGGTGGTCGGAGAGAACCGTAAGCCGGGTTTTGTGCTTCGCAGCGGTTACCCCCTGCAAAGTGGGACGATCATTCCTCTAGGACCGCCGTTGCCGACGGCCTCAAGCAGCCTGACCCGGGAGTTTCGGACGGGCCGTCCTCAAGCACTCCCCTATTTGGCCTTGCTCCGGATGGGGTTTACCGAGCTGCCGACGTCACCGCCGACACTGGTGAGCTCTTACCTCACCCTTTCACCCTTACCTGCCTTCGCAAAAGCGAGACAGGCGGTCTTCTCTCTGTGGCACTATCCCTAAGGTCGCCCCCGGTCCCCGTTAAGGACCATCCTGCCCTGTGGAGCCCGGACTTTCCTCCCGCCCAAATCATGAGCCGGCGATCGCCTGGTTGTCTCCAACCACTTTAGATAAACAGAAGATCAGTCCGCAGTGCAGTGACGTACAACAAACGGTTGCAATGCGGACAGGATCTGAATTTCCTCAGCAACAAAAAGGCTGTTGTACATCTGCGGCGGCAAGTGCATATGACAGCCAAAACAAGCTCCATCGCGTGCTTCAACCACGGCCACGCCGGCACGCCGGCACATCAGAAGTTCGTAGCGCTTGCGCATATTCTTGGGCAACTCTTCCAGCAGTGCCTTACGCTGGCTGGTCCATCTCGGCAAACTGTTTCATTCACCGAGACCATGGCCGCATCAATTTCGGCGCAACGCGTATCTGCCTGCTCAGTGCTCGCTGCCAACTCGTCATCCTTCTCTGCCTTGTCCGCCAAGAGGGATGTCGAGTATCTCATTTTTGGCATCGATACTGGACCTGAAGCTCCTTGGCAAGCTTCTTGGCCGTATCGACTTCCTTGAGAACCGCAACATATTCCTTCTGCGTTTTGATCTGCGGAAGTCGGGCTTCGGAGCGCTGAACATTTTCCTGTTCCAGGGTCATGGCATTGTCAAGTTCACGTTTTTCAGCTTCCAGCACAGCGATTTCACCGGCCAGGCTGTCAACCATGTCCTGCAGACGATCAAGCTCTTGCTTGAGACCCTGCTGTTCACTGAGCGCTGCCTTCTGCTCGTCCTCAACAACCTTCTTCTCCGTGTCCAACTCCTGCAAATCTCGCAGTAACTGTAACTGCTTCTGCACGATAAACGCCTCCCTATCAATAATCTCTTTTGTATCGACTGCCTGAGCAGTCGAGTTTGTTTCTAAATCCGTGCCGGTCGGCAGAATTTATCAGACCGACGTTTACACGAATACGGGGTTAGTAAAACCGGAAAGGATCCTTTTCTCCGGTGTAAGCCTCAAAAACAATCCCCCAGTTGTCGTTGCCTGGCCGCCGCCTGTAGCGACCTTGTTACCTGTTCAATCATCAGTCGTTCCGTAGCAAAATGCCCGGCGTCAATCAAGGCAATGCCAAGTTCTTCAGCCTGACGGGCATCATGATATTTAACATCACCGGTGACCAGAACATCAGCGCCCTGGCGGTGTGCGGTTTGCAGCAGGAAGGCGCCGCTGCCGCCACAGAGGGCGACCTTGCGCACAGGTCATCTCGTCTGCACCGATAAGGCGCAGATGGTCACAGCCAAGAGACGCCTTTACCTTGGCGGCAAAGTCACCCAGTGTCATCGCCTGATCCAGCCTGCCGATCCGTCCCAAGCCTGCACCGGGAACCTGGTTCTGCAGCGGCAGCAGATCATAAGCGACCTCCTCGTAGGGATGGACTTTTTGCATTTTTTCCAGGACGCGTAGCCAACTTACGTTTGGGAAGGATCGTTTCGAGGCGAACTTCCTCGGTCTGTTTCTATTTCACCGACCGTGCCGATATAAGGTTGTGTTCCCGGACCGGGACGAAAAGTCCCTTCACCGCGAATACGGAAAGAGCACTGATCATAAGCACCAATCTGTCCGCCACCCGCCGAAAAAAGAGCTTCTGCAACGGCTTCTTCATGCCCGGCAGGAACAAACACAATCAGCTTCAGGTAATCACCGGCAACCGTTTGCAAAGGAACGCTCTGCTTCAACCCCCAGCTTTTCGGCCAGCCAGCTGATTCAAGACCATCAACGGCAGAATCCAGATTGGTATGGGCGCTGACAATTGCAACGCCATCACGGACTGCGCTCCAGAGGACCTGGCCTACAGCATCGTCAGGAGTTAAACGCTTGATCGGCCGAAACAGCAGGGGATGATGGGTCACCAGGGCCTGGGCTCCAGCGTCCCTGGCAGCCTGAACTGCTGCGAGGCAAGGATCCAGGGCGACCATCACCCGCTCAAGAGGAGCTCCGGGATCACCGACCTGCAAACCGACATTGTCCCAGTCTTCAGCCAGTTCCGGTGCATAAAGTTTGTGAACAAGTCCGACCAGATCCTGTATGCGTTGTCCCTGTTTTACCATTGTTTCCCAGCTGTTTTTGCTAATGACCTCATGTAAAAAGAGTGCAGCCTGGTTTTCGGCTGCACTCTTTTCAACTCTGAAGATCTATGTTTAACCCATACATTTCAATCATGGCTTTCAGGCGGGTGGTGGGCCCACCAGGGTTCGAACCTGGGACCGACCGGTTATGAGCCGGTGGCTCTTCCAACTGAGCTATGGGCCCGCAAGAGTTTAAGGCAAAAGTATATGTTGCATAATCTTTTCTGATAAACACCTTCCAGTGCCCGGTTTCTTTCTCAGACAACAAATCTCAGCAACAGAGCTTGCAATCTGACAGACGATTTAATTGTTGCTGTTGGTTTCCATAAAACTCTTCAGACGTTTTGCCCGGCTCGGGTGTCGCAACTTGCGCAGGGCCTTGGCTTCGATCTGGCGAATACGCTCACGGGTAACAGCAAAATCCTGGCCGACCTCTTCGAGGGTATGGTCGGATTTTTCACCGATACCAAAACGCATGCGCAAGACCCGCTCTTCACGTGGCGTCAGGGTTGCCAGGACCTTGGCCGTCTGGTCAGAGAGGTTGCCCTTGATGACTGCTTCAAGCGGTGAGACGACACCCTTATCTTCGATGAAATCCCCCAGAGAGGAATCTTCCTCCTCACCGATTGGCGTTTCAAGGCTGATCGGCTCCTTGGCAATCTTCAGCACCCGGCGGACCTTTTCCAGCGGCAGTTCCATGCGCTCAGCGATCTCTTCGGGAACCGGCTCACGACCGATTTCCTGAACCAGCTGTCGGCTGGTGCGGATCAACTTGTTGATCGTTTCGATCATGTGCACGGGAATCCGGATGGTGCGCGCCTGGTCGGCAATGGCGCGGGTAATCGCCTGGCGAATCCACCAGGTCGCATAGGTCGAGAACTTGTAGCCGCGTTGATATTCAAACTTATCGACAGCCTTCATCAGGCCGATGTTGCCTTCCTGGATCAGGTCGAGGAATTGCAAGCCACGATTGGTATATTTTTTGGCGATGGAAACAACCAGACGCAGGTTGGCTTCGACCAGCTCGGTTTTGGCCTGCTTGGCACGCCACTCGCCCTTATTGACTTCTTTGAGAGACTCGAGCAACTCCTCAGGAGCAAAACCTGACTCTTCTTCAACCTTGGCAAACTTGCGCTCCGTGCCCTTAAGCCGTTTTTCAACGACCAGCAGAGTATCCATCGGCCGGTTAAGTTCTTCGGCCACGGCACGGGCGTCGTTTTCGCTCTTGCGCATCTGCGCAGGAGCTTGCTGATTTCTGCATAAGGACGGCCCGAGGGCTTCCTCGCAGGCCTTGACCTCTTGCTTGGCTTTTTTCACCTGTTTGGCAATTCTTTGAGTCGATCGACGATCTTTGGCGATCTGGTAATCCTTGAGACGGACCTGGTTCATCAGGTCGCCCATTTCCACCTTCAGGAATTCCATCTCTTTATCAAGAGGCTTGCGCGCCGTCTTGGTCGCGCCGGCAGCCTCATCACGCAGCACCATGAAACGCTCGTAGCGAACCTTGATCTCTGCGATCAGGGCGACCACTCGTTCACGATGGCGCTCTTCCGCCTCGGCACCCTCTTCTTCGTCATAGTCCTTGGTGATTTCTGCAATGCTGATCTGGCCCTTTTGATGGCGTTCGCCAAGGTTGACAACTTCCATAAACGCGATCGGAGTTTTAACGATGACGCGCGCAACCAGCGCTTCGCCTTCTTCGATACGTTTGGCGATTTCGACCTCGCCCTCACGGGTGAGGAGTGAGACCTGGCCCATTTCACGCAGATACATGCGGACGGGGTCACTGGTGCGGCCCATGACATCAGTGTCAAACTCCGCCTCTTCTTCACTGTCATCGCTGTCGGAAGAATCTGCATTGTTTTTCTTTTGCGCGTCGTCGCTTTTCGCTCCGACTCAACCACTTCGATATCCATTTCACCGAACATGCTCATCACATCTTCGATCTGTTCGGAAGAAACCATATCGGCTGGCAGAATATCGTTGACCTCCTCATAGGTGAGAAAACCCTTTTCCTTACCGAGGTCTATCAACTGTTGAACTTCTTCGATACTGGTTTTTTTGGCCATCAAAACTCCCCTGCAGGATGCCTGCATCCCAATCTGACACCGGCATTTTTTAGACAAGATTTGGATTATATAGGACAAAGCTATATTTTTCAAAGCTTTTTTTTGAGTTTCTGGTTGATTTCCATTCGCTCACGCAAATATTTCATCAATCCGGCTTCATCATTGTTGCTCCGCGCCTCTTCCTCGAGCTGATCAATCTCTTTCAGCCGCTGCTTCAGTGCGAAGTTGCTGACAGCCACGGCGGCAATCGGCAAAAATCTTTTCCGCGTTGTCCGCCCAATCGCCAGATCATCCTGAAACTTCAGGCTGGTCAGCAAGGATTGCTGAGCTGCATCAAGAGACGCATCGATCAGATCCTCGGGCAGATTGCCCTGTCTCATCTTCTCGACTCAGCAGATAATCGGCAAGGCCCCGGAAGAGCTCATCAATGAAGAGGTCAGCGGTCCCCTGCTTCCGGACCCGGCGACGCTGCTGATCATCCATCAACATCAAGCGTAGCAGGTATTTCTCGGTTTGTCCTGTCTCTGATCAGCAGCTTTTCGTACCGGGTTAGATTGGACTGGAGCCCGGCGTTGCGGAGTGGCTGCACTACACCGCCTCGCACCTTCGACTTGAGCAGCTCGACATCAAGGCCGGTCAACTCAGCCAGTCGTTTCATATAAAGGCTGCGCTCGAGGTCGCCCGGCAGACGCCTGATCCGCTCCAAGAGACTGTTCTGCGGCCCGCGCGCGGCCTTCAACGCTTGCATCGTTGATGCGCAACTGATCCTCGATAAAAACCTCCAGGACCGGGCGTGCAGCATCCAGGCAATGACGGAAGCCTGCTTCACCCTTCTGCTTTGAGCAATGAATCAGGATCTTCCCCGGCAGGCATGGCGACCACGCTGACCGACAAGCCAACCGGCAAGAGGGCATCCATGGCACGGAAGGTTGCCTGTCGACCGGCCGCATCCTCATCGAAAATCAGCAGAACCTTGTCGGCATAGCGTTTCAGCAGCCGGGCATGATCAGCGGTCAGGGCCGTACCGCAGGTCGCCACCGCACCGGCAAAACCGGCCCGGTGCAGGGCCAGAACATCAAAGTAGCCTTCGACCACCAGAGCCTCGCCATTGTGGCGCATGGCGTCCCTCGCCTGGTAAAGGCCATAAAGGGTCTGGCCCTTGTGATATACCGCGGTTTCGGGAGAATTGATGTATTTGGGCAAGCTGTCATCCAGAACCCGACCGCCAAAAGCCACCATTCGGCCCTGCAGATCATGAATCGGGAAGAGCAGGCGATTGCGGAACAGGTCATAATCTCCCTGGCCCTGCTTGCCTGGCCGGACCAGCCCCGCTTTCCGGGCATCATCACTGGAGAAATTCTTTGCGCTCAGGTGCTTTGGCCAGAGACTCCCACGCCACCCGGGGCAAAGCCAAGCTGAAAAGTCCGTACGGTTTCACTTTCATAGCCTCGCTGCCGCAGATAGCGCCGACCGGCAGCACCCTCATCGTCAGCCAACAAAAGCTCTGTGATAGAAGCTGCCGGCAACCTCGTTGATCCGCAACAATCCGTTCCCGCTCCTCGCGCCGGCGGATTTCTTCGGGAGAAATGGCCTCTTCCTCGACTTCAACACCGACCTTCTCGCCAAGCCGTCTGACGGCATCCGGGAAGCTCAAGCCCTCCATCCGCATCAGGAAAGAAAACACGTTGCCGCCGACACCACAGCCAAAACAGTGAAAAATCTGCCGTGCCGAGTTGACATTGAACGAAGGGCTTTTTTCCTGGTGAAAAGGGCAGAGGCCCTGGTGGTTGACACCGGAGCGCTTGAGGGGCAGATAACTGGAGACAACCTCGACGATGTCGGTGCGGTCGCGGATCTCCTCAATTTTTTCGTCTGCAATGCGTCCCATCAGTGTCGCAACTCCACAAGTGTCACATTATCACCGCCTTGTTCGGCAGCCTGCCGCCTGAAACGAAGCCACCTCTCTCCGCTCGGCCAGAAACTCCCGGACAGCCTTGCGCAGGATGCCCTGGCCGGCGCCATGCACGATTTCCAGCTTTGCTTCACCGTGCAGCAAGGCTTCATCAAGGAAACGATCAAGCATGATCACTGGCATCCTCAACCCGTTTGCCGACCAGGACCAGGCGCGGCAGAAAAGCCTTGCGCTCGACGCGGTCGCGGATTTTCGCCGTCAGCCTTCTGTTGTCGAGCAAAACGCCGTGGCTGGAACTGTCGCAGCGCCGAGAGTGGTTGACGCAACTTTTTACCACCGGCCAGCAATTCCACCGCGATCGCCTTCGATCCGATGACTTCTGCTTCAACCCCGAGAGCCGGCACATAGAGCTTCTCCCCAAGAGCAACCTCTTCAGGTAACTGCTCAGGCCCGCGCGGCAAGGGTTCCGGTAAAGTCTCATGCAGAGCCCTGACTGCTCTGGTCAATTCTGCACGCTGTTTCGGACTGTACCGCCCTCTTGCGGGACCTGGCGAAACAACGCCTGCAGCTTCTCTTCTGCAGCAGCCAGCAAGCGAACACCCTGCTGTCGGGCTTCTTCGAGAATTGCCGTTCGCCTGTGACTCAAGCTTCATCCAGTTCGTCTGCGTGCTTTGCGAGCGTCCTCTTCAGCACGGCAGCGCAACGTCTGCGCGTTCAGCAGCTCATCATCCAGGCTTGCCCGCAAAGTCTGCAGCCGCTCAATAATGGCGACCCCTTCCCGTTCGCCTTGCCCCAGGTAATTTTCCGCGGCAATTAAGAACTTCTTCGGACAACCCGACCCGCCTGGCAATGGTAAAAGCATGACTGGCGCCGGGGATTCCGTAATGCAGTCGATAGGTCGGCTGCAGGGTTTCCGCATCAAACTCCACCGCAGCATTTTCCACCCCTGCTTCCAGCTGCGCATAGCCTTTGACGACATGCAGGTGCGTGGTCGCCATGATCCGCGCGCCCACTTCGCGCAAGCAGTCAACCGCCGCCAAGGCCAGAGCAGAGCCTTCTCCGGGGTCGGTGCCGGTGCCCAACTCGTCCATCAGGACCAGGTTTCTGGTCGTCCGCTTCCTGCAGGATATTGACGCAAACGCAGCAAGTGCCCGGAAAAGGTGGAAAGGCTCTGTTCAATGCTCTGTTCATCGCCGATATCCGCCATCACCGGTGCGAAAGGGAAAAGCCGACTGCCCGGCGCACAGGGGATCGGCAGAGCCGGCGCGCACCATCAAGCACCAGCAGACCCGGCCGTCTTCAGCGTCACCGTTTTACCACCGGTGTTCGGCCCGCTGATAATCAGAGTATGACACCCTTCCGGCAGACGCAGATCAATCGGGCACCACCGTCAGGGCCTCGAGCTTTGTCTCGTTCGCTGCAACCAGCAAGGGATGGCGGGCATCGAGCAGGGCCAGAGACGGTTCATCTCCAACGTCGGGACAACACCATCGAGATCGACGGTCAATCGGGCAATGGCCTGGCGCAGATCAAAGCGCGCCAGGATTGCTTGATTGTCTGCCAGAGGCCTTCGAACTTCGCGCACGCTGGCAGTCAAGTTGGCCAGGATACGTTCTTCTTCACGACTCAATCTTGCGCAACAGCGTCTGGACGCGATTGTTGCTTTCCAGAGTTAGCCGCCGGCTCGACATAGAGAGTCTGTCCACTGGCGGAAACATCATGGACAAAGCCTTTCAGTCGGCCGCTGTGGTCGGCACGCACCGGGACAACATAGCGCCCGTTGCGGTCGGTAATCAGCGATCTCCTGAAAAACCCCCTGCAGGCTGTTCGTCCTGCAGCAGCCGCTCGAGTTGACGTTTGACCTGGCTGCGCTCATTTTTAAGGCTGTCCCGCAGGTCAGCCAACTCAAAAGATGCTGAATCAAGGATTTCGGCACGCGGGCCGATACTGCGACGAATTTCGGCAGCAAGTTCGGGGAATTGGGTCAACTGCCTGGCAAAAGCCTGCAAAGAGGGACAAGTCTTCACTGCTTCAGCAGCTGTTGACGGCACGCCTGGGCAGCTTCAAGGGCCGCCTGCACATCTCGCAGCACCTCGGCGTCCAGGCGCAGACCTTCGGTCTGCAGGCGCTCCAGGTGCGGCAGCAGATCATTGCCGGAGCCGAGCGCCAGAGGGCCGTCTTCGCGGAGAAGCTGACCGGCCTCGGCGGCTTCGCACAAAGCCTCTTCAATCTTCGGCCGTTCGCTGAAAGGGTGAAGGGCCTCCGCCAGGAACGTCCATAGACCGTCTGGGTTTTGCCACCACCAGCTTGACAACCTTGGCAAACTCGAGTTGGACCAGGCTGTCTGCCATGGATTTATCTTTTGCAGCGACTTTCTCCGGAATCATTTCAGAACACGCTGGCTCCCCTCCAGTAACCGCATTGCCGAGATCGACAAAAGGCGGCGCCAGGTAAGCTTCTTTCATTGACTGTCCAACCCCCAGGGCAGAGGCCGCAGACGAGAGGGCAAAGACCACCACGGCCAGCAGCAAGACACCCTGGGACAGGCCGAAAACACCGCCAACCAGGCGATTGAAGCCACCAAGGAAAAGCAGCTTGACAAACCGTGACAGCAAAAAGCCAAGCACCAGAAAAAAAGCCATGGTGGTCAGGAACAGCAAGGTAAAGGTTATGGCAACGGCGATTTGAGCAGGCAGGTCAACCGACTTCAAGAGAGCAGTCGGCCAAAGGCCCATGATAGCGAAACGCCAGAAAAGCACCGACAAAAAGGCCTGCCAAAGAACAGACTTCCTTGAGCAGGCCGCGCAGCAACCCCTTCAGCAAAAAGCCGCAGAGGATGACAAGGATGGCAATATCAATGCCGTTCATATAAAGAACAGCTCCTTCTGCTACCCCGCCAACAGTTTGCGGACCAGGTTGCTGACCAGCTTCCCATCCGCCCGGCCGGTGGTCTGGGGTGTGACCAGCTTCATCACCGCGCCCATATCCTTCATGGAGTCGGCGCCGCTTTCGGCAATCGCCTTGGTCACCAGCACCTCAATCTCGGTCTCACTCAACTGCGCCGGCAGGAACTCCTGCAGGATCACCACTTCCAATTCTTCTTTTTCGGCCAACTCAGGCCGCGTTTCACGGTAGGCTTCCGCCGCCTCCCGCCGCTGCTTGACCAGAGTCGAAAGGATCTTGATCTCAGCAGCCTCATCGAGTTCCTGGCGGGCTTCTATTTCAGCATTCTTCAAAGCGGTACGGGCCATGCGAATCGTGGTCAGGCGCAGGCTGTCTTTGGCCTTCATCGCAACCTTCATCGCCTCGAGCAATTGATCTTGAATACTCATTTTCAAACTCCATAGGCAAACTGACTCCTAGAAGACCTATATTCTTGCCTCTGTGGGGTAAGTTGACTCGAGGTCAGCGTTATTGTCAGCTTGTCCGACTGGCTTTTTCTTCCAGACCGGACAGGCCGAAACGGCGCTCCAGTTCTGCATAAATTTTTTCAGGGGGCAAATCGTAATAGCTGAGCAGCACCAGGGTATGGAACCATAGATCTGCCACTTCACTGACCACTTCATCCATCTCACCACCCTTGCCGGCAATGGCAACTTCCGTAGCCTCCTCACCGATCTTACCGAGGATCTTATCGAGACCTTTAGCGTAAAGTGATGCCACGTAGGATTTTTCTGACGGATTCTGCTTGCGATCCTGGACCACCTGGTAGACGGCATCCAGAATGTCGTTGCGTTCTTTCATAATTTGAACCCTTTTTGTTCCCCGCGAAGACACCAGAGGATTAATTGTTAGCTCACTGACCACCCTGCAATATTTCGTGCTCTTCGTGTATCTTCGTGGTTCATTGAAAATCTAAAGTCTCACCGGCACATCATTTTTCTTGAGGTATTCCTTACATTCCCCAATCGTATACTCCCGGAAATGGAAAATACTTGCCGCAAGGGCCGCACTGGCAGCGCCCTCAACCAGCCCTTCACGAATATGCTCAAGATTACCGACGCCACCTGAAGCGATCACCGGGATTTCGACACGATCACTGACCGCGCGGGTCAGGGGGATATCATAGCCATCCTTGGTGCCATCACAATCCATGGACGTCAGAAGAATTTCTCCGGCACCATAATCAGCCATCCGTTCCGCCCATTCCAGGGCATCAATTCCGGTCGGGTTACGGCCGCCATGGGTGTAGACTTCCCACGCCAGCGGGTCGCTATCCGGCACTCTGCGGGCATCGATCGCCACCACGATGCACTGGGAGCCAAAACGCTCAGCGGCTTCGCGAACGAATTCCGGCCGATGCACGGCCGCCGTGTTAATCGAAACCTTATCGGCTCCGGCGTTCAGCAGGTTGCGAATGTCTGCGACTTCGCGCACCCCGCCGCCTACGGTCAGCGGCATAAAGACCCGCTCGGCGGTCTCGCGCACCACGTCGAGAATGATATTGCGCTTGTCACTCGAGGCGGTGATATCGAGAAAGGTCAGCTCGTCAGCACCCTGCTCACAGTAGGCCTCGGCCGCTTCAACCGGGTCACCGGCGTCACGCAGGCCGACAAAGTTGACCCCTTTGACAACCCGGCCATCCTTGACGTCGAGGCAGGGGATAATTCGTTTTGCCAGCATAGAAATCCTGTTGGGCTTTCAGGCTCAAGGTGCAGGGTTAAAGGTTCAAGGAAGTGTATTGAGCCTTATCCTTGTTCCCTGCACCTTGTACCCATGTTCCTGGTGTTATTTACTTTTGGTCAACGCCACCGCTTCACGCAAGTCAATGGCACCGGAATAAATCGCCTTGCCGGTGATCACGCCGGTCGACCCCGGAAGACTCAATCGCGATCAGCCGGCGGATATCATCAAGAGTCGAGAGCCCCCCGGAAGCGATGACCGGAATATTGATCGACTCGGCCAGAGCCCTGGTCGCCTCGATGTTGGGTCCCTGCATCATGCCGTCGCGGGCAATATCGGTATAGATGATCGCCTCGACACCGAAGCCTTCCATCTCCCTGGCCATCTCGGTCGCCTTCTTCTCCGTCACATCAGCCCAGCCGCGCACCGCCACCAGGCCATCCTTGGCATCAATGCCAACCACGATCCGGCCGGGGAACTTCTTGCAGGCTTCTTCGACCAGCGACGGCTTCTCTTTGGCGATGGTACCGAGGATCACCCGGTCGATGCCCAACTCCAGGTAAGCTTCTATGGTCTGCATGTCACGGATACCGCCACCCAGTTCCGAAGGGATATCGATAGCATCGACGATCGCCTTGATCGCCTCTTTGTTCTTCGGCACCCCGGCAAAGGCCCCGTCAAGGTCGACGATGTGCAGCAGTTCGCCTCCTTGGTCCTGCCAGATGCGCGCCTGCTCGCCAGGGTTGTCGTTATAGACGGTATCCTTATCCATCAGGCCCTGCTCCAGACGGACACAGCGGCCTTCTTTGAGATCAATTGCCGGGAGAATGATCATTTACAGCGTCTCCAAAATTCTTAAATATATTCAGGCCGATGTCCTGGCTCTTCTCGGGATGAAACTGGGTCGCCATGAGGTTGTCACGCCAGATGGCCGCACAGAACTCAATCATCACCGTAGCGACAGGTCGCCGCCACATCAGCCAGGGTTATCCGCCGAACAATAGTAGGAATGTACGAAGTAGACATAGCTGCCTTCGGCGGTGTTCTTGAAGATCGGAGCGTCTTGCCTGAGCTGAATCGTGTTCCAGCCCATATGGGGGACCTTAAGGCGCTCGCCGCCCTCTTCCATGCCTGCCGGGAAGCGGACCACTTTGCCGGGCACCAGCCCCAAGCCCTGATGGCGACCGAACTCTTCGCTCTCGTCAAAAAGCATCTGCATACCGACGCAGATGCCAAGCAGCGGCTTGCCGGACTCAACATGCCTGAGCAAGGGCTCGACAAAGCCACCGGCACGCAGGTTGTTGATGCAGTCGCGGAAAGCGCCGACACCGGGCAGAACGATTTTATCCGTGTTCGCCAGATCCGCGGGGTTACTGCTGACCCTGGCTGCATAGCCAAGCTTTTCAAAAGCTTTTTCAACGCTGCGCAGGTTGCCCATTTCATAATCGATGATCGTGATCATGCTCTGTTCCTAATCATGACTGCCATCCCTACTCGAGAGAGCCCTTGGAGGAAAGCACGCCCTCGATCCGCGAATCCATCTGCGTGGCATCATCCAGCGCCCGGGCAAAGGCCTTAAAAACAGCCTCGACGATATGGTGCAGGTTGTCGCCATAAGCCAGGTTGACATGAACATTGGCACCGGCATGGTTGCAGAAGGCGGTAAAAAATTCTTCGACCAGCTCCAGCTCGAAGTTACCGACCTGGGCCTTCGGCAAAGGCACATTGAAAACCAGGAACGGCCGGCCCGAGAAATCAAGGATCACTGCTGCCAGGGCTTCATGCATCGGCATGGTGCCGCGTCCGTAGCGCCTGATTCCGGATCTTGTCGCCAAGCGCTTTTTTAAAAGCTTCACCGAGGCAGATACCGACATCCTCAACCGTGTGATGGGCATCGACTTCCAGGTCGCCTTTGGCGTCGAGCTGCAGATCGAAAAAGCCGTGGCGGGCAATCTGGGTCAGCATATGATCGAAGAAAGGCACTCCGGACTCAATCCGGTGTTCACCGCGCCCATCCAGATCGAGAGTTAATTTAATGCTGGTCTCTTTGGTACTACGATCAATCGTAGCGGTCCTTGCCATACTCGCCTCCGTCAGGGAATTTATTATCAACTGTGAAGAGGATTCACAAAATCGTCAACTCAGCTTTTTTTCAGCCGGATCGAGACCGACTTGGCGTGAGCTTCCAGACCTTCCAGCTCGGCAATTTTAACAATGTCAGCACCCAACCGCTCCAGCCCGGCAGCGCTGAAGGAGATCAGGCTCGACTTCTTGACAAAATCTTCAGTGCCCAGCGGCGAAAAGAAGCGGGCCGTGCCGCCGGTCGGCAGGGTGTGATTCGGCCCGGCCAGGTAGTCGCCGGCGGCTTCCGGGGTGTTATGGCCGAGAAAGACCGCGCCGGCGTGTCTGATCTTCGACAGCAGCTCAAGCGGCTCGGCAACCGCAAGTTCAAGGTGCTCCGGAGCAATCTTGTTGCTGAAGGTCGCGGCCTCATCGAGGTCCCGGGCGAGAATTATCGCACCGAAATTCTCAATCGACTGGCGGGCGATGGCCGCGCGCGACAACTCCTGAAGCTGAGACTCCAACTCCCCGGCAACCTGCCGGCCAAACGTTTCGTCGGTGGTAATCAGCAGGGCAGCGGCCAGCTCATCGTGCTCGGCTTGCGAAAGCATGTCGGCGGCGATGTGCGCCGGATTGCCGCTGCCGTCGTTGATCACCAGGATTTCACTCGGCCCGGCAATCATGTCGATGTCGACCGTGCCGAAAACCAGGCGCTTGGCCGTGGCGACATAGATATTGCCGGGGCCGGTGATCTTGTCGACCTTCGGTACCGTTTCCGTGCCGTAGGCCAGCGCCGCCACGGCCTGGGCGCCACCCAGCTTGAAAATCCTGTCAACGCCGGCAACATGGGCCGCGGCAAGCACATGGGGATTGACCACGCCGTCCGGCATCGGCACCACCATGATAATCTCACCGACTCCGGCCACCTTGGCCGGCACAGCATTCATCAGCACCGATGATGGATAGGCCGCCTTGCCGCCCGGCACGTAGATGCCGACCCGGTCAAGGGGGGTGACCATCTGACCCAGCTGGATATCAGGCTCGTCATCGGAGAGCCAGGTCTGTTCTTTCTGCTTGGCGTGGAAAGCCGCAATCCGATCGGCGGCCAGCTGCAAGGTCGCCAGCGTCTCGCTGTCGACGGCGGCCAGGGCCTGCGCTATCTCCCCGGCAGAGACTTCGAGCGTTGCGGCCTCCAGCTTGAGACGATCAAAACGCTCTGTGTATTCACAAAGCGCAGCGTCACCGCGATCACGGACATCGTTAAGGATCTCCTGAACCGTTTCAAGAACTCCGGGCGGTGTCGTCTCGCCGCGCTCACTGATCTCGCGAAAGTTTTCAGCAAAGCCGGCATCTGAAAAACGCAGAAACCGAATCATGATTATCTCCTTGGGGCGGTCAGCTCAGCCGGAAATGCGCGGGCCATCTTCGATGACTTTTTCCAGATCTTCAATCAATTGGGAAATCCGGCGATGCTTGGTCTTGAGACTGGCACGATTGACAATCAGACGGCTGGTGACTTCGGCAATCGTTTCCACTTCCACCAGGCCGTTCTCGCGCATGGTGCCACCGGTTGAGACCAGGTCGACAATCCGCTCGGTCAAACCGACCAGGGGCGCAAGCTCAATCGAACCGTACAGCTTGATGACCTCGACCTGAACACCTTTTGCCGCAAAATATTTCTCCGTCATGTTGGGGTATTTACTGGCCACCCGGATATTCGACCAGCCGGCTGGGTCATCATCCTGACGCAGCTCTTTCGGTTCGGCCACGACCAGGCGACAGTAGCCAAATTGCAGGTCGAGGGGCTCGTAGAGGTCCTTATCCTGCTCCAACAGAGTGTCTTTACCAACCACGCCAATATCAGCGCAGCCCTGCTCGACATAAGTCGGAACATCCTGGGAACGCACGGCCATGAAACGCAATTTGTCGTCTCGATTTTCAAAAACCAGCTTGCGGCCGGGATCATCCATTTCCGGGCAGGTAATGCCGATCTTGGCAAACAACTCCATGGAGTCCTGCATGATGCGCCCCTTGGGCAGGGCAAAAGTCAAATAATCATTCATAACTTAATCCAGTAAGCGACGGGCAGTAAACAATAGAAGATTCGACAACTTCGCAGTGTACCCAGTGATCACCATCGAAGTCACTTTAAATTTTACCCGGAACGCGCTCAATATCCGCGCCCAGGCTGCGGAACTTCTCTTCCAGCTTTTCATAACCGCGATCCAGGTGATAGATGCGGTTGATCTCGGTGGTCTTGTCCGCGGCCAGCCCGGCAAGCACCAGACAGGCGCTGGCGCGCAGATCAGTCGCCATCACCGGTGCACCATGCAGCGCCGTGACGCCTTTCACTGCAGCCGTGTGACCTTCAATGGAGATCTCTGCGCCCATCCGCTGCAGCTCGCTGACGTGCATGAAGCGATTTTCGAACACCGCCTCGGTAATCATGCTGGTGCCATTGCCGAGGGTCATCATGGCCATGAATTGGGCCTGCATATCGGTCGGGAACCCGGGATGCGGCTGGGTCTTGATATTCACGGACTGGATCTCCTGCGGACCCTCCACCCAGAGAGTCTCCGGTGTCGCGGCAACCGTTGCGCCAGCCTCTTCAAGCTTACTGAGCAGCGCCTCCATATGTTCGGCGCAGCCGCCCTTGACACCGACCCGGCCACCGGTCATGGCCGCTGCCACCAGGAAGGTGCCTGCCTCGATACGATCGGGCATCACCCGGTAATCCATCGGCTTAAGATCATCAACACCTTCTATGGTGATGGTGTCGGTTCCGGCCCCCTCGATGCAGGCTCCCATGCCCGACAAAGCCTTGGCGAGATCAATGATTTCCGGTTCACGCGCCGCATTCTCAAGGGTCGTGGTGCCCCTGGCAAGGCTCGCCGCCATCATCAGGTTTTCAGTGCCGCCGACAGTCGGTACGTCAAAATAGATGCGGGCGCCTTGCAGGCGAGCAGCCTTGGCTTCGACATAACCGTTCTCAAGATGAATCTCTGCTCCCATGGCTTCCAGCCCCTTGAGATGCAGATTGATCGGTCGCGCGCCGATAGCACAGCCACCGGGCAGACTGACCCTGGCTTGACCGTAACGAGCCAGCAGCGGGCCGAGAACCAGGACCGAAGCACGCATGGTGCGCACCAGATCGTAAGGGGCTTCCATGCTGTTGATATGATCGGTGGCAACCTTCAAAGTGCCGTTGCTGCTGTCCACATCGGCGCCAAGTTCTGCCAGCAGACGCTCGGCAGTGGTGATATCACGCAGGCGCGGAAGGTTGCCCAACGATGCGGCCCGGGAGAGAGCAAGGTGGCAAAAAGCAGCGGCAGGGCTGCATTCTTTGCGCCGCTGACAGCAACCTCGCCGGTCAGCCGTTTACCGCCATGTATGATCAACTTATCCAAAGTTTTACCTCTTTAATTTTATCTACCACAGGGGGCGCAGAAGGCACGAAGAAAAGCCTCCTGCAACCGAAAGGTTATAGTTTTTTACGTCCTGCGACGACCCGCGGGATGCCGGCATAATCATCACGACATGTGACCTCGGCAAGATCAGCAGCTTTGAACAGGGCAGCAACCTCGTCGGCCTGGCCAACGCCGACTTCAACCAGAAGCCAGCCCCCCGGGAGGAGAACTCTTCCGGCCTGAGAGGTAAGCTGCCGATAAGCAGTCAAACCATCTTCACCACCATCGAGCGCCAGACGAGGCTCGTAATCTCGAACCTCCGGCATCAACTGCTGACAATCCGCAGACGGAATATAGGGGGGATTGCTCACCACCATGGCAAATGGACCCGGCGGTAATTCAGCCAGATCTCCGGCAACCCAGGTTATACGCTCTGCTACCCCGTTGCGTTCGGCGTTGCCGCGAGCCACTTGCAAGGCCGCTTCACTGCAATCAAGGGCCGTGACTTGTACGCCTGGCTTTTCATGGGCCATGGCGACCGCAATAGCCCCGCTGCCGGTACCGACATCGAGTATTGAACCAGAATTCTCCATCCGGGCGAGAGCTTCTTCAACCAGGACTTCCGTATCCGCACGTGGCACCAAAACTGCCGGACAGACCGTGAAAGGCAAAGACCAGAACTCCGTTTCGCCAAGGATATACTGAACCGGTTCTCCTTTGGCACGCCTTTGCACCCGTTCGCGAAAAGCCGCCAACTCGGCAGAATCGAGCGGCCGCTCAAAATTGACATAGAGACCGACCCGGTCCAGATCAAGGGTTGCCGCCAGCAGCAACTCGGCTTCCAAACGCGCAGAAGCGATCTGCTTGCCGCTAAAATAGTCTGCCGTCCATTGCAGAATCTTGAGGACCGTCCAGCGCTCAGTCAAGAGAACTCCCTAGCCATCAGCTATTCTGTCCGGCCATCAACTCAGCCTGGGCATGGGTCGTCAAGGTGTCAATAACTTCATCCAGATCGCCCTGCATGATGGCTTCAAGCTTGTAAAGCGTCAGGTTGACTCGATGGTCCGTACAACGACCCTGCGGAAAATTGTAGGTGCGGATACGTTCGGAGCGATCACCGCTGCCGACCTGGCTCTTACGATCAGCGGCCATCTTGGCATGCTGTTCAGCCTGCATGGCGTCAAGAATGCGCGACTTCAACACTTTCATCGCCTTGGCCTTGTTCTTATGCTGCGATTTTTCATCCTGGCAGGCGACCACAACTCCGGTCGGGATGTGGGTAATCCGTACCGCCGATTCGGTTTTGTTGACGTGCTGGCCACCGGCTCCGGAGGCCCGGTAGAGATCTATGCGTAAATCGCTCGGATCAATATCGACCTCGACATCATCGGCTTCCGGCATCACCGCTACGGTACAAGCCGAGGTGTGAATCCGCCCCTGCGCCTCGGTTTCCGGAACCCGCTGCACCCGGTGTGTGCCGCTCTCGTACTTGAATCTTGAAAAGACTCCTTTACCGCTGATCAGGGCAATGACTTCCTTGTAGCCACCCGCTTCCGATTCGGCGGTACTGAGCAGCTCCACCTTCCAGCCCTGGCGGTCGGCATATCGGCAGTACATGCGAAAAAGATCGCCGGCAAACAGGGCGGCCTCATCACCGCCGGTTCCCGCTCGCACTTCGAGGATAACATTCCTCTGGTCGTTCGGGTCTTTGGGCAGCAGCATGAACTTGAGCTGATCTTCCAGAGCAAGCAGTTCGTCTTCAAGCTCTGAAACTTCAGCACTCGCCATTTCGCGAACCTCTGCATCCGGATCTTTAAGAAGTTCCTGGCTGCCGGAAATTTCCTCTCTGATGCGACAGCAGCGCTCGTAGCCTTTGACGACATCAATCAGCTCGGAGTGTTCCTTGGTCAGGGCACGATAACGGTTCTGATCGTTCATCACCGCAGGGTCGGAGAGCAAGCCCTCTACCTCGCGGAAACGGTCGGCAACTTCTTCAAGTTTATTCAGCATGGGAGTCTATTATCGTTCTTGATGTCGAGCCTGAAACTCACCTTCACAGGCTCAAAGTTGGATTACAGTTGCCAATACTCTTCGCGCACAGCCTTGATTTCACCGCAGGTCATAGCGCCCTCGGGACAGGGCCTTTTCAGACAACCGGGACCAGCCTCGGCAAACAGCAGAGACGAAGCTTCCCGGGCCAGCTGTAGCATTTCCTTGGCCAGGGCCTGAATCTCCCACTGGGCCCGGCGGCAGCAACGCAGCGCGAAAAAATGATGTAGCTCGCGAGCGTTCATGGTCATGACCAATTTGGTGGAGGCCGCGTTCGGTAGTACGAAACGGGCATCTTCAGCAGGAACCCCTGCAGCCATCAGGTCACGGTAAAGTTCGTGAGTCACCCGCATATGTGTCTCCAGACGCTCCAGCAAAGGCTGGTGTTCTCGAATACTCTCGGGGATGATCGCATCAAACTGCTGTTCATGAGAGACGTAACGCTGGCTCTGTTGGGAAAATGAGGCGATACGATGCCGCACAAGCTGATGGGAACAGGCCCGACTGATGCCTTCAATGCCGAAGGTGAAAGACGCGTGCTCCAGGACCGAGAAGTGGCCGAGTTCGATAATCTTCTGCAACAGCTTGGCAATCTGCTCCGGCGTCTGGCCAAGGAGCTGTTCGAATAGAAGACTCGGAATAGCAAAGCCGCGCCGCGGCGGCAACGACCTGTTCAGGGATCGGAGTGTGGGACAGAAGTTGGACGTGCATGGCCTTCGTTTCCAAGTAAGACCGCGTCGTCCGGGGAACCGGGCCGTGTCCCGGAACGGGACGCGGAAGAGATTGTGCCGGCGAGCCCGACAGCAAAAATAAGGGGACGACCCAACAGGGCCGCCCCCCAGAGCTCTAGTCTTTCTTTTCGTATCTCTTGCGGAAACGCTCGATCCGACCGGCGGTGTCCATCAGCTTCTGCTTGCCGGTGTAAAAGGGATGGCAAGACGAGCAAATTTCCGTCGTGATGTCACCCTTGGTCGATCTGGTTTCGAATGTATTTCCACAGTGGCAAGTGACCGTGGATGCCTCATAGCTTGGATGGATACCTTCTTTCATCTGTTCAACTCCTGATTGACCTGGCTTGGTACAGGTCGCGGATTTAGTGGGCCTTTAAGACCTTAAAAGAGTGACTTGATACCACTATTTATAACCAATTGCAACTGTTTCCGCTGATCTTTCGATCAAACATCACGAAGCACGGCAGAATCAAGCTCAGCGGTTCATACTGTCGAGGAATTCCTGGTTGGTCTTGGCATCGCCAAGTTTGTCGCGCAGGAACTCCATGCTGTCAACAACATTCATGGAGGAAAGCACCTTGCGCAGCAGCCAGATGCGCTGCAGGCTGGTTTCATCAACCAGCAGTTCTTCACGGCGGGTTCCTGATTTATTGATGTCTATGGCCGGGAAGGTCCGCTTTTCAACCAGTCGACGGTCAAGATGCAGTTCCATGTTGCCGGTGCCTTTGAACTCTTCGAAGATGACTTCGTCCATCTTGCTGCCGGTATCCACCAGGGCCGTGGCGATAATCGTCAGGCTGCCACCCTCTTCGATATTACGGGCCGCACCGAAAAAGCGCTTCGGCTTATGCAGGGCATTGGAATCGACGCCACCGGAGAGGATCTTGCCGGAAGGCGGCACTACCGTGTTGTAGGCACGCGCTAAGCGGGTAATAGAGTCGAGCAGGATAACTACATCGCGCTTATGCTCCACCAGACGTCGGGCCTTCTCGATGACCATCTCGGCGACCTGGACGTGACGGGTCGCCGGCTCGTCGAAGGTCGAAGAGATGACTTCGCCATTGACCGTGCGCTGCATGTCGGTCACTTCCTCGGGCCGTTCGTCAATCAGCAGGACAATCAGGTAGACTTCCGGGTGATTGGCGGTAATCGAGTTGGCAATGTTCTGCAACAGAACCGTTTTACCGGTCCTCGGTGGAGCAACAATCAGGGCGCGCTGGCCTTTGCCGACCGGAGCAATCAGATCGATGACACGAGCAGAAAGGTTGTCCGGGCTCACTTTCCAGAATCAGGCGCTGGTCCGGGTAGAGAGGCGTCAGGTTATCAAACAGGGTCTTCTCACGGGCAACAGCCGGGTTCTCGAAGTTGACCTCGGCGACCTTGAGCAGGGCAAAGTAACGCTCGCCTTCTTTCGGCGGCCGGATCTGGCCGGACACCGTGTCACCGGTCTTCAGGTTAAAGCGTCGAATCTGTGAGGGCGAAACGTAGATATCATCGGGACCGGGCAGATAATTGGCGTCAGGAGCACGCAGAAAGCCAAAGCCATCAGGAAGGATCTCAAGCACGCCCTCGCCAAAAATTGCTCCATTCTTGGCGGATGTCGTATTGAGAATAGCGAAGATCAGGTCTTGCTTGCGCAGGCCTGAAGCCCCCTCGACGCCAAGTTCCTTGGCAATGGCCGAGAGGTCGATAATCTTCTTTTCTTTCAATTCCTTCAGGTTCATCGGTTCTCCTTAAAAGTTGACGGCTCAGAGTAGCGCACAGTCGCACAACGACAAAATGTTGCCGCGATTGCTGCATACGTTTGTTGTGAATGTGAGAGGTCTTGTTCTCCGAGTTTTCCGGTCCGAAATGATTTTGATGTATTGGAAGGTTAACTTTGCCGGGGCAAATCGATCTCCCCACGCATAAAATTTTCAAGAAATTTTGGGTTTGAGGTCAGTCCGTGCTCGTGGTTGGAAGCTATATGAAAGGAAAAATAATTATTCAGGTAACAATACAGGCAGGTACTGCTCTCTTTCGATATAACCTATTTACCGGCTTTTCAACGGTCTGTCAATGGCTTCGTTGATTTTTTTTCGGAGTAGCGGTTAAAACCTCTGCTCTCACCAGGTCTGATTCTGACAAATAATTTTGGCCGGGAACAGGCCTCGACAGCTTCTACAGCAAGAAATTTAAAGGATTTTTTCGTCGCCACCAACACCCTCGCTGAAAGCAGGGATGTTTCGTGGTTCAAAGTTTTCCACCGCCCAGGGGAGGAGCTCTGCAGGAGGAGCCCCGTGCAATTCTCCCGGCACCGTTTGACCGAGCAGTGACAAGGACCGGATGATCAGTTCTGACGCCCTGGACTCATAATCAAGGGCTGCAGAGCCGTGACGCTTGCTGATTTTTTTGCCATTACGACCCATTACCATCGGCAGGTGAACGTATTTCGGCACAGGACTGCCGAGACAGGCATGTAGAAAAATCTGCCTTGGCGTTGAAGAGAGCAGATCGGCACCACGCACGACCTGGTTGATGCCGGCGGCAGCATCATCGACGACCACCGCCAATTGGTAGGCAAACAGACCATCAGCCCGGCGCAGAACAAAATCACCCACCGCATCAGACAAGACCTGCTGCACATGGCCAAATACAGCGTCAGTAAAAAACATCTGCTCCTGCGGCACTGCTATCCTCAATGCACGCGGCTTGCGTCCGGCAGGCAGCCCGGCGCGGCAGGTGCCGGGATAGATTGGGCCTTCTTCACCAGGATGCGGCGCACTCAGGATAATTTCTTTGCGGGTGCAGGCACAGTCAAAGACCAGGCCCTTATCCCGTAAGCTCTCTACGGCCGCCAGATAAGCCTCGTTGCGCTGACTCTGCCAGACAACCTCACCGTCCCAATAGAGACCCAGCTTTTCCAGGGCCGATAAAATCTCGTCGGCCGCACCCGGAACCACTCGTGGGGGATCGAGATCCTCCATGCGCAACAGCCACAGCCCGGCTTCACGGCGGGCCAGACAGTAGCTGCCAACTGCGGCAACCAGGGAACCAAAGTGTAGTGGGCCGGTAGGACTTGGCGCAAAACGCCCGACAACCTGTTCTGCAGACATCGAAAACCTTTCATGACTCGAAACATTTTTACCGAGAGGACATAATGCCTTTGTGCAAAAGGGCCTGTCAATCCACAGTTGCGGCTTTTTCTCATCCTATCAGAATCCAGAAGCAAGCTTTTGCATTAAAGATTGACATGACTCATGAAGATCACTATTTTATTACAAATATCGTCAAGTATAGCCATAGAAAGAGGAAACGTCCTTGATTATTACCCGCGCTACAGAATATGCCATCCGCGCCATTCTTTACATGTCCCGTCAGCCTGCCGGCGAGATTATCTACAAGAAGGATATTTGCAAGGCACAGGAGATTACCCCTGCTTTTCTGACCAAGATACTCCAACCTCTGATCAAGGATGGCATCGTCGGTTCACAGCGTGGTGTCGGTGGCGGCTTCTATCTGGCTAAGGCACCTGTGGAGATTACACTCCTTGACATTATCAAGTCCCAGGAAGGCCCGGTTTATCTTAATCAGTGCCTGATCGAAAAAGGTTCCTGCGAGCGTGAGTTTTTCTGCCCTGTTCATGGCGCCTGGGCACAGATTCGCAAGGAATTCATGGCGACCCTGTCGCGTTATGACTTCGCCAGCCTGGCGGCTCAAAACAACGACCAACTTCCCGTCACTTCATAAGCTTAAACCAGGTAATTCTCTTGCAGACAAAAAAACCCTGGAGACCAGGAGGGCAAGTCTGCCAGGGCGAATTCGGGAAGCTGCGTCCAACTCCCCGGATGAATTTTAGTAACTCTGCTTGCCTCCAAGTATACATCCCCTAGCAAAATACACCAGCATTCCAAAGTGTCTTTCCCTTCTTGCGCAGTAAGGTTAGAAGTTTATTCCACAGGAGGCTAGCAACACCCGCTGTTTTAACGGACCAAAGCCGTCGTCCTTTTACTCAAATATCTTAATTTAGACTCTGGATTCAGCTTTCGTTTCCTTATACCCGAACTCGACAATGACGCTGTGCCCGCCATTATGACCACTTACATCATTAATGGCCTCGGTCATTAATTTCGTGTAAGATAGCCGCAATATCCTCTTAACAATTGGGATTTAATAACACTTTCAGGATAAAACTTATGCCAAAAATGAAGCTTCGCGGAAAAACACTCCTTGTTCTCTTACTCGTCGCAGTAGTGCCACTGGTCGTCAGCCTGGTATTCCTCTCCAGCTTCACAAAAGATCAGATTCAGACCAGCATGACCCAGTTTGCAGAGAAATCGAGCAACTTTGTCGAACGCAGCACGATCAACCGTCAGCACGAACTGATGAACTACATGGGACTGCTGAGCAGCTCTTCTGACTTGGTGAACGCGCTCTATTATGCCTCGCTTACCCAGGATATCGAGCAGTTGCGAACACTGATCCAAGCCGTTCATGACCAATACGAAATGGACATCCTCGAAGTGCTGGATACTACGGGTCAGCCAATCTTGAGAATTGCTACGGACGGATTAGACCTTCCCGAGGGACCTGAAGCAGAGCACCCTTTTCTCGTTCAGGTTAAAGAGACAAACGCCAGTCAGGCCGGCATTACAAGCTATCTAGGTAAATTGACCATTCTCGTTACCACTCCGGTGATCCTGCAGGACAACGTTGTCGGATACCTTGTGGGGGCCTACCTTCTGGATGACCATTTTGCCCGCCGTATTAAAGAAATGGGTGGCGTAGAGGTCGCCTTTTTAGGCCAACAGGGCGTCGTTGGTGCTTCACATGCAGATTTTAAGAGCCTGGGCAACTCCCTGCAAAACGATCAGATCATGCTTGATGACAAACCCTACATGCCAATTATACGCAACCTGACCGGCACCTCTTTCCAGCTGGTTATTGCACAGGACCTTGCCAGCGCACTCGATGCCCAACAATCGCTACGCAAGCTGATGGTTGGCCTGGTGGCCGCAGTCATCGTCATAGTTTTTGTCCTGGCCCTGCTCTTTTCCCGAGCACTGACCCAGCCATTGCTTGAAGTTGTCGGCAACCTCAAGGAGATTTCACAGGGAGAAGCCGACCTGACCCGTACCCTGAAAATCAACAGCAACGATGAAGTCGGAGAGCTGGCGGGGAACTTCAATCAATTCGTGGAACGTCTGCGGGAAATGGTCCTGCGCATCCGGTCTGCAGCCAGCGACATCTTCACGGCAACCGAAAAAATTCGCCATACCTCACAGGACGTCAGCAACGGCACGGTCAATCAGGCCGAAGCGCTGGAAGACTCCTTTCAAGCCATTCAGGGAATTGATGAATCGGCGATCGAAGTTGCCAACGGCATCAGCACCCTTTTAGAAACCGTCGAGATTTCATCGTCAGCGACCCTCGAGCTAGGAGCGACCATAGAAGAAATCGTTTCCCAGGTGGATAGACTCTTCAGCACCATTGAAGAAGTCTCCAGTTCGATTACCGAGATGTCAGTATCAAGCCAGCAAGTCTCTGACAACCTCGACAACCTCTCCTCCTCGACCGAAGTCACGGCCTCTTCGATCACTCAGATGGATGCCTCCATCAAGGAGGTCGAAGAAACCGCCCAGCACACCAACAAACTGTCCGAGCAAGCCAACCGCGATGCAGAGATGGGCAAGACTGCAGTGGCAGAAACAATTGCCGGAATCCAGGCGATTCTCGTCACGGTCGAAGATGCCAGCAAGGCAATCGAGGACCTGGGCAAGCAATCCGGTGAGATCGGCACAATTCTGACCGTTATTGACGAAGTCTCCGACCAGACCCGACTGCTCTCACTGAACGCATCGATCATCGCCGCTCAAGCCGGTGAGCATGGCAAGGGTTTTGCTGTCGTCGCTGACGAAATTCGTGAACTGGCAGAGCGCACGGCCATGTCGACCCAGGAGATTTCAACCATCATCCGTCGCTTGCAAACCGGCACCGTCGAAGCAGTCAAAGCGATGCAGCTTGGCAGCGAACGGGTTCATGAAGAGGCAGAACGCTCAAAGGTCGCCGAAGAAGCGCTCGACAAGCTAACGGAAAGTTCTCTGCGCTCTTCAGAGCAGGTCAAGAGCATCGTCCGGGCCACCCAGGAACAATCTCGCGGCAGCCGTCAGATCACCGAGGCCGTCAACCAGGTGGCGAACATGTTGCAGCAGATCTCCTCGGCGGTCAAACAGCAGTCCGATGGTATTCAGCTGTTGGCTCAAGCCGCCGAATCGATGAAGGACATTTCCTCGCAGGTTAAGCTCAGCACCGGCGAGCAGGCCAAGGGCAGCCACCAGATCAGCGCGAGCATGGAGAATATCCGCAATATGATGCAGCAGATTGACCAGGCTTCCAGAGAGCAATCAACCCGTAGTCAGCAAGTTGTCACCGCCGTATCTGCTGTTCGCAAGGTGGCTGAAAACAACGCTGCTCGTACCGCCGAACTGGACAAGGTTGTTGAAAACCTGGCTGAGCAGGCTCAGGTCCTGGAGAAGGAGATCGGCTCTTTCAAGTCCTGACGATGTGCTGAAGAAGCAAACCGTTTGACAAAACAGACACTTTTCGTTAGAGTTTCGCCAACATAGCAACACGTCTTTATCAAGAGTGGTGGAGGGACAGGCCCTTTGAAGCCACAGCAACCGACCCATTGCAGTAACATGCGATGGGCTGCCAGGTGCTAAATCCAACTCGTCGGAATTGTCTGATGGGGGAGATGAGGACGGAGCCCGCGATACCAAAACTCAATGTATCCGCTGGCCCCTTCTCATTTTCTGGAAGGGGCCTTTTTATTTGCATGGCTTCAGGCAGAACATGAGTGAACCGGACATCGTTAAAACTGAACACGTCAACTTTGATGTCGAGCTGAGGCTGGAGAGCGGTCGTCTTCTCGGTCCGCTGACTCTTGCCTATGAGACCTATGGTCAACTGAACGGCAACAAGAGCAACGCTGTCCTGGTCGCCCATGCCTGGACCGGCGATGCCCACGCCGCAGGGCGCCACAAAAAAGAGGACCGCAAACCAGGTTGGTGGGACGACATGATCGGCCCGGGCAAGGTCCTTGATACGAATCGTTATTTTGTCATCTGCACAAACGTTATCGGCTCCTGTTTCGGCTCAACAGGCCCGACCAGCAGCAACCCCCGAACCGGCAAGCCCTACAATCTGCAGTTTCCGGTTATCATGGTCCGCGACATGGTGCGCGCCCAGCAGCTGCTCCTGGACCATCTCGGCATCGATAAACTGCTCACCGTTATCGGTGGCAGCATGGGCGCGATGCAAGCCATGGAGTGGGGGATCCACTATCCCGAGCGGGTTTGCTCCATTGTCCCGATTGCCGGAACCGGCAGGCCCTCGCCAATGGCCATCGCCCTGAACGCGCTGGCCCGCCAGGCAATCTATAACGACCCCATGTGGCGCAAAGGCAACTACAAGCCGGAGCATCCACCTGCAGAAGGCCTGGCCCTGGCGCGTGCAGTAGGCCACATTTCGTTTCTCTCCGACCCCTCGATGAATCTCAAGTTCGGCCGCAGGTTCTCCGCCCGTGACGGCCAGTTTGATTTTTTCGGTCAGTTTGAAATTGAACGCTACCTGACTTACAACGGCCGCAATTTCGTCGACCGCTTTGACACCAACAGCTTCCTCTATCTGGCCAAGGCTCTCGATCTTTACGACGTCAGCTGGGGCTTCGACAGTCTGGAGGACGCATTAAGCAACCTGGAGTGTCCATCACTCTGGTTCGCCTTCACCTCCGACTGGCTCTATGCGCCCTACCAGACTGAGGAGTTGATTACGGAACTGCACAAGCAGAACAAACCTGCTGAGTACCATCTGATCGATTCAGATTACGGGCATGATTCGTTCCTGGTGGAGCCGGAAAAGTTTACGCCGAAGATTGTGGAGTTTCTTGATCGATTATCGATTTAGTTTATGGTTGCAGCATGAATGTAAAGGGCAACAGATGACGAATCTGTTGCCCTTTATTGTTGCTTCTTTCGGTTCTGTTTTGTTTTTAATGGTTCTGGAATCTCTCCCCCTGTTGCCGCAGCCGGTGACGAATGGATTAACGGCGATCAGCAGGGCGAACTGTCTGAGGCGTTAGCCGAGTTTTCGCACTGCCGACGTTCATCTTTTCGACTCCGGTTCCCCGCGTAGCGGGCAAGGCATTGGGGCGCATTTTTCTGCTTACTCTTTTTGTGCGCGCAAAAAGAGTAAGGCGTCGGCAGGGGACGCAACCCCTGGGTTCTTGCTTGCTCCTCTGCGAGAAGATGGAGTCAGTTTTCTGGTTCATACACCAATGTGATGGGGACAGTCCCGAAACTGTTGCAGTGGTGCCGGTCGCGCCCGGCTGGCGCCTTACTTTCTTTGCTCGTGCGAAAGAAAGTAAGCAAAGAAACACGCCCTCCGTTTGCCCATAATTGCCTTCGGCAATCATGGCTTCCCTCACGTCATAAAATCAATCCGGCGAAGAAAAAAACTCGCTGACGCTCAGACAGTTTTTCTTCGTTTTCCCGGATTAATTTTACTCTATTCGGCTGCTCTCGACGGGTTGAGGGTCAAAATCATAGGCAAAGACATACAAACAACAGAGGGCAACAGATTTGTCATCTGTTGCCCTTGCAATTCAACCAGCGCTCTCTCCCCTTATTCATCCTCCCCAAACAACCCCAGCTGGTCAAAGCGATGCTTATCAACCTTGAACGGCAGAGGGAAATACCGCGGGCATTCAAGCAGCAGATTGGCTGCCGGCTGTTTGCAGTTGCGCAGACATTTCAGGCAGAGGGGATTGACTGTTTTTTCGTCAGGAGATGACTTCATCATTTTCTCCGGTCAAGAGTACATCAGCACATTAGCAGGATAGACCCTTTCCGGTAAAGCGCTCACTTATTGTCAGAGGGAGTTTTAACCAGTTCAGCAATGACCGTTTCAATGCGCTGCAGAACTGTTGCCTCGGGCTCCAGATCAATTTCAATGCGTCTTTCCGGCAGAGTATGCCGATACAAGGGATCGTAGTAATTCACCATCAACTCACTGACCAGTTCCGTCCAGTGCCCCGCCTCCAGAAGCTGAAGGTAATGATTCATCGTCTCTTTGCCCAGTTTATCTTTAAGTGCCCGGATCGGTTGAACGAACTCATTTTTCAGTTTATCAACGGCAGGATAGTCAGCAAGAATGTTTTTGACTCTCGCTTCAAGAGAAGCATTCAACCAGATCGACGTCTCAACCTGCAAGGCCTGATAAACTCTGGGCGGCAGAGCTGACCCTGCCGATATGACGGCTTTCGCCCTCTGCCAGAACGTAAGCGTCACGGGGGATTTGTCGCAATTCATCCCAGAGTAAAGATTCGAACATCTTCTGGCCCGGCTGCGGCGGCAAACCGAGGTTGCCGAAGGCGCTGCCACGGTGGTTGGCCAAGCCTTCCAGGTCCACGACAGGATACCCCTTCTCCGCCAGTCGCTGCAGGTATTCGGTTTTGCCAACCCCTGTCAGACCACGAAAAACCAGCAAGCGCCCCCACTCACCCTGCTCGAAAAAATCGAGCACCATGCGTCGAAAGCCCTTATGCCCACCAGTTAACTGACGGGCCGGGACACCGGCCAGCTCAAGGAACTGGGTCAGGGCGAGGCTGCGCATGCCGCCACGCCAGCAGAAGACGACCACCGGCTGCGATGTCTCGGCCTGCAGAGCCGCCACCCGCTCAACCATGGCCGGAATCTTTGGCGCGACGATCTGCACACCACGCCGTCGGGCCTGCTGTTTGCCAACCTGCTTGTACAGGGTACCGACTTCTTCACGTTCCTCATTATCGAGGATCGGCACATTGATCGCACCGGGAATGGTCGCCTCGGCAAATTCGTCGGGGCTGCGGGCGTCAACCAGCAGGGCCCCCTTGTCGCGCAGGGCCAGGGCTTGTTCAAGGGATATGGTTATAGACATTAGGTTTGCTCTCAATTGAGTGGTTATACTCCAAAACAGGGCAACCGGCAAGCGCTGGACAGGATAGAGAAGAAAAGGTTGACAACCCGAAAGGCTTCCGGTAGTTTGGCGCCTCTGTTGCGGGGTGGAGCAGTCAGGTAGCTCGTCGGGCTCATAACCCGAAGGTCGGAGGTTCAAATCCTCCCCCCGCTACCAAAATAAATCAGGGACTTGCACTTTTATGCAAGTCCCTTTTTGTTTACAAGTAATAGGTGCCTCAGGTTAGACCAAGGCTCTCGTCCTGTATTTTCAGGAGCCACCTTTTGCGACAGATCGGCAGATGTTTTTATAAAGCCCAGTCTGGTTAAACAGGCACGCGTCTACCTGCTTGGCTGGATCAAAGAGATTGTGCTAACCTGACTCCAGTCGCCTAATTCAGGCATCTTTAAGAAAGCGTCAGATCACTTCGTGGTCTTCGCCACACACGACACAGGGATTATTATTTACAGATGAAAAAATCACGCCTGATAATTTTATTGCTTCTGGTCATAACAGCAATCGTGGCCATCTCATTTCCCACCGTCAAAAAAACCATTGAAATTCATAGCGAAACAAGGAAATGGAACGAGAAATGGGCGGATCGCACCGGGCTGCCATTGGCGGAGCAGTTCCCTTCACTTGCCCGGGCAAGCGAAGTCCCTAAGAGCATTGAGCAAAATCTATCATTGAGCCTGGAGAAATCTCCCTGGATCATTAATTCCCAACTGATCATTGGCAAAGGTGCCACCCTGGACATTGAACCCGGGGTTGAAGTTTTTCTTGGCCCAAAGGCTGACATCCAGGTTGACGGACGCCTCCTGGCTCAAGGGACATCAGAACGCCCGATTCATATGCGTGCCTATTCTGATGACAAGGCAGATGCCTGGGCGGGCCTTTTTATCCGCAGTGAAGAGCTTTCAGAATTTAAACACGTTACCTTTGAGAACAGCAGTTATGGCGCGAAATTGATTTTCGCAACAGCGCTCTGGGAGCACTGCACATTTAAAAATGTGCGCGAGATCTGCTCCGGATACAGATCAAGCCTCACTTTTGATAAGTGCCTCATCGACTATCGGCAGTTTTCCGGAGGCGGCAATATCAATGTCATGAAATTCTACAAGGGAGAGCTGCAAGTCAAGAACTCCGAGTTTTTCACTCCGGATTCAGATTTCAAGGTCGATGGCATTGATGCTGACTATGTGGAGCACGCCATTATTCGAGGCAATCGCTTCTTCGGTGGCCAGTGCCCGAATTCAGATGCTATCGATATAGGCCATGGCAGCCACAATGTTGTCATCGAAAACAACCTGATCGTCGATTTTGTCGACAAGGGTGTTTCGGTCGGCGAAAAAGCCGAAGCCCAGGTTAACAATAATGTGATTATGGGCTGCGCAATCGGCGTTGGAGTGAAAGACAGCGCCCGGGTGACCATAACAAAGACAACCTTCTACAAGAATGACACTGCGATAAAAAGCTATGAGAAGGTTGCCGGTGAAGGTGGCGGTACAGCGAAAGTAGACAATTCCCTGATTGTTCTCAGCAAGAAAGCTGCTGTTGAGGTCGACCCCCTATCCAGCATTGAAGTTTCCAACACACTCTGTGACAGTCAACTCTTTCCGGGCAACAATAACAGCCAGGGGAGCGTGGAATTTAAAAACGTCGCGCAGTACGACTTCGAGGTTATAAGAATCCTGCCTGCGGACGGTAAAGAGATCTCATCATCGCCTGCCACTTATGGCGCGAAGCTATAGGCTCGGCAACAAAGAAGTGTTGGCGCCGCCAGAGAAGATACCTCGGCAATATCAAGCGTTTACACCAGAAAACTGTTTAGGGGAAAACATGCAGAATCAAATCTGGACAGCGCTCAAAGAAGGAACAGCTCCGAAAGGGCTGCGCTGTCTCAATACTCATCGCGTCGTCATCCACCCTGATTACTCTGACTTGCTCAGCTCAATTGATCTTGACAGCATTCAGGGTGTGCTACGCAGCAAACTGGGCGAAGCGATCAGCATGGACAGGAAACAAGAGAAGAACGTTGTCAAACGCATCGAGATCAGCTACCAGGGGGAAACGCGGGTTTTCTACCTGAAACTCTACTGGAACCACCTCTTTGAAAAAATCTGGGCCCGCGCGTTCCGGGGATCTCTCGTCGGCCGATCCATGGTGCGTGCGGAGTATGAAAATCTGCAAAGGCTGGGTGAGTGCGGCCTGCGTATCCCCCGGCTGGTCGCCTACGGTGACCACCGGTTCGCCGGCGGCATCATCCATGCCTTCATTATTACCGAAGAAATCCCTAAAGCCATGGGTGTCGATTACCTGGTCCATGAGTGGTTCGGACAGCAGACCGAAGAGGATCGCAAGCGCAAGACTGACGAGCTCATTGACGAAATTGCCAGAGTCGTTAAACAGATGCACGAGCATGGCTTCGAACATCACGACCTGTTTCTTCGCAATATGATGGTCTCGGAGCAGAACATGTCAAAACTCTACGTGATGGATGCTCCTCGCGGCTTTTTCTGGCCACAGTTCATCATGCGCAAACGCCGGGCTTTTGACCTGGCCACACTGGATTCTGCGGCAACACAATCCTTTTCCCGCAGCCAGAGGATGCGCTTTATGCACCTGTATCTTGACTGCAAGAGGCTGTCTGATCAAGACAAGCAACTCATCCGCAAGGTCTTGAGCATCAGCGAACCGATGCGTGAACGTCAGCTCAAGCGACTGGAACGAAGCATCGCTGTCGACGAAAACGGCAGGCCGGAGCCTTCATAGCAGCCCTCGCCCTGCCGAATAAGAGCCCTGACAACAGGGGCCTTGCATGAAAATGCAAGGCCCCTGTATTGTTTAGTGCATCAGCTTCGCAACAGATCAGACGAGTCCCGGTGCCAAACCTGTTGACTCACCCGGGTCTCCCAGCAAGGCGCTGACCAGACTCGACTCCTGCTGTTCCAGCACTCTACCAAGATCTGTCTGTGTCAGGATCCCCGTCATTCTGCCAAGTTCATCAGTCACCAGCAAGCGTCGAATCGATTTCTTCAACATCAGGCCGATGGTTTCATGTGGCGCTGTCGTCAATGGTGTTGAAACAATGCCATGACTCATCACCGAGCTGACAGGCACTTCTGACAAGTCGAGGCCTTCAGCGATACAACGAACCACGTCGCGTTCAGTAAACATACCCACCGGGTGGCCGTTTTCAACAACAACGACACAACTGACCGAGCGCCGCGCCATTAAGGAGAGTGCGTAGCGGGCAGGGACATCGGGAGCAACATGCAGAACCTGGTCAGACATCAAGTGAGAGACGTCGCGGACTCCGGAAAAAACTTTTTCTCGCAGCGAGCGGACCAGGTCGGTCTGGGTAAAAATACCGACCATCTCCAGGCGACTATCAAGGACGATCAGATGGCGGATGCCGTGCTGACAAAACACCTGGTGAGCCTGGGCAACGGACATATCCTCGGAGACGGTCATGACCGGCTTGTTCATGACCTCCTTGACCAGCAGGTCAGGTTGACCGAGCAGCCAGTTGGCGGCAAAGACAATATCCCGCTCGGTCAGAATACCAATCGGTTCATTGTGAGACAGAACGATTATGCAACTGATCTGTCTATCGCACATGACCCTTAATGCTTCCTGAACCGTCGACTCGGCATCTATGGCAACAACAGTGCGAGTTGCCAATTTACCAATGGTTCTATTCATCTTCCCTCTTCAGCCCCCTCTGCCACTAACCTGATTACGTCATTAACCGTAACAAGCAGGTTATTTGCCTGAAATAATGAGACAAAAAGCCTATATAACAGCATCTTATTATTGTGCAAGAATAGTTCCACTAAGACCTGAGTGACCTGCCAAACCGCACAATTATAGGCTTTTTTCATCTTTAGGCAAAAAGCTTATAACGATTTCCATCGCGGGCTGCCAAAGAGAAGTTTTTTTGGCTGAATTGAAAATCAGGCCAACAGATCCTGATAAACCTGTCGGTAAACATCCAGATCCTGCTCTGAAAAACAGACCATAACCACGCGCGGAGCAGCCTCTTCCGTCTCAACAAAGTCCAGGATGACGCGCAAAGCAATACGGCTGGCCTGCTCAATCGGGAACCGGTAGACACCGGTACTGATCGAAGGAAAGGCAAGACTGCGCAGCTTGTGATCTACAGCCAACTGCAAACTGTTGCGATAACAGCTGGCGAGGAGATTGTTTTCGTTGCGATCACCGCCGTGCCAGACAGGCCCCACGGTATGAATGATGTAGCGTGCCGGCAGATTATAGCCCTTGGTAATCCTGGCCTCTCCCGTCGGGCAGCCATTCAACTCTCGACAAGCTTCCAGCAGTTCAGGGCCTGCGGCCCGGTGAATGGCCCCATCCACACCACCGCCGCCAAGAAGCTTCTCATTGGCGGCATTGACGATCGCCTCAACTTCGAGGAGCGTGATGTCCGCCTGAATGATTTCTATCTTTTCCAGTATCATTGAACCTCTCGGTAGCTTGTCATCAAGCTGTGTCGTTATTCTGGTATTAATATTAACCACAATCGACGCGTATTCAAGTCAGCATGGAATGAAATACAAGGCAAGGCAGGATTCAAATGATCTTGAGATCAACAGCTGATTGCGCGGCAATAAAAAACGACTAGAATGGAAGTTATGGAGCGAACAACCTTAACCGGAGGAGGCGACGATGAGATACCGCATGGATATTGGTGATGACAGCGTCAACCACCTTATTGGCCAGTGCCTGCGCAGTAAAGCGGACGCAAAACGGATTTACGACATCCTGGTTTCCGGGCAACAGAGAACAATAGACCTGATCACCGGCAGCGTACACTTGACCCCGGCAGAGCACGCCGAATTTGTGGCACGCTTCAGCGCCGAAGTTGAACCAACGATCTGGGAATCATCCTTCCGGAAACATTGACCGTTAAGCTTGCAGAGGAAAACCGTTGATCCGGTCCAGGCAATCGACACCAGCATACGAATAGTGTCCCGTGCGGCTAGTTCGCCGCACAAATTGGGCGTGATTTTGGTTCCTGGCAAGGCGCGGTGACGCAGGCCTAGCCAAGCTTAAGTCGAGGCGCCGTAACGCTGGCAGGATCCAAAAGTACCGAAATTTGAAGGTATGAATTAACCGTAGGGGGCACTAGTGCCATCTTCGCCAATGAATTGAGGAAGGCCCGGAACTCTGGGAACATTTTCCAGGGGTACAGCAGAGGATAGGCAAAGCAAGCAAAACATGGCCAGCCGAAATCCGGGTGACCATGTTGATCGTTGCATGTGCAGTGCTGCTAGCGCTTGATGTATGGGCTCGGATTACAAAGGTCTTCTGCCTGATTGGCCGAAGCATTACAATTGTGACAGAGATAGCCGGGAGCGTCTGTACGAGTTGCAATTTCGTCATGCGATCCGGCTTTCTTTAACTCACAAATATGCAGATGATGTCCCGAGGGGTGTGTGCATTCAGGTTTCGATAGTTCGGACATAAGGCCTCCATTGATGAACGTCGTTCGAGGCGTCAGTATAACATCTCCGGGGCGAACTGTCGCAGCAGATCAGTCTTCCGTCAGTAAAATCGCCTCGGCGACGTCCCGCAGCGACTTTCTCTTATCCATCGCCAGTTTCTGCAAACGTCGGAAAGCCTGGGGCTCATCCATGCCACGCTTCATCAAAACACCCTTGGCACGATCAATCACTTTGCGTGATTCGAGAGTCTCCTTTAATTTTGACACCTCATCACGCAAGCTTGACAGTTCGACAAACTGGTGGATTGCCAGATCCACAGCGGCAAACAGTTGTTCGGCCCGCACCGGCTTGACGACATAATTCATGACGCCGGCCAGGCGTGCCCGCTCAATCGTCTCGGATTCGGTGTTCGCCGTGACCAGCACGATCGGCAACGGCTTAATTTTGCCTATTTTTTCGGCAGCCGTGACACCATCCATAACAGGCATGCCGACATCCATGACCACCAGAAGAATCTCCTGATGGCTTGCTATTTCAACAGCCTGGACACCGTTCTCTGCCTCAAGAATCTCATCAAACCCGTACCCGGCAACGATTTCAGCGACCTGACGTCGTAACAGGGGTTCATCATCGACAACTAATGCACGCCTCATAACATGGTGCTCCTAATCTTCTGAAGGAATTGATAGAGCATATCAGTGCATCAGAGATGCCAAAAACCTTGTCTGCTCACTAAGCAGTATCCAGGCAGAGAAGGATGCGTCCTGTCTTAATCTCAAAAAGCCAATAGACGACAGCCAGCACAGAACTCAAAAGGCTCTTCCAGCCACATTTCAATTGCCGCATAAAGTGTGGAGGTTTACATATTATAAAGAACTTTTAAACTGTAAACTGTCGACCGCATATTGCCCCTGCTGGAGGCTCTGTTAATATCATTACGAGTCAACTCCCTGCGCCCTGGTAAGACTAAGGACCCCGATGCTATCACGCAAACACATTGCATACTCTTTTTTGACCTTTGCAGCTATCATTGCAGCACTCCTTCTGAGTTTGCCATTGGTCATGAATTCCGGCGCTCTGAAAAGCAGACTTCAGGCAAGAGTTGAAGAGCAGACAAATGGACAGGTCCATTATCAGCAAGTGGAATTTTCTTTCCTGCCCCGTCCGTCAATCACCCTGCAGCAGGTCAAAATCGATTTTTCCGAACAGGCGCAGGGCAGCATTGCCTCTGTTCAGGCCTACCCGGAACTCTGGCCCTTGTTGACCGGTCAACTCCGACTTGGCCGACTCGTTCTTGACGCCCCCGACATTGCACTGATCCTGCCGGAGGTGAAAAAAAAGCAAGCATCGCAATCATCAACCCTGTCTCCTCTAGAGCTGGAAAAGCATCTGGACCAGGTTTTGGAACCATTAATAAGACTCGCTCCAGGCTTAGCACTGCTTATAGAGAATGGGTCAATAACCCTCAACAAAAGCCAAAAGACCACTCAGTTCAATCAAGGGGCTGACACTGAACTGAACCTCGACCATAGCGAAGCCTGACTCTGCAGAGGCAGCCCTGAAAGGCGCCATCTCTGCCCTCACGCTCCATCAAAAAGGCCAGAAAATCCTTTTAGAAGGGGTCGCCTTAAACGGCAACCTGCAGAGAAGCCATGACAAGCTATCATTGACCCTGGATAAGCTGTCCCTCACCAAGCCTGCTCTGCAAATCAAGGGAGGACTGCTTGTCAGCTCAACATCTCCGGCTTTTTCACTTGACCTGCAGGGAACGGATATCGACGTTGATGCAACCCGTAAAACGGCGCTGGCTATGGCTGGTGATACGACGCCCGTCAAAGAGATATTTAATTATCTGCGCGGCGGCAAAGTTCCGCAACTCAGTTTTCACTCACAGGGAGAATCAGCCTCAGGATTGGCTGACCTGAAAAATATTGTTATAAAGGGCCAATTGCAAACAGGGGCTGTCTCAATCCCGGAAATCAAACTGGACCTGACAGAAGTTAACGGTGATGTGGTCGTCAGCGAGGGCGTGCTGGAAGGCAGTAAAATGTCGACACGGCTGGAGGGTTCCTCCGCGCACGATGGCAGCCTTAAAGTGGCTCTTGCTAAAGACAATGACCTGTTTCAACTGGAGCTCATGCTCAGTGCAGATCTTCTCCAGGCACAACAGATTCTCAAGCGTGTCGTCGAAAAATCGCAATTTGCCCAGCTCGTGGATAAGGTTACCAACCTAAAGGGTACCGGCAACGGCAAGCTGATCCTTGGCGACAGCTTGACCGATATCACTGCCAGGATTGATATGTCAGATTTGAATCTGACTGCGGAATATCAGGGGCTGCCATATCCGGTCGACATTAGCAAAGGTCAGCTTTCCTTTGCGGAGAAACAGATCGAACTCAAAGGCCTGAACGGAACCTTTGGCAGCTCGGTTTTCACAGGACTCACATGCAACATCGACTGGACAGATGTTCTTCACGTGGACCTCAGCTCCGGGGAGTTCGGCCTGGTCCTGGATGAACTCTATCCCTGGGTGGCCTCATTCGACACGACAAAAGAGTCTTTAAAAGACATCGAACAGCTAACCGGCCGCCTGAACCTGACGACATTAAGTCTCAAGGGAGCAGTCGATACAACTGAAAATTGGCAAATGGCTGGAAGCGGATCGATCGAGGGCCTTGGCATCCAGACGTCCCGATTCCCGACTGCAATTGAGCTGGCAAAGGGTGACTTTACGCTCGATGCAGAAACATTGGTCTTCCAGAATCTTGAAATGGCCGGCCTGGACACAAATCTTGTCTTGAGCGGAGGCCTCAAGGGCCTGCCGCAAAAACTGGAGCAAATCGAACTTTCTCTGGAGGGCAAAATGGGCCATGCTTCTGTCGCCTGGCTCAGAGACACTCTCAATCCACCGGAGGAGGCAGAATCATCAGAGAAGACCAGGGATTATACCCTCCGTACGCCACTAACCTTATCCGCTACAAAAATCCTCTGGCGACCAGGCTCGACAACCTCAGTCAAGGGTAATATCTCCATAGAGAAAGGCCCGAGACTGTCACTTGATGTCGAGTACCTGCCAGAACAGTTGCAGGTCAAACGGCTTTGGGTCAAGGACCAGTACTCAGATGCTGAAATAGCCTTCTTTCATGGACAGGATGAGCTTAACCTGAATTTTACCGGAACCCTTTACCACAAAACCCTGGATTCCTTGTTCATCGATCAGCAGTTTGGCAGTGGACAACTGAAAGGGGATTTTGATGTCAGGATCGCGCCTTCAAAGCAAACTGATCCGGTAGTCAAAGGCCATCTGCAAGGGGAGGATTTTGTCATACCTCTGGCATCCGGGGGCAAGGTTGGAATCGAAAAGATTGTGCTAACGGCAGAGGAGGGTTCTCAGGTGAAAGCCGATGCGACGGCTCTTTCATGGAACGACTTCATCTGGAATCCTGTTAAAGCCACTATTGGTTTCGACCAGGACAAGATCAATGTCAATATATCAGAAGCAGAACTCTGTGAAATTGACTCATTTGGCTCGTTAGTTATTGACGGAGAGGATCTTTCTCTTGATCTTACCCTGGAAGGCAAAGACCTGAATCTTGAAACCAGTTATTCCTGCCTGACCGAAGGGCGAGTCAAGATGACGGGGACCCTGGACTTCTCCAGCAAAGTCACTGCTCAAGGACAGGGCAAAGAGCTGTTCAAGAACCTGCAAGGGCCCCTTGAGATGAGCTTTACCAAGGGAGTGATCGAGCGGAGCAAGTTACTGGCCAGGACTCTCGAAGTTATCAATATCACCGAGATTGTCAAAGGGAAGCTGCCCAATCTGAGCAGTGATGGCTTTGCCTATTCAAGCATCACTATGCAGGGTGATTTTCAAGGCGACAAACTGGTCTTCAATAAACTTCAGATGGATGGAGACACTCTGGATGTCCTTGGCCAGGGCGAACTCGACTTCGGACAGGACACGATTGACCTCAATTTATTGGCTTCACCATTCAAGACGGTTGATACCCTGGTAAAAAATATCCCGGGCATCAACTACCTCATGGCCGGAAGCCTGGTGGCCATTCCGGTTGGCGTCAAAGGTGACCTTACCGACCCCAAGGTCAGGATTATGTCAGCGACATCGATAGGCTCCAGCCTGCTTAACCTGGGTGAAAGAATTATAAAATCGCCGCTCAAGTTGATTGAAACAGTTATCCCTGGATCGAGTGATGCAAAAGAATAAGCTTCGACCCGGATCATGACCCTCCCGTTTGATCACTCCTCAGCCAGGAAGCACCAATGCAGACTGAAACGTTTTAGAGCATTGACAGGAAATAAAATTCGCCCGACTATATCACTCATGATCTTGTCTCCTACGAGAGGGTCAGGTAAAAAGTACAGAGTGAGGGGTACAGGGTGAACCGTTCAGCGGTTATGGGTTTTTGTGGTTCTATCGTTTTCGGGAGATTTTTATGCGAAGGTTGTTTTTAACAATACTCTTCTTGAGTTTCTGGATCTCGTCCTCACAGGCGGTTAATCTGCGCCTGATGACCGGACCGGAGTCAGGAACTTATTACCAGATCGGGCAGGAGACGTCACGGGTTACCGATCCTTCTGGAGTCCACCTGGAGGTCCTGCCTTCACAGGGGTCATGGCAGAATATCGTCGCACTCTTCAACAGCGACACAGAATTTGCCATCTTCCAGATCGACAGCTTCGCAAGAGCGGCACGGAACCTGTACCTTAATACCGGGGTCAAGATAAACGAAGACATCCATGTGGTGATGCCTTTGTTCAGTGAAGAGGTCCATGTCGTCAAAGCCAGAGAAAAGGAGCTCGACTTTGCCAACCAGCAAAGTTTCGTGGTTGGATGCGGTTCGGAAAACAGCGGCTCCTGTCTGACAGCTTCAGTCATTGAAGACGTCTACAAGAAAAAGTTCACCTACATCCACGAAGATTTTGCGACCGCATTTGACGATCTCAGAAACGGCTCCATTGACCTGGTTATCGTCACTGCGGGTAAACCTTACCCTTTGCTGGTGGAACAGACCGGCCTTGACCTGGTGGCGCTACCCCGCTTTGACGAAGCCACCGACTTCTATTCGTGGACGAGTATCGGACCTGAAGACTATCCGTGGTTAAACAGGGATGTCGATGTTTACGCTGTTCGTTCGGTTCTGGCCACCATGATTCAAGAGCAGGAAGGGCTCGCTAACGACCTGGTCAGCTCGGTCCATTACTCCCTGTTGGGCAACGAGGACGAGCTCAAGAAGACAGGCCATCCCAAGTGGAGCGAGGTGCAGTTTACCGGCTATATCAAGGGGTTCAGTCATGCCGGTGCGCTACGTTCACTCGGCATCTGTAATGCCATCATGGATTTCGGTTATCAGTGCGACGATATGATTTCCGGAAAATATGGTGAGCTGAAGAGTCCGTGAAGAGCTTGTGGCCTTTCGGATCACGGCTTTCAGGTCAGATATTCGCTGTGATAACCACTTTGGCCACAGCAAAGGGGAAGGCTCGACCCAGGCTACGATCATTCGGGCGACCTTCAGATTCTAAGGACTCATTTTCGTATACCGAATTGATACCCCCCTGGGCCACCCTTGCTTTATGAACAGGCCTTTTATTATATTGAAGGACAATCCTCCATCACTCACCAGGTGATCATTAACAAACAGCCCGGGTCTAGCGGATTGTCGCAACTTTGGAAACAAACACTTTGCATGAATTAAGTCTGACCCAAAGCCTCATCGAAATCGCCGAGGAACATGCCCGCCGCGAGCAGGCCACCGTGATCACAAGCGTGACCATGGAAATCGGTACACTCTCCGGAGTCATGCCGGAAGCCGTGGAGTTTGCATTCGAAGCCTGCAGCAAAGGCACCCTCGCAGAGGGGGCCAGCCTGGAAATTCGTCGCATCCCCGCTCTCGGCCGCTGTCAACAATGTGATCAGGAATGTGCCATGGAGAGCCTGCTTGATGGCTGCTCTGCCTGTGGAAGCTACGCCCTCGACATCCTCAAAGGCCAGGAGATGGCCCTTATCGAAATGGAGATTGACTGAATATGTGTACCGATTGCGGCTGCGCTCCGCCGCCAGAGCATGCTCATCAGCACGACCACGCATCCCGGAAGATTCGCGTTGAAGAAAACCTGCTGGCCAAGAACCAGCGTCTGGCGATGGGCAACCGCGCCAGTTTTGCTGCCCACCAACTCTTCGTTCTCAACCTGGTCAGCTCGCCCGGTTCCGGCAAGACCTCGATTCTGGAACGGACCCTGACTGACCTTAAGGATAAAGTCAGCTTTACCGTCCTTGAGGGGGACCAGCAAACAGACAACGACGCCAATCGTATTGCCGCAACCGGAGTTCCGGTTAAACAGGTCAACACCGGTGCCGGCTGCCATCTCGATGCTCACATGGTTGGCCACGGCGTGGAAGGCTTTAATCTGGCCACAACCGACATCCTGATGATCGAGAACGTCGGCAACCTGGTCTGTCCGGCCTCTTTCGACCTCGGAGAAGACCACAAGGTTGCGGTGCTCTCGGTGACCGAAGGCGAAGACAAGCCCCTCAAGTACCCGCAGATGTTTCAGGCTGCCGACCTCATGCTGATCAACAAGATCGACCTGCTGCCGTACCTGCGCTTCGACCTCGAGCAGTGTAAAGCCTTTGCCCGCCAGGTCAATCCGCAGATCAAGATCATTGAACTCTCCTGCCACAGCGGTGAAGGGATGACCGAGTGGTACGATTGGTTGACCCGGGGGGTCAACCGGAAACGCGGCACGCGGGACGCGGAACGCGAATAAGATTTTTCTCGCCACCCGCGACGTGCTGCGCGCCACGGGAGAGAGCGACAAAGGAGCAAGCGAATGTGCCTTGGCGTCCCCATGCAGGTCAAAACCATTGAAAACGAAGTAGCTATCTGCGAAATCGACGGCGTGCAGAGAGAAGCCAGTCTGATGATGCTCGATGATGTCATGGTCGGCGACTATGTGTTGATTCATGCCGGCTTCGCGATTGAAAAAATCGATGACCATGAAGCGCAGCTGACCCTCAAGGCCTTGCGAGAAGCGCTCGATATGGGCTTGACCGCAGAATGAAGCACCAGAACGAATACCGCGACCCCGAGCTGGCCAGACTGCAGCTGGAGGCCATTCGCCAGACGATCGCCGGCTACCATGGCAGCATGACCTTCATGGAAGTCTGCGGCACCCACACCATGGCGATCTACCAGCACGGCATCCGCTCTCTGCTGCCGGAGCAGGTTTGCCTGATCTCCGGCCCCGGCTGCCCGGTCTGCGTCACCCCGGTCGGCTTCGTCGACCAAGCGGTCGCGCTGGCTCGGCGCCCCGATACGATGATTGCCACTTTCGGTGACATGGTCCGCGTGCCCGGCTCTTCCTCCAGCCTGCTGCACGAGCAGGCGAAAGGAGCGCGCATCAGGATTGTCTACTCACCGCTGGATGCTGTCGCCCTCGCCGAGAAAAATCCTGACCAGGACATCGTCTTTCTCGGCGTCGGCTTTCGAGACCACAACACCGACCGTAGCCGGAGCCATACTGACAGCGGCCCGGAAGAATCTGGAAAACTTCTTTGTCCTCTGTTCACACAAAACCATGCCCGGCCCCATGGCCGCCCTCGCCGGCGACCCGGAGCTGCAGGTTGACGGCTACCTCTGCCCGGCGCATGTTTCTGCCATTATCGGCGCTAAAGCCTACCAGCCTCTCGTCGATGCTTACCGGGTCCCTTGCGTCGTCACCGGCTTTGAACCCCTCGACGTATTACAAGGCGTGTTGATGCTGGCCAGGCAGACAGTCGCCGGTGAAGCACGTGTAGAAACTCAATATCGCCGCGTCGTCAAAGCGCAAGGCAACCTTAAAGCTCAGCAACTCCTCGCCCAGGTTTTTGAACCAGGAGACGCCCGCTGGCGTGGCATTGGCGACATCCCGGACAGCGGTTTGCAGATCAGAGCTGAATTTTCGCACTTCGATGCCGCAACCCGCCTGCCCGTTGAGGTTGAGCCCCCTGTTGAACACAAAGGCTGCCTCTGCGGCGAGATCCTCAAAGGCAAGGTTCGCCCCGGTGATTGCCCGCTCTTCCGCAGCGTCTGCACACCGGAAGATCCGGTTGGCGCCTGCATGGTTTCGAGTGAAGGAACCTGCGCAGCTGAATATAAGTACGGGTGCTAGGGACTGGGGACTGGGGGCTGGCAAAAGTATAACCAGCCCCCAGCCCCAGTCTCCAGCCTCCGTTTAACGGAGTCAATATGAAATCAGAGGTAATCCTGCTTGGCCACGGCAGTGGCGGCAAACTCAGCCATGATCTGCTCGACAGCCTGATCGTGCCCATCCTGTCAGGAATTGGCCAACGCGACCAGAACGACGCCGCCGTGTTAGCCGTACCACAGGGTCGCCTGGCCTTTACAACCGACTCCTACGTGGTTGACCCGATCTTCTTTCCCGGTGGCAACATCGGCGACCTGGCGATCCACGGCACGGTCAACGACCTGGCCATGGCCGGAGCCACACCAATGGCAATCAGCGTCGGCTTGATTATCGAAGAGGGGCTGCCCGTTGCAGAACTTAAAAAAGTTCTCGAAAGCATGCGCGAAGCGGCACAGCAGGCCGGGGTGAAGATTGTTACCGGCGACACCAAGGTCGTCCCCCGCGGCAAAGCTGACAAGCTCTTCATCAACACCTCCGGCATAGGTATCATTGAACACGATTTGCAGATTTCCGGAAGCAACGCCAAGGTCGGTGACAAGATCCTCGTCAACGGCACCATCGGCGACCATGGCATGGCGGTTCTGGCGTGTCGTGAGGGTCTCGAACTGGAAAGCAATATCACCACTGACAGCGCGCCCCTCAACAGCATGGTGACAGAGCTGGTCAAAACCCTGGGCGACCAGCTGCACACCTTGCGCGACCCGACCCGCGGTGGAGTGGCCACAACCCTCAAGGAAATCGCTCTGCAGTCACAGGTTGAAATCACCCTGCAGGAGACCGCGCTGCCCATCGACCCATCCGTCTCCGGGGCCTGTGCCATTCTCGGACTGGATCCTCTCTTTGTTGCCAATGAAGGCAAGCTACTCGCTTTCGTTGCCGCTGAAGCCGCCGACCAGGCTCTGGCCATTATGCAGCAGCACAAGTACGGCAAGCAGGCTGCGATCATCGGCGAGGTGACGGCCGCTGCAAACGGCAAGGTTCGACTGAAAACAGCCATTGGCGGACTGCGCGCAATCGAAATGCTCGCCGGTGAACAGCTACCGCGCATCTGCTGAATTTGCGAACTCCAGAGTCAATCTGTAGCGCATTTGACCAGAAAAATGTGCCAGAAAATACCACATTTGGCCACATTTACTCTTCAAAACAACGTCTCAGTCATTAAAACAATCTCATAATGCCAATCATATCAGGCACATCGAAACGCATACCGCATATGTAAAAAAATGGCACAGCTGATGCATTATAGACGACTGAATGTGTCCACTCTTCCCGTTCCCGGACATTCCTAAGGAATAAGGAGTCTTATCATGCTCAAGCTTTCAGCACTCATTGGTGGTTTTGCTTTCTTCGGTACCAGTTGGCTATCAGGGTTCACCATGCCTCGTTTTGTGAACGGCCCGGGAGACTATTTGATCATGCCACTGTTCAGTTTCATCATGTTGATCGTAGCGGCCCAGGTTGCAGCCAGAATTCTTCCAGAACAAGAATAATGATTTCGAACGGCAACGGATTGGCACAAACTTGAATTGTTTGCACTCTGTTGGAGTCACACCCGCCTGATTCCGGTTGGATAGTAAAAATATTTCTTCTTCTCAACCGGGGGTGCGCCCGCGGACGGCGCTTTATCTTTTGCAGGCACGAAAAGATCCAAGGTCGGCAGGGCAAAAAATCGCTGCACTCAGACAGTTGCCCTGCTGATCGCCGCTAATCCATTGGTTGCTGGCGTGCGTCAACAGAGGAGGTCACATAAAATCCGCCTCTGTGTCTTTAAAGATTGGTTTCGCCTTGACATGTTTTACCCGAAACCCGTTTGCTCGAACCGTAGCAACAGAAAGGTTGGCCGGAAAGAACGGTCAACAAAAGTCCGAAGCAAGACCACTTCGGGCTTTTCCAATCAATCTTTATTAAACTTCAACGGCAAAGGCTCTGAAATCCGTCCGCGTCCGTAGTAATGAGGGCTGTTCTCATATTTCTTTTCAGCAACGTTTCAGATCCGGGATTTTGCAAAAAAGCAGCAAAACAGCAAAGACAGTGTCTCAAAAACCAACAAAGAGTATTTATTTACATTTTTTTGAAAAAAATCTCACGCCCAAAACTCCTTGATTTTCAGCAGTTCCCAACATCTTTCTCTTTTAAAAACAGTATTTTACAAAAAACATCCGCTTGACGGGCAGAAAAAGTGGTCTTACCATCACAGACAACCTGCTCCGAACTTGGTTAATCTTCGGAGCCTGGGAACTTTTTAAAGAATGAGGTAACATCATGACGATCCTGCCCCTCCTTGTGAGCAAAGCAGCAAAAGCCCTTTACCATAGTCTCCGCGAAACCAGCCTACAACGACATGGCTCGTCAGGCATCTGACTGGATTCCCGAAGAGGTTCGCGTGGCATCGACGGTGCGCAAAAGCCAACCGATCAGGCTTGACTTCGCCGTGCCGAAAAAACATCGCCTGGCCTGGGTCAGCCGTAAAATTCAGCAACTGTCGCACTAACATCAAAGCTGCATTCCTTGAAGAGGTCCGAGAACGAACGATTGCCGTTGACAGCAGCAAAATTCGGCGTATAAGAGCAGTTCATAGGGGATACATGACCACGCACGGTGGCCGCACTGTCAGCCCCTGCGAGGCACGCCATGTTTCGTATCCGCCGTATCCACGATGACCTTCGCCCCCTCAACCAGGCAGGCAATCACCCAGGTCGAGCAGATCCTCCGCGACCAGTTCCCGCTGCTCGCCAAGAGCGACATCGACAAGATTCCCGAACTGCTACGCAATCCCGTCAAACAGGGGTTCCGCTCTATTCTCTATGTCGCCGAAGACGCCCGCCAGCGAGTGCAGGGGTTTGCCCTGCTCTCCCATGAACCGGACCTGCGCTTCTGCTTCCTCGACTACATCTCCGCCGCCAAGCGCACCACCGGCGGCGGCATCGGCGGCGCCCTCTACGAGCATCTGCGCGAAGAAGCCATGGCCATGGGGGCCTGGGGTATTTTCTTTGAATGCCTGCCGGACGACCCGGCCCTCTGCAAGGATCCGGAGATTCTCAAACAGAACCAGGCGCGACTCGAAATTCTACGAGAAATACGGTGCCTTGCCGATTATCGACACGGCCTACGAGACCCCACTCAAACCGGATGACGACAACCCGCCCTACCTGGTGTTTGATGCCCTCGGCCAGGCCGAACCCCTGCCCTGTGCTCAGTGCCAGAAAAATCGTCAGAGCCATCCTTGAGCGACGTTATGGTGATGTCTGCTCACCGGAATATATCACCGCCGTCGTGAACTCTTTCAAAGACGACCCGGTACCCCTGAGGGCCCCGCGCTACCTCAAGAAGCCTCCGCCAGAAACTCGCCCGAGCATTGCCCGTGTGCAGCGCATCGCCCTGGTCGTCAACGAACGGCACGAAATCCACCATGTCCGCGAGCGCGGCTATGTCGAGTCACCGGTCCGGGTGCGCAGCATCCTCAAGGAACTCGACAAAACCACCCTCTTTCAGCCTCATCCCCCGCGCAGCTACTCGGAGAAGTTTCTGACCAGCAGTCCACGATCGCGACTACGTCGAATATTTCCGCAAGGTCTGCCGCAACCTGCCGGCCGGACAATCGCTTTACCCCTACGTCTTTCCCGATCCGCAACACGCGCCAGACCGCCCAAGGAACTGGCCGTACGGGCCGGTTATTTCTGCATCGACACCTTCACGCCACTGAATGCCAACGCCTGGAAGGCCGCCAAGGGTGCCGTCGATTGCGCACTGACCGCGGCCACCCTGATCCTTGAAGGCTACCGACTGGCCTATGCACTGGTGCGACCGCCCGGGCCACCACGCCGAACGCCGCGCCTTCGGCGGCTTCTGTTATTTCAACAATGCCGCCATCGCCGCACAGATGCTCTCTGATTTTGGCCGCGTGGCGATACTCGACATCGACTATCACCATGGCAACGGCCAGCAGGTCGATTTTTTACCAGCGCAGCGATGTGCTGACCGTATCGATCCATGGCCACCCGCGCTTTGCCTATCCCTATTTCAGCGGCTTCGAAGATGAAATCGGCGAGGCAGAAGGCACGGGATACAACATGAATCTGCCACTGGCCGAGCAACTCACCAGCGACCAATACCTGGCAGCATTGGCCAAGGCGCTTAAAGCGCATCGCCAAGTTCAAGCCGGACTACCTGGTGGTCTGTGTTGGCTTCGACACCGCCAAGGGCGATCCGACCGGCACCTGGAGCTTGATGGGTGAGGATTTCACACAGATCGGCCAGGCTATCGGCCGCATGAAGCTGCCGACCCTTGCTGGTCCAGGAGGGCGGTTATCGCACCCGCAGTATCGGCAGTCAATGCCCGGCACTTTTTTACCGGCTTGTGGTCAGGCGCATTCGGCGCCTGAACAGACCTCATTTCTAATTTCATAAATCATCTGTAATCAATAGATCTTTTTTGTACATATTTTTTTCTGTTGACAAGTAAAAACACAGGCGTATATGACAATAAATTGACTGGCGTTCAGGGGCCGGGACCCAAAGACGTGCCCGCTGAAAAAGTTAACCCCTTTAACCAGCCGCAAGCCGCAAGGCTAACCGGCCCTGAAGACGCCATCGCCCCTTCCCGTTGGAAGGTAACTATTACGCAGCTGGCTTTTTTTAGGGGTTAACAACATGCATATCGCACTTTCCTTCAATCTGAAGGGAGATGCAGTCGGTCATATGGAAGATCCGGCCGAACCTCCCTCGGAACCTCCCGACCTTCACCAGCCGACGATCTTTTCGCCGAATGGGACGACATCCACACCATCAAGGCTGTGGAAGCAGCCCTGGCGTCACGTCACCAGGTCACCCTGGTCGAAGCCAACCTCGATGCTTTCGAAACCTATCGGAAGCTCCGCCCCGACCTGGTCTTCAATATTGCCGAAGGGCTCCACGGCGCCAGCCGTGAAGCGCAGATCCCGGCCATGCTGGACATGCTCGGCATTCCCTACACCGGCAGCGATCCCCTGACCCTCGGCCTCTGTCTCGACAAACGCCGCACCAAGGAGATCCTCGCCCATCACGGCATCGCCACACCGGGCTTTACCGTGGTCAATTCACTGACAGAAATCCCTGACCGGCTGCAGTTCCCGCTGATCGTCAAACCGACCCTCGAAGGTTCAAGCAAGGGCGTCACCGACAAGGCCCTGGTTCACAACCGCCACGAAGTTGGTCTGCCAGCTGGAATGGGTCCTCAATACCTATCATCAGCCCGCTCTGGTCGAAGAATTCCTCCCCGGCCGCGAGTTCACCGTTGCCATGATCGGCAACGGCAGCGACCTGACCGTACTGCCGATCGTCGAAATCAACTTCGACACCCTGCCGACAGGCGTACAGCCGATCTATTCCTACGAAGCCAAATGGCTCTGGGACCAGGAGGAGGATCCCCTGCAGATCTTCACCTGCCCGGCCACGCTCGAACCACTGCTGCGTCTGCAGATCGAGGAACTCTGCAAATCGGCCTTCCAGGCCCTCGACTGCCGCGACTGGTGCCGCATCGATGTCCGCCTGGATGCCCAGGGCCGGCCGCAGGTCATCGAACTCAATCCTCTACCCGGCATCCTGCCCCGCCCGGAGCAGAACAGCTGTTTTCCCAAAGGCGGCCAGAGCTGCCGGCCTCTCTTATGACGAGATGATCCTGGCGGTTGTCGATGCCGCCTGTGCGCGGCTTGCTTTGCCTGCGGGGGTAAGCCATGAACGTTGCAGTATGCTTTAACCTCGTTCCCCCCTCAACCATCGCGCGGCGAAGCCATCGATCGCATTGCCGAAGAAGGTGCCGAACAGGAAGCCCGCGCCGTTGCCGCAGCGCTGACCGAGCTCGGCCACAAGCCCGTGCTGGTCGCTCTCGGCGAGGACATCACCGCCTTTGCCGCAGAGCTGCGCCGTCTGCAGCCCGACCTGGCATTCAATCTCTGTGAAGCCTTTTGGGGCGAGAGCCGCAAGGAGATGCATGTCGCTGCCCTCTTCGACCTGCTCGGCCTCACTTACACCGGCGCTCCGCCCTTGTCGCTCGGCCTGACCCAGGACAAGGCCCGCACCAAGGACCTGCTCTCCAGGCACCAGTTGCCGACCCCGAAATACTGCCTGGTCAAGCTCGGGCGAACATTACTCACGCGTCAAGGACATGGTCTATCCGCTGATCGTCAAACCACGCTGGGAAGATGCCTCGCAGGGGATCTCCAACGAAAGCGTGGTCGAAAACGAGAAAGCTCTGCTGGCGCGCATCGACTATGTTCACCGCACCTATCACCAGGGAGCCCTGGTCGAGGAATTCATCCTCGGCAGGGAGATCAACGCCGCCATCATCGGCAACGGCCCCCATGAGGTGCTGCCGCTTTCCGAAATCACGTTCCATCCCGACCTGGCCCAGCCGATTGTCAGCTATGAGGGCAAATGGCTGGAGACAGTCGCAGCAGTACAAGCTGACCGAACCGGTCTGCCCGGCTCCGCTCAAAATGCGCAACGAAATGCTGGTGCGCGACGTGGCGTTAAGAGCCTACAAACTCCTCGAATGCCGTGATTATGCACGGGTCGATTTCCGCCTGCGCGATGGCGTTCCCTATATCCTGGAAGTCAATGCCAATCCGGACATCAGCCCCGATGCCGGCCTGGCCCGCAGCGCCCGGGCAGCCAAGTTGAGCTACCCGCAACTGATTGCCCGCATCCTGGCTATCGCCAGCAAACGTAAAAAACTGAGGTTATTGACCATGCGCAAACTGAGACACGATGACATCCCCCATGCTTGAAGAGATCCTGGTCGCCACCGGGGCCTTCACCGATGACTGAAGTGGCCATTGCCCTCGAACTGCTGGAGACGGTCATCAACGACCCGCGCCAGCAGGATTACGAAGTCGCTGTCGCCGACATCGGCGAGCACGTTGCCGGCTACGTGCTGTTCGGCCCGGTGCCCTTGACCGAAGGGCAATTACGATCTGTACTGGATTGCCGTCGATCCCAAACAGCCAGGGGAGCGGCATCGGCCGGCGCCTGATGAAGCATGTCGAGGACCAGGTCCGCCAGCGCGGCGGCCGAATGCTCTGCCTGGAGACATCTTCCCAGGGAGGCTACCTGCGCACCCGGCAATTTTACGAACAGGCGGGCTATGTCGAAGAGTCGTGCATCCGCGACTTTTACAAGCCTGGTGATGACCGCCTGACCTATGTCAAACGCTTCTGATCGCGGACAAAGGAGAACACCAGCGATGGAAACATGGCAGAAACTTCTGCAAGCCAGCATCACCAAGCCTGGCGATCTGACCCGCAAGTACGGCATCGACCCGCAACCTCTCGAGCAGGTCGCCGAGCAGTACCCGATGCGGGTCAATCCCTACTACCTGAGCCTGATCAAAACGTTGACGACCCGATCTGGCGCCAGGCGGTCCCTTCGGAAAAGGAGCTGCACGACTTCGGTCTGCCACGCCGACCCGCTCGACGAGGAAAACCAGAGCCCGGTGCCCAACCTGGTGCACCGCTATCCTGACCGTGCGCTCTTCCTGGTCTGTTCCGAGTGTGCCATGTATTGCCGCTTCTGCACCCGCAAACGCAAGGTCGGCGGCGAGAACATGCAGGTCAACCGCGAAACCATTGAGCGAGGGCTCGACTACCTGCGGGAGCACACCGAAATCCGCGATGTCATCGTCTCCGGCGGTGACCCGCTGCTGCTCTCCGATGAAAAGCTCGACTGGATTCTCAGGGAACTGCGTGCGATTCCGCACATCGAGATCATTCGCATCGGCAGCCGCATCCCGGTGGTCCTGCCGCAGCGCATCACCATGGGGCTTGATCCGCGTGCTGCGCAAGTACCAGCCGATCTATCTCAACACCCACTTCAACCATCCGGACGAGATCACCGAGACCTCGGCCAAGGCCTGCGCCCGACTGGCCGACGCCGGCATTCCGCTCGGCAACCAGACCGTGCTGATGCGCGGCGTCAACGACGACCCGGTGGTCATGAAGCGCCTGATGCAGAAGCTGCTCGCCATCCGCGTGCGCCCCTATTACATCTACCAGGCCGACATGGTCCAGGGGACCGATCATTTCCGCACCAGCGTCGAGGAAGGGATCGAGATCATCCGTGCCCTGCGCGGTCACACCTCGGGCCTCGGCGTGCCGGCCTACGTCATAGACGCCCCCGGCGGCGGCGGCAAGATTCCGATCCTGCCCGACTACCTGCAAAGCCTCGGCGACGAGGTGGTTCTGAAAAACTATCTCGGTGACACCTATTCCTACACCAACGCCCCGCAACAGATGCCGGAGGTGGAACCCCTGCGCGTGGCCAATGCCGGTGAGAAAAGTGCCAATAGTCTGACGTTGCTTGTCATCACCGGGGGCTTGACAGCTTATGGATTTGAACCTGATTGCAGCAGCTGGATCTGTTGATCGCGCCGCTTCGCTGGAGCGGCCTGATCACAACCTTTCTCTGTGGTGGCATCGTCGGCCTTGAGCGACAGCTTTGTGGCAAACCTGCAGGGATTCGCACCAGTACCCTGATCTGTATGGGCACCTATGTCTTTGTCGTCGTGGGAAGTTCTATGCCTGGCGACTCTGTTGATCCATCACGGGTGATCGGCCAGGTGGTCACAGGTATTGGTTTCCTCGGTGCCGGGGTGATCCTGGCACGGGATGGTGCCGTATTGGGCGTGACTTCCGCCGCGACCATCTGGGTCCTCGCCGCGATAGGTGTGCTGGCGGGAGAAGATCACAAGGCCGCAGCCATCACCGTTGCACTCCTCACCGTCGGTATTCTGGTCGGTGTCAACATTCTTGAATCGGCATTTGTCAGCCTGCAGAGAGGGGTTCACGTGCGCATTCAGAAAATGCGCCGAAGAAGCAATGACGGGGAAAGTTGAATGGAGATAAACGGGTCAATCCTGGTCATGCTGCTGGCCATTTTTTGTGCGAGGATTATCGATGTTTCCATCGGCACACTGCGGATAATCTTTCTCACCCGGGGCTTGAAATACCGGGCCGCCATGCTCGGGTTCTTCGAATCCCTGGTCTGGATCATCGCCATCAGCCAGGTCATGGCCAATGTCAACAGCTGGGCTGCTTATCTCGCCTTTGCCGGGGGCTTCGCCAGCGGCAACATCGCAGGCATCTGGCTGGAAGAAAAGATCGCCCTGGGAACGCTGATTGTCCGGATCATAACCCGACGTACGGCCGGTGAATTGGTCGAGGCTTTACGCACGGCAGGTTACAGCGTCACCAATATCGACGCCGAGGGAGAGAATGGCCAGGTCGTTGTCCTCTTTACAATCGTACGCCGCAAGCAGCTGCCGGGGGTCATCACCCTGATCAGACAATACAACCCCAACGCCTCCTATACGGTCGAAGATGTCCGCTTCGTCAGCGCCTCAATGGCCAATACGCTCATAACGAAGCGGCCATTTGCCCTGCGACGTTCTTTCGGTCTGCGCACCTGACGAATCATCATCGACACATATAGCTGATGATTTCATCGATAAACTCGTTGCCAAAACGCTTCAGCTTGTGCTTGCCGACACCGTTGATTGCCAGCATGGCGGCTTCATCCGTCGGCATCCTGGTTGCCATCTCGGCCAGGGTCGCGTCTCCGAAGATCACGTAAGGCGGCACTCCCGCCTCATCGGCCAGGCGTTTGCGACGGTTTCGCAAAGCATCGAAGAGATCATCATCGTAATCAAAGTCGCCAACCTGAGCCCGGCCTTTTTTCTGCAGGGTCTTGACCCGGAGACGGGGCTTGGCCAACACCAATTGTTCCTCACCGCGCAGTAATGGCCTGGCGGCTTCCGTTAATTTCAGCACTGAGAAACTGGCCACATCCTGCACCAGGTAGCCGCGATGGATCAGTTGACGAATCAGGCTGCTCCAGGCATCGGCAACTTTCTCGGCGCCGATGCCGTAGGTGGAGAGCTTATCATGCCCCAGGTCAAGGATCCGCTGGGTCTGGGCTCCTCGCAGCACGTCGACCACGTGACCGACACCAAACCGCTGGCCAACCCGGAAGACGCAGGAGAGCGCTTTTTGTGCATCGACCGTGGCATCGTAGCTTTCCGGCGGGTTCAGACAAACGTCACAGTTGCCGCAGTCCTCTGCCAGGCGTTCACCAAAATAACCGAGCAGCACTTTGCGGCGGCAGGTCTGGGCTTCACCGAAGCCGACCATGGCCTGCAACTTGTGTAACTCGATGCGCTTCTGCTCCTGGTTGTTGCTCTTCTCGATCAGGCCGCGGCTGATGGCAATATCGCCGTAACCGAATAACAGCAGGGCCTCGGCGGGCAGGCTGTCACGCCCTGATCGTCCGGTTTCCTGGTAATAGCTTTCGATATTTTTCGGCAGATCGTAATGCACGACAAAGCGCACGTTCGGCTTGTCGATGCCCATACCGAAGGCGACCGTTGCCACGACAATCTGCAGGTCATCACGCAAGAACATCTCCTGGACCTTCTTGCGCTCCTTGGCACCCAGACCGGCGTGATAGGCACGGGCCTTGAGACCGCTCGCGGCCAGACGGTCGGCCACTTCTTCCACCCGCTTGCGCGAGAGGGCGTAGACGATGCCCGCTTCCTGCTGATGGTCAGCAAGAAACTCCGTCAACTGATCAAAAGGCTTCTTCTTCTCGACCACCGTATAGCGGATATTCGGCCGGTCAAAGCCACTGACAAAGCATTGTGCATGTTCCAGCCCCAGACGCTGCAAAACATCCCGACGGGTTTGCGGATCGGCCGTCGCGGTCAGGCCGATCATCGGCACATCGGGGAAGTGTTTGCGTAATTGTCCCAACTGCACGTATTCAGGCCGGAAATCGTGCCCCCATTGGGAGACGCAGTGGGCTTCATCGATGGCAAAGAGCGCGACGGTCATACTCCTGAGTCGCTCGAGAAAACCTTCACTGAGCAGACGCTCCGGGGCGACATAAAGCAGATCAAGCTCTCCGGCATGCAGTTGAGCCAGGACCTGGCGCGACTCTTCCGCCTTGAGAGACGAGTTGTAGAAGGCTGCACGCACACCGTTGGCAACCAGGGCATCGACCTGGTCTTTCATCAATGAAATCAGGGGTGAGACGACAATGGCGGTACCATTCCGGTGCAAAGCCGGGATCTGGTAACAGAGTGATTTGCCGCCGCCGGTCGGCATCAGGACAAAAGCGTCCTGACCGGCGATCAGGGCTTCGACAATCTCTTCCTGCCAGGGGCGAAATTCACTGTAGCCGAAAACCTCGTGCAAGGTCTGGCCGGAACTGATTGGTGATGACATTGGGAACTAGAGCCTCGCGAAATGATGCGGCGTAGCGGCGCCGATAACATAACAATACATAAAATGAATGGTTAGCATACCGCCATGTTCATCGCCGATCAAGGGTCTTTTCCTGGCCTCTGCTGAATGGCTTAAAACGGCAGTATGCCATCAACCGGTTCGGCAGAAGCGGTCATCATATTTTGATGATTTTGACAGGTATCGGGTTTTTACTGGTGATGTGAAAAGCACGCCCTCTGAACATCCTCTACTCAGAAGCTTGAGCCCGGCTGTTTCAGGAACTCGAGCTCTGCGCTACTGGAGACGCGTCCCAGCATCTCATTGCGGTGGGGGTAGCGTCCAAAGCGGTCGATGATGGCTTTATGCTTCAGCTCAAACTGGTAACTGTTCGGTGGGGCCCACTGACGAAAAAGGGCCTCTGCGACCTCGTGGATCTGTCTCGACTCGCTGTGCATGTATGGCATCAGCAGAAACGCGCACTCCATCGACGAGAGCGACTCCTGGGCTCCAGCGCCAACCGCTTCCTGAGCCAGGACCAGGGCCACAGGGTCCTGGGCAAAGGCGGCCGGCGTATTGCGAAAAACATTGCGCGAGAACTGGTCCAGCACAATGATTTCTGCAAGCCGGCCTTTCGGCTCCTTTCGCCAGGGGAATAACTCGCCTTGCACGGCCTGAGTCATGACAGTGAGGAAGCGTGCCTCGATCTGACGGTCAAAGTCCGGGTCAGCAACCCACCACATCCCGGGTTCAATTTCTTCAAACCAGAAGGAAAGGATTTCGTTGTGCATAGGGTCTCCCTGCTTTTATTGATTGCGAACAATCAAACCGGCAAAGCTTAGTGTCCCGTGCGGCTAGTTCACATAGCCACTGCCGATGGCAGTAAAAGGAAGGCACAAGTCAAGTTCTGGCACTTGCTTGGCGATCCAGGCGGTGAAGGTGTTGCTGTTGGGTCCTGGAAATACGGTATAGGTTGTTTTCCAGGGATAAGCACGGGCAGCCCTGTTGATATCATCAATCATTTTGTCAACTTCTGGCCCCCTATGTGATTTAAGAAGCTGAGGCTTCTCGCCGAACCAGAACCGGTCCGGAACATCCTCGCTAATTCTCAAGACGGGCTGACCATGACGGCCGCGCCAACCGACAACATCGTACACCGTGTATGAAGCTTCATCCGTCCGTTTTGCAGCGATCCATGTGTGAATGGCAAACCAGCCTCGCCAACCCCAGGCTTTGGCACCATAGACCTGGACAATCGCGTCATTTGTCACGGCAGGGTCAGGGGCGATCCCCGCAGATTCGCGACTGGCAGTGCGCCAATCTTTACCAGAAGAGCAGTTTGACAAGAGCAATGCCATAAGGACAACAACCGGAATAATTTTTAAAGTTAAAGACTTCACGAAATCGCCTTCAAATCAGGATTAAGTTCAAATGATTATAGCTTAAGAGGTGTATGAAAATAAAGAGTCTGAAGAGACCCTCGTGTTTCTAACATGAAATGAGTCTGAACAAAAAGGCCAGAAAACGTTCATGATGAAAGGATGAAAATCATCATGAATGTCAAACACCTTCAGACCCTGCAGCAAGTCACCGATTTCCTTCATGGGAGTGGTGCCTTTGAACCGGCACCAGCGAGCAAGACGGAACGCTACCAATGGATTGATCAGACCCTTGCGTCACTTCCGTTATGCGAGCCGTTCTAAGGCCGAAAAAGGCCTGCTGATCGCGTATCTTGTCATGCATCAGCAGTTACTCCCGTCAGCAGATCACACGTTTGATCCGGCGCCACTGTACACAGGGGGAGCTGGCCTGGGATGTCTCTCCCGTCAAGGGGTTTACCTCACGCTACACCAAGGAGGATATCCTTTTACTGGCCGAGATGGATGCGCGGCATGATACGCCCTCGGGACCGGCTGTCAAAAAGCTGTGCGAGCGGGCCTGGTTACGCTTCGGGGACCAGCGCTATGAACGACTGGCAGGAATCTCCGTTGCCCATCTGTACAATCTGCGCAAACGCTCTGAATATCGGAAGACCCGGATCGTCCACGAGAAAACCCGGCCGGTGAAAAATATGATCGGGATCAGGCGCAAACCCAATCCACAAGGACGACCAGGGTTTATCCGTATCGACACAGTTCACCAAGGTGACCTCGACGGAGTTAAAGGCCTCTATCATATCAATGCGGTAGATGAGACGACCCAGTTCGAGGTGGTCTTTACCGTCGAACGCATTTCCGAACAATTCCTGATTCCAGCGCTTGCGGCTCTACTTGAGATCTTCCCGTTTCAGATCCTTGGGTTTCATGCCGACAACGGCTCGGAATACATCAATCGCCGCGTCGCCGAACTGTTGGAAAAACTCCGGATTGAACTGACAAAATCGCGCTCAAGACACTGCAACGATAACGCTCTGGCTGAATCCAAAAATGCCGCCGTCGTGCGGAAAATCCTTGGCTATTGCCATATTCCACAAAAATATGCCCCGCAGGTGAACCGCTTTAATCAAGAGCATCTAGTACCCTACGTCAACTATCACCGGCCTTGTTTCTTCCCTGAAACAATCACCGACACCAAAGGCAGGCAGCGCAAACGCTATCGCTACGAGCACATGATGACGCCCTATGAAAAGCTCAAATCACTCCCGAACGCGGAACAGTTTCTTAAACCTGGCCTGTCTTTCCAATCTCTGGATGACATCGCCCAGGCAATCAGTGATAATGAAGCCGCAGAACGACTGCAAGAAGCTAGACGTCAACTCTTTGAATCTATCGATGAACGTTTACTCGCCAGCTGATTCAGACCCACCCTTCAGACTCATCTTCGGATTGGAATAGACCTGACCATCCTTGGTGGCCTTTTTAATTTTCATTTACCTGTGTTGTTTAATTGTTGACATACCCGACCAAACCTGTCAGATATATATCACAGAACATAACTCTTCATGTTCTACCTCCTAAGAAAAACCAATAAATCCATCGCCCCACAGTCCCTCGCTGTGGGGCTTTTTTATTTGTCAGGTGTTTTGAGAAAGTTGAACCGTTTAGCGACCCGCTAGGGCAACGGAAATTTGCTCTCGGACAAACGCATCTGTCCGAGAATCTTCTGTCAAAGCGGTGATTCTCCTCAATACATCTTCTTGCAGCCCGACAGTTTCTGCTGCCTTCAGGGCAAAGCGTACGGCTTCGCGCACATCAACACTTGAAATCTCGTAAAATTCTCCGGCAGCAAGCCACTTCAGGCAAGCTAGTGCGTGTATGGAGCGCAAAAGAAGGCTCCTTATCGAGGAAATCTCTTGCGGCCCGGTTCAGCGTGCCGATGTTAACCGGAGATTGATTTGCCAATTCAACTGCCAGATCAAAGTGACCAAGAGTCTTGGCGGTGGCAAACCACTTCCCCTCCTGTCCGGGTGTGCTGGCAATCAGGTCCTTCAGAATCCGTTCCGGTGGAAGCAGAGGATACTTTTTTACCAGAGCCCGAAATTGCGCCAAGTTGGTGGTGGCGTAGGTGGCCTCGAAGGCAAAGCGTCTGTAGGCCTCTTCTGTGTGACCGGCATCAAGGAGTATCTTTTCACAGGCCTCTGCAATGTGCCCATAGCCGTCGTTCAGTCCCCGAGAGGCTTCGGCATAACTAATCGCAGTCTCAGTTTTACCCATCGCAGCGAGTGCCCAGGCTCCATATCTTCGGTAGGACCAGGAAAGATAAGGGGCCATTTCGACAAGATTTAGAAGTTCGTCGTATCGCTTGGCCTTGAGCAGGCAAGAAAGGCAAGCTGGCCCACCCCGAAAATAACCTCCGTGTTCCCACGACAATTCAAGAGTGGATCGCAGTTCGTCAGCCCAATGCGAAGCAACGGGCAGGTCGACACATATCTCCCCCCAGCGCTCGCTGATCTCAGAAAGGAAATCAACCCCATCCTCCTGCATCGCCGTCCAGAGACGATCAAGCCATTTGGCGCGATCATCCTGAGTACAAGGAGCATTGATGATGAATTGCGTCAGCTCGTGGACGGCGTTATTGACAGCAGTTCCCAAGGAACCGGAAGAGCTATCGATCTGCTGCAGGGCGGGCCAGAAACGTTCCAGAAGCAAGATTGAACCTTCTGCGCGGAGCACAAGATCTTTAACCTTGCGGATTTCCCTGACGGCTTCATTAATACGCTGGATTGCGAGCTTGGAGGCCTTCCAACCGAAGGCATTTGTGCGGAACCGGGCGCGGAATTGCCATTTATGCTGCTGCATCGAAAATGCCTCGTTAAACGGAAACCACCAGATGGTCGCTACTTTAATTGAGCAGATGCCGATCAACAAAGGCTTTGGGCTTCAAGACTTCAATGCCGCGATAGCCAGCCACATCCAACAGATGCTTATCACCACTGACAATCATCTTGGCCCCGCTGGCCAATGCACAAGCGATGAACATATCGTCATCGGGGTCTGCGCTTACCGGCTCTTTCAACGCTTCTGCTTGGATCATGTCCGCTTCTACGACGATTAATTCCAGAAGTTCCGTCAAATTAACCGGCGGATACTTCTTACTCAGAGCGTCCGCAACCCGCTGATACTCTTCTAGGATCTCCGGAGAAAGAACGAGGGTGAATCTTCCGTCGCGCCAACCTTGGAGTATTTTGCTTGGCGGACCGCTGAAGAAAACTCCCGATATAAAAACGTTGGTATCGAGAACGACCTTCACTTGCTGCCCCGGGCCTCTGCTATTGCATCTGCAATGTCAGACTTCTTGAGGCCAGCCGCTTTTGCCTGACGATGCGCATTTGCGATCAGTCCGTCAAATTCATCCATAGACGGTGGGGTAATGGCTTTCAGAATCACAACGTCGCTATCGCCGACTACGACGAACTGTGTCCCAGCCTTAAGGTTAAGACGCTTACGCACGTCTTCGGGGATGACGACCTGTCCCTTCGAAGACATTTTTGTTGTAGCTAAAGTTGCCATAAGATTCCTCCTGGGTTAATTCTTACTAGTAAGATTACAAGATCTAGAGCTATTTGCCAAGAGAAAGGTTGCGAGGCCCCAGAAAACATTGAATGGCTTCAGCCTCCACTTACGAAAACATTCTCTGCCGTTATTAGAAACGTCAAGGAGGGTGAAAGGGGTTAGTGCGATGAACGGACAGCGCATTGGTTACGCTCGGGTCAGCACAACCGGCCAAGATCTCAGCTTACAAAGAGACAGATTGGCAGGCTGCGACAAAATTTTTGAAGAAAAAGCATCCGGCGCCAGAGGGACAGTAAGGCCTGAGCTTGATAAAGCCTTGAATTACGCCAGGGATGGAGATGTTTTTGTTGTCACCAAGTTGGACCGGCTTGCCCGCTCCGTTCTTGAGTTAATGCAGATTACCCTGACGCTTCAGGAAAAGAAATGCGACCTGCAGGTTCTCGATCAGGAGCTTGACACCTCAACACCTACTGGCCGTTTGATCTTTCATGTCCTGGCAGTCATCGGTGAATTTGAACGAGAGCTGATCACCGAACGAGCCAAAGAGGGCTGAGAGCGTGCCATGGCTGCCGGTGTGAAATTCGGCCGCAAACCGAAACTGTCGAAGCGAAAAGAACGAGAACTGCTGGAGATGCTCGATTCCGTAATCATCAGCAAAGAAGATTTGGCCCGCCAGTTTAATGTTTCGAGAGCAACTGTCTACCGATTGGCGGCGAAGCTGGATAAGGATTTTATCGAACAGTCCAAATAGGTATAAAAGCAAGGAGGCTGCTGCCAAATTATGGCGCAGCCGCTGCTTAAGTCACAAAAAAAGGTCCAGCCAAGTGGGGGGGGGGGGGGGGGGGACAAGGCTGGACTCCTCAGTTGGGCGCTAGTGCCCCCCTCCTGATTTATCGTGCATGATAAGGTTTTTTTCTGACAAAATTCTGAACGAAGGTTGTCTGAACTTACCACCTATAGAACACAAAAAGCCCGCTTGGCAATCCAGGCGGGCTTTTCCAATTTTACGGCAATTATCAGACGGCTTGTTGGTTGTGCTCTGCGTACAGCCGATATACGGAGGATCTGCTAATACCGTAATGCTCGGCAATCTCCGTTTTGCTGCACCCAGGAGTTTCGTAGTCATTAATCAGTTCTGCAAGCTCTTGCTTTGTCAGCTTTGGTCTTGCTCCAAATTTCACTCCCCTAGCAAGGGCTCGCATGCGACCTTCAAGAGACCTTTCCCTGATGATTTCTCTTTCAAACTCCCCGATGGCCGCTAGGATGTTGAATTGAAGTCGGCCATAGATTGATGTGGTATCGATCCCCTGATCTAAAACGACAAGATCCACGTTCTTGATCTCGAATTTTTGGATGATGTTGGCGAGATCGACAACCGACCTGGCAAGACGGTCCAACTTTGTGACAACGAAAACATCACCTTACGTACGAAATCTAATGCACTTTGGAGCTCAGGGCGGTTCTTGGCCGATTTGCCAGAAACTTTTTCATGGAAGGTCCGATCACAATCTGACAAGCGTTCAAGTTGAAGATCCAGCTTTTGTCCTGATGAACTGACTCGTGCATAACCAACCCGCATTCCTTTTTTCATGACTATATCCTTTCTTGCCCATTAGGGTGAACGAGGTAGTCATAAACATATCTAGAATTGTGCTGGGTGACTTGGATTGTAGGTTATTTAAGAATCACTCACAGGGCCTGTATCTAATGACCTAAACCTTTTGACGCAACTTCTGAGACAAAAACACGACATATATACATCTTTATAAAATGCAATCAGTAGTGAGCTTGACCTTGGAGGTAGGTGACAATCTCCTTTTTTTGTTCGGTGGCCATCGGTTCCATTCCTAGGTTCGTCATGTTGTTCTTCATTCGTTCAACTACTACGGGCCATTCTTCAGCAGTGTGTGCGGCTGGATCTGGCAAAGCATGACAACGTGAGCAGACATCGATATAGGTATCGACTGCTGTTCCATGTTCACCTGATAAAACTTCAGGGTTCGCTGCTTGAAATGAATGTTTGCCGAGATAATCAATAAGGGCCATTTTTTCCGCTGGAGTCAATGGTTCGATGGAATGGCGCATCATCCCCATATGTCCTTGAGCCATCATCTGCATACGCCGATCCATCCGATTGACAATCATGGGCCAGTCTTGAGCGGCATGCTGACCGGGGGAGACCAGACCATGGCACTGAGTGCACTGATCTTTGAGAATTTCGGCGCCCAGAGAATTCGGTTCAGGAAGAGTTGCCGGATCAACGGGTTGGGGGGGAAACATCCATCATGCGGCACATCCCGCCTCCCCACCATCCATGTTGTCCTCTCCCATCTCCCATCCATTGAGCAGAAACGGTAAATGTAAATGTAAGAATCAAGCAGCCAGTGATAATCAGAACATTTAAGGTCTTCATGCCAAACCTCCTGTTTGCAGTAAAGATTTACGTTAACCTTAGCTCATATCCTATAAAAGAAAAGTTTTGTCTCTCATTGAATTGCACCACTGATGGAACGGATTAAAGCCGACACGTAGATTCTTGGATTGCAGGGTCATCAGTAATTCTGTATTTCGGTAAAGCTGAATACGTCAAAACAATGCAGTAGGACAAATAGTAACCTCTTACACCCTTCTCTTCAGACTCGTCTCCGGTAGCAAACCATTCTTAAATTTCAGTACTTATTGAAGTTTCTGATCAGTCATCAAATTCTTTGAGTTACGGATAGCTGAGGGGCCTAGTGTCCCGTGCGGCTAGTTCGCCGCACAATTTGCGCGTGATTTTGGTTCCTGGAAAGGCGCGGTGACGCAGGTCTAGCCAGGCTTAAACCGAGGAACCGTAACGCAGGCAGGGGGCAAAAGCGCCGAAAATTGAAGGTATGAATTAACCGCACGGGGCACTAGATGCCGAGGCACCTGATAGTCTTGAAATCTGTAAAGATTAGTCGCCAAGTCAGCAGATCCGGCACCAGAAAGTGAGCTGGGAAATAATGTGAACGTGCGCACCACCGTGCGATCAAGAAGTTCACCTCCTCCTGTTTGCCTAATGGCGCACGCTAAAAAGTTCCATTTTATTCTGTAGTTATTTTCTGTAAGCACCTTGTAAATCCTTCGCGGATGATTATTTTGGGCCATTGTTTTAGCACTCTCTTGTATCGAGTGCTAATTTAATAATTTAGGTCGGGTTTTAGGATCAAACAAGAGAACTTATACCCCAGATCTTATTAATGAAGGAGAACACAGTTATGAACATCAGACCGTTGCATGACCGGATCATCGTAGAACGTCTCGAGGAGGAGACCACAGACAGCCTCCGGTATCATCATCCCCGATTCCGCCAAGGAAAAGCCTCAACAGGGCAACGTCATTGCGGTTGGCAAGGGCAAAGTCACTGAAGACGGTAAGGTTTTGCCTCTCGATGTCAAGGTCGGCGACAAGGTCCTTTTCGGCAAGTATTCCGGTACCGAAGTCAAGATTGAAGGCAAAGAATTTTTGATGATGCGTGAGGATGACGTCCTCGGCGTCGTCGAATAAGACACATTACCCAATACCAATTACGGAGGATCAATAGACATGGCTGGTAAAGAGATTAGATTCGGGCAGGAAGCCCGTGCATCAATTCTGGAAGGGGTCAACGCCCTTGCCAACGCCGTAAAAGTCACCCTCGGTCCCAAGGGCCGCAACGTTGTTATCGCTAAGAGTTATGGTGCTCCGCTGATCACCAAAGACGGCGTTACCGTTGCCAAAGAAATCGAACTGGAAGGCAATTTCGAGAACATGGGCGCCCAACTGGTCAAGGAAGTTGCTTCCAAGACCTCTGATGTTGCTGGTGACGGCACCACCACCGCCACGGTTCTGGCCCAGGCCATCTACCGTGAAGGCGTCAAGCTGGTGTCCGCTGGTCACAACCCGATGGAGATCAAGCGCGGCATCGACAAGGCTGTTGAAGCCGCTGTTGCCTCGCTGAAAGCGCTTCCAAGCCGGTTAAAGATCACAAAGAAATTGCCCAGGTCGGCACCATCTCCGCCAACTCTGATGAGACGATCGGCAATATCATTGCCGAAGCAATGGAGAAGGTCGGCAAGGAAGGTGTTATCACCGTCGAGGAAGCCAAGTCGATGGAAACCTCTCTCGAGACTGTCGAAGGGATGCAGTTTGACCGCGGTTACCTCTCCCCTTACTTCGTGACCGATCCCGAGCGTATGGAAACGGTCCTGGAAGATGCGCTGATCCTGGTGCACGAAAAGAAAATCAGCAACATGCGCGATTTGCTGCCGATTCTCGAGCCGGTTGCCAAACAGGGCCGTCCACTGCTTATTATCTCTGAAGACGTCGATGGCGAAGCTCTGGCTACCCTGGTGGTCAACAAGCTGCGCGGCACCCTCAATATCGCTGCTGTCAAGGCTCCAGGTTTTGGTGATCGTCGCAAAGCGATGCTCGAAGATATCGCCGTTCTCACCGGTGCCCGTGTGATTTCTGAGGAAGTTGGCCTCAAACTGGAAACCGCAACTCTCGAGGTGCTCGGCAGCGCCAAGCGCATTGTCATTGACAAGGACAATACCACGATCATTGACGGTGCCGGTTCCGAGGCGGATATCGCTGGTCGCGTCAAGATGATTCGTGGCCAGATCGAAGAGACCAGCAGCGATTACGACAAGGAAAAGCTCCAGGAACGTCTCGCCAAGCTGGTCGGCGGCGTTGCTGTGGTCAAGGTCGGCGCTGCGACCGAAACCGAGATGAAAGAGAAGAAGGCCCGCGTCGAAGACGCCCTGCACGCAACCCGCGCTGCGGTTGAAGAAGGCATCGTCCCTGGTGGCGGTGTGGCTCTGATCCGTGCAATCGAAGCCGTTGCCAAGATCGAAGGTCACGGGTGAGCAGGAGTTCGGCGTGAATATCGTCAAGCGTGCTCTCGAAGAGCCGCTGCGCCAGATCGCTGCCAACGCCGGCCAGGAAGGCTCAATCGTGGTCAACGAAGTCAAGAAGCACAAAGGTGCTTACGGCTTCAATGCGGCAACCGATGAGTACACTGACCTGGTCAAGGCCGGCATCATCGACCCGACCAAAGTCGTGCGTTATGCCCTGCAGAACGCTGCTTCCGTTTCCGGCCTGATGCTGACCACCGAGGCCTGCATTGCTGACAAACCTTCCAAGAATGAAGGCGGTGGCCATGGCATGCCTGACATGGGCGGCATGGGCGGTATGGGCGGTATGGGCGGTATGGGCGGTATGATGTAGTGCGACGAAGTCGCGCAGGTAGCTAGCCTGACTTGGGTACTACGCTAGTAGCGGGGGGCCATTGTGCCCCCCGCAAACGCTAGCCAGCGCCGTCCTATGACAGCCGAAAATCCACGCAAGATAAATAGCATAAATCCCGGTATCCGGGCTCTATGGCCCGGACCTGGATGTCACTCTTAGGAGTGACTAAAAAAGGTATTGGCTATAAGTCCAATATCCCTCAAACGAGAGGGGTGTCTTAGCCTGCAGGATTGTTTAATCCTGCACGCAGAAAGTCCCCCCTCGCCAGAGGTTGCGAATGAATTCGCAACTCTCCAAAAAGGGTGGGTACTGTCTGTAAAAAGGCAAAAGAGACCCACCATCAAAACAGGAAAGACCCATCAATCCCGAATGCCCTTGGGTGAGATGCGCCTCCCTGTCAAAATGAATGATTCCGAAAGCCTGGATCATCCTCTCAAAGAAGGTTATTCGCCACACCAATGATTTCCTATTGGTAACGGCGGGATTTCCGACGCTTTATGCTAGCGGCTAACTAAGCCTGCCGGCGTAAGCCAATTCTTGCATTGTCTCAGCCAGAAGTCTGGCCGCGAGACCAACTGTTCGACCAGTTGTAGCCTAAGGGCCGTGCGTCACCGGTAACGGTGAGGTGCGAAGCGCCCCGACAATGTACCCCCACGTTCTGTGGTGGCTGTTTCCTGTGAAGGAGCAGTTGGATACTGCCAGCGACAAGGCGGTTGAGGGGCTAGGCTGGGTGGTATGGTCAACGTAATGTGAACTGCTGATAAACACCGTCAACCGCACGGAGCCAAAGTCGCTGACAGGCTTCAACCAAAAGGTACGTGACAGGTCTACCCTTTTACATCTGGGGTAGCGTCGACACGAATGTCACCGGTGAACAGGCAGGACCTAACCCACTCGTGTGCAAGGATTGGAACTCGGTAAGCCCGTAGTTTTGCCCACTTCGAGGCAGGAAAGCCGTAAGGCGATCTGTGGAGACTGCGGGTAGAGGAGGCTGGAAAAAGCGAAGGCCCGGTTGTAATGACCGGGATAGGAGCATTTGCTCCACCCGAAAGGGGGCAGACTTCCAGCTGGTCTTTATACGCGTAAGAGCGTGTAAAACCCCCTAAACAAAGGATCGGATAACTCGGTCCTAAATCAGAACCCCGAAGGGAAAAGAAACACATTTTCCCTTCAGGGGAGACGTGCGTCTTTTGTCCTTCAGGTGTTCCACCACAGGAGGACAGCAAGATGAGCACTGAAAAACAAGGGCCTGCGTCCTCCCACTTTCCCGAGAACTGGCATGCCATCAACTGGTATCTGGTCCAACGGAAAGTGAGGGGGCTACAGGTTCGGATCGCGCAGGCGACCAAAGAGGGTCAATGGAGACGGGTGGCACAACTCCAGCGCTTATTGACCCGCTCGTTTGCTGCCAGGGCATTGGCGGTCAGGCGAGTCACCGAAAACCGGGGCAAAAGAACGCCCGGGGTAGATGGGGAGTTGTGGAGTACCCCGAACTCCAAATGGAAAGCCATAGAACGGCTGCAAAGGACAGGTTATCGTCCCAAGCCGCTGCGTCGGATTTACATTCCTAAAGCAACGGCAAACGCCGTCCGTTGGGGATTCCGACGATGCTGGACAGGGCCATGCAGGCGCTTTACCTGCTGGCTCTCGAACCGGTCGCGGAGAACAACCGCAGACCGGAACAGCTATGGCTTCCGCCCACAAAGATCGACGGCCGATGCGATTGAGCAATGCTTTATCAATCTCAGTCGCAAGAACTCGGCCGAGTGGGTTTTGGAAGGAGACATCAAAGGGATGCTTCGACAACATCAGCCATGACTGGTTGCTGGCCCATGTTCCTATGGACAAGCAGGTTTTACAGAAGTGGTTGAAGGCGGGTTACATGGAGTCAAACCGCCTGAATCCGACAGAAGCCGGGACCCCGCAAGGGGGAATTATTTCACCGGTATTGGCCAACCTGGCTCTTGATGGCTTGGAAAGGGTGCTCGAAGAACATTTCGGGCAGAAAAACACCAAGAAGAGCTACAAGACCAAGGTCAACTATGTGCGTTACGCAGACGACTTTATGATTACCGGCATCTCTAAAGAGTTGCTGGAAAACGAAGTCAAACCACTCGTTGAAGCCTTTATGGCGGAGCGCGGGCTGCAACTCTCACCGGAAAAGACAGTGGTCACGCACATTTCTGAAGGGTTCGACTTCCTCGGTCAGAATCTTCGCAAGTACAACGGCAAGCTGTTGATCAAGCCGAGCCGGAAGAACCTGCAGACTTTTCTGACCAAGGTGCGGGACGTGATCAAGAGGAATCCGACCGTGCGCACGGAAACGTTGATTATGCAGCTCAATCCCCTGTTGAGGGGGTGGGCGAATTATCATCGTCATGTGGTCGCCAAGGAGACCTATAATTACGTCGATTACCGTGTCTGGAAACTTCTCTGGCAATGGTGCCGACGGCGACATTCCAATCGCCGTAAACGCTGGATTAAAGAGAAATACTTTAAGAAGGTCGGCAGCCGGAGTTGGGTTTTTCAGAGTGTCAGGTCGGACGGTGAGAAAATTTCACTGTTTTACACCAATGACACGCCCATCAAGCGACACACCAAAATCCAGGCCGAAGCGAATCCGTACGATCCGCAGTTGGAACAATACTTCGAGAAGCGCCTTGAGCAAATCTGGAAGAGTTCAACTATGATAACAGACGGAAACTCTACGGGCTCTGGATGGAGCAGGACAAGCGCTGCTTGTTTGCCATCATCTCATCACCCAGGAGTCAGACTGGGATATTCATCATCTGATTCGCCGTGTCGATGGGGGAAGTGACAACCTCTCCAACCTGGTTGTGTTGCACCCCACCTGCCACAGCAGCTTCATGCTGCTGGGTTGAAGGTGAGGAAGCCGGTTCGGTCTTAAGACCGGGCTTATAAAGGCTTGAGCGGAGTGCGGGGAAACTCGCACGCTCCGTTCTTAGGGGAGGGGCGGCCAGCAATGGCCTCTCCTTACCCGACACATCTATTCGTAGTAGTAGCTAGATACGCAAAAAGCTCCTCGGAAAAACGGGGAGTTTTTTGTATCTGAATATTGGACGAACCATCACTAGCTGAGAAGGATTTGTGATTTAAGGTAATGTGAACAGCGAAGCGATGCAGAAGGCTTTTTTCTCGTTTATCACGACTGCCAGGAAGCTTTCTGCGTTACTGGAATGCAGGGGTTCTAGTAAACACCTCAAATACGCCACTTTTTATCATCAAATCAATGCGAGAGGACTTTTGAGAAAAATGTAAGGTGCGTCTGGTTTGTTGTTGGCTCTTGGGATGAATCTCTTATTTGTCTGGCAATTCAGAGTTCAAGGTATTTTTAGCCGATGTTGACTA
>CAVYNW010000008.1:0-238162 GCA_963769955.1 uncultured delta proteobacterium
ACGAAGCTTCAATCAACAGCCTTGTTAAGCCCAAGAGCTGAGACAACGCTGACCTGTTACAGCCTCCATTCTCAAAGCTATACTCCATATTATTGTTGAGCTGATCGAGCATGTTACTGTTCGTGGCCCCAGTTCCGGTTGCATGCGGAGTACTCTTTTGAACCGTTCATGTGGTCGCCCATGGTGTTGCCGTTCATGTGGTCGCCCATGGTGCTGCCGTTCATGTGGTCGCCCATGGTGCTGCCGTTCATGTGGTCGCCCATGGTGCTGCCGTTCATGTGGTCGCCCATGGTGTTGTCGTTCATGTGGTCGCCCATGGTGCTGTCATTCATGTGATCGCCCATGGTGCTGCACAAGGTGTATTCCTTAGAACCGTTCATGTGGCGCCCCATTGTACCTCCACCGTCTCCACCCATGGCAAGTGCGGTCAAGCCGCTGCCGATGGCTAAAGTGATTGTGATGATTCCGATAAGCAAAATTTTCGCTTTCATGCTCTGCTCCTTTCTCTACTTGGTTGGAAAACTGTCTGCCGTCTCCCTTGATTGCTACATTGGCATGATACATCATCGGCATTAAGGGCAGATGTCCACAAGATTACAAATTTTTTATATCGCCTTTCTGTCATGACTTTTTAGGTAGAAGTGGGCCTCCTGTTGAGGTGAATATTTGTCGTTCTCATTATCTTTGAAATTATCGACGATTGTCTGATTATTGGATGTCTGTTGCTTGTGGTTCATCCTCCTCAGAGCATCGTATTGTGAAACTTGGGGTCTGCGCTTAATATGGAATAATTAGAGGTTAAGCCTCCAGCAAAAGCATCTGTTCAGTGGAGAGGAAAAGATGGATTTTCAAGTCCAAATCATAAACGCATTTACAGATAATGGCCACGGTGGAAATCCGGCCGGGGTGGTTCTCAATGCCGACGAGTTGAACCCTCAACAGAAGCAAAACGTTGCCTGCAAAATTGGTCTTTCTGAGACTGCTTTTGTTTCAACTTCAAATTCTGCTGCATACAAGTTGGACTTCTTCACCCCGAATCGACAAATCGCACACTGTGGTCATGCAACGATCGCAACGTTCAGCTATTTGCGGCAGTTAAATCATATAGAAGAGGGAATGACTTCTAAGGAAACCATTGATGGCAACAGAGCCATTCTCATTGATGGTGATATGGCTTTTATGGAACAGCTATCGCCCAGCTATAAGGATATTGATGATCTGACAGGCGAGGTTCTTCAATCCTTGGGAATTACAGGCCATGATCTTTTGGCGAATATCAACCCTGTGATAGTCAATACTGGCAACTCGTTTATGCTTGTAGCAATGAAAAATGCAGAAGCCGTTTCGCAAGTCTATCCGAATTTTGCGGCGATCAATAAAATCAGTGAAGATTATGATTTGATTGGTTATTACATTTTTTCCAAAACAACACAAATACCAGGCAGAGATGCCGGGGCAAGAATGTTTGCACCGCGTTTTGGGATCAAGGAAGAGTCCGCTACAGGTATGGCTGCGGGACCTTTAGCATGTTTCCTTTATGACAAGATGAATATTGATAAAGATGTTTTTTTGATCGAGCAAGGGCACCTGATGAACCCGGCGTCACCAAGCATGATCACTGCAAAACTTAATTTACATAATCAGAAGATAAATAAGTTGATGACTGGTGGTAACGCCAAGGTAATTAAAACAATGACTGTGAGCATCAAATAAAAGCAATCAATGCAGGCAGCCTGGCTACACTGCTGAGAGGTGAAACACGATACCTGCTCGGCATTAGATCAGACAAAAACCGTCTTATAAATTACGACTTGTGACCGTGACGAAAACGGACACCCTGTCAACACAGAACGCTAACAGAGCCACAACTTCGAACGCCCAGAGAGTCAGAGCGTCTTCTCAAGTATTTTGCACGAACAGGCAACGGGGACAGAATTAAATTGTGTCCCCGTTGCTTTTGTCGTTCATTGTCAAAAAGTGAATGGTCAACCCATGCTAATGTCCCAATCGAGAAGCCATCGGAATCAATTGCCGGTAATCATCGTAGCTTAAACTCGAATGCCAGTGATCGGTGAGCATGCCGGTCAAAACACCACCGCCAAAAATCACCATCACGATCACCACAAAAGCGACTCCCGGAACGGGTCGTTTCCAGAAGGCCATCGCCAGAGCATCCTTCTCCGGGCAGTTGCTGACACAAGTCAGACAGCCGGTACATTCCGGTGAGTGCACCTGTTGTTTATGCTGCACATCGATCTGCGCCGGGCAGACTTGACTACAGCGGCCACAATCGATGCAGTGATTCGTTGCACGAGAGACCTTGACCGGACTGAGCATACTCAGCAGGCCAAGCAGAGCCCCGTAAGGGCAGAGATAACGGCACCAGAAATTCTTGTAAAAAACAGACAATATCGACAATAAGGCAATCACCAGCAGACTGGTCATCGACATGCCGGTAAAGAAGTGCAGCATCTTCACATCGGCAATCGCCCAGTAAGGTGCGTTGAGGAACTCCTTCAGCGCAACGACCGGCATCCCAATAAGAATCAACTTCACAAAGAAGAACAGCAGCGCGTACTTGGCAAATTGCAGAAACAGGTCAAGGCCTCGCCAGATGCGGAAATTGCGACCGAACAATTTACTGCCAAGCTTCCAGCTCGCCTCCGAGAGGGTGCCAACCGGACAGATAAAGGAGCAGAAGGACTTCTTGGTGAAAAGCGCCATGACCAGGAAAGTCAAGAAAAGCACCAGTGCTGCTGGATGAATGGTGTCAAAGTGGCCTGTGAACAACCAGGTCTTGAAACTTACCAGCGCACCGATCGGCAGAAAGCCCTCAACCCCGGGAGGTCGGGAATAATAGCCCGCCTGCCCTGCCGTTTCGAAGTGCTTTACAAAGAGACCGAACTGGATGCCCAGAAAGAGACACCAGCCGAAGAAAAGCCACTGGATCGTCAAGCGCCAGTGACTCGCTTTTTGCCAATTGATTATTCTATCCATGATGCGCTAAAGATACTCCGAATTGAGTATCAAGGAAATGACTTTGGTCAAAAAAATCAGGAGTATTTCGTTAAAACTGGAAAATAATGATCTTCCATAACATCAGATAGTTCATGCTAAACGCTATGCAACATAAAAAGTCGACAATATCTGTTCCGCTTCCACTTCACTGACATCCTCCCAGTGCCGATAGGCCGATGCCACAGCAAAGGAAGGTCCGCTCCTGATATTGGCACAGCAGACCATATCGACCATTTTCGCCAGATGACTCACTGCGTTTTCGTGCCCGGTGGGTACGGCAACGATAAGAGTTTGTGCCCCGGCCCGACGTAAAGCTGCTATTGCAACCTGCATCGTGAAGCCGCTGGCCAGTCCATCATCGACCACAACAACGTCACACGCAGTCAGATCCGGCATTGGCAATCCCTTTCGCAATACGCCAAGCCGTCGTAATACCTTTGCTCTGGTGGTTTCAATCCCTTGAGCGACTTCATTTTCACCCAGGCCGACATCCTTGAGCATCGCTTCGTTGAGCAGGTAACTGCCGTCAAAAGCAACCGCGCCGTACCCGGCCTCTGTGTTCCAGGGCAATGTGATTTTACTGACGACGGCTACATCCAGCTGGCAACTCAGGGCCTCAGCCAGAGAAGCCGCTACCGGTAGCCCTCCTGCAGGGACAGCGAGAACCAGAGGATGTTGTAAACCAAGCGGCCTGATTAACTCCGACAGAACCAGCCCCGCCTCAGTTCGATCGGCAAAGCATCCTGTTCGGTCACGCAGCTTTTTGATCTCGAGGATATGCTGAGGTTTTGTCACGTCGGCAAACTCTTCTCTGCTTTTTAAAAACGTTCAGCTTTTAAACAACATTTCAGCCGTTTCGTAGATCGTCTCGGAAAGCGTCGGGTGCGGATGAATCGACTTGCGCAAATCTTCACTGACCGCAGCCATCTCCAGAGCCACAACCCCCTCCGCAATCAACTCACCCGCCCCGGGCCCGGCAACAGCCACGCCGAGCAAACGATCGGTCTCCGGATCAATGATCAGCTTGGTCATGCCGTCATCGCGACCGAGGGTGAGTGTCCGGCCATTGCTGCGCCAGGGCATTTTAGCCGTTTTGATCTTGATTTTTTGGGCACGTGCTTCGGTTTCTGTTAGACCACACCAGGCGATTTCCGGATCCGTGAAGACCACGGCCGGGATCGCGCGCGGATCAAACACAGCTTTTCGACCGGCAATCACCTCGGCAGCAACATTCGCCTCGGCGTAGGCTTTATGCGCCAGCATCGGCTCTCCGGCAATATCACCGATAGCAAAGATGTGCTCCTCTGCTGTCCGCATCTGGGCGTCAACCTCAACAAAACCCTTCTCGTTGAGCTTGATGGCCGTGTTCTCAAGCCCCAGGTTCTCGCTGTTCGGTTTGCGGCCTATGGCAATCAGAACCTTGGCGAAAAGATTTTTGGTCGTTTCACCCTGTTTATCCTGCAGAGAGACCATGACGCCATTTTTCTGCTCTTTCAAATCGGTTACCCGGGTATTCAGTTTAATCTCCTCGAACTTGTTGTCGAGCCGCCTCTTCAACACCGAAACCAGGTCACGATCACAGCCCGGAAGCAGGCCATCAGTCATCTCCACGACCGAGACTTTGCTACCGAGAGCAAGGTAGGCAGAACCGAGTTCAAGTCCGATATAACCACCGCCAACAACCAGCAGCGATGATGGCACATCGGCAATTTCAAGTGCGCCGGTGGAATCGATGATTTTGCTGCTGTCGGCCTTAACTCCCGGCAGCATGATAGGCCGCGAGCCGGTGGCAAGAACCGCTTTTTCAAAGGACATCTCACCCGTGGCGCCATCATTGGACGTCACCGTTAACGTCTGTGCATCCTTGAACCTGGCCATGCCGCGAACATAAGTAATCTTCTGTTTTGCGACTTTTCCAGCGAGACCACCGGTCAGCTTGCCGATGACGTCATCTTTCCAGCTGCGCATCCGATCAAGATCGATTTGAGGCTTTTTGAAGGTGACCCCGATCTCTGACGCCTCTTGCGCTTCGGCAACCAGTTTTGCCACGTGCAGCAACGCCTTGGAGGGGATACAGCCGCGGTGCAGGCAGACGCCACCGGGATTGGCTTCGGGATCAATCAGGGTGACCTCGCAACCGAGTTCAACGGCTTTGAACGCCGCCGCATAACCTCCTGGTCCGGCACCAATAATAACCAGTTGCGCACTGGTTGGAATCGTTTCTGTGTTACTCACATCATCATCCTTTCATAACCAGGTGCAGCGGGTTTTCAAGAGCATTGCAGATCCAACGCAGAAAACGTGCGCCATCGGCGCCATCAATAACCCTGTGGTCATAGCTTAAAGAGAGCGGCATCACCAGTTCCGGGACAAATTTATCACCATTCCATTCCGGCTGCATCGAAGCGGTAGAGATGCCCAGGATAGCCACCTGGGGAGCATAAACGATTGGCGTAAATGAGGTTCCGCCAACGCCGCCCAGGTTGCTGATGGTAAAGGTGCCACCTTCCATATCGGCCGGACTGATCTTGCGCTCGCGGGTCTTCTCAGCCATTTCGTTCAACTCCGTGGCGAGTCGTTCAATGCCCTTCTGGTCGGCATCACGGATGACCGGCACCAGCAACCCGCCAGGGGTATCGACGGCAACACCGATGTTCACATAGTCTTTCAGCACCATTTCTTTGTTCGCCAGATCCAGACTGCTGTTAAAGCCCGGAAACGCCTTAAGCGCAGCGGCACAGACCTTGACCATGATCGCCGTCATGGTCAAACGATCCTCAGCACTGGCCCGTTGATTTGCATTGCTGACGAAACGCTTCAACTGCGGTGACTTTGGCCTTGTCATACTGGGTGACCATCGGGATCGTCGACCAGGCATAGCTCATGGAGTCGACAGTCAATTCGCGAACCCGTGACAGAGGTTCTCGACGAATCTCTCCCCAGCGGCTGAAATCAGGCAGGGGACGTTGGGCATGCAGGCCGGGAAATTCTCCGACAACCGACGGCACAGAACCGCCCCCGGTTATGCGCTGCATGGTGTCACGAACGAAATTACGCACATCGTCTTCACTGATACGGCCACCCGGACCGGTGCCCTGCACCTGGTAGATATCGACACCCAGGTCACGTGCCAGTCGACGCACGGAGGGGGCTGCTGGGGCAACGAGGTCATTGCGGCGAACCGTGTTCAGGTCAACCCGGGGCTGATCACCTGCGGTTACGGATGAAGAGTCCGCATCCTCAGCGGGGCCTTCTGTTCAGCAGCGACCTTTTGCTCAGGTTCTGCAGCAGAGGTTGGAGCGGCTTTGTCATCGCTCTGTTTCTCGGCGCTGACGTCTTCTTTACTCTGCTTCTCAGAGGCATCGTCTTCTTTGCTCTTGCTTCTCAGGGGCATCGTCTTCTTTGCTCTGCTTTTCAGAGGCATCGTCTTCTTTGCTCTGCTTCTCGGGGGCGTCGTTTTCTTCGCTTTCTGCCTCGGGAGCATCGTCCGCTTCAGCCTCTCCGGACGACTCCACGACCATGATGACCGCATCGATGGCCACGGTATCACCCTCTGCAACCTTGACCTCGGTAATTTTACCTTCATGGGTCGAAGGAATCTCAATAACAGCCTTATCTGTCTCCAGCTCCAGCAGGGTCTGATCAACCTCAACAGTATCACCAACGGCAACGCTGATATTAACGACGGTTCCCTCAGTGACACCTTCCGAAACAGCAGGAACTTTAATCTCGTGTTTCATAGTATTTCCTCAATATGACTGGTCATTCGTAATCACTATTCATTTACAACAGAGGGACAGTCCCCTTACGGGGACAGTCCCTTCTAATCGACGTGGGGGTTTAGCTTGCCTGGATCAATTTTCAATTCAGCAATGGCCTTGGCAACAACATTGCTGGTCACCTCTCCGCTAGCGGCCAGCTGTTTCAATGTTGCAAGGACAATGTAGCGGGCGTCGACTTCGAAAAAGTCACGCAAGCGCTCACGGCTGTCGCTTCGACCAAAACCATCAGTCCCCAGACAGTGCAAAGGAGTGGGGAACCATTGCGAGACAGACGCCGGCAGCAGCTTCATATAATCCGAGGCCGCAACAAAAACGCCTTTCTCCTTGGCAAGAAGACTGCTGACATAAGGGACTTTCGCCTTCTTTTTCGGGTTCAACAGGTTCCAACGCTCACATTCCACACTGTCCTGATAGAGCTCTTTGTAGCTGGTCACGCTCCAGACATCTGCGGCAACAGCGTAGTCATCCTGCAGAATTTTCTGCGCCTTGATCGTTTCATTGAGGATGGCGCCGCTGCCGAGCAAATGAGCTTTGCTTTTGCTCTTTTTCAGGGTTGAGGCTTTGAACTTGTACATCCCTTTGACAATACCTTCGCGAACACCTTTGCCTTTTGGCATTGGCGGCATCAGGTAGGTCTCGTTCATCACGGTGAGATAATAGATCAGATCCTCCTGATGACAATACATGCGGGTCAAGCCATCATGCACAATCACGGCCAGCTCATAAGCAAACGCCGGATCATAGGCCTTGACCTTGCCGGGAGTCATCGCCAGAACATGACTGTGCCCGTCCTGGTGCTGCAAACCTTCGCCGGCCAGGGTGGTCCGTCCCGAAGTTGCACCGATCAAAAAGCCCCGGGCGCGACTGTCGCAGGCTTGCCAGATCTGATCGCCGACGCGCTGGAAACCGAACATCGAGTAAAAAGTGTAAAAGGGGATGGTCTGTACGCCGTTGCTGGAATGGGAGGTTCCCGCGGCGATGAAGCTGGCCATGGAACCAGCCTCGCTGAGGCCTTCTTCGAGGATGGCACCGGTTGTCTTCTCATTGTAGTGCAGCAGGCTGCCTTTATCGACCGGCTCGTAGAGCTGTCCGGCATGACTGTAGATGCCGGCCTGTCTGAAGAGGGCCTCCATGCCGAAAGTACGCGCTTCATCGGGAACGATCGGCACGATCAGCTTACCCAGTTCCGGGTCGCGCAGCAGCTTGGCCAACAGGTGCACGTAAGCCATGGTCGTCGCCAACTCACGGTCGCCGGAGCCCTCCAGATACTCGCGGATCAGACCATCGGTCTGGCAGGCAATCGGCTCCTGGCCAGAGAATCGTTTCGGCAATGAGCCACCGAGAGCGGCACGTCGCTCCTTGAGGTATTGCATCTCCGGGCTATCTTCGGCGGGCTTGTAAAAAGGCGCTTCGGCAATCTCACTGTCGCTGATCGGGATATTGAAGCGGGTGCGGAATTCCTTCAGCTCTTCTTCATTGAGCTTCTTCTGCGAGTGGGTGATATTTTTCCCTTCACCGGCTTCACCGAGACCGTAGCCCTTGATGGTATGCGCCAGAATAACCGTCGGCTTCTCCTCCTGCGAGATCGCATTCGTGTAAGCAGCGAAGACCTTGTCCGGATCATGACCGCCGCGGGTCAGGCGGCCGAGCTGCTCGTCGCTGTAATTTTCGACCAACTTGAGCAATTCCGGGTACTTGCCGAAAAAATGCTCACGGACATAGTCGCCTTTTTTCAGGGTGAAGTGCTGCATTTCTCCATCGAGCACTTCGTCCATACGCTTGACCAGCAGTCCCGTATCATCCATCTCAAGCAGCTGGTCCCAGTCATCCCCCCAGATCACCTTGATGACATTCCAGCCTGCGCCCCGGAAAGCGGCCTCCAATTCCTGAATGATTTTGCCGTTGCCGCGCACCGGGCCATCCAGACGCTGCAGGTTGCAGTTGACGACAAAGATCAGGTTGTTGAGTTTCTCCCGTGACGCCAGGGTGATGGCGCCGAGCGATTCCGGTTCATCCATCTCACCGTCACCGAGCATCGCCCAGACCTTGCGACCACTTGATTTGCGTAATCCCCGGTCAACCAGGTAATGATTGAAGCGTGCCTGGTAGATGGCAGAGATCGCGGTCAGGCCCATGGAGACCGTCGGGAACTCCCAGAAGTCAGGCATCAGGAAAGGATGGGGATATGAAGAGAGCCCGCCCTCCTCAGCCAACTCATTTCGGAATCGTTGCAGATCTTCTTTGCTGAGTCGCCCTTCCAGGAAAGCCCGCGCATAAACACCCGGTGCGGCATGGCCCTGAAAATAGACCATGTCGCCGATAAACTCGTCCGTGCGTCCCCGCCAGAAGTGATTGAAGCCAACCTCCCAGAGGGTGGCGACCGAGGCATAGGTCGAGATGTGGCCGCCTATCCCGTTGCTCTCGCGGTTGGCACGGACCACCATGGCCATGGCGTTCCAGCGGATAATCGATTTGATGCGTCGTTCGATCTCGCGGTTGCCCGGGAAGACCGGCTGCTGATTCCTGGGGATGGTGTTGATGTAAGGGGTATTGGCAGTAAAAGGCACGCTGACACCCTGTTCCTGGGCCCGCACTTGCAAAAGGCGGAGCAGCTCTTGAACCCGTTCTTCTCCTTGTGTCTGCAACACATAATCGAGCGATTCACGCCACTCAGCGTTTTCAATATTCAATAAATCATCAGTCATTTTGCGATCATTAGTAGTCATCTTGTCCGGCTCCTCATATATGCAAGAAAGCGTTCAAGTACGCCATCAACAGAGTCACATCTGCAATCTTGTCCTCACATTAAAATGTACCTGACATTTAGTATTTAGCCAGACAAGTATTGATAAAAATCCTCCTTGTAGCCGACAAAACGCACCAAAAGACGAAGAGCCGCAAGCTGTAAGCTTGCGGCTCTTCTATTAACTGAAGCGCGATGAAAGCGTATATTGATTAAAGCAGGGACTGTTTATTCATCATCCAGATATTCAAGGGAGCTTGATCCGCCCACCATCATATTGCCAAGCTTGTCCTTATCGTCAGCCTCAATTTCTTCCCAGCCACAAGTTTCTTCAGACTGATCAAGAAGTCCCAGCCAGGTCAACTCGGGGATCAGGCAGAGGTTGTCTGTTTCCAGGTGAATTTGCCCCGTGTGCTCAGGTTCAGCAAGTTGCCAGTCATCAGGGCACTTCCAACCATCTCTCAACAACCACCTTGATTGTTTTCATATCATTCTCCCTTGAGGCTTTCCGCCACCAGCCTGCCTGAGCATTAATTCAGAACAGTCGGTTTCAAGGACAATTTCAACTGGTCACAGCGCCACGAGACGAGGAAGAAACCAGCCTGGCATATTTGGCCAGAACGCCACGGGGATAACGCGTCTCGGGGGCACTCCAGCGGGCTGCGCGTCTGGCTGATTTCATCGTCATCGAGCTTGAGGTTCAATTCGCCCAGATCGAGGTCGATATGAATCATGTCACCCTCTTCCACCAGCGCGATGAGCTCCTCCGACCTGGGCTTCCGGAGCCACGTGACCGATCATGATGCCATGGGTCCCACCGGAGAAACGGCCATCGGTCACCAGGGCCACATCCTTGCCCAATCCAGCGCCCATCAAAGCCGCCGAAGGTGACAGCATCTCGCGCATCCCGGGACCGCCCTTCGGGCCCTCGTAGCGGATAACCACGACATCGCCGGCATATGATATTTCCAGCCAGGATCGCCTCAAGGGCATCTTCCTCCCGATCAAAGACCCGTGCCGGGCCGGCAAAACGGGTCATCTCCTTGCCGCTGAGCTTCATCACACAACCCTCGGAGGCGAGATTGCCCCGCAGAATGCGGATATGACGATTGGGTGGCGCATAAGGCTGGTCCGGGCTGTAGATGACATCCTGGTTTTCTGGCCGTTGTGGCGCATCAGCGAGGTTTTCGGCCAGGGTCTTGCCCTGTCACAGTCAGGCAATCGCCATGCAGGTAACCGGCATCCAGCAGGGTCTTCATCACCATCGGCAGGCCGCCGATCTTGTGCAGATCGTTCATCACGTATTGGCCGAAGGGCTTGAAGTCGCCGAGCAACGGCACCCGGCTGGTAATCTCCTCGATATCGGTCAGGGTCAATATCGACTCCGGTTTCATGGGCGAGCGCCAGCAGATGCAAAACTGCGTTGGTCGAGCCACCCAGGGCCCAGGCCACAGTCAGGGCGTTCTCAAACGCCTTGCGGGTCATGATGTCACGGGCGCTGAGACCGGACTGCAGCAAACCAACCACGGCCTGAGCAGCGCGGGCACAATCCTCACGTTTGTCAGCAGAGATCTGGTTGCTTTCATCAACGGCGAGATTGGATGCCGCGCCCGGCAGGCTCATACCGAGCGCTTCGATGGCCGAAGCCATGGTATTGGCAGTGTACATACCGGCACAGGAACCGGCACCGGGACAGGCGTGGCATTCGATCGCGTGCAATTCTTCTGCATCGATCTTGCCGGCGCAGTGAGCACCGATCGCTTCAAAGGCGCTGACGATATTAAGGGCCCTGCCGTGGTATTCACCGGGCAGGATGCTGCCGCCATAGAGAGTCAGACCGATCAGGTTGTTGCGCGCAATCGGCATCAGCGCGGCAGGAATGGTTTTATCACAACCGGAGAGGGTAATCACGGCATCCACCCGGTAGCCTTCAGTCATCAACTCGATACTGTCGGCAATCACCTCTCGGCTGACCAGGGAATACTTCATCGCCTCGGTGCCCATGGAGATGCCGTCAGAAACAACCGGAGTGCCAAAGACAATCGCCTTGCCGCCGGCATCTTCGATGGCCTTCTGGACGAGGTCACCGAGGGCCCGGACGTGGTCATTGCAGGGCGTGCCGTTGGTATAGGGCACCGCCAGGGCAATGATCGGCTTATCAAAATCTTCGTCGGTAAAGCGCACCGCGCGCAGCATGGTTCGCGCAGCGGTCCGCTCAACCCACTTCTGCGGTATTCTTGCGACCAGTGATCTCTTCGCTGCGACGTTTCATTATTTTCCTTTATTTTCTCAATTGGCATCCACAATATTTTCTCAATTGGCACTACAATGGCAAGCAAAAATTTCGTCCGACAAGGCTTAGTGTTTTTTCAGGGGTGAAGACATACACAGGTATGTCGAAGTCCTGAAAAAACGCTGTAACGCAGCAGGGCGGACTTTTTGCGACGCCATTTATTTATCCATCGCCGTGACGCCGGTGCTGGCGATTTCAATAAAATGCTCCGTACCGACATCCTCCAGGAAACTGTCGATCCGCTCCGTGGGTCCGGCAATCTGAACGATGTAGATATCATGCGGCTGGGCATCGAGGATTTCGATCTGGTATTTTTTCTGTAGCTTTTCGATGAGCTTTCTTCTCAAGCTCGAACTTGATGATCGCCACCTCTCGCCAATAGCTTTGATCACGATCGAGTTCCTTGGCCCGGATCACCTCGGTGAATTTCTCCAGTTGCCGGATCACCTGCAGCACCTTGGCCTCGTCATCTTCACGCAAGGTGATGGTCATGCGACTGACGCCCGAGGCTTTGGCTTTGCAGACCGTCAGGGTATCGACGTTGTACATCTTGCGCCGAATCATCATGGAGATTTTGTTGAGAGTGCCCGGTTTATCCTGCACGAAGGCCAGAATGGCCCGTCTTTTCATTTTTTTAACTGTCATGTTTGATCTTCCCATAAAAAAATGCAACAAGCTTATGATTTAGGCCGCGATACGATCATGTCTCCAAAGCCGCCACCGGAAGGAATCATCGGCAGAATAACTTCGGAGGGATCGCAGATAAACTCCAGGATGTAAGCCCCGTTGTGTTCGATGGCGGCTCGAATCGCCGCATCGACCTGGTCCAGTTCGGTGACCTTCTGATAGGGGAGGTTGTAAGCTTTGGCAATCAGCTCGTAATTCGGGCTGATCATCGGTGTGCCGGCATAGCGGCCATCAAAGAAGAGGGTTTGCCACTGGCGAACCATACCGAGGTAGCCATTATTCAGAATCATGATTTTCACATCTGTACCATGTTCCATGATGGTGCAGAGTTCCTGCATATTCATCTGGAAGCCACCATCACCGCTGATCGACCAGACCCGTTCGTCAGGTCGCGCCAGCTTGGCCCCGATCGCCATCGGCAAGGAGCAGCCCATGGTGCCGGCACCACCGGAAGTAAACCAGCTGTTATTGGTCTGGAAGTTGTAGTAACGAGCCGACATCATCTGGTGTTGCCCGACATCGGGAACAATGATGTCTTTGCCTTCGGTGATATCCGACAGACGACGGATGATGGTCTTCATCAAAAGCTTGCCTCCAGCACCAATGCCGGCAGCGATCTCTGCCTCAACCTCGGCAACCGTCTCCTGGCGATTCGTCTTCGATCTCCTGCAACCAGCGGCGTCGAGGCTTGGAGACCAGTTCGGGATCGTGCAGCATGACGTGCAGGGTTCTGCCAACATCGGCATTGATGGCAACCGTTGTCGCGACATTCTTGTCGAGTTCGGAAGGGTCGATCTCGACGTGAATGACATCGGCATCCTTGGCGTACTCATTCAGCTTGCCGGTCACCCGATCATCAAAACGCATGCCGAAACTGATAATCAGGTCGGCATTCATGATGGCACGATTTGCTTCAACGGTACCGTGCATCCCCATCATACCCAGGCTCAGAGGATGATCTGCCGGCATCGCCGACAGGCCATGCAGAGTGAAGGCCACCGGGATATTGGTCTTTTCGGCAAATTCCTGCAGCATCGCACCGGCATTGCTGGAGATGACGCCGTGGCCACAGAACATCACCGGCCGCTCGCTGCGATTCATCATCTCAATCGCCTGATGCACAACATTCCGTTCCGGTGAAGGGTGATAGTAAAACCCCGGCAACTTCGGCCGGAACTTTTTCGGATCAAAAGAGTACTTTTCCCCGATACTTTGAATCTGCACATCTTTGGGGATGTCAATGACAACGGGTCCGAAGCGTCCGGTCGTCGCGACGTAGAAGGCCTCATGAACTGTTTTTTCGACCTCTTCAGTGGTCAGTGGCATATAAGTCTGTTTGCAGATCGGCATCATGACGCCAACCACGTCACTTTCCTGGAAAGCATCTGTCGCGATAACACCAGTCGCGACCTGGCCGGTAATTGCCACCATCGGTACGGAATCCATATGCGCATCAGCAATCCCGGTGACCAGGTTCATGGCTCCCGGACCGGAAGTCGCCATACAGACACCGATTTGCGGGTTGTCTGTCGAGAGTGAAGCACGTGACAGCCCCTGGGCCATGAAGGTCGCCCCCTGCTCGTGACGTGGCATGATAAAAGTGAAAAGCTGTTGCTTCTCCATTTCATCAAAGATCGGCATGATTGCGCCGCCGGTGTAGCCAAAGATGTACTTCACACCCTTGGCGTGCAATGCCCTTAAAACCAGTTCTGTTCCTTGCATTGAGACCTCTTCAGTGTATGTTTAATGTTTAATATACTGGAAATGCTAAATTTCGTTTTAGAATCAAATTATGAGCTGATAAAATCTGATTAACGCTGAAAAAGCTTTTCAGTCTGCATTTGAGACTTACATTTGAATCTAAATTCTCTTTATCGTTTTATCAGCTTTTATCGCGTTCAATATTTGTTTTAAAAGCTTTTCAGATAACTCTTGATTAAGCACCAAACAACCAAGGTTCCTCCGCTCTCTTCTTTGTCTCGAAAGCTTTGATCGCTTCAACATGCTGTAAGGTCAGGCTGATGTCATCCAGGCCTTGCAACAGACATTCCTTGCGGAAGGCATCGACCGCAAACTCGAAGACTTCACCGCCGGGCGTTATGACTTGCTGCTTTTCAAGGTCAACGCTCAGGCGGTAGCCTGGCGTCGCGTTAACTCCACAAACAGCCTGGCCACCACTTCCGCAGGAAGGACGACGGGCAGGATACTGTTCTTGCAGCAGTTGTTGGCAAAGATCTCTGCAAAGCTCGGCGCAATCACGGCCCTGAAGCCATAATCAAATAAAGCCCAGGGCGCATGCTCACGCGAAGAGCCGCAACCGAAATTATCGCGTGTCAACAGGATTTCCGCGCCATGGTAACGTGACTGGTTAAGCACAAAGTCAGGGTTGAGAGGACGCTTGCTGCAATCCATGTCGAGTTCGCCATGATCAAGGTAGCGCCACTCGTCAAACAGGTTCGGGCCGAATCCGGTCCGCTTGATCGACTTGAGGAACTGCTTCGGGATAATCGCATCAGTGTCAACGTTGGAACGATCCAGAGGCGCAACCAATCCGTTCAATTTACTAAAGGCTTCCATGATCACACCTCCAGAGTGCGGACATCAACAAAATGGCCGGCGACAGCAGCAGCAGCAGCCATAGCCGGGCTGACCAGGTGGGTACGGCCACCCTGACCCTGTCGCCCTTCAAAGTTCCGGTTCGAGGTCGAAGCACAGCGTTCCTTGGGAGCGAGACGATCATCATTCATGCCGAGGCACATTGAGCAGCCGGACTCACGCCATTCAAAACCGGCCTGCAAAAATATTTTGTCCAGACCTTCGGCTTCGGCCTGCTGCTTGACCAGCCCAGAGCCAGGAACAACCAGCGCCCGTTTGATGTTGGCTGCAATTTTATGGCCTTTAAGAATCTTCGCCGCCGCCCGCAGATCCTCGATGCGACCGTTGGTGCAGGAACCGAGGAAAATCGTATCGGGATAGATTTCCGTGATCGGTGTGTTCGCAGCCAGCCCCATGTAAACAAGAGCGGCCTGCATCCCTTCGCGCTTAACCGGATCAGCTTCGTTAGCCGGATCCGGGACACAACCATCAACAGAAGTCACCATTTCGGGAGAAGTTCCCCAGGTCACCTGCGGCTGGATCGAAGCGGCGTCGAGGTGAACGACCTCGTCGTACTCGGCTCCGGGATCGCTTTGCAGCGACTTCCAGTAAGCCTCGGCCTGAGTCCATTGCGCGCCCCTGGGAGCATAAGGGCGGCCCTTGACATAAGCGATGGTTGTCTCATCAACGGCAACCATCCCGGCACGAGCGCCGGCCTCAATCGACATATTGCAGACCGACATACGGCCTTCCATCGACAGGGCGCGGATCGCGTCACCACCAAATTCGATGACATAGCCGGTACCACCAGCTGTGCCGATCTTGCCGATAATCGCCAACATGATGTCTTTGGCCGTAACTCCGAACCCGACCTGCCCATCGACACTGACCAGCATATTCTTGGCCTTTTTCTGAATCAGGCACTGTGTGGCAAGCACATGCTCGACCTCGGAGGTGCCGATACCGAAAGCGAGAGAGCCAAGGGCACCATGAGTCGAGGTATGTGAATCTCCGCAGACTATGGTCATACCGGGCAGCGTAATCCCCTGCTCGGGGCCAATGATATGAACAATACCCTGGCGGATATCGTTCATGGCAAACTCCTCGATTTCAAAATCGGCGCAGTTGGCATCAAGCGTCTCAACCTGTAGTCGTGACAGGGGGTCCGAGATACCTTCAGAGCGATCGGTGGTGGGAACATTATGGTCGGGGACAGCAAGGTTGGCGTCAGCGCGCCAGGGCTTGCGACCGGCCAGCCTCAGGCCTTCAAACGCCTGGGGAGAGGTCACTTCATGAACCAGCTGCCGATCGATGTAGAGCAGACAGGTACCACCATCATCGCAGTGGACGACGTGGCGATCCCAGAGTTTGTCGTAAAGGGTTTTTGCACTCATGACATGCTTTCCTGGATAAATGACGGGTTTATCTGCAAAGAGAACAAGAACTGTAATTATGAGTCATCCTTTTCCTATGTCAATACACAGGCTAAATATCAGTTATTATTCTAGTTCTATTCATATTACCAGAATTAACACTACAACTGTTATATTTCAATGAACAAACGGTTCTATAAGCCAAAAGAATGTTTAACGCGGAGATGCAGAGGACGCAGAGTAAATACATTTTGAGGGCAAAAGGACTGACAACGGGTCATTCGTCACAGCGTCTCCAGGTCTCTGCATTAATGATTAGACTGACCTTTGTTTGGCTTATAGATCCGTAAACAAATAGACCGGTTCAGCTGTCGGCATGGTAAAAAGGGGCTTCCCTATGGAAAGCCCCTGATCTGTTTTATCTGCTGCCGCCTGGGCCGAGTTATTTCGGCTCAAGCGGATATTGTCTGCTTTGCCATTCGTGCCAACCACCCTTAAGGGCGTAGACTTTGGTAAAGCCTTTTTCCATCATTTTCAGTGCCACACTGGCACTCGTGTGTTCATTACTTCAAGCACAATAAAGAACGAATGATCTTCTCCTTGTCATAGTTGTCGGCCCACAGATCGACAGCAGCCGGTTCGACGCGCTCGGCACCGGAGATTTTCACTGTCGAGCCTGTCCAGTCTCTGCCGGCACGAACATCGAGAATCGTGTAGTCCGTGTCACCGAGATGCATCTTGAGCTCATCAGTGGTCATTCTTGGAACCGAAGCCGCTAAAGCAGCAACACTGGCGGCGAACAGGAAAACGCCGGTCATCATTGTCAGATAAATCAGAAAACGTTTTTTACGCATTGTCATGGTCCCTTTCAACCGGAAACGTATTACTCTTATCAACTTTAACAGTTCCACCCGATAAATGACAAGTCAGGTCATCATTAACATCCTCCGGAAGCCTCTCTCAAGAGCTCTCGACGTTCCAGCAACTGTTGAATATGACGTTTTTCCTCGCGACAGATCGCGTCAATGATGGACCCCGCCTTGCCGCGAAAGAGAGGTTTGACCTCGGCAAAAAAGAGCAGTGTATTCTTCTCGAATTGCAAGGCTCCAGCAATCAACGTCCTCCTGGGAGGAACATCTCTGCAAAATTCAGGGATTCGCTAATCTCTTTGATCAGCAAGTGGATAAACTGACCATATTCACCAAGCAGTTCATCTCCTTCTGTAGATTTGCCGGTATACATCTCGTAGAGGTCGGTATAAATCGCGCAGTGCCTGCGCTCTTCTTTGGCCAGAGCTGAGAAGGTCTCCTTCAAACCCTGATCATCAGCTCTGGCGCAGGCACGCTCATAGAAGTCCTCGCCGTGCTTTTCCAACCAGACAGCAAGATCCAGAACCGATTCGAGTGAAGAAATACTCTCTGTAACTAACATAATATAAATCTCCTCTGTATTGCCTATAGGGGGCCTTTGCAACCAAGCACAGCATGCCTGGTGCCCCTACGGTTAATTCGTACCTTCAATTTTCGGCACTTTTGCCGCCTGCCTGCGTTACGGTTCCTCGGCTTAAGCCTGGCCAGGAACCAAAATCACGCGCAATTTGTGCGGCGAACAGCCGCACGGGACACTAGAGAGGAATCAGACCGGACGGCTTACATTTTCCCCCAAAGAGAGGGAATGGCAAGGATAAATTTAATGTCTGCAGGATTAATCATATCGAAAGTTCACACGTCACGCAAAGGAGTCATTCAGGCTGGCAATGTCGAACAATTTGAGCTACTTTTATGCAACTGAAATTCACTCAAGGAGCAGTATTTGGCAAATTTTATCCTGATCGGGCTCTTTGTTTCGCTGGGTATTCTGTTCCGCAGGATCAAGGCCTTCCCGAATGAAACAGCGCAAACCCTCAACATGTTTGCGCTCTATGTCTCTCTGCCTGCGGTTATCCTGCTCAAGGCACCAGGGCTGTCACTCACAGGAGAGACCGTGGTCGCCGCCATCGTACCCTGGTGCATGCTGCTGCTTTCCGCAGTAACCATTCTGCTCCTTGCAAAGCGTTGCAGCTGGTCACGGCCCACAACCGGAGTCCTGATGCTGGTCGTCCCCTTGGGCAACACCTCCTTCATGGGTGTGCCAATGGTCAATGCCTTCTTCGGTGAGTCCGGTATTCCGCACCTGATCCTCTACGACCAGATTGGCACCATGTTGATCTTTGCCACCTATGGCTCGGCAATTCTTGCTTACTACAGTGGCGAAAAAAGTGGCGCAAAGACCATGGTACGGCGTGCCCTGCTCTTCCCACCGACCCTGGCCCTGCTGGCAGGACTTCTGTTCCGCAATGCGAGCTACCCGGAGGCCATGGTGGACATCCTGCAGAGCCTCTCCGGAACCTTGACACCACTGGTAATGACTGCCATAGGCTTTCAGATGACCTTGCGCTTGAGACCAACGACACTTGCTCCACTTGGCACAGGCCTCGCTATCAAACTACTGCTCGCGCCAGTGTTCGCCCTGCTCGGTTGCCGGCTCTTAGGCATCGATGGTCTTGCTGCTGATATTGCCATCTTTGAAGCCGGTATGCCGCCGATGGTGACCGCAAGTGCACTTGCTGCAGCGGCCGGCATGGGAGTTGAGCTTGCGATCGCTCTGGCGGGGCTTGGAATCGTTCTGGCATTTGCCAGTTTGCCTCTGCTCTATGCACTGATTCAATTTTTCTGAAAGCCCTTTCACAAGAAGAATGGCCGCCAGGATTAAATCCTGGCGGCCATTTCTCTTGTCGAAGCCTCCTCAACCGGCTTCTTTCATTCAGATACTTCGCTTTCATGGCTGGCAGGATCCCTGATCTGGTCCCGGGTTTTCAGCTGAATCTGATCACCTTTTGCCTGTCCATTCTTTACCTCCTGTGCGGTTAGAGCCCATTGTCTTGACAGCTGCAGTTGTCTCCCTGATTCTGTTGTTTGTACTGCTGCTGATTTTGTTGCTTGTACTGCTACTGATTCTGTTGTTTGTGCTGCTGCTGATAGGTATTGCCGCTTTGTATCATACCGGAGCCACCTTGAGCACCAGAGCCATTTCCACTATGCGGCCCCCCACCTCCGCCCCTGGCGAAGGCTAGATCAGCACCTGCAGTGATCATCAAGATTGCAGCAACAATTCCAACCGTGGTGAGAATGCGTCTGTTCATCGGTCTCTCCTTTAATGTTTGCTTGAATAAGTGTATCCCCTGCCTGCAAACTTAGACGACATTAATCATTAAAGGGTTTACACATTTTCATTTGATCAACCATGTTTTTATCTGGCCGGAGAAACAGCAAGGGGCCCTTTTATTGAAAGGGCCCTCAAGGAGACTTTTGCAGTCACAAGAACAAATAATCGAAATTCTCAAGTTTAGAGCTTAAAATTTGGCTGGTCGCTTCTCCATGAAGGCGCTGATACCTTCTTTGCAATCCTCTGTCGTAAAGCAAAGGGCAAAAAGGTCCGCCTCGTAACGTGAACCGCGGGCAAAATCCATCTCCAGGCCATTATTAATCGCTTCCTTGGCGAACGTGATGGCAGAAGAGCTCTTATCACACATTTTCATGGCCAGGGCACGCGTCTCGTCCAGCAACCGGTCCTTCGCCACAACACGGTTGATCAGGCCGATCCGGCACGCTTCTTCGGCATCAATCATCTCACCGGTAAAGATCAGTTCCTTGGCCCGACCCTTACCGACGAGACGTGCCAGGCGTTGGGTTCCGGCAAAACCCGGTATAATGCCGAGTTTGACTTCGGGTTGACCAAACCTGGCCGAATCGGCCGCAATCCGGATATCACACCCCATGGCCAGTTCACAGCCACCGCCGAGAGCATAGCCATTTATGGCAGCGATCACCGGTTTGGGAAAAGCTTCCAGCCGATCAATAACCCGCTGGGCCAGGAGCGCGAACTCACGGGCGCTGTCGGCATCCAGCGTGCCAAGATGGCTGATATCCCCACCGGCGACAAAGGCTTTCTCTCCTGCCCCGGTGAGGATAATAACCCGAATCTCTTTATCTTTTTCCAGTTCACTGAGCAATCGATCCAGGCTTTCGAAGGTCGACACGGTTAAAGCATTGAGAGCCTTGGGGTTATTGAAAGTGATCGTTGCCAGGGGGCCGTCTTTTTCGAGCAACAAGTTTTCATCCGCCATAACTATACTCCTTTGCAAACGCTTGATATCAACATGCAGCCGCCAGCCTGAAGGGTCGTAAGTGGTTTGACAGTATAACGGAAGAGGCTTCAATCCACCAGAGTCGCTAGATAAAAACAAAAAACCACGCTGCCATGCGGGGATTTTGCAAATACTTAACGGTCACTGTCTGTGACTGTAGAGTTATTGGCCGAGTCGATCTCAGCGCCTGCAGGTTGAATAACCTTGTGTATTACCTTGTCCCAGGACAGGGAAAAGCAGACTAAGGAAGAACATGGCAAGGAATTGTGGTTTGAGTACAGCTTTTGCAATGGAATTCAGCAGGACATTCCGCAACGGCTACAGCCAGGACGACAAACAGTCCCCGGTTGCGCCGACAGTGCCTGCTCATATTCCTTGCGCAGATGACTGCGGTTCACCCCTTGTTGAATAATGTCCCAGGGGAAAAGCTCATCCGCTCCACGCTCACGATGCAGGTAGAATGCAGGGTCGATAGCCGTTTGTCGGCAGGCCGCCTTGAGACTGGCACCCCCTGCGAGCAAAGGCAGGGTTTGACCGACGCGGCGGTCACCACGGGCAAGCAACCCCTGGATTTCAGCGTGACGTAAAGATTCAAAATTCAGTTCAACATTCGCAACCGGACGCAGACGTTTCTGCAGGAGTCGGTACTTCTTTTCGAGCAGACTGCGCCTCTCCATCGGCGCCCATTGCAGCGGCGTCCATGGTTTTGGGACAAAGGGATTGACGGAAAGATGTAGACGACCCAGGCGACCAACCTGTTTGCCGATCTCTTGCCATATCTGGCGTATTTTCAGAGTCAAATCGGCAATCGCAGCCACATCCGAGTCAAGCTCGGAGGGCAGACCGATCATGAAGTAAAGCTTGAGATTCGGGATCCCCCCTCTGCCAATAGCCTGACCGCGGCAAGGATCTGCTCCTCATCGATGCCTTTGTTGATGACATCCCGCATCCTCTGGCTGCCCGCCTCCGGAGCCAGGGCCAGGGTCTTGTGGCCGGCATCGACGAGGACCTGAATCTGTTCGGCCGTGATGGCGTCGATGCGCACGCTCGACACGGAGACTTCGCCACCCTGCTGCAAAATGTCCCTGCCGATTTCAGCCAGGTCGCCGTAGTCGGAGACCGCTGCAGCGACCAGACCGACTCGCCCGACAGCATAATCGGTGTCGAGAATTTCTTGACGGAGATGCTCCACGGAATGTTCACGAAAGGGCCGATAGATAAAACCGGCGGCACAGAATCGACAGGCCCTGGGGCATCCGCGCGAAACTTCGACCAGGTGCATGCTGCCGAACTCCGTTTCGGGGGTTGCCACGCAGGTGCGGCTCTGGCTGTCATCCAGATGTCTCTGCCACTGGCGGGCAACCTGTTTTGGCAGTCCCTCTCGTGGCGTCATTGATTTAAGCTCACCACTGTCATCGTAACGAAGGTCATAGCCACCAGGCTGATAAATTCCCGCCTGTTGTGAAAGTCGATCGAGGAGTTCAGCGCGAGTCAAAGGCTCAGCATCGAGCAATTGCTCGAGGAGTTGCGGCAGGGTCACTTCAGCCTCACCGACCACAAAAAAATCCATGATCTCCGCGAGGGGTTCCGGATTGAGAAAGGCGCAGACGCCACCGCAGAGAACCAGGGGGTCGCGTTCGGTGCGCTCATTTCTCCAAAGCGAAAGGTGACCTAACTCAAAGATCACCGGCAGATTCAAATAGTCATTTTCAAATGAAATGGAGAAGGCGACCAGGTCAAAGTCAGAAAGCGATCGCTGGGATTCAATCGACACGAGAGGAAAACCGGTACGGCGATGCTCCTCAATATCTTCAGGATCAGGCAGGAAGAAACGTTCACAGAGGGTATCGTCTCGTTCGTTGAGCATCCGGTAGACAGTCTGCAGACCCAGATTGCTCATCCCCTGATGGTAGGTGTTCGGATAGATCAGGGCCACAGTCAGGCGCCCACCCCAGGGATTGGCCTCGCCGCCGGTTTCCTGTGCATGGCGCTGGCGATATTTTTCAATCAGGTGACGTGACATCAATCACATTCTAAGGCGAAGGAGGGAACCAAGACAAGATTTATGCTTTGCCTGACAAGCGCTCTGGCAGAATCGACTGCACAGCCTCGATAACATCAGTCAACGGTCACCCGATCCATGCAACGGTGATCGATCGGACACTCCCTGAGCATGCAGGGTGAACATTCAACCGGATGACGAACGATGCGATAGCTTTCACAGAAGGGTGACGTTGTGGTGTGGTTGGTAGAGCCAAAGATGGCGACAATTGGCACATTAAAGCCAGCCGCGACGTGCATCGGGCCGGAGTCGTTGGTCACCATCAGCGAAGCGGCATCAATCAGGGCCAACATCTGTCTGACGGTGGTCTTGCCGACAAAATTATGCACAGGAGCCTGAATAGCGGCGGCGATATCCTTGCCGATCTCGACTTCAGCCGGACCGCCGATCAAGACGACCTGCATGCCATACTCCCCGGCCAGAAAATCACCTACGGCAGCAAAGCGCTCGGGATACCAGCGTTTTGCCGAGCCATAAGCGGCACCGGGGTTGATCGTGACGACAGGACCTTCGGTCAGTTGCTCTTTTACCCAGGCACGTTCGCTGTCCAGCAAGGCAAGCTGCTGCCGTTTCTCTTTTGCCTTGATGCCATAGTGATTGACGATGCGCAGAAAAGCATCGGTCTGGTGGACCGTCTTGTCTGCCTCACCAAAGGGCACCGGGTGGGTCAGAAAGAGCGTCGGCCATCCGTAGTAAAACCGATACGACGAGGAATTCCGGCCAGGAAAGCCATGATTCCGGCTTCAATGGCATACTGGAAGAGAATCGCACAATCGAACTTTCGGCGCCGCAAAGCTGCGGCAAAACGCACCAGGCCAAGGGCGCCGGCATGCTCGCCAGCTTTGTTGTAGATGATGATTTCATCACAGCCGGGGTGATTTTCCAGCAACTGGGCGACCAGGGGATTGGCCACGACAGCGATATGCGCTTCGGGATAAGTCTCCCTGACTGCCATCATCGCCGGGATGGTCATCACAGCATCACCGAGCCAGTTGGCCGAGCGGATCATGATACGATGGATTTTACTGGCGTCGAGTTTTTTCAAGAGACATGAATTCAGTCTAGAGGGAGGGCTTCGTCCACCAGCATAACCGGGATGCCGTCACGGACCGGATAGGCCAGCTTGCAGGCATGACAGTAGAGGTTGTCATGTTTGTCATCGGGCACAATCTCACCTTTGCATTGCGGACAAGCCAGTATTTCAAGCAGATCTTTTGATAAAGTCATCAGTTCTCTCCGAGTTGCTATTCACATCTTTAACAGTAAGCCACATGGCAAGTCAAACGCAAAGCCGCAAAACCTTTATCTCGGCCATGGCAGAAAAAAATGGGCCGCACAAGGCGGCCCTAAGTGGTTGAGGGAGTCGCATTACAGGCAAGCGCAGAGCTACGAGCAAACCGATAAAGCGCCGGGCGGAGAACCGGCACGGCCGCTCACCCTTTGACAAGCACAGAATTAAATTCCAGCAATTGGCCATCGGGGTCAGACAGTTGACCCGTCAGCTAAAATTTCTCGTCTCAATCGACGCGTTTGCGCAGGAACGTCGGGATATCGTATTCCTCGTCTTCATTGTAGGAGCCGATCCGCATACTGGCGCGGGGCTTGTCCTGATTCTGATTGCGAATGAACGCCGGGATGTCTCGGTCAATCTTGGTTGGAGCCTGTACGTTCGGTCGGCCCAGATCACTAGTTAGGGCGTTTTCCGGTATCAAAGGAGCAGCCGAAACCGGTGGCAATAGCCGTCACCTGGATGGTCTCGCCCATATCTTCGTTAACGACCAGGCCGATGAAGATATTGGCGTCTTCGTGCACCTTATCGTGAATGATGTTGGCGACTTCCTCATAATCAGCCATGGTCATGCTCGAAGAACCGGTGACATTGACCAGCACCCCCTTGGCACCAGAGATATCGATCTCTTCGAGCAGCGGGCTGCTGATTGCCTGCTGAGCGGCTTCACAGGCACGGTTTTCACCGGACGCCCATGCCGATACCCATCATCGCCATGCCACGTTCGCTCATCGCCGACTGGACATCCGCAAAGTCAACGTTGATCATGCCGTGGGTCGTGATCAGATCGGAGATTCCCTGCACGGCCTGGCGCAGGACATCATCCGCAGGTTTAAAGGCATCAAGAATACCCATCTTGCTTGCCGGCCAGACCGCTTAAGCCGATCATTGGGAATCAGGATCAGCGAATCGACGATCTGCTTGAGCTCTTCGACACCCTGTACCGCCTTGGCCATACGCTGTTTGCCTTCGAAGGCAAAGGGCTTGGTGACGACCGCGACCGTCAAGGCTCCAAGCTCCTTGGCCACTTCGGCAATGACCGGCGCTGCACCGGTTCCGGTTCCACCACCCAGACCTGCGGCGATAAAGACCATGTCTGCGCCTTTCAGCAACTCGGCAATCCGCGCACGATCTTCATTCGGCAGCTTCACGACCGACTTCCGGATTGGCACCGGCACCAAGGCCCTTGGTCAGCTTCGGGCCAATCTGCACTGCGCAGTGAGGACAGGTTGGCCCGCAATGCCTGGGCATCGGTATTGGCCACCATGAACTCCACACCATCAATCTGGGCAGCAATCATCGTATTAACTGCATTGCTACCGCCGCCACCGACACCAATAACCTTAATTTTGGCTACCTGATCTACATTCTCGTCAAATTCAAACATAATGACTCCCTCCGCCATTGTTGTGATCATCGCCTCTCCATGGCAATGATCGGTTTATGTTACAGGCTTAAATTTGCTTTGTTGATCTGTTAGAAAAATTCTCCGAACCATTCTTTCATTCTGCCGCGCGACGCGATCGAAGAGGTTTTCATCACCGATCGAGAAGTTGCGGGTCTGCATGTTGCGGCTGCCATATTTCACCAGGCCAACGCCGGTTGCGTAGATCGGTGAATTGACTACGTCGGTCAGGCCGCCGATACCGGTCGGCTGACCACGACGGACCGGCAGGTCAAAAATCTGCTCGGCAAGCTCCGGCATGCCCGGCAGAATCGCTGAACCACCGGTGATAACCACGCCCGAAGCAATCAGATCTTCGTAACCACTCTTGACGATCTCGCGATTCACCAGAGTGAAGATCTCCTCAACCCGTGGCTCGAGGATCTCTGCAAGCAACTGTCGTGATAAGATCCGCGGCTCGCGCCCGCCCACCGAGGGGACTTCAATCGTTTCGTCCTTACCGACCATCGAGGAGAGACAGCAGCCCGAAGATTGTTTGATCTTCTCCGCCTCGGCCGTCGGGGTTCGCAGCCCCACAGCGATGTCATTGGTCAGGTGGTTGCCGCCAAGGGAGAGCACCGAGGTGTGCTTGATTGCGCCGTCGATGAAAATCGCGATATCCGTCGTGCCCCCGCCGATATCGATCGAGCGCCACGCCGAGGTCCTTTTCATCAGGGGTCAGTACTGCTTCAGAGGAGGCCAACTGCTCAAGAACAATATCACCGACGTCAACGCCGGCCTTGTTGCAGCTCTTGATGATGTTCTGAGCACTGGCAACGGCTCCGGTAACAATATGTACACGGGCCTCGAGTCGCACGCCGCTCATGCCGAGCGGCTCCTTGATGCCGTCCTGATCATCAATGATAAACTCCTGGGGCAGGATATGTATCACTTCCCGATCCATCGGTATCGCCAGGGCCTTGGCAGCATCGATGACACGTCGGACATCTTCATTGCTGACTTCGCGGTTCTTGATGGCAATTACACCCTGGGAGTTAATCCCCTTGATGTGACCACCGGCAATCCCGGCAAACACCGACTTGATCTCGCAACCGGCCATCAACTCAGCTTCTTGCAGCGCTTTGCGAATCGCATTGACCGTGCTTTCGATGTTAATCACCACGCCCTTGCGCAGGCCGCTTGAAGGACTTGTCCCGATGCCTACGATATCAAGGCCCTCATCGGTCATCGCACCGACAATGGCGCAAATCTTGGTTGTGCCGATATCAAGGCCGACGACCAGGTTTTCACGTTTGTTGTTCATGTTCCTCCCCTTCCCGTTCCGAAAAGCTAACTTCTGCCGACCGTACGTTTTACGTCCAACTTGACGATAACGCGGTCAGTCACGTTTAAATCAATATACTTAAGAGCCAGCAAGCGCGGCTCCAGATCGTCATAGATGCTTTCCAGCCGATTCAGCTTGGCAGCAAAACCTCCCTTGCCCATCCGTACAGGAACGCCGCCGATGCGGGTATGCATGACAAGACCTTCATGCTCGTCATAATGGATTTCCGATACATCATCGAGGTTGAATAGAGTCCTGCTGTCGAGCTCATCCATAAGCTGCAGTGCCAGGTTTAAACAGTCCTGAGTCTGGTCCGGGTTATCGAGCAGGTATTGACGATCGATCCCGGTAATCACCGGATAATCCAGTTCATCTCCTGCATCCAGCATCTTGAAAACTTCCCCGGCAGAGTCCACGTAGTAAAGATAATCAAGGTCGATAATCGCCCGGACCTGCCGTTCAACCACCCGGATGACCACCTGATCGGGAAAGGAGCGTTCCACTTCGGCCTTGGCGATCCACGGATGCTCTTCGATCTTGCGTCCGATCATATGCAGCTCGAGATCAAACAGGCTGTCGCCGATCTTGATATCGGACGCATCAAGGATGTCGCCCTCACTCACCCTCACCTGATGTTCAACACGAAACCTGCTTGACGCCGAAATAACCTGATTCCAGCAGCATCTGGGCGGTAAGCAGGGCGCCGCTGGCAAGCAGAAAGCCACTTCCGGAGGCAATGCAGATCCTTAGCGTACGATGAAAGAGCTTCTTCCAGTCGCACGGCTTTTTCTCCTGCTTGCGCCGGTTGGTTTTGGTCTTTTTCTGCTTTTGGGACTTCAGATCATGCATTCAGTCTACCTGTTTACTTGTTCAATCCTGCGTCTTCCAGAATCTGCATAACCAGCTCGTTGAAAGAGATGCCTGCTTCAGCCGCCGCCTTGGGCAGCAGGCTGGTAGCAGTCATGCCCGGAATCGTATTGACCTCAAGGCAGAAGAACTCGCGCTCCCGCACCATAAAATCAACTCTGGCGGCGCCCCGGCAAGCCAGCGCCTTGCAGGCCGCCACAGAGGTTTCCTGCAATCTGTTATAGAGCACGGCTTCCAGAGGTGCCGGCAGCAGGTACTCGGTGTGACCCGGTGTGTATTTCGATTGGTAATCGTAAAAACCGCTTTTCGGCACAATTTGGATAATCGGCAAAGACTCGTTGTTCAAAATACTGACCGTAATTTCGTCGCCCTGAATGTAGTCTTCAATCAGGATCAGGTCATCGTGCTGCAGAGCGTCTGCCAGACCCGCTTCCAGTTCCGCCCGGTCACCGACGATACTGATGCCGATGGTTGAGCCTTCTCGTGCCGGCTTGACGACCAGTGGAAAATGTCGACAACGCTTGTATAATTCACTTCGATCATCACCGGCACGATAAGCAATAAATCCCGGCGTGGAGATCTCGTGATAAAGCAGAATCTGCTTGGTGATCACCTTGTCCATCACCATGCTCGAAGACATGACGCCACTGCCGGTATACGGAATCTGCATCATCTCCAGAAGCCCTTGTACCGTACCGTCTTCACCATAGCGCCCATGCAGGCAGACAAAAGCCACCTCGGCTCCAACTTCACGCAACTGCGCTGGCAAATCGTGACCGACATCAATGGCAACCGCATCACAGCTGTTTTCAAGCAACGCAGTGAGCACAGCCCGACCGGTTTTCAGAGAAATCTCCCGCTCGGCAGAGAGCCCCCCCATCAAAACGGCAATCTTCTTATTTTTCAGTTCTGTGCGATTCATCATCCTTTTATCCATACCCTGCTGCTATCCATACCCGACTACAATATTTCCAGCAGTTCCTGACCCACCTGCCAGACGTTGCCGGCACCGAGGGTAATCACAATATCGCCCGGCTTGCAGGACCGCCTGTAAATGCTCGACCGTGGCGATCAGGTCTCCGGTGAAGCAGCAGGACTTGTGACCATGTTCGCTGATCCCTTCTGCAAGCTTTTCCGCAGTCACCCCGGGACGCACCTCTTCACCGGCAGCGTAGACATCCATGACCGCGATATGGTCGGCCTGATAAAACGCTGTCAGGAAATCATCAAACAGGGCTTCGGTGCGACTGTAGCGATGCGGCTGGAAGACTGCGACCAGGCGCCTGTTCCAACCGCCGCGAGCGGCGGCAAGCGTCGCTTTGATTTCTGCAGGGTGATGACCGTAATCGTCCACCACCATAATCCCTTGTGCTTCACCTTTAATTTCGAACCTTCGACCAACACCGCCAAAATCCTGAAACCCTTCGGCAATCGCGGCAAAAGGCATGTCGAGCTCCATGGCAACAGCCACGGCGGCCAGGGCATTGAGCACGTTATGGCGACCCGGCATGCGGATATTCAAGCGGCCAAGGGCTTCTCCACGGAAGTTCACCAGAAAACTGGTCCGGTCATCCTGATGTTCTATTTCTGACGCCATAAAATCGGCCTGCGAGGTCAAACCGTAGGTGACCAGGCGCTTCTTGACCTCAGGGATCATGCCCTGCAGATTCTCATCATCCAGGCAAAGGACCACCAGACCGTAGAAAGGCACCTTGTTGATGAAATCGATAAAGGTCGCGCGAATTTCATCAAGGCCACTGTAGAAATCAAGGTGATCTTCATCAACATTGGTCACAACAGCAATCGTCGGCGACAATTTCAGGAAGGAGCCGTCAGATTCATCAGCCTCAGCGACCAGAAATTCGCCCTGTCCCAGCTTGGCATTGGAGCCGATTGAATCAAGACGACCACCAATTACCACGGTCGGGTCGATATCGCCATGCGACAGAACTGTCGCCACCATACTGGTCGTGGTGGTCTTGCCGTGGGTTCCGGCGATAGCAACGCCGTACTTCATGCGCATCAACTCAGCCAGCATTTCCGCCCTCGGGATAACGGGGATCTTGCGGCGGTGCGCTTCCTGCACTTCGGGATTCTGCAAATTTACGGCGGTCGAGGTCACAACAACATCAACACCAACAACACTCTCGGCGCGATGGCCATAAGCGATGACGCCTCCCAGAGCAGCCAGGCGCTGGGTAATATCACTCTCTTTAAGGTCGGACCCGGAAACCTGATAGCCTAGATTGATGAGGACTTCAGCAATCCCGCTCATGCCTATGCCGCCGATGCCAACAAAATGTATTTTCTGAATCTTGCCGTACATGATTTCCCCTTCACATGCTTTCTGTGAGAACGGATCTGCATTCCTGCAGCAATCTGGCTGCTGCGCCACGTTGTGCCAGCCCTTTAGCCGCGGCCGACATCGACATGAGACTGGCACGATCATGCAGAAGTCCGCTGATCAGTTGCGCCAGCCGCTCAGCAGTCAGAGAGGTTTCTTCCATCACCATGGCTGCACCCTTGGCGGCCAGAGCTTGTGCGTTGCCGGACTGATGCCCGGCGGCAGCGTGCGGATAAGGCACCAGGATTGCCGGCCGGCCACAGGCCGTCAGTTCAGCGAGGGTTGTCGCTCCGGCCCGGCAGACGATCAGCGTTGAGTCTGCATAGGCCCTGGCCATGTCGTTGATGAAAGGCTTGACGTCGGCATTCGGCCATTCATTCTCCTGGTAGCCGCGCAGTGTCTCCTCATAATCAAGCTGGCCGGACTGATGGACAATTTCCAATTTATCCCGCCATTCGGAGAGGTGCGGCAGTGCGGCCACCACGGCCCGGTTAATGGCCCGGGCGCCCTGGCTGCCGCCGAAAACCAGCAGGCAGAGTTTCCCTTCCGGTAGACTCGGACATTTTTCCATGGCTGAGCGAACCGGGTTGCCGGTCAGCACCGTTGCACTCCTGTGAAAGGCCCGGTCCGCCTCATCAAAGGAAAGGCAGACCCTTTTTGCCCAGTGACCCAGAAGTCTGTTCGCCAGTCCTGGCCAGGCGTTCTGCTCATGCACCAGGTATGGGATGCCGAGAGTTTTGGCTGCCAACAGGGCCGGCACCGAAGCATAACCGCCGACACCGACCACGACATCCGGATTGAACTCACGCAGGATTTTACGCGATTGAGCAAAACTCCTGGTCAGCTTGCCAAGAACTTTCAACCGCGCAAAAGCACCAAGCCCGGCCCAGCCGCTCATTTCTATCGTCTTCAATGGCCAGCCCAGTTCCGGCAGCATACGAGCCTCCAGACCTCTCTCGGTACCGACGAAGAGAACTTCGCTCTGCGGCTCTTCGCTTTTAAGCTGCTCAGCCAGTGCGATGGCGGGGAAGAGATGTCCACCGGTGCCTCCACCGGCCAGCAGCAATTTCATCGCAACTCTCCCGGAAGGCTTCTGGAGACATTCAACAATATGCCGATAGCCGCCAGCGTCGTCATCAGACTGGTACCGCCATAAGAGAGGAATGGCAGCGCCAGGCCCTTGGTGGGGACCATTCCCATGACAACCGCCATGTTGACAAAAGCCTGCATGCCGATCAGCAGGGTGACCCCGAAGGCCAAAAAACAGCTGAAGTCGTTCGGGAGCATTGAGGGCGGTCTTCAATCCTCTCAGAACCAGCAGCAGAAACATGGAAGCAATGACAATGACACCGATAAAACCAAGCTCTTCGCCAATCACGGAAAAGATAAAGTCGGTATGTGCCTCGGGCAGATAAAACAGCTTCTGCTTGCTCTCACCAAGCCCCTGACCGAAAGCACCGCCGTTGCCGAAGGCGATCCAGCTCTGGATGATCTGAAAACCGGTATCACTCGGATCGTCCCATGGATTGAGAAACGCCAGTATCCGGCGTCGGCGATAGTCAACGTTCATGACCATGAAGTACAGAAAGGGCATGGCAATCAAGCCGATACCGGCCAGGTAACTCAGTCGTGTGCCGGCCACCAGCAACATGGCAATCGATACGATGGCCAGGGTCAACGCGCTGCCAAGGTCAGGCTGAGCCAGCAACAGGCCGATTAAAACCGCGAGGACCACCATGTAAGGTGCAAAGCCGAAACGGAAGCTTTTGACCTTACCCTGCTTACGCGCCAGGGAATGAGCCATGAACAGCACCAGGCCGAGCTTGACAAATTCCGCTGGCTGGAAAGTGAATCCGGCAATCCTGATCCAACGCGCCGCGCCGCCAACTTTCTTGCCGACCCCCGGAACCAGGACCGCGATCAGTAAAAGAGCGCACAAGCCAAGAACAGGCCATGCCGCCTTGCGCAGGAGATTCAGGTCAATGCGCATCAAGAGCGCCATGGCGCCGAAACCGAGGAGGGCATAAACTCCCTGACGTTTGAGGAAGTGCAGGCTGTCGTCGTACTCCCGCACCGCCATAATTGACGAGGAAGAAAACACCATGACAACTCCGAGGCAGGTCAAGCAAACCGCCAGCAGCAGGATCGAATGGTCTGTTCCCTGTCTAATTTCCATGACTGGCTTCCCCTGTACAACGCAACGCATGAAACTCACGGGCAAAGATTCGTCCGCGCTCAGCATAGTTTTTAAACATATCGAAGCTGGAGCAGCCCGGGGACAGCAGAACAGCCCCGCCCGAACAACTCACCTGCGCCGCGATGCCGACGGCTTCATGCATATCTGCAGCCCGATGAATGTTGGTCAGGCCATCAAAAGCAAGGGCCATACGTGCTGCAGCGGCACCGATCAGGACCAGATGGTCAACCTTGTCCCGAATCATCGGCACCAGGGCGGATAAATCGCCCTGCTTGTCTTTACCACCGGCAATCAAAACCACCGGCTTTTCCAGGCCGGCCAGACTTTTCACCACGCTGCCGATGTTGGTGCCTTTGGAATCGTCAAACCAGCTAACACCATCCAGTTCGCCAAGGAATTCCATCCGATGGGCAAGGCCGGTAAAGTCTTTTGCCGCGCCCCAGGCGATTTCAGCCGGACAGCCTTCAAGCAACAGCGGAATCAGCGCGGCCATGACGTTTTCCCGGTTGTGCTGGCCGCGCAGCTTCAGTTCGTCTGCAGCAAAGATGATCTCGGCACCTTGCCAGCGCCAGATAATTTTGTCTGCACTCAAGCTCATACCCGACTCCAGAATCGTCTGGCTGCTGAAGCAGACCTTGTTTGCCGCAGTTGTCTGACGCGGCCTGCATCACCTGGGGGTCATCAGCATTCAGAATCGCGATGTCGTCTTCACCCAGGTTTTCAAAGATTCTCGCTTTGGCCGCCAGGTAGCTCGCCATATCCGGATAGCGATCCAGGTGGTCTTCCGAAATATTCAGCAGCATGGCATAGTCTGGACGAAAGTCTTCAATGGTTTCCAGTTGAAAGGAGGAGAGCTCCACAACCTGCCATTGGTAGTCGTGGCCCACAGCATCGACCAGCGGCGTGCCGAGGTTGCCGCCGACAAAAACCTTTTCTCCCCAGGCTTGCAGCATTTCACCGATCAGTGTCGTCACCGTTGACTTGCCGTTGGTCCCGGTAATGCCAATCATCTTCCCGGCTAACTCATGCCAGGCGATTTCCACTTCACCGAGGATCGGCACAGCATGCTGCCTGCAGAGCTCGACAACCGGGATATCAAGCGGCACGCCGGGACTGATGACAACCAGGTCAGCCGTTTTGAAAAGCTCCGGGGTATGTCCGCCGAGATCCATCCGGACACCAGCATTTTCAAGTTCATCAAGATTATCCAGGAGCTCGGCACTGACGATTATCGGACAGGGACACCTTCGCCCCTTGAGCCAGGAAAAACTTCGCCAGGCTGCGGCCGGTTGAACCGGCGCCGATAATGGTAATGTCCTTGTTCCGATAATGCTCTTTTCATCACAGGCAAACCTATCTCAACTTAAGCGTCGAGAGACCGATCAGGGCCAGAATGATACTGATAATCCAGAAACGCACGATAATCTTCGGCTCCGGCCAACCCTTCAACTCAAAATGATGATGGATCGGCGCCATGCGGAAAATCCTCTTGCCATAAAGGCGAAACGAGGTAACCTGCACGATCACCGAGAGAGCTTCGACGACAAAAATCCCACCGACGATCACCAGAACGATCTCCTGCTTGGTAATCACGGCAATCGTACCGATCGCACCGCCGAGAGACAGGCTGCCAACATCCCCCATAAACACCTGAGCCGGGTAGGTATTGAACCAGAGAAAGCCGAGCCCGGCTCCGATCATGGCTCCACAGAGCACCGAAAGTTCCCCGGCACCTTTGACACCGGTAATCTGTAAATAACTTGACAGGGTCGCATGACCCGCCACGTAAGCAAAGAGCAGGTAGGTCCCGGCAGCAATAATCACCGGGCCTATGGCCAGGCCGTCGAGTCCATCGGTCAGGTTGACGGCGTTGCTGGCACCGATAATCACCAGCATGGCAAAGGGCACATAAAACCAGCCAAGATCCGGGTTAAAGCCTTTGAAGAAGGGAAAGGCCAGGGTCGTCTGAAAACCTGGGTAGGTCATCAAAACCATACCGACACCAAAGGCGATCAACATCTGCCAGAACATCTTCTTGCGTGGAGAGAGCCCATCACTATTCTTCAGACGCACTTTCAGCAAGTCATCAACAAAGCCGATAATGCCGTAACCGACAGTGACCAGCAGCGCCAGCCAGACGTAAAGATTGCTTAGATCGGCCCAGAGCAGAGTCGGCAGCACGATCGCAAAAAGAATCAGGGCGCCGCCCATGGTCGGCGTTCCTTCTTTCTTGAAATGTGATTCCGGACCCAACTTTCTGATGCTTTGTCCCATCTGCAACGCCGAGAGCTTCTCGATCAGCCAGGGCCCGAGCAGAAAGCTGATGACCAGGGCCGTGATCGCCGCATAGATCGTCCGGAAAGTGATAAACCGGAAAACATAAAAGATCGAAAACTCGGTATGTAATGGATAGAGCAGATGATAAAGCACGTCTTATCCTCTTCCGTTGCCGTTTACAGCCGTTGCCTGGCGGGATATTCGCAAAGCGTCAATGACCTTTTCCATGCGCATGCCCCGGGACCCCTTGACCAGAACCCGATCGCCGCCCTGCAAGACTTCGAGAAGTCTGGCAGCAGAGTTCATCGTGACTTTTAGCAGTAAACACCCGCTCTTCGGCTAAACCGCTTTCAATCGCCCCCCTGGCAATTTCTTCTGCCAGGCGACCGTAAGTGAAGAGCCAGTCAACCCGCTCTGCGGCGAGAGTGCCGATATGATGGTGCAGTTCCGGACCGGTTGGCCCCAACTCGAGCATGTCGGCCAGAACTGCTATTCGCCGACCCGCCGAATCGAGATCATGCAGAGCATCCAGCGCGGCATGAACCGAGAGCGGGTTGGCATTGTAACTGTCATCAAGGACCACGATGTCTTCGGGTAAGCCGAATAAGCTCCATGCGTCCAGGACAGGGTTTGAAGGCTTTCAGCCCGGTGACAATCTCTTCCAGTCCGACACCGATGACATAGGCAGCAGCGGCAGCAGCCAGATGCATTGCCAACGTTATGACGACCGGGCAGAGGTATAACGACTCGCTTCATGCCGTCTTTGACAACCAGGTCAAAGCTGACCGTACCATTATGACAGGCAACCTTCTCGGCCCTGATGTCGGCCTCAGTGGTGGTACCGAAGAGAATCCTTCTCACGCCGTTGGCAACCGGCAATTGACTAACTTCCGGATCGTCTGCGTTGATCAGTGCAACGCCATCGCTCGGCAGACCTGATAAAAAGTTCGCCCTTGGCGCGGGCAACGCCGGAAATCCCATCGAAGTTCTCCAGGTGACCGGCACCAACGTTGGTAATCATGCCAATATTGGGCTTGGCGATTTCAGTCAACCGGGCGATTTCACCGCGTTCACTCATGCCCATCTCGACAACCGCCCAACAATGTTCAGGCTGCAAGCCGAACAGTGTCAGAGGGACGCCGATCAGGTTATTGAAATTCCCCGCTGACTTCAGCCCCGGGCCAACGCTCTCCAGGATAGCTGCGAGCATCTCCTTGCAGGTCGTCTTGCCCGAGGTGCCGGTGATGCCAACCACCGGACCGGCAAATTGACGCCGCATAGCCGCGGCCAGGTCGCCTAAAGCCTTAAGCGTGTTATTGACCTTGATAACCGGGACCAGCAGGCCACCGATCATTTCTTCACTCAGGCAGGCCGCGGCACCATTCTGAATCGCCTGGTTCATGTAATCATGACCGTCGAAATTATCTCCGCGCAGCGGTATAAACAGCTCGCCCGGCTGCAGCTTGCGGCTGTCGGTGGAAAATCCCTGCAGCTCTACCGACGCACCGTTCTGCATCAGGTGCCCTCCGGTGATTTCAGCAATGGTGCGCACGTCCATGCGGATCATTGGCGACCTCCCCCTTGCAGAGCCTTGCGCAGCTCTTCGCGATCATCAAAGTGAATGCGACCGTTCTTAAGAATCTGGTAATCTTCGTGCCCTTTACCGGCGACCAGGAGCAGGTCTCCCGGCTGCAGCAGATCCACGGCGAACTGAATGGCGGCACGTCGGTCTTCTATGACGACATACCCCCGGCCCTCACCATTAGCGGCCTCGTCCTTGCTCCACTCCCGCTCATGGACCTTGACCAGACCGCCCCTCACATCGTTGAGAATCTGCGCAGGGTCTTCGCTGCGGGGGTTATCGGAGGTCGCGATCGCAACATCGGAACCACGGGCGGCGATCGTCGGCCATGATCGGCCGCTTACTGCGATCACGGTCACCACCGCAGCCAAAAACGGTCAGAATCCTCTGTGGTGAAAGCGCCTGCATTGCTTCCAGGACCCGCTTCAGGGCATCACCGGTGTGGGCATAATCAACCAGGACCACGGCCTCCCGATCATTCTCTATCTGTTCGAGCCGTCCGGGTACTCCGCTCGCTGCGGCCAGTCCGGAGGCAATCACCTGAGGCGACAGGCCAAGAGCAACAGCGGCCCCTATGGCACAGAGCAGGTTCTCGGCGTTATAATCGCCGAGTAAAGGGCTGACAACATCGACGATACCCGAGGGAGTTGCAACCCGGGCCCGGATTCCCTTTAGCGAGATCTCCAGACTTTCCGGGTAAATATCAGCTGTTTTGCCACGCCCACAGGTCAGCGCTTCGGGAAGCATGGCTGCCAGTCGTTGGCCGTAGCTGTCATCAATATTGATGACGGCCCGGCCATTGTCGCGTGGAAGCAGTTCCTTAAAGAGATGATACTTGCTCTTGAAGTAGCTCTCCATATCGATATGATAATCAAGATGTTCCGGCGTCAGGTTGGTAAAGACCCCGACATCAAAATGCACGCCATCAACCCGACACTGCTCCAGAGCGTGCGAGGAAGCTTCCATCACCAGGGAGCGGGCGCCATTATTGTGGAAATCACGAACCTGCTTCATCAGGTCAAGAGCTTCCGGAGTCGTATGGGGCGCCTGATGCAAGTCCGCTCCGTAGCGATAGTTTATGGTACCGACGACGGCCGGGGACAGGCCCGCCTGGGCGAGGATCTCTTCCAGAAGGTAAGAGATAGTCGTTTTGCCGTTGGTTCCGGTGATGCCGACAACCTGCATCCCTGACGTCGGGTTGCCATAGAACTCGGATGCGGCCAGAGCCATCGTCTGTCGGGCGTTTTCGACCAGGACCATAGTGACCTGCTCAGGCCTGTCAAACAACTCTTCACAGAACACGACTCTGGCCCCGTCTGCGACAGCACTGGAGATATAAGTGTGACCATCGCTGACAACCCCGCGCAAAGCAAAGAAAGCCTCTCCCGACCTGATCTGGCGTGAATCGTAGTGCATACCGGTCACGTCAAGGTCCATGTCTCCATGCACCTCGAGGTAAGGGCAGTTTTTCAGGATCTGCGCGAGTTTCATATTATTCGTCGCTAAAACGTTTCATGATGGAGGTGACAAGCGCACCCAAACCGGAGCACCATAAGGGATTGCCACACCGGGGCCTGGTGATTGCTCCACGACCCGGCCACGTCCGCGGAAGCTGACATTCAGTTGTTTATCTTGCATAATTTCAAGAACCTGGCGATAACTCAGTCCTGCAAAATTCGGCATCTGTGGCCCCCCGGAGAGGTCTGAGCTTGCAACAACCTGCTCCAGCTGCCGTTCGGGAGCCATTGTCTCGACAAAGATCTGGTCCAGTGACGGCAGGCTTTCACCGGCCGTTACAACCTCACTGGGCTGGACTTTGAGATACTGCATGGCCTGGGCTGCAATCCTCGAAAAAATAGGGGCTGCCGTCAGCCCGCCGTAAACAACTTTATAAGGTTCGTCAAGGGAGACCAGCATCACCAGCTTCGGGTCCTCCGCCGGCAGAAAACCGACAAAAGAGGCCACCCTTTTATCAACGGAATAGGTTCCGGTCACAGCGTCGACCTTTTGCGCCGTGCCCGTCTTGCCTGCAACCCGGAACCCCGGAACTCTGGCATTGGTCGCGGTGCCGCCGTCCTCCGTCGTCATCTCCATCATCCGGGTCACCGTCTGCGCCACATCCCGGGCAAGAACTTTGCGAACCACCCGCGGCCGATGCTGTTGGGTCAGCTGACCCTGGCTGTCGACAACACGCTCCACAACATAGGGCTCCATGAGGTTGCCGCCATTAGCGATTGCCGGAGATGGCCGAGGTCAACTGGATCGGCGTAACACTGACGCCCTGGCCGAAGGAGATGTTGGCCAGGTCAACCTCGAACCACTTGTCCGGTGCCCGCAACATGCCGACGGCCTCTCCAGGCAGATCAACCCCTGTTTTCTGACCGAAGCCAAAATCTCTGAGGTAGCTGTAGAAAGTCTCCCGTTCCAACATTTTGCCGATTTTCGCCGAACCGATATTCGAGCTGTACTTGATGATCTCGGCAGGGGTCAGCTTCTGGTACTTCTTGTGGTCATGGATATTCTTCCCGCCAACCCGATATCGACCATTTTCACAATCGATCTTCTGGCTCGTACTGATAACAGCTTCATTGAGAGCCGCCGCCATGAGAAAGACTTTAAAGGTTGAGCCTGGTTCGTAGCTGTCGCAGATGGCACGATTCCGCCACTGGGAAGGCTTGTGGCGGAAAAACGAGTTGGGGTTATATTCCGGATAGCTGGCCATGGCCAGAATCTTGCCCGTTGCCGGCTCCATCATCACAACGGTTCCGGCCTTGGCGTTGTGTCTTATGCAGGCCGTCGGCCAACTCCCGCTCAGCGATATACTGCAGATTCTTATCAATCGTCAGGTAAAGATCATGACCACGCGTGGCACCCTGAACCTGCGGCAGTCCGGTCCCCAACCCGCGGCCCAGAGCGTCCCGCTCCATGACCAGGTAACCGCCCCGGCCAAGAATTTCCTTGTCATACTTCAGCTCCAGCCCCTCCAGGCCTTTCGGATCAAGACCGGTAAAACCGAGCAGGTGAGCTGCGATGTTCGAGTTGGGATAAAAGCGGCGGGGTTCCTTGATCATGCCCACGCCTTTCAGGCTTAAGGATTTGATTTTTTCACTCTCGCTGGGGGTCACCTGGCGCTTCAGCCAGACAAAGTTACTGTTGCCTTTTCAGCTTGGCTTTAACAGTCGACCTGGGAGACCAAGAGCTTTTGCGAGTTGTTTCGTTGCAACAGCACGATCTTCCAATTTGCGCGGCTCGACATAGATGGAGTCGACGTCAACGCTGACGGCCAGCTCTTCGCCATGGCTGTCGAAGATCGTCCCACGCTGCGGCGTCAGGGGGATGGTTTTTTGATGCTGGCGATCGGCACGCTCGTGCCACTGCCTCTTCCTGCAGGACCTGGAGATCAAAGGCACGCATCGTCACCAGCACAAAACCGATGGTGAAGATCAGCCCCGATCAGCCGGATACGAATACGTACGCCTTTCTCCAGTTCTTTCATCAATCCACCGTGATCACCTGCTCGGCAGAAGGCAGGTGCAAACCCAGTTCTTTTCTAGCCACCCGTTCGATCCGCTCGGGATTCCTGAGGCTGGCGGCCTCAAGAGAGATTCGGTCGCCTCCTGCGCAACCGCGCAGAACGACTCCAGCTGAGACATCTCGTATTCCAGGCTGGTCACCTGAACACGTGACCAGACGAAAAACAACGAGACCAGCAGCAAAAGTGAAATAAACCCGAGCACCGGTAACAGGTTCGGGCGGCGCAGGGTAAAGCCATTAATTTTCGGTAAGGCCTTGGCTATTGCATCAGACATACTCATTCCCCTTTCGCCGGGAGTTTTTCCATGGCCCGCAATACAGCGCTGCGCGCTCGCGGGTTAGTTTTCTGTCTCTGTTTCTGTGGCACGTACGGCCTTGCGGGTCAGAACACGGACAGCCGGCTGCTGCCCGCAAGCACAGACAGCGAGACGGGGCGGGCAGACACAGCCGGTTGCCAGTGCGCGAAAAGCTTGCTTGACCATCCGGTCTTCCAAGGAGTGAAAGCTGATCACCACCAACCGGCCGCCGACTCTTCAATCGCTGCCACGCGGCATCCAGCCCGGTACGCAAGCTTTCAAGCTCACCATTGACATGAATACGCAGGGCCTGAAAAACCCTTGTCGCCGGATGGATGCGCTGCGGCACCCTGCCTCCGGGCACGACCCGGCTGACCAGGTCGGCCAACTGCAGGGTGCGTTACAAATGGGGTCTTTTCACGGTCCGTGACAATCGCCCTGGCAATCTTTGCCGGCCCAACGCTCTTCGCCATACTCGCGAAAGATGCGCTTCAACTCGTCAGCCTCAGCTTCGGCCAAGCACCGTGGCTGCGGAGACACCCTCTGCCGGATTCATGCGCATATCAAGCGGCCCGTCTTCACGGAAAGAAAACCCGCGCTCCGGGCTGTCGAGCTGATGCGAAGAAACGCCCAAGTCCAGAAGGATGCCATCGACGCTGATCAATTCCCAGCTGAGTCGAGATGAGCGCCCATATCGGAAAAATTCCCCTGTCTCAAAATCACGCGGTCACCAAAAGACGGCCAAGTTAGCTTGCGCAGCGGCCAGAGCCGCCGAATCACGATCCAGGCCAATCAAAACACCATCAGGAGACTCGCTTCGAGAATCAACCGGGCATGCCCGGCGCCACCCAGGGTGCCATCCAGGTAAATACCGCCGCGATGTGGCTCGAGGTACTGCAGAACCTCCTCCGCCATCACCGACACATGCCTGAACACATCCGAGGCCAAAACTAAAGCCCCAGGTCGAAACGCTTCTGCCGGTCTTCAGCTTGACGCTGCGGAGGCTTCAGCGAGCTTCTCGAGATATCGTGTCTTATTCCAGATCTGAATTTTCTTTGCCACCGCCGACAACAACGACATCACGCATGCCGTCCGTGTCAAGCTGGCAGTATTCGCGCAAGGATTGCGGCAACTGGATGCGGCCCTGTTTATCGAACGTGCAGTGGGTTGCGGGGGTTACTGTTGTAAAGTAGAGGTCTTCCCGAAACTGGTCGTTCAGGGAGATTGTCGAAATTTTCGAGAAAGGTATTCCATCCTGAAACAGGATAGGCGACAATGCCACCGTGCTCCTGGGTCACCACCAGCTCCTTGTCCTCGCCGAGCTCCTTCAAGCAGCTCGCGGAACCTGGCCGGAATGCTTGCCCGCCCTTTTGCATCGATTGAATTGTAATAGACACCCTGAAATCTCATTTGGCCCTCTTTGGCCTAAAATTACACAATTCACCACCTTCTGGGAAATATATAGTCGGCAGACCGGGCTGCTGTCAAGAATTATTTCAATTTTTTAAGGGGTTAGAACGTTTTGCGAAGGTAAGAAAACAGCTAATGTGCAGAGCATTTCGAGGGTTCTTAACAAGGGAAGGACAACAGCTTCACGCACAAAGTTATATTTTTCAGTGAGATAGCCAAAAGGCTTAAAGAAACGCATTAAGCAGATAAAAGGACGGAGCGGCAACACAGGTCGCTCTGGCAGCACAAACCCTGTGGCAAAATTGACAAGATGGCGAACTTGTCAGCTTATCCCGCCAGATGAGCTTTATGAGCCGGAAGCTGCAACTCAATCTGCTCAATTCGCCGATCCTCCACCTCAAGAACAGTAAACTGGACGCCTTCCACCTCACAGCGCACACCGACCTCGGGGATACTGCCCAGAGAGTTAATCAGGAAACCCGCCAGGGTGTTGACATGCTCCTCCGAGAGCGTCAGCTCGAAGCGCCTGTTGATGTAACGAATCGCAGCACTGCCATCAACCAGGTAACGGTTGGCGCCAAGAGGCTTGACGAGAATATCCTCCTCATCATACTCGTCCTGGATCTCACCGACGATCTCCTCGACGATGTCTTCAAGGGTGCAGATTCCCTCGACCCCGCCATACTCATCGACCACCACGGCAAGATGCAGGTGCTTTCGGCGAAAGGCCTGCATCAGGGTCTCAATATGCTTGGCTTCGGGGACAAAGTATGGTGGCCGAGCCAGTTCACGCAGCGAGAACTGGTCGGGCTTATCGAGATAACTCAGAACCTCCTTGGAATGGATAACGCCGACAACGTTATCGAGATCGCCATCGTAGACCGGGAAACGCGAATGTCGGGCCTGGGCGGTCAACTGCACGACGTCCTTAAAAGCAGCATCAACAGAAATACCGACGACCTCTGTGCGCGGCACCATGACATCGCGCACACGAATCTGCGAAAGGTCGAAAATACCATGCAGCATGCGGCGCTGACCTTCAGCGACGACCCCCGCATCTTCACCGAACTCGATAATCGAGCGGATTTCATCTTCGGAGATCAAAGGCCCCTGCTCTTCGCCCCTGAGGAAGTGAGTCAACATACGCGAAACACCGCTGACCAAAGCAGTCACCGGACGCAACATCCACATAAAAAAACGGATTGGGCGCAGCACGCGGAAAGAGAGCTTCTCCGGGTAATTCGCTGCATAAGTTTTGGGGCAGACTTCCGAGAAAATCAACAGGAGCGGGCGTCAGAATCAGAATCGTCATCAACTCTCCGCTGCTGCCCGAACAGGTCAATAAAGAGCGCCGCCGCGAACACCGAGAGCATGATGTTGACCAGGTTATTGCCGACCAGGATAGCACTCAGCAGGTCATCCGGTTTGGAAAGCAGCGTTTGCAGAGCTTTCGCTCCCGGCCGTTCCTTATCGGCCAGATATCTGACCCGCAAACGATCCATCGACATCAGCGCCGTCTCGGAGCCTGAAAAAAAGGCCGAGAAGAGAAACAGGACAAGGAGTCCCAGGACATGCAGCCATTGATCTGTGGTCATCGGGTGAAATCACCTGTCGTTTCATGAGGATACATCTTTAAAGGGATATTAACTGACCATAAGCAGAAACACAATCAAAGTGAAGGTATTTATTCAAGATATCCGCTGGCTCAGGAATGCAACAGTACCGCCAGAGCGCCGGGGCAATGACAAAAAGTTCAACTTAAGCGAGCTCACGTCCCCCGGAATTTGCACTTGTTGCCCATTTCTCCCTCATCAGGATAAAATCTGCTATATTGGCTAGACTCAACCGATGCGACAACACAGGGACCTCACATAGCCACCGGAGCAGCATCAATGATCGACCTGTTTACCCGACAACGTCACACCGATCTTTGCACGGCAATCAAGCACCACAACCAGCTCTACTACAACCAGGATCAGCCGGAAATCACCGATGCTGAATACGACGCTCTGTTCCGCGAACTGCAAGAGATCGAAGCGGAATTTCCTGATCTGATCACGCCTGACTCGCCGAGTCAGAAGGTCGGTGCACCGGTAACCGAAAAATTTGCCCCCTCCCCTCATGTCGTGCCGATGCTTTCGCTGAAAAATGCCAAAAACGCCGAAGAGTTTCACGACTTTGACACCAGCCTGCGCAAAACCTTTCTGGCCCGTGCCGAAGAGCTTGAATACGCCTGCGAAATGAAGCTCGATGGCGTCGCCGTCGAACTGACTTACGAGAAGGGCCGATTGACAAAAGCCAGCACCCGCGGTGATGGCTTTGTGGGAGAAGATATCACCGAGAACATTAAAACCATTGCTGACATTCCCCACAACCTGACAGGCCCCTACCCAGAGCGTCATTGATGTTCGTGGCGAGATTTATATCGAGCTGGCAGATTTCCAGGCCATGAACAGGGCCCAGGAAGAGGCCGGCAACAAAACTTTTGCCAACCCGCGCAACGCAGCAGCCGGCAGCCTGCGTCAACTCGATGCCCGCATCACAGCGCAAAGGCCGCTGAGAATCTTCTGCTACGGAGTCGGGCGCATGCAAGGAGTTGAGACCGCCACCCAGATTCAAACCCTGCAGCTGCTGGACAAACTCGGCCTGCGCGTCAACCTCGAGTACACCACCACGGCCCTGGGCGCTGACGAGGTCGTCAACACCTTCAGAAAACTTCAGGAGCAGCGCGACAACCTGGCTTTCGAGATTGACGGCGTGGTCGTCAAGGTCAACGACACGACCCTGCAGGAAGAGCTCGGCATGGTCAGCCGCTCACCACGCTGGGCCATCGCCCTGAAATTCCCGCCGCGCCAGGAACAGACGACTGTCGAAGCAATCGCACTCCAGGTTGGTCGCACCGGCGCCATCACCCCGGTCGCCCACCTGAAGCCGGTCACCGTCAGCGGCGTCACGGTCTCCCGGGCCAGCCTGCACAACTGGGATGAAATCGAGCGCCTCGATATTCGCGTTGGCGACCACGTGATTGTCGAGCGCGCTGGAGATGTCATCCCTGACGTCGTCAAAGTTCTCACCGAGAAACGTACCGGCCAGGAACGGCAGATTCCCCTGCCGAAAGAATGTCCGGAGTGCGACGCACCGGTGCAAAAGCCCCCGGGCGAAGTCGTACCACGCTGCAAGAACCCCCACTGCCCCGCGCAGGCCATTGAACGCTTGAAACACTTCGTCTCGCGCGACGCCATGGACATTGAAAGCCTTGGCGAAAAGCAGCTCTCCCAGCTGCTGGCCGCCGGCAAGATCAAAGATCTGGCCGACCTTTACCTGCTCGGCAAAGAGGACCTGTTTGCCATGGAGCGCATGGGAGACACCCTGGCGGAGAAATTGCTCCGATCCATCGAGGCCAGCAAAAAACAGCCGCTGTCAAAGCTGCTTTTCGGCCTCGGCATTCGTCACGTTGGCAGGAACACCGCCAGGATTCTGGCCAAGCGCTTTGCCTCATTGGATGAGCTGGCAAAGTGCAGCGTTGATCAGTTGCTGCCTATTCATGAGATCGGTGACAAGGTCGCCGAATCGATCGTCGATTATTTCAGCAACCCCGAGAAGAGGCTCATTCTCGAAAAGCTGCAACACGCCGGAGTCAAACCGCCGGGAGAAGTCGTCATCCAGCAGGACGGCCCCTTGACCGGCAAGACTTTCGTCATCACTGGCACCCTGTCGAAATGGTCGCGAAAAGAAGCCGAAGAACTGGTCGAAAAAGCCGGCGGCAGAGCGGCCGGATCGGTCAGCAAAAAGACCGATTATGTGTTGGCCGGTGAGAATGCCGGCAGCAAACTGGCCAAAGCAGAAAAGCTTGGCGTCGAGATTCTCGACGAAGCCACTTTCGCCCAACTGGTTGGAGTTACAGATGAGTAAAGTGCGTGCAGAACTGAAAATTCAAGGACGGGTACAAGGTGTTTTTTATCGTCAATCAACCAAGGAAACTGCCGATCGATTAGGCTTGACCGGGTGGGCGAGGAATTGTCCCGACGGTTCCGTTGAAGCCGTTTTCGAAGGGGAGAAAACGGCCGTCAACCAGGCGATAGAATGGTGTAGACAAGGACCGGTTGCGGCCAGGGTTAGTGATGTCATCGTAGACTGGCTGGATTTTGCTGATGAGTTTGCCGGCTTTGGCGTGCGACGTTAAATCAACGGCAACAGCTTACGACCTGCGAACAATCTCCTCCTTATCTTTTCACGCCCGTTGCCTTGACCACCAAAGGATTAAACATACAACCTATTGATTATTATAGTTTTTTTAATTGTTTTTAAAAGTTTTTATGTTATAGAGGTAGGTATACAATTTATTTAACGGGAGGTGCCTATGTCACAGGTTATATGTCCGAAGTGTGGTGAGAACACCCTGGACCGACTGTCCAACTGTCCAGTTTGCAATGAACCCCTGGTTGAGGGTCAGAAAAGAAACCGGGTCCGAAACCAGCGACTTTACTATTTCGGCCTGCTGTTTGTAGCTGGACTGGTTGCGGCAACTGTGAGCAGTATTATGGGCCTTCCGAAACTGACACTGGTTTTTGCTGCAATCGGAATTATCGGCCTTGTCACCTTCGTCCTCAAGATGAACGCGACCAATTAATCCAGCCGGAGTATCAAATTCCAGGGGCCCTGATCGCCCTGAGTTAAAAAAAACGGCAGTCTAAAACTGTTTCTGGCGGCCACTGAAGTTTAAGCCCTGAGGACAAAAAAATGCCCCGGTTCCTGGAGGGGAAGGCCGGGGCCAAATCTCTGTACAACCCGTTTGGAGGGGTTGCAACAGAGTGTCATATATTTTGTGGTGGCAAACTTACTACAGCACATGGATTAAGTCAAGTTCATATTTGGCAAAAAAATAGCCCCACAGCTCTGGAGGTAGTGAGCTGTGAGGCAAATTATTCTTTTTCAGGAGGTTTTGAAGAAGCTTGCCTTGGATTCTCCTGCCACAGAAAATCTTCAGCTTATCTTAAGGTCACTGCCACAGCGACCCTTTGATGGTTGGTAAGATACAGCAGGGGGCAAGAGAAATAAACGTGGAGTCTCGTATAGTTTCAATCGCAAGAAAACAAAGTCTGACTGTGCTTTTGCACAGAATCAGGGTCAGTCGGTCTTGGCAGTCAGCAGCCGTTCTATCAGTTTAAGAACTTCTTTCGCTTGAAAGGGTTTGGTCATAAAGCCATCGGCACCGACTTTACGGCCCATGACCAGGTCATCTTCAGCGCCCCTTGCAGTCAGGAACATGACCGGAATATCTTTCGTCTCCGGATTTTCCTTGAGATACTGGCAGACCTTGAAACCATCAATATCAGGCATTATGACATCGAGCAGGATCAGGTCAGGCAGTTCCTGACGAGCCATAACAATCCCCTGCTGTCCACTCTCCGCATAAATCAGCTCATACCCTTTGATGCGGACAATGGCCTCCAGAAGACGAAAAACGGTCTGGCGATCATCAACCAGTAAGATTTTTTTCTGCTCGTCCATTATAGATCTTCTTCCTCGGCCAGGCTGAGGCTCTCTCGATACACATCACTGCTCGGCAGGCCATATTCCCTGGCAATCAACTTGACGGCTTCACGCCGTGACAGGTCACCTTCGTTGAGCAATTGCCGCAACGCATTGCGTACATTCATCTGCGGCCCATGCGTACTTGGCGGGAGGATCAGAACCAGTTCGCCACGAGCCGGATCACGTTCAAAACGGGCCACTGCGGCAGAGATTGTGCCCCGGAAAAACTCTTCGTGCAGTTTCGTCAACTCTCGTGCGACCACGATTGGACGCTCGGAATCAAAGATTTCGACCATATCGGCCAGGGTGGCTGACAAGCGATGCGGTGCTTCATAAAACACCAGAGTCCGCTGTTCGCCATTAAGCTGCCGGAACAGATCTGTGCGAGCCTTGGTCTTTTGCGGCAAATAACCTTCAAAGGCGAAACGTTCCGTACTCACTCCGGCAGCACTCAGGGCGGTAATCGTCGCCGAGGGGCCTGGAACCGGCACGACAATTATCCCCGCTTCGTAGCACGAAGCAATCAAACGGTAGCCGGGGTCCGCGATACAGGGCGTTCCCGCATCGCTGATCAAGGCAACATTTTCCCCGTTACGCAACTTCTCAACCAGCATATCCTGCCGCTGCCGCTCATTATGATCGTGGTAGGAGACCAACGGCGTATGGATATCGAAATGAGCGAAGAGCTTGCGACTGTGCCTGGTGTCTTCTGCCGCAACCAGATCAACCTCACTGAGAACCCTTACTGCCCGATAGGTCATATCCTCAAGATTGCCGATCGGCGTGGCAACTATGTAGAGAGTCCCTGTTGTCGTCCTGCCCTGCTCTTCTGTCATGCGCTCAGGCATCCTTCTCTGGACCAGTTCCAACGATCTGATCCAGCTCTGCCAACCAGAGGTTGGCACTGGCGTCACTCGGCATACGCCAGTCGCCACGCGGCGACAGGGAGACGCTGCCGACCTTCGGACCGTCAGGCAGGCAGGAGCGTTTGAACTGCTGGGCAAAGAAACGGCGATAGAAGAGCTGTAACCATTTGAGGATTTCTGCCTGAGAGTAGTCATCAGCAAAGGCCCGGCAGGCCAGATCGAGAATCTTGCGCGGGGCAAACTGGTTGCGAACCACCTGGAACAGGAAGAAATCATGCAGCTCGTAAGGGCCGACATGATCCTCGGTTTTCTGGCTGATGTCACCATCCTTATCAGGAGGCAAAAGTTCCGGGGAAACCGGCGTAGCACAGACATCCTGAAGGACCTCTGCAGCCTTACCGCTGAACTCGGCTTCCGCACACCATTCGATCAGGTAACGTACAAGGGTTTTCGGCACCGAGGCATTGACTCCGTACATCGACATGTGGTCGCCGTTATAAGTGGCCCAGCCGAGGGCCAACTCCGACAAATCCCCCGTGCCGACAACCAGGCCGCCAACCTGGTTGGCCAGGTCCATAAGAATCTGGGTGCGCTCACGGGCCTGCGAATTTTCGTAAGTAATATCGTGATTTTCCGGATTCTGGCCTATATCGGAGAAGTGCTGATGAACGGCGGCATCGATACTGATCATGCGCAGCTCTACGCCAAGCTCTGCAGCAAGGGTTTCAGCATTACCTTTGGTTCTAGCCGTGGTACCGAAGCCGGGCATGGTGACTGCGAGAATATCGTTGCGCGACCATTTCAACCGATCAAAAGCCTTGACCGTAACCAGAAGGGCCAGGGTGGAATCCAAACCGCCCGAGATACCCAGGACAACCTTCTGGCTGCCGGTATGCATCAGGCGTTTCATCAGGCCCGTGGTCTGAATGGCAAAGATCTCCTCGCAGCGCTGACGCCGCTCAGCAAGCCCGGTCGGCACAAAAGGCGTCCTGGCAATCGGTCGCAGCAGCTCGTCGGCTTGACGTTCAGTCACTTCAACCGGCACCAGCAGAAAATCCTGATCTGTCATACTGGCGGCATAGCTGTTGTTGCGCAGGCGCTCATGCACCAGGCGCTGTACATCGATGTCGGCAACAGCCATCTGCGAGGTAAATTGGAAACGCTCGGTTTCAGCGATAATCTGTCCATATTCGGCAATCAGGGAATGTCCCGCAAAGACCAGGTCGGTGCTTGATTCGCCCGGCCCGGCAGAAGCATAAAGATAGGCGCTCAGGCAGCGCGCCGACTGAGCTTCAACCAGGGCGCGGCGATAAGCAACACTTGCCAAGGATTTCCGGGCTTGCGGAAAGATTGATCAACAGCGTCGCGCCGGCTGCGGCCATGGCTCCGCTTGGCGGGTTAGCCACCCAGCGCATCCTCGCAGATCTCGATGCCGAAGAGACAATCAGGCATGCCGTCGACATCAAAGAGCAGATCGGTTCCGAAAGGAGGGGCCTCGTCCAGCCAGGCTAACTGATCGTCGACCAGGTCAAAAGCACTTGAGAACCAGCGCTCTTCATAAAATTCTTGCGTATTGGGCAGGTAGGTCTTCGGCACCACGCCGCAGATACGGCCATGACTCATGACCACGGCGGCATTGAAGAGACGGCCGGATTGCCGGACCGGCGCTCCGACGATCAGGATCATGCCGGTTTGTTCACTTAAGGCAGTCAGTGTTTTGAGCCCCTCGCGTACTTTTTCCAATAAGCTCTGCTGGTAAAAGAGATCACCACAGGAATAACCGGTCATGGCAAGTTCAGGGAAGACCAGCATCTGCACACCCTGGTCTGCGGCCTGCAGAGTCGCCTCTTCTATCGCAGTCAGGTTAAAGGCAACGTCGGCCACCTTCAACGCCGGGGAAACCGCCGCAACCCTAATCATCCCCAACTCACGCAGTAACATTGTCACCTTGAACCTCCTCAGCCTCTGGTCATATCGGCAAAACGACAGGATTTATATTGTATGTGGGAGAAAGGGAAAAAGCAATCGCAACGCGTTTGGCAGAGAGGTATGGCTAAATGCGCTCAGACCTCAAACGCGTTATGGTATATGCTCAATCTGAAAAGTCTCACCTGACACTATGACGGCAATCACATCGAAGCGGGGCTGCAGGCCTTTGTGCGGCTTGTCGTTTAAATACCACTTGGCTGTCTGCACAATCTGCCGCTGTTTACGGGGTCCCACCGCCTCACCCGGAGAACCGAATGCAGTGCCCCGACGTGTTTTCACCTCGACAAAAGCCAGGACACGCCTGTTTTTAGCCACCAGGTCGATTTCACCAACCGGGGTGCGCAGATTACGTTCGACAATTTTCATCCCCTGACTTTGCAGATAGCGGGCGGCAGCTTCCTCGCCCTGGCGCCCCAGGGTGATCCGTTCCTGGGTCATGGCCCCTCACAATGCTCTTTTACGCCGGCAAAGGAACGCCGGTGACAGACGCAGGGGCCATACCTGGCCACCGCGTCACGGTGCTGCTGACTGCCGTAGCCCTTATGCCCGGCAAAACCGTACTCGGGGAAAAGTCGATCGTAGGCGACCATGATCCGGTCACGCACCACCTTGGCAACCACCGAGGCAGCGGCGATGGAAAGTGAGCGGGAATCCCCCTTTTTCAGGGTCTTCTGTTCAATCCTGCTCGGCACGGCAGTGATTCCATCCACCAGGAGAAAATCCGGGGCGACAGAGAGCCGCGCAACGGCACGGTTCATCCCCTTCAGGGTCGCCTGCAGGATATTGATTTGATCGACTTCGTCAGCGCGGCTGACACCGATGCCGACGGCAATCGCCTGCTCATGGATCAACGGGTAGAGTTCGTTGCGCTTTTTCTCGGAGAGTTGCTTGGAATCATTCAGGCCGGGGAGCTCGAAATATTCAGGAAGGATCACAGCAGCAGCAACAACCGGGCCGGCCAAAGGACCACGCCCGGCTTCATCAATACCGGCAATCGCACGATAGCCTTGACGGCGTGCCATGGTTTCAAAGAAAATTCGGGATTGTTCCAATTCGGGGAAGAGTTCCATTGACCGCTACCTACGAAAGCCAGCAGACAACTCATTGACAATTTGAGGCCTGTGGTTATTGTTCTGATTGTTGTATGACAGATAATCACATTTTTACGGGATATCTAAGCAGAGTGAGTATCCAGTCCAAATTCAATCTGAAACTCAGTCGCATTCACCTCTGGTCTAACCTGGTTTTTTACTTTTGTAAGACTTATTATTCCGTAGCGTTCCATGGTCTTCAACGTCCTGGAGAGACTGCTACTTTTACGACCGGTCATTTCTTCCAGCTCCCTTATGGATGCCGGATGTCGGTCCAGAATGGTTTGCAATAGCTTCTTGTTTTCTCCACCCAGGACTTGGGCTGCCGACTGAAGCGATTCAAACCAGATTTTTGGCTCTGTGACATTGCGGCTCTTTTCCCCCCGTGCTATGGCACGGGTCAAAGCGCGAAACTCCCCAGCTGTTGCTATGCCTATTTTAAGAGTTTTAGGGTTCATAATTGTTCTCCGTTTTTACCAGACCGATCTTTAAGTACGGCATCAATACCTTGTTCAAACTCGTCAAGTAGCTGGTCAACACTTTCAAAATCAAAAGGCAGGATGGTTTCCCTCTGATGTTTATGATCCCAAGCAATTTTGCGGGCCGCAAAGGTTCTGCGTAATGACACGACTCTATGCGCGTTATCTATACCAAAAATTCGTTTTCCGTCTGGATCATGTAACGTTAGTGTGTATCTAATGCCATGTGGTATCTCTGGACGTGGTGTTACTTTGCGCACCTCGTATTTGATCCAGTGACCGCTATCGTAGTAGTAAGTCATGCCATTGAGGTCAAGTAACACCTCAAGACATGGGTCTTCTTGTCGCATCGGCTTCCCCTCCAACAAACACAGCAAGTAAATTAACACCAGATGTTAATTTACTTGCTGTGTTTGTTTGTGTCAAGGGGTGGGCTAAAGTGATAGGAATCTGCTTTTGATGAGTCGACATGAAGCTGCCGTTCAGTATAAACACCCCGTCAGCTGCAAGCAGATGCAAATGAGGGTGCCAGCGGCCATAATCGCCGAAAGTCTGAATTGCAGTGCAGTGACAGTGCCAGGTGTTCCGGTTTTTGTATTAAGGACAGTTTTAAAAAATGTATTCAGACTACTTTAGCACAGTGACAAAGCTTGGAAAGCAGCTTACGATCGTGCTTGAAGTTGATACGCAAGGTCTTCGGCAGGGTAAAAACATACTGACGGCGGGAAACGGGATAGAGAATATTGTTGCGTAGCAGAGCTCCGAACTGAACGACCTTTACAGCTGAAAGAGAGCAGGTTCTCGTGACAACAACGGGGCAACGCACACGGGCAAAACCTTCGCGCAGATCACCACATTTCAGGTAATTTCGCACCACATAGTCGACAACCGCACGCCGGTATCCGTAAATTTTGACAAACTTCTGTTCGTAATCCCGCTCGAATATCTCGTAATGCATATCGAGCAGTTTCCACAACGGCGATTGCTGCGACTGACGAGGGTGGTAAACGGACGCATCGTTCCCCGACAGCAGTTCCCCTCCAGAGCATAACCTTGGCCGGGGAGCGTTCCATGATAAACCGGAACAAGCCCAAAAAGCAGAAGGGTTTCAAAAGGAAAAAATATTGATGAACTTGGAGAAATTGCCAGTCAGCAAGAGGTCGCAAAGATTTATAGAGTTGATGCCATTATAATTCGGCAAACAACAACTGCAGCAGAACATGTTGATTACAGACAAACCAAAGAAAAAGCCCCGGCTTTAAAAACCGGGGCTTGCAAAACGCTTTGTCTCTCAAGCTTAGCGCTGACGGATTTCCTTGATACGTGCAGCTTTACCCTGCAGATTGCGCAGGTAGTAGAGCTTGGCGCGACGTACCCGGCCAACCGTCATCACTTCAACCTTGTCTACGCAAGGCCCGTGCAGGGGGAAGACTCTCTCAACACCCATGCCGTTGGACACTTTACGTACGGTGAAGGAAGAACCGACACCATTGTTGTGACGCTTGATGCAAACGCCTTGAAAAACCTGGATGCGCTGTTTGTCACCCTCGGTGATCTTAACGTGCACACGCAGCGTATCCCCCGCCTTGAACTGAGGGACATCTTTTCTCATATTTTCCATGCCGATGTAATTAATAACGTTCATCGTTTTTAGCCTCCTGATGTATAGCGAACAGGATATTTACCGTAAGAGCCGTGGCATAGTCAAGTCAAAAAATCATTATTTTCAGGAACAAAGGTCATCTTTTCCAATCGTAACAACACAACGGGTGAAACACCCTGCATCAGCAAGCAACGAGAACTGCATCAGTGCTGAAAACAAGGTCTCTCAATCAAGGAAAAGATCAGGGAAAAGAGGCTTGTCGGGGTTTTCGGCATATCCGGAAAAGTCCTCGACACCCTCTTCTTCAAGGACCTCCTGATCGATAAAAAAGTTCCCGGTGCAGCTGCGGCTGTTTCGGCACAAAATTGCATAAGCGGCATCGGCGACAATCGCCGGGCGGCGACAGTTTGCCGTAGGCACCAGGCCTCCCAGCATCGCCAGGGCCTCGGTATGAATGACCGTCTTTGGCCAGAGGGCATTCACGCCAACGCCCTGGGAGCGGAGCTCCTCGGCCAGACCCAGGACACACATGCTCATGCCATATTTGGCAAGGGTGTAAGCCAGGTGATCACGAAACCAGCGGGGCTTCATGTTCAGCGGCGGAGACATAACGAGGATATGCGGATTGTCGCTGTTCTGCAGGTAGGGCAGCAACGCCTGCGACGCCGCGAAAGTTCCCCTGACATTGACCTGGTTCATCAGATCGAAGCGCTTCATCGGCGTATCAAGAGTGCCGGCGAGATAAATGGCGCTGGCGTTGTTAACCAGGATATCGATCCGACCAAAGCGTTCAGCCGCTTCAGCAGCGGCCCTCTGCAGGCTGGCCTCGTCGCGAACATCAACAACCAGGGGCAGAGCCTGCCCGCCGCACTCTTCAATCTCCTGAGCCGCCGTATAAATTGTCCCGGAAAGCTTCGGATGCTTTTGTGCCGTTTTGGCGGCAACGACAATATTGGCACCGTCTGCTGCGGCGCGTTTGGCGATGGCCAGGCCGATACCGCGACTGCTGCCGGTAATGAACAGGGTCTTGCCCTTAAGATCTGACATTCACTCCTCCGCTGTCGCCGCACCCGTTATTGCGGCGGGCTTCCTCAATCAACCAAGTGGCGAACAACCAGCTCTGCCAGCATTGCCTGCATCTGCTCGAAGACTTCGGGGCTCTGGCTGGGATCGGTAAAGTACAGAAAGAACCAGTAACCCTCCACAGAACCAATCGTCCCGATAAACTTCACAGGCAGATCGTGCTGCCGGTAATCTGCCACGAGCTGAAAGGCCTCGCGCACACCAATGATATCGACCGGTTTGACGTCCCATACAACATTGCTAACGTCTTCTTCGCCCTCCAGACTCTGCGCGGCATATTCCGCTGAGGTGCGCAGAGTCTTTGTGCTCGGAGCTGACGCGCCCTGTTCGAGAGGGCTAAAATCTATCTCCAGATGCGCTCCACTTGCGGCATGATAAACATACGCTTCATTGGCCGCCATGCGCTTACGGGTCACCTTCTCAATCTGTTCGGTCGATGCATCGGCTGCAGCAGGTTCATGGGCAACATGAGCAGCCATCTCTTTAACCAGGGCAGCGGGTGGCTCCAGAGACAAAGTCCAGCCCTCGCTGAGAGTGAGGTCAACAACTAATTCATCAGAGATTATGATCTGGGCTGCCTCAGCGGCAGACGGCAACAAGCTCATGGCAAAGGCAAACATAAGACTGAATCGAATCATGGCACTCTCCTCTGATCGAACAGTATCAGTGTATCCAATGGGGTCAAAAATGCACGCTTGGCAGCAGATGAGTTTTCTAGGCAAGAGGCAGAACGGAGCCCTGCTCGCCGATCAGACGGTCAAGCATGATGGCGGCAGCAGTACGCACGGAGAGGTGATTGTATTGTCCGGCCCGCACCGGCGCAAGGCATGGGCGGTCTGGCGCATAGATCTCAGGAGCCAGACCATGCCCGGTACCAAAAACCAACATCAATGGCCGGGTCGTGGCGATGGCCTGAGCTTGAGGGTAACCCAGCCCCTCCTGGTGACTGGCACCTGTCAGCATCGCAAGGGCCTCAGAGCCGACCAGGGAACGCCAGTCGGTGAGAGCATCGTCAAAGCTGTTCACCACCTGCAGGCAGTCGAGCGCGTGACAGCGATCCGGGTTATAGCTGGCGCCGGCCCCCTGCTGCCAATGGCCAATAATACGGGAGGCGAGAAGCTGTTGTTCCGCAGCCGGGGTCACCAGATAATAACGTGACAGGCTGTAGGTTGTTGCCAGGCGGGCCAGATCGTGGATGTCGAGGTTGGTCACGGCAGAAGTGACGACATCCCCACGTCGATCAAGCACAGGATGATGGACCAGGGCGATAGCCATCGGCTGGAAGATCACGAATCCTGCTCCATTGCGGCACGCAGCTCGTCAAGATAGAGGAGATCCTCTTTGCTCAAGGGAGCTGATTCGAGGAGTTCCGGTCTCCGTTCCAGAGTGCGCCGCAATTGCTCCCGGCGACGCCAGGAGGCGATCAACTGATGATTGCCCGAAGTCAGAATCTCCGGGACCCGCACACCCTTGAACTCTGCCGGCCGAGTGTATTGCGGGTACTCGAGCAGGCCGTCACTGAAGCTGTCGCCCAGGGCACTGCCAGCAGCACCGAGTACACCCGGCACCAGACGTGCCGTGGCATCAAGAATGGTCGCGGCAGCCAACTCGCCGCCGGTGAGGACAAAATCACCGAGAGAAACCTCTTCATCGACCAACGACCGAATGCGTTCGTCATAGCCTTCATAGCGGCCACAGACAAAAATCAATCCGGACTCGCGGCTGAAGCGTTCTGCGTCAGCCTGCTGAAAGGTTTTCCCCTGAGGGGACATGAGCAGGACCCGCGATTCAGGGCTTACTTTGTCTGAGCTCTGCGAGCGCCGCGGCAACCGGCTCAACCTTCATGACCATACCGTCGCCGCCGCCATAAGGAGTGTCATCGGTCACCTGGTGCTTACCTTGCGCCCAGTCCCGCAGGTTATGCAGCTTGACCTCGATCAGGCCCTTATCGGCAGCCTTGCCGAGAATGCTCGCGGTTAGCGGACCTTCGAGCATCTCGGGAAAGATCGTCAGAATATCAAATTTCATGGGGAGATTTATTGATCCGCCTCGGGGACAAGCCCCTCGGGGAGATTGACCTGCAGTTGCCCGGCCTCGCGGTCAACCCGCACCAGGAAAGGCTCAATCGCCGGAATCAGAATTTCACCGGCAGGGCCATCGACTTCGAGGATATCGTGAGCGGCAGTCGCAAACATTCCAACCACGCGACCGAGCACGCCCTGTTGCTGATCAACAACATCAAGGCCCTCCAGGTCGGACCAGTAGTATTGCTCATCATCCAGCTCAGGGAGATCCGCTTTGGCCATCCAGACCGAAACACCGACCAGTGATTCTGCGGCAGAGAGGTTTTCCATGCCGGCAAGGCGCAGGAGAATATTCTGTTTATGTTTGGAAGAGCGGACAGCTTCGTAGGCCACCAGGAGGTCGCTACTGTCCTTGAGATAAACCTCACGGGCACCTGGCAAAGCCAGGTCCCCGGTTGGCAAAGGGCGAATTTTAACATCCCCACGCAGGCCGTGAACACCGATTACGACACCCACTTCGAGGAGATCCTCAGGCTTGATATCCATCATCCACAATACACCCTCAAAAAACAGCAGGAGATGGCAAGGCCATCATTATTCAAGGATCTGCAGAACAGCCCTCTTGCTCTCGCGTGTGGCCTTGGCATTAAGAAGGGTGCGCATGGCTTTTGCCGTGCGACCCTGCTTGCCAATGATGCGCCCCATATCTTCCTGGGCCGCAGCCAGCTTAACGAGAATGGTTCCATCGGCGTCTTCATCTTCACTGATGGTGATCGCGTCAGGGTTGTCTACCAGAGCTTTGGCGATGAATTCGATGAGCTCTTTCATGGCGACTATCCTTTAGTCAACAGGGGAGGCCTGTTGCGGGCGCCGCAAAAGCTCAGGATCTTAAGCCTGCTTGTACTTGGCCCAGATTCCCTGCTTACGCAGCAGTTGACGAACCGTATCAGTAGGCTGAGCACCTTTGTTCAGCCACTCAAGGGTCTTGTCTTCTACAACATTAATCATTGGCGGATCCTGCTTCGGATCGTACTGTCCAAGTTTCTCAATAAAGCGGCCGTCGCGGGGGAACCGCTCATCGGCTACAACAATCTGATAAAAAGGTTTCTTCTTGGCGCCGCCACGGGCCAGTCTGATTTTTACTGCCATCGACTTCTTTCCTCCTGAGCTTGTCGCTCATCTTTAATATCGGGGGTATCCCCTAGTTATATCTCTGTCTGGCTATCATGCAACCCGGCACCGGCCAGGTAAAGCTCTACATGGGCATGCCACCAGGACCCATCATTCCGCGCAGGCCCTTGGGCCCCATCTTCTGCATCTTCTTCATCATCTTCTGGGCCTCGGTAAAACGCTTAAGCAGTTGGTTGACATCCTGCACCCGGGTACCGCTGCCGTTCGCAATACGCAAACGTCTTGAGCCATTGATGATCTTGTGGTTTTTGTCGTTCCTTGCGGGTCATCGAATCGATGATCGCCTCGATCTTTTTCATCTCGTCATCAGGAAGCTGCATGCCCTTCATTTTTTTAAGGGCTTTGCCGGCTCCGGGAATCATCGAAAGCATCGATTCCATCGAGCCCATTTTTTTAATCGACTGCAGCTGTTCCTTGAAGGTCTCCAGGGTAAAGCCATCCTCGCGGAGGCGTTTTTCCATCTGGGCAGCTTCATCCTTATCGATAGCCGCTTCGGCTTTTTCGATCAGGGAAAGAACATCCCCCATGCCGAGAATCCGCTGCGCCATCCTTTCGGGATGGAAGGCTTCAAGAGCATCGAGCTTTTCGCCCATACCGACCAGTTTGATCGGCTTGCCGGTGACGGCGCGAATCGACAGCGCAGCACCACCGCGGGCATCGCCATCGAGCTTGGTCAGGATCACACCGGTCAGTTCAAGGCGCTCGTTAAAGAGCTGGCCACATTGACCGCATCCTGGCCTGTCATGGCGTCGGCCACCAAGAGGATTTCCCGAGGCTGCAGATCGTCTCGAATCCGCTCCAACTCCTGCATCAGGGTGTCGTCAACATGCAAACGACCGGCGGTATCGAGGATCAGTGTATCGTAACCCTGGCGGTCGGCATACTCCCGAGCCTGCCGGCAGATTTCGACCGGATCCTGATCAGCGCTGCTATCAAAGACCGCAACGTCGATCTGGCGACCGAGGGTTTTAAGCTGTTCAATAGCTGCCGGGCGGTAAACGTCGGCAGGAACCATCAGGGGGTTGCGCTTCTCCCGGCGCAGTTTAAGCGCCAACTTGCCGCAGGTGGTGGTTTTACCGGCACCTTGCAAGCCACAAAGCATAATCGGAACAGGCGGCCGGGCAGCCAGATCCAGCTGATTGTCCTCACTGCCCCCCATCAGCAAGCCCAGTTCGTCACGAACGATCTGGATCACCTGCTGGCCCGGGGTCAAGCTTTTCAGAACATCATGCCCGACGGCACGCTCACGCACCGCAGCCACAAAGTCTTTGACAACTTTGAAATTGACATCTGCTTCCAGTAACGCCAGGCGGACCTCACGCATAGCCTGCTGAATATTTTCTTCAGTCAGGCGCCCGCGGCCACGAAGCTGTTTGAATACAGCGTCAAATTTTTCTGTCAGGGTATCAAACATACAGTTGTCAGCTTATTGCCGGAAAGCAAAGGGGCACTTTAGTTAACCTGCGCCGACTTTGTCAAGCGAAATCAGGGAAGGCAGTCTGCAAAAAACTCTCGCAACGAAAACAGGATGTGAGAACGTAGCTAGCAGGTTCTAGGAAACATCCTGGTATGGCCAACGAATGCAGGCGCTATGGAAAGTCCGACAGGCTGTGAGCGTTGAAACATAGGTAGGCTCGGCGCTGCGTTGACGACAGGTCGGACTCCTTAAGGGTTGCCAGCAGACCGTCCTTATCCTCTGGCGAAAAACGCAAAGCCAGCCCGCAATCCGAAGTCAACTGGCGAGGCACAGGAATCAGCAAAAAATCCTGCTTTGCCTGTTTGAGTATTTTCTCAGCCTTGAGAACCCGATGAATCGAGTGGAATATGGCGACGTAATCGTTCTCTTTAACCATCAATAATATCCCGTAACTCATCAAAAGGGCGGGCATCATGCCACGTTTAATAACCTCGTGGCAAGGCTCTCGGAGTAAAAACTGTACCACCTTCCGTGCTGCATCAGAAAAGGCCACCCGCAAGCGGGTGGCCTTTTCAACAGATTCCACAGGATTAATCGCCAACTTTAAAAATGGTGAACATAGCGCAGGTTAAAACGATCACCTTCCGGACGATTTTCAGCATCCGCTTTCGAAATAGGCATTCACAAAGAGATGAGAATCCTGGGAGAAATGGTAAACCATGCCCGGGGCCGATAGCGAAGACCTTCTCATCATCAGCGACTTGTCGTTATGCCATCAACCTTGGTGTCGCTGATCTGGTCAAACCAGTAGCCGTTAAGACCGATGACGCAGCTGCTTTGGCATAGACTTCATAGGCGGCGGCAAAATTGGCATGGATGGCATCGCCAGGCTCAAGCTTCAAATCACTGGGAGACTTGCCCATTTTTGTCGCAACCCGAGAATTCATCATTCTCATCATTCCAGAGATAATGCAGACGCCAGGAAACTGTCGACCTTGGGCCCGAGAAAACAGTTGCCGCCCAGTAGGGGTTGAATGAGAAATGGTTGCTGCCCTGATTCACAGCTCTCGCTGTCATCATAATCTGCCGGTCGGCAAAATCGTCTGCAGCTCGATGCGGTTGAGCATCAGTGGGCCGTTGGCACCCATAATCGGATCCCACTGAACGTAGGGACCAACCAGCAAGTCACCAAGGCCGGTACCGTTGTCATTCAAAACACGGCGAATCCATATCGAGAGAAACGACCGGCAGCATGACGTTAAGACCCCACTTGCCGCCAAACAGAACCGGTTGGTCAGATTGATAGATGTAGCTGGTTCATCAGAACCCAGACATCAACCTCAAGGTTGTTGCCCGGAGGTCCGTCGACCAATTTGTCCGCTGTGTAGAATTGCAGGTATTCCGAGAGGTAGAGTCCGGGCCCGGCAGGCGGCCCGCCATCCAAAAAACTCGTGAAGCCGAGATTGACATTCGGCTGCAGTAGGCAAAAGCCGATCCCGGAAAAGAGTGCGAGTGCAACCATGACACTCAAAACAATACGCAGGTTCTTCATCATCCATCCTCCTGAATTTATGTGTGACCAATCACAATTATCGATATTGCAGATGCCGGGAAGCATCACTTTTATTGCTTTATTTGTCAAGCCTACAAGCTAGGCTTAGTGAGCTTCGCGCCAGTTCTGCCCGCTGCCAACTTCCACGAGAAGAGGCACGCTGACATCGACCGCGCCTTCCATTTCTTCAGTGACCAGAGTCTTGACGCTTTCCAGCTCATTGTCAGGGACATCAAAAACCAGTTCGTCATGAACCTGCAGCAGCATGCGAGCCTCACAGCCCTCTTCGGTGAGACGCTTGGCAATACGCACCATGGCCACCTTGATGATGTCGGCGGCGGAGCCCTGCACCGGATAGTTGATGGCGTTGCGTTCGGCATAGCCGCGCACCGCACCGTTCTTGCTGTTGATCTCCGGAATGGCGCAACGCCGTCCGAGCAGGGTCGTCACATACTGCTTTTCACGGGCCTCGGCGACGCAAGAGTCCATGAATGTCCTGATCCCGGGGTAACGTTCAAAATAGGTATCGATAAAAGTCTGAGCCTCTCGTCGACTGATGTTGAGCTGCTTGGCCAACCCGAAGGCGCTCATGCCGTAAATCACACCGAAGTTGATGGCCTTGGCCTGGCGGCGCTGCTCGTCGGTGACCATCTCCGGAAAGAGTCCGAGAACTTCGCTGGCCGTACGGCGGTGGATATCCTCGCCGCGGGCAAAGGCCTCTTTGAGAGCCGGCTCGTCGGCCATGTGAGCCAGGATACGCAGCTCGACCTGTGAGTAGTCGGCCGCGAGCAGCAGGCAGCCATCGGAAGGGATAAAACCCTCGCGGATACGCCGCCCCTCTTCGGTACGAATCGGAATATTCTGCAGGTTAGGGTCACTTGATGAGAGCCTCCCCGTTGCGGTCACGGCCTGGTTGAAGCTGCTGTGGATGCGACCTGTCTCCGGATGGATCAGCTTTGGCAAAGCGTCGGTGTAGGTGCCCTTCAACTTGGACAGGGAACGATAATCAAGAATTTTTGCGGCGATCTCATGTTCTTCGGCCAGGTTATTCAAGACCTCGACATCGGTCGACCAACCGGTTTTGGTTTTCTTGCCTTTCGGCAGACCGAGACGTTCAAAAAGAATCTCACCAAGCTGTTTTGGCGAGCCGATATTAAAAGCCGTACCGGCCAAAGCATGAATCTCGCCTTCGAGTGCGGCAAGCTTCTTCTCCATGTCTGCCGAGAGCCCGTTCAGCAATTTGGCATCAATACGAATCCCGGCCTGCTCCATCTTGACCAGGATCGGCAGCAGGGCCATCTCAACATTGTCAAAAAGCTCCTGCTGCTCCTGCTCGGCGATCATCGGCAGCAGTTTTTCGTAAAGCCTCAGAGTAATATCGGCATCTTCTGCAGCATAGACGGTTGCCTTCTCAACCTCGACTTCATCAAAACAGATCTTCTTCTTACCGCTGCCGGCGACTTCACTGTAGGGGATGGTGCGATAATCGAGGAGGTCGGCGGCCAGTCTGTCCATGCCATGGGACTGAGACGCTGAATTGGCCAGATAGCTGGCCAGCATGGTGTCAAAGAGGGGTTCGGTCACCTCGACTCCGACCTGCCCCATCACCAGGATGTCGTATTTCAGGTTCTGACCGATCTTCAAATGATCAGCAGAGCCCAACAACGGACTTAGCGCAGCAAGCACCTTATCGAGAGGCAGCTGTTCCGGAACACCAAGATAGTGGTGACTGACCGGCACATACCAAGCCTCGCCCGGAATCACCGCAAAAGAAAGCCCGACCAGGTCGGCACGCAAAGGATCCAGTCCGGTGGTTTCTGTATCAAAAGCAAAGCGCTCCGATTTCTCCAGAGCAGCGACCATCTCCGCAAGGTCAGCTTCACTCAAAACCGCTCGATAATTCGCCTTCCTGGCACTGTCGCGAGAATCCGCAGAAAACTCCTGCAGCAGCTTGTGAAACTCGCACTCCTTGAAGAGTTCGGTCAGGGCCTCGCCGGTTTGGCTCGGCCATGACAAAGGCGTCATCATCGACCTCCAGGTCAAGATCAGTAACCAAGGTCACCAACTGCTTCGACAAACGGGCCTGGTCGGCAAAAGTTCTCGAGATTTTCCCGTCGCTTGCCTTTCAGTTGGTCAAGACTGGCCAGCAGGGTTTCGATATCGCCGAATTCATCGATCAGGGCTTTCGCAGTCTTCTCGCCGATACCCGGCACACCGGGCACATTGTCAGAGCTGTCTCCTGCCAGAGCCTGTATTTCAATCGACCTTATCGGCACCACCGAAACGCTCTAGAACCTCTGCCGGACCAGATATTTTGTCCTTCATGGTATCGAGCAGACAGACGTGGTCGTTGACGATCTGCATCAAGTCCTTGTCTCCCGTCACGACGGTCACCTGCATGCCTTTGGCAGCGAACTTGCCCGCCAGAGTGGCGATGATATCGTCCGCCTCAAAGCCGGCCTTTTCGATACCCGGCAGATTGAAGGCCTCAACCACCTTCTTGATGTAAGGAATCTGTGGCACCAGGTCCTCGGGCATGGCCGAGCGGTTAGCCTTGTATTCCGGGTAAAGATCCTTGCGGAAAGTCGGTCCCTTACTATCGAAGATGACAGCCAGCTGATCAGGTTTTAATTCCCGTATCACCTTGAGCAGCATGTTGGTAAAACCGTAGATGGCGTTGGTTGCCATCCCCTGAGAATTGGAGAGGTGGCGAATAGCGTAATAGGCGCGATAGATGTAACTTGAACCATCAATCAGAAAAAGCCGCTGGGGCTGGTTGGCCATGGGGTTGGTCTCCTAAAAGTTAAAAGTGTCGGTTATTATTCCACAAGATTGCATGGAGGCAAAGGAGAAGAAATCTTTCCGTGAATGAGTCCTTCGAAAACAAACCAATCTAACCTTAACTTTCTCAGAGCCATAAGGTTGACAATACTCTCTTGAATGATTAGCTTTTCATGCAAGTGTCACAGAATCAAACAATGACTACGAAGCACACCAAGGCCACAGAGGATCCCCTCACAGCTCGATGATCATCTTCGAGTACCTTCGTGTGCTTCGTGGTTATCAACACTTACGGTTGAATTAACAGAAGAATCTATCCCTGAGGAGTTTCTTGAATGTCTGAACAAGACCAACTTGACGAACCCATATCCGACTTTGAGATCGATCGCGATAAGATGAACGAGATTATTGAAGAGCATATCAACGAAGGTGAATTGGTCGTTGCCTCGGACACCCTGCCCACCGGCCTGCCGATTATCCCCCTGCGCCCGCGTCCGGCTTTTCCCGGCATTATGATTCCACTGGTGCTCAATGGCCAGGCCCAGGTGGCTGCAATGCATCAGGCCATGGAGCACCAGGCACAGACCATCGGCCTGGTTATGGTCCGTGATCTTGACGAAGATGATGGCATTGAGAACCTGCACCAGGTTGGTGTCGCCACCAAGATCGTCAAGGTCCTGCACACGGAAAAGAACTCGGCCCACATCCTGGTCAACAGTCTCGAGAGATTCACTATAGAAGAAATCCACGAAAATGGCATGGCACTCTATGCCCGCGTAAGTTACCACTTTGCAACGGAATTGTCCGGGAACTCGGAGTTGCGGGCTTACTCGATGGCCATCCTCTCCACCTTGAAAGAGCTCGTCCAGATCAATCCTCTCTACAGTGAAGAGATCAAGCTCTTTCTTAACCGCTCAAGCCTTGACGATCCGGGTCGACTGGCAGACTTCGCGGCCAACCTGACCAGCGCCGACGGCCAGGAGTTGCAGGAGATCCTGGCAACCATGGATGTCCGCAAACGTATCGACAAGGTCCTGGTCCTGCTGAAGAAAGAACTCGAAGTCTCCCGACTGCAGACCAAGATCTCCAAGCAGATCGAGGAGAAAATTTCTGCCCAGCAGCGCGAGTTTTTCCTGCGCGAACAACTTAAAGCAATCAAGCATGAGCTGGGACTGGAAAAAGAAGGCAAGGATACGGAAATTGAGAAGTTTCAGAAACGTCTCAAAAAACTGACGCTGAACGAGGAGGCGGAACGCGCCGTTGAAGAGGAGATGGAGAAGCTCCAACTGATCGAGCCCTCCTCCCCTGAATATAATGTCAGCCGCAGCTACCTCGATTGGCTGACGATCCTCCCCTGGGGCGTCTACAGCAAAGACTCATACAATATCGACAAAGCCAGAAAGGTTCTTGACCGTGACCATTACGGACTCGAAGATGTCAAGGCTCGGATACTGGAGTTCATCGCCGTCGGTAAGATGAAGGGTGACATCGCCGGATCGATCCTCTGTCTGGTTGGCCCTCCCGGGGTTGGTAAAACCTCTATCGGTCACAGTATTGCAGAGGCCCTGGGGCGTAAATTTTTCCGTTTCTCACTGGGCGGCATGCGCGATGAAGCAGAGATCAAGGGTCACCGGAGAACCTATATTGGCGCCATGCCGGGCAAATTCATCCAGGCGATGAAGACTGTCGGCACCTCCAACCCGGTCATCATGCTTGACGAGGTCGACAAGATCGGCGCCTCCTTCCAGGGCGACCCGGCTTCGGCCCTGCTCGAAGTCCTCGATCCGGAGCAGAACGGGACTTTCCGCGATCATTACCTGGATGTGCCCTTTGATCTGTCCAACGTGCTTTTCATCGCCACGGCCAATCAACTCGACACTATCCCGAGACCTCTATTAGACCGCATGGAAATGATCCGGCTTTCAGGCTATATCCTTGAAGAAAAGCTGGAGATTGCCAAACGCTACCTGATCCCCAAAGCTCTCAAAAGTCATGGTTTGAAAAAAGGCCAGGTCTCGATCCCCAAGGCTACGCTCAGACAGATTATCGATGGCTACGCCCGCGAATCTGGAGTACGCAACCTGGAGAAGCAGATCAAGAAGATCATGCGCCGGTCGGCAATGGCCTTTGCCGAAGACGAAGCACTAAAAAAAGTCTCTATCACGGCAAAAGACCTGGAGCACTATCTCGAGAAACCGGTCTTTAGTGCCGATGAGATCTTTGAAGGTGTCCCCGGCGTCGTCACCGGACTGGCCTGGACCAGCCTCGGCGGTGCGACCCTGCAGATCGAAGCCACGGCCATGCGTGCCAAGACCAAAGGCTTCAAACAGACCGGTCAACTTGGCAAAGTCATGGTGGAGAGTTCGGAGATCGCCTACTCTTACGTCATGGCCCACATTGAAGACTACGGCTGTGATGCGAAATTCTTCGACCAGCACTTCATCCATCTTCACGTGCCGGCCGGAGCCACACCGAAAGACGGTCCGTCAGCCGGCATCACCATGGCCACCGCACTGGTGTCTATGATCACAGGCAAAAAGGTTAAGAAGAAACTCGGCATGACCGGCGAGCTGACCCTTACCGGACGGGTTCTGCAAATCGGCGGACTCAAGGAAAAAACCATCGCAGCAAGACGCTCCGGGCTGAAGATTCTGGTTTTCCCGAGAGACAACCGCAAGGACTTCGAAGAATTGCCCGATTACCTCAAGGAAGGACTCGAAGTCCACTTTGTCAAAACCTTTGAGGACGTTTACAAAATCGTTTTTTGATTTTTTATAACGCTAAAAGCGACGAACAGAGGGGCACCCTGTAATCTCAGGGGTGCCCCTCATTTAGTTTGGCTCTGTTGACGTTCTGTTTGATATCAGATACTGCAAAGGCCCTGATATTTAAGTGCTTCCATCAATTGCCAGGAGAGGCGGTCGATATTAGCTATCTTACAACCGGAAGGGTAAAGCTAAAAAGACTGCCGTTATTAACTTCGCTTTCGACATCGACATGGCCGTTGAGCTTTTCCACTATGCGCTTCACTATGGAGAGCCCGAGGCCATTGCCATCAGAAGAAGTTGTGCGCATTGAACAGGGGAAAAAAGTTGCGCTTGCTCAGCTTGACCCAATCCATCGCCGTTGTCTTTAACCCAGAACCTGGCGAAGCCATCGTCTGATAATTCACCCCCTAATATGATTTGCGGAGGAGTTCCACCATACTTGACAGCATTACTGATGTAATTGTACCAGACCTCCTCCAGCCAGGGGCCATAGCCAAGGGCCATGGGGAAATCTTCTCCCATTGTGATTTCAGCATCAAATTCTGCTATCTTTTGTGTCAATCGGAAAGTCGCTTCGTGAATAATCGGAAGCATGTCGAGAGGGCCGACAGCCACCTCTCCCTTTCTCACATTAGCGAGAAGAAGCAGTTCATCGACAATATCAGACATTTTCCAGCCGACCCGGCAGATCATTTCGGCTGACTCCCGAATCTGCTCTTCACTGAGATTCGCCTCATGGTCATTAAGCAGTTCACCATATCCGATCAAAGTGGAAATAGACCCCTTCAGGTCGTGGGCCACGGTGTGTGCAAAAGCATCGAGCTCCTCATTCCGGGACTTGAGACTATTCAAGGCCTCTCTACGTAGAGTTATATCCGTTATGAACGCCATAGCCACACGCCCGCTGGTCGTTTCAAGGTGGCTAAGACTTATTTCGACAGGGATATCCTGGCCGTTCTTATGACGCGCAGAAAGCTCCTGTTCAAGCCCCATGGGGCGAATCTTGGGCTTTGCAAAATAATCCTTCACATGCTTTGGGTGGCTTGTACGAAACCTGTCCGGGAGAAGAACGTTCAGGGGGAGACCAACGATTTCTTCCTTTGCATAGCCGAACAATTTTTCCGCTTGCTTGTTAACCAGGATAATATTCGCTGCGCTATCGATGATCACAACACTTTCGGCAAGGGATTCCAACAAGGTCCGGATAGTGATATCAGCCTGGAAGATACCTGCAGCACTGGCCGCTTGTCGTTGAGCATCAACAGTACTTTTCAGGTTATCTTTTTTGGGGTTCAGCTCAGGAAGACCACTGTTACCTTGTTCAGGATTGTCTGGTTTATTCATTTTCATGCTTGCAGAAGCTCCACGACAGGGCACAATAAATCTCAGCAATCAACAATATAAGACTTGTTTAGTCACAATTGCAACCAAAGTCGGTATTTCTTGTTTCATGGTTTGCTTTTATCAGTATCTATCGTCCTGACCGCGACTATCATGCCATAAACCTGGATAACATTGCATGATGGTAACTTTCCGTTATCCTTAATTTAATCCTTAAGGAGGGCACATCCAACAATGGATTCTCTGAATTTACTCCTCGATGGCCTGTTTAGCGGCGACTTCCTGCGAAAGTAAAATCTTTTACACGATACTAGCCATTGTGGTTTTCTGGCTGATCCACCGTCTCAGCCTCATGGCTTTACTGCGAGACCGTGACGTTCAGGTGCAATACCGCATCCGGAAAACTATCGACTACATCACCTACCCCCTCGCCTTTCTGGTGATTGGCCGCATCTGGTTTGCCGGCTTCCAGGCCGTATCAACCTATCTAGGCCTGCTCTCTGCAGGGCTGGCCATTGCCTTGCAGTCGCCCTTGGTTAATCTCGCAGGATGGGCCTTCATCCTCTGGCGTCAACCCCTCAAAGTTGGAGACCGCGTCCAGGTCGGCGACCATCGCGGCGATGTCATCGACCAGCGCATCTTCATGTTCAGCCTGATGGAGATCGGCAACTGGGTCGATTCCGACCAGAGTACAGGACGGGTCATTCACATTCCGAATGGCAAGATCTTCAATGAAGTTCTCGCCAATTACAGTCAGGGATTCCAGTACATCTGGAATGAAATCCCGGTTCTGGTCACTTTTGAAAGTGACTGGCGCAAGGCAAAGCAACTCCTGAATGAGATCGCCCAGCAACATGGCGCCTCGCTCAGTGACTCTGCCGCGCGCAGGTTAAGAGAAGCGGCAAAAAAGTTCATGATTTTCTACAACAAGTTAACACCGGTGGTTTACACAACAGTGAAGGACAGCGGGGTCATGCTGACGATCCGCTACCTCTGCGACCCACGTAAACGGAGAGGCTCTGAACAGGAGATCTGGGAAAGCATCCTTGATGCATTCGCTGAGCATGACAATATCGATTTCGCCTATCCGACCCAGCGTTTCTATCGAAATGATTCGGAAGGCAAGCCAGGGACTCGCCCGGAAGCTGTCTATTCGGAAGCGACTGGCCAGCAGGGGTAATAAATCGCATTTTTTCAATCTTAAGAGCCTGCCCCTGTGGGAATACTCTTAACCGGATAATCTTCTGCCTTTCACCAGACCAATCCCTGATGTCAAACAGCGATGAACTTGTGAAGGATAAGGCTCTTCATTTGTTGTGGGTTTTCGTCAATGAATCAAGAATCTTCCTGTAGCCCAAGCATTTCCGTGGACTTATGGATTTACCCCAGCGTTCAAAAAAAGCTTTATTCAAAAATGAGAAGATTAAGGCAAGACAGTAAAACAAGAAAGAACCGGCTTCAAACGCGACTCTTTTGTGGAGACAGGGAATACCGTTTACAACCATAGCCTGAAAACTATGCACTGATATTACTTGCTGAAAATTCTTCATCCTCTGAAAGAACAGGGTGTGAGTTGAATCTGATTTCCCCTCTATCCGATTCAGGTAAACATCCGTATTCCATGGGTCAAACGCAATCATTTTTTTCTGAATCGGGTCGGGCCGAAAGAAAGAGTTGCATCGCTCATTGAGCATACTGGCCGCCACAGAGAAACTACTATTTGAGATGACGAGTCTATCTGCATGGCTCATCAGATAGAAGTCAGGATAAAACCCCAGCCCCTGGGAGAAAAAGAAATCGGTGATTTCTGGGGACAACTCTCGGCTAGTGAAAGGATGAAATTCCTGGAAATAGTCGAAAACTTTATCAGGCCCATCACTACAGATGACCAAAACAGGTGAATCTACTTGCGCCCAGATTTCTCTTAACTGCACCAAATACCATTCAAGCGGGGCAGCAAAAATTGTCCCATAATCTGGATATTGCCAAAAATCTCCCCAGCGAACGTGAACACAAATCAGTGTTTTCCCTTTTTCCTGAACCACCTCGAGTAACGCTCGGGCCTTCTCGCCAACTCGGGGTGTCGGACGAAACAACGATCTGAACAAATCTCGATATGGCGCATAGAACCGCGTAGGGGAAATGCCGGTAGCCCAAAGATCGGCATCTTTTATCAGCGGTTCTGCCTCTGAAAGTTCATCCAGTGCGATAACAGCAATTTCCGTACACTTGAATTCACTCCACCCATACCAGGACAGTCCTTTTTCAAGAGCGTAAAAACCAAATTCTTTTTTACGAGACAGCCGTTGAAAGTGCGAATCACAAATCGGGGACAAAGCTCTTGAGATCAACTGGATCTTGATGGCCAAAAAGTTTTTGTCCCACCCAAACTTCCGTTTCTACCTTGAGGTTGAACTTTTCTGCGCAAATTTTAAGAAAAGCATACTGAAAAATCTGATTGCCGAATTTACCCAGCTTCCCCAAACACCACATACTGAGAACAGGTCGAGATTTTCTAGCCACATTCATGAGATTGAGAAAAACCTCCGACCAAGGAAAACTTCAGTTCAAATGCTAAGATTTAAACGGCCTGCGCAAACTCAAAGAGTCAAGAACAACGACCAAACAGCTACAATCGGCTGTTATCTTTGTAATTCGTGTCAACGAATAGGTTATGTTCAAGGGGAAAAGGAAAGCCTCCTTGCTTCATTCTCCAGCATAATCATCTCAACTTCGATACCAGATCCAAGGATTCTATGCGATGAATTTGGAAAGTGCGACAAAGGCTTTCCTTATTTTTCCCGAAATAGAGGACATATCAGCTTTCTGGAGGTCACTCCCTGACAACAGCAATCCTCAACGCACAAATCACATAAGATTGAAATCACGAATTATTTCTGTTAAGTTCGCGGCACTCAGAAAGATCTGGGGGCAGAATATATTCTGCCCCGTTATTCTCTAAGGAGTTTTATAATGCGCGTTTTATCCGGCATTCAGCCTTCCGGCTCCCTGCACCTCGGTAACTATTTCGGCATGATGTCGAAAATGATTGCCCACCAGGAAGAGGCTGAGCTTTTCTGTTTTATCGCCAACTACCATGCCCAGACTTCGGTCAGTGACGGCAAACAGCTTGCCAAAGGCACTCTGGAAGCAGCGGCAAACTTCCTGGCCCTCGGCATGGATCCGGAAAAGAGCACTTTCTGGGTGCAGTCTGACGTTCCGGAAGTCCAGGAGCTGGCCTGGGTTCTTTCCAACTTCACCCCGATGGGTTTGCTCGAGCGCTGCCACAGCTATAAGGACAAGGTCGTTAAAGGGATTGCCGCCAACCACGGCCTGTTTGCCTACCCCGTGTTGATGACCGCAGACATTCTGCTCTTCCAGAGCGAGACGGTGCCCGTAGGCAAAGACCAGAAGCAGCACGTTGAAGTCGCCCGCGATATCGCCATCAAGTTCAACAACGAGTACGGGGAGATTTTTACCCTGCCCCATCCCGAGATTGATGACGATGTCGCTACCGTGCCGGGCCTCGATGGCCAGAAGATGAGTAAAAGTTACGGCAACACCATCGACCTGTTTGCAGAAGAAAAAGCTTTGCGCAAGCAGGTCATGCGTATCGTCACAGCGCCGATCCCGGTCGAAGAGCCGAAAGATCCGGACGTCTGCAACGTCTATAAAATCTTCCGTCTTTTCCTCGACAAGGAGCGGACGATACGGCACTGAGGAAGCGCTACCAGGCCGGGGGTTTGGCTTACGGCGAGGTCAAGCAGGAGCTTTTTGAAACAGTCCGGGACTATTTTGCACCTCAAACGGAATATCGCAAAGAGCTTCTGGCCAATCCGGACGGGATTCGCGAAATCCTTGCCAAGGGCGCAGACAAAGCGAGATATGCGGCGAGCAAGACGCTACGGAAGGTGCGGAAGAAAACTGGTTTGACTTATTGATATACAAACAATTTCAGAGGCTTAAGAGGCAACAGATTGTAAATCTGTTGCCTCTTAGCTTTTTGTTGAGTACCAAAAGCAGAACCGGCGGGTCGCGTCCCGCCATACGCCTTACTTTTGCCCATGCGGCGACAAAAGTAAGCAAAAACGCCTTAGCTCCTAGCGGAGGGCATATTCCTTTGCCAGCTTCCTGAGCTTTCTACTCACATAAGTTTTGTCATTCCGGCCCTTTTCAGGGGGGCCTAACGGTCGTGTTCCTAGTTTGGGTTGGCGTAATGGCGCTTCATCTTCGTCCTTCCACTGCAGTAGAGGTTCTCAAGGACCTCGTCAAGAACAGGGGATCTGTAGCATGGCCGTCGGATTAACTTCTCTGAATTGATGTTGCTGCGATAACGAGTCAGACATGCCTAGCGCAGCGCAAAGCTTTCTTTTTTATGTGACCATCTGTCAATTTAAATTGTTATCTTTAAGGCCTTTTCCTGTGCAACTTATTTCAAGTTGCCTTTTTCCTTATTCGCGTCTTGATACGCCAAGTACCGATCCGGTACGGTGGAAAAGGGCCGCCATTTGCTTCTCGCCACCTATGTGGCCAAAGAAAACTCGCGTCTTTTGCGATTAAATGATTGCCATACGATAAGGGCGTTGTTCTATGAGAAGTCGCCAGAGGATTATCGCCAATTTTCGTGCAACAGCTGCTATCGCTTTTTGAGCTACTCCACTTCGTGCAAGGAGCCGATTGTATAGTTCTGCGGCTGCGGGGTCTTTTGATTTCCACATCCAGGCCGCTTCCACCAGAAGGCTTCGCATTCGCTTCTGCCCCACCGGAACCAGTCGTCCGCGGGGTGTTTTAACCCCGCTGTGGTGAACCATAGGTGCCAGTCCCAGATAACTTGCAACTTCTTCGGCCCGGCCAAATTGTTCCGGGCTAAACAACTCCAGGACAAAGGATGTAGAGACTATTGGACCAACGCCTGGAACCGTTTGCAAATACTTGACACTCTGACTTTGCTTTGTCGAGGCCATCAATTGGCGAAGTTCTTGCTCAACCCTGCGCAGCTCAGTCTGATGAAAGGTCAGCTCACGCAGGGAACTTTCCAGTGTCAATTGCAATCCCGGTTCCAAGGGGAGTGTCAACAAAATCTCTTTCGCTCTGTCATTCCAGTTCGTGACCGCTTTCGGCTCGTCAATCCCAACAAATAGGAGCAGGCTTTTGATCCTCTGTTTGCTGCGGCGAACGGAATCAACAAGGGTGTGACGGCGACGTAACAAGCTACGATGAGCTTCCTCGTCGGGTGTTGGTATCGCAATCGGTTTTAACATCCCTTTGGCAGCATAATCTGCAAGCTTTATGCAATCGAGACGATCACATTTGGCACCAACTGTTACTGAACGTGGAATACGACTCGCCGCAGCCACAATCACCCTAAGCCCGGCTGATTGAAGAACTCTGGCGAGCGTAAAACCTGTGGGGCCCGTTTCATAAGCCACGGCGACAATGTTAATGTTCAGATGCAGAATTTGGTTGGTGAACGATGCTGGGGATGCTGTTGTGATCCAAGTTATGTGCTGTCCGTCATTACGCCGCAAGGAAACATAATAGCTGCGCTTGTGGACATCAAGACCAATCCAGAAAGGTTGTTTCTCAAAACCGCTTACAAACTTTTGAAGACTTGATAAACTGTATTTTGCCATGCTGGCCTCCTTCTGATCCGGTAGGTTGAAGACTCTACTTCAAGGCTACGATTTTATCAGATGGCCAGCATGGTATTTGCTTCGTTTTCTTTGTCGCCACAAAGAAAATGACGTTGCTGTCGGGCAACCCCGACGGTCTTGCTTTTGCCTTTTGATGCTCAACATTCAACAAAAAAAGGGCAACAGATTAACAATCTGTTGCCCTCAGATATTCCCTAAACAGCTAAAACAATTAATCAAGCAGATCAACAATGTCCGGAGCCATTCCAATATAGCTGGCCGGAGTCATCTCAAGCAGACGCTGCTTGTCATCATCAGCCAACTCCAACCCTTCGATAAAAACACGAATCGTCTCAGCAGTAATCTTCTGCCCGCGGGTCAACTCCTTGAGCTTTTCATAGGGCTTCTCAATGCCGGCCTTTCTCATCACCGTCTGGATCGGTTCGGCCATAACTTCCCAGGCCTTATCAAGGTCCGTCGCCAGGTTCTGCTCATTGAGCTTGAGCTTGCTCAAACCCTTGATCGTCGAATGGTAAGCAATCATGCTGTAGCCGAAGCCGACACCCATGTTACGGATCACCGTTGAGTCGGTCAGGTCACGCTGCAGACGGGAGATCGGCAGCTTCGCAGAAAGATGACCGAAGATGGCGTTGGCCAGTCCGCAGTTGCCTTCCGAGTTCTCGAAATCGATCGGGTTGACCTTGTGCGGCATGGTTGATGAGCCGACTTCACCGGCGATCGTCTTCTGGCCGAAGTAGGCCATGGAGATGTAGGTCCAGATGTCACGATTCAGATCGACAAGAATGGTGTTCCAGCGAGACAGGGCATCAAACAGCTCAGCCATGTAGTCATGGGGCTCGATCTGGGTGGTAAAGAGGTTCTGGCTCAAACCGAGCTCACCTTCAATCACCTTCTTGCTTAAAGAGACCCAGTCGACCTGAGGGTAAGCGGAGAGATGGGCATTGAAATTGCCGACCGCACCGTTGAGTTTGCCAAGGATCTCCACCGCGGCAATATTTACTGCACTGCTTGCGCAGGCGAGCCACGAAGACCGCCAGTTCCTTGCCGATGGTGGTCGGAGAAGCAGTCTGGCCATGGGTGCGGGCCAGCATCGGCACGGTCTTGAAGTCTTTGGCAAGAGAGGTCAACTCACTGGTGATGCGCTCCTGCAAAGGTGCCAGAGCCTTAAGACCATCCTTAAGCATCATGGCATGCGAGAGGTTGTTGATGTCTTCCGAGGTGCAGGCGAAATGCAGGAACTCCGACAGACCCTCCAGAGAGGTGCCAGTAATCTGGTCCTTGAGGTAATACTCCACCGCCTTGACATCGTGGTTGGTCACCTTCTCGATCGCTTTGACCTTCTCGGCTTCCTCAGGGGTAAACTTGGTCACGATAGCGCGCAGGAATTGCTCTTCCTCGATCGTCAATGCGCGGCATTCGGCAATTTTCGGCTCGGCACACAGTGCCAGCAGCCACAGGACTTCAACCTTGACCCGGTTGCGTACCAGGGCATACTCGGAAAAACATGCGCTCAACTCTTCTACTTTTGAAGCATATCGCCCATCAATCGGGCTGATCGCTGTAATCATGACAGAAACTCCTAAAAAAATATCACCTTGGACGCTTCGAAATATAACCGTGTCTGCGCGCTGGTGCAAGACCATTACGCGAAGCACAACCAGTTGAGCTCTGAACCATGCAAATGCCCGCTAAGCGAACGGCCAGAAAAACATTGCTTGAGTAGCCGCAATTGCATATCACTGATTCCCTGCCATACTGAAATTCATTATTGACAGGAGCTATCAGGGAGATCGCGATGACCAACTACCGGAAGTGGTACTGCAGTTGCAGAGGCAAACCATTGGAACTCAGCACGGTGGAAAGCTCAGAAGACGAGCCCGTGGAAGCAATCTGCCAACGCTGTGGAGCTTCACCCTCATCGGACCCCAAACATACCATCTCTTACCGGGATGTCGAAAACTGGGACGACTGAACAGGTCTAACCGGGCAGGTCACGGGTAAAGAGTACAAAAGCCATCGACGGCCTTTTGCTGGCTTCGCGCATGACGAACTGCATGCCGTCAAAATGCCACCCCTCTGCCGTTCGTGCATTGAGCACTTCTTCGATCGATTCATCAGTCACCACTGCAAGCTCGACAACTTTATATTCAATCATAAAAACCCCTTTCACCTCTCGATCTGAGCACTTTATTCCTTTCCCCGTCAGGTTATAGCCTGTCTCACCGATGCAGGTAAAGCATTCCCTTGAGACGCCTGAAACCATATAGATAATCTTTTATCTGATAAGATAAAACATCTTTTTATCCCCATGATCAGTTATTTTTTTCCAGAAGTTAAATCCCTTGGTATTCCGTATACTTTATCCATATATACCCTTTAATTAGCTGATTTACTGAAAATTTTCTGTTGACTTCTTTTTAGAACGACGTATCATGTCGCAAAATTTACCACCCCATGATGTGGTTGTTTATCACGAATAAGTACCTTAAAAAACGCTCATATTGCCCGTCATCTCAGCAACTTCAGGCGCGTGCACAGCCAGAGATGATGACGTTATTTTTTATGCGGTCTCACCCAATCCAGGTGTCTCCGCAATTTATTGTTTAACATTTGTCACATATCGTTTCGGAAGAAAAAAAACACTGAGAGAAAAGGAGTCACATCTTATGGGACACGGACCAGCAGTAAAGCTCGGCAAGGACAACGCTGCCGCGTACAAGAGCAAGATCGGCATCTCGATGTTCATCGTCTACACCCTCACCTACTTCGGCTTTGTTGTCATCAACGCAGTTAACCCGGGCCTGATGGAAAAAGTCTACTTCGGTCAGACCCTCGCCGTTCTCTACGGCTTCTTCCTGATCGTTTTCGCTTTGGTGCTTGCTGTCATCTACAACCATTTCTGTACTGCCGCTGAAGCGCGCTTGAATTGATAGGGGAGAACTTAAGACCATGATATACACACAATCACCCTTGGCCATCGGCCTGTTCTGCTTCTTTGTTCTTTTCGTCCTCGGGCTTTCTTTCTACCTGGCCCGTCGTACCTCTTCTGCTGACGGCTACTATGCAGCCGGCGGCAACATTCACTGGTTCACCAATGGTATCGCCTTTGCCGGCGACTATCTCTCGGCCGCGTCCTTCCTCGGTATTTGCGGCATGATCGCAACCGCCGGTTATGACGGCTGGATGTACTCCATCGGCTACCTGGCCGGCTGGATGGTCGCCCTGTTCCTGGTCGCGGAGCCGATGAAACGCCTCGGCAAGTACACCTTCACCGATGCCCTCGACTCCAAGTTCAACTCCAAAGCGATTCAGCTGATGGCCGCTATCTCGACTCTGGCCGTCTCGGTCTTCTACCTGATTCCCCAGATGGTCGGCGCCGGCGTCCTGGTTCAACCTCTGCTCGGCATGCCGCACTGGGTTGGTGTCTGCATCGTTGGTGTGGTTGTGACCATCATCGTTGCAACCGCCGGCATGGCTTCGACCACCTACGTGCAGTTCTTCAAAGGTTCTCTCTTGCTGATCTGCTCCACCATCGTTGTCATCAGCGTTCTGACCCGTGGTCTCGGCACGGATCCTAACCAGGGAGACACCAAGGAGTACCACAAGTTCCAGACTCTCTCAGCCGCAGTCACCAATGGCAGCCTGCAGGTTGCTGGTTACGATGTGGTTGCCGGACTCGATTCCGAATTCGGCAAGGCAGGCTTCGTCAAGCTCTCCCAGAATGGCGAAGAGACTGTTTGGCATCTCAAAGAAGCTGCCGCTGGCTACGAACTGGTTGAAGCTCTCTACGTTACCAAGATGGCCGACGGTACCAAGTTGTACAACGGTGCACCCAAAGAAGACGGCAAGTTCTTCGCCGTTGGCCACATCAAGGAAATCACTGTCGACGGCAAAGAGATTGCGCAGACAGGAGCCGTTGGTCCACTCGAGTACCTGAACCGCTTCAAAGACAGCACCGTCGTCCTCTGGGGCAAGAAATACGTCCAGGTTGGCGACACAACCACGACCATCTACTACCAGAAGCCGACTCCGGGCAGCCGCATCCTGCGTCCCGGCCTGAAGTTCAAGGTTGACAACGCCAGTGGCCTCGACAAGTTCAACTTCATTTCGCTGATGATTGCTCTCTTCTGCGGCACCGCGGCCCTGCCTCACATCCTGATTCGCTACTACACTGTACCGAGCCAGGCAGCAGCCCGTAAGTCGACCATCGTCGCAATTGCAGCGATCGGCTTCTTCTACGTGCTGACCCTCTACCTGGGTCTGGGTGCCATGACCAACGGCGTCATCAACATTACCGACAACAACATGTCGGCACCGCTACTGGCCCTCTCCTTCGGCGTCGTCCTCTTCTCGGTTATCTCGTCACTGGCCTTCGCGACCGTACTTGGTACCGTTTCGGGCCTGATCGTCGCCTCAGCCGGAGCCGTTGCCCATGACCTGATGGACAACTTCTTGGGCATGAACATGACTGATGCGGGCAAAGTCAGGGCGGGCAAAATTTCTGCCATGGTCATCGGCGGCATTGCCATCTACCTTGGCATCATCTTCGAAGGCATGAACGTCTCCTTCCTGGTCGGTTGGGCCTTCGCCGTTGCCGCTTCGGCGAATCTGCCGGCGATCCTGATGATCCTGTTCTGGAAGAAAGCAACCGCCCAGGGCGTTGCTGCCTCGATCTTTGTCGGCCTGACTTCTTCTCTCGGCCTGATCCTGGTCTCGCCCGACATGTGGGTTCGTTACGGCCTGCTGCCCCAGGATGCACCGGTCGCCTTCAACAGCCCCGCGGCAATTTCGATCCCGGCCAGCTTCCTGGCCCTGGTGATCGTCTCCCTGGTCACCCAGAAGAAAGGTGCCATGGTCGAGGAAGGCGCAGAAGCCTGATCCTTGCAGAAAAAGCGTCAACCTGTTAAATAGAGAGAGGGGCGGCCCCGGCAGCCCCTCTCTTTTCTATTCCAAACCTCTTACTGCCTCTTAACGGATAATATTCATGCGTCGTTTTCGCTACACCCTGATGGCCGTCTGCCTGGTACTCCTCTTTCTGGGCGTGAGTGACCTGCGTCTCTGGTTAAACAATCAAACCCCGCAACCGGTCAGCATAGAATCTCTGGAGCAGTCCGGCGCGCCTCGAGAGTGGCTGGAAGTCAAAGCAGGCTACCAGGATCTTGACCGGGCAATCTCAACCTCCGGCTCTCTAGAGATGGAGGCGCTGCTGGTTCCGCTCGTTGCGCACCCCGACCAGGAGCAGATCCATGTCATGGTGGAGACCCGGGAGCCACACCAGTTGAAGCTCTTTCAGGATTACCACTTTTTTACCGATACCCTCCCCGAGAAAAGGGAGTTCCGAAGCAAACATGGTGCGGAATTCAAAGGACAAAGAGATATTACCGGCATGCTGGTCTCTGGTCTGATCGCCCGCGGTAACCAGCAGAAGCTGATCAAGCTGGCAAAAGAGACCGATCTGAATATTGCTGATGACGTGATTTTTTTGAGCGAGGGCAAGGAACCGGACAAGTGGCGGGGAATTTTCTTTACTGTCGTGGGTCTGCTCGGGTTGTTTAAGGTTTTAACTCACAAAAAAACCTCAACAGCAACCGAGCCAGAGGCTCCTCCCACCCCTTGACGAGCAAATGATTCTGTAAACCATTCAACTTCGTATAAATTCAGACGTGAACATTTTCAGAGCAGAGAGGGTCGGCCAATAAGCGGCGGGCCCTCTTTTCCATTCTGCATGACTTACTATCCCCCCGACATTCAAGAATATAACTTCGACACACGATTCAACTCGTCTCCACATTCCTCACAAACTGCTGCAAAACCAGTCCCACCACAATCAAAACCAAGCCGTAAAAGGTAGAAGCCAATATCTCTTCACCAACCAGGAAATGAATCAGGATAAGAGAGATAAAGGGGGAGATAAAAATCAGGCTGCTGATCCGCGCAGTGCTGGCAGTGTATTTCAGCGCCTGTAACCAGAGGAAAAAAGAGATGCCCATCTCAAAGCAACCGATATAGGCGGCTCCAAGCAAACCGTTCAGATCCGGTCTCTGCATTTCGGTAAAAAACAGGCAATAGATCAGGATCAGGGGCAGAGCACAGAGGAAATTCATAAACAGCCCGGCCAGGGGAGGCCTGCTGTCCCTGACATTGCAAATCCAGTAGAGCGCCCAGGCGAAAGTACTTCCCAGAGCCAGCGCAACGCCAAGCGGATCTGAAAAATTCATGCCGAGCAAATCGCCCCTGGTTGAGATCACCAACACCCCACTGTAGCTGACGAGAATGGCAAGGACCTCACGCAGCGAAAGCTTCTGTTTGAGTAAGGGGATAGCAAGAATCGAGAGGGTAATCGCCCAGGTATAGTTAAGCGGCTGGGCCTCCTGGGCCGGCAGCAGATCAAAAGCCTTGAACAGGATCAGGTAGTAAAGAAAGGGATTCAGAATTCCCAGGCCCGCTGAGCGCAACAGTTCCTGACGATTTTTCGGTAAGGCCAGAGCAAATTCGCGACGACACAAGAGGATAATACCAAGCAGCAGAACAGACACCAGGTTGGCGTAAAGCAGCAGATGAGCGGGCGACAAACTTCGCAGTGAAATTTTAAAAGCAGAAGCGACCGTCGACCAGATCAGCACTGCACCAATGGCATATAGATAAGCCTTGCGTTGATTGACCACGCGGTCAACCTCCAAATTCCGCCGGAGTCTCCGGCGTTGCACGTCCGCCCAGAGCAAGGACTGCCAATCCGGAGAAGATCAGAGCGATACCCAGAAAAGCAATCGGGTTCAGCTGTTCACCCAAGACCAACAGCCCAAGGAGTCCGGCAGTCAATGGCTCTGCCAGCGTCAAAGTGACCGCGGTGGCAACCGGAACACGCTGCAAGCCTCGAGCAAACAACCAGTAGGCCAGAGCCGCCGTCACCAGGCCAAGATGGAGCACCACGGCAATACTCCGTGGCGCAGCCAACCAAGCCACTTCACGGCCAATCAGCAGGGGCGCCAGCATCAGGGCGCCAAGACAAAAAACCACGGCAATTACAGCGTTTGCATCATGCTTTTCCAACAGACCTTTAATCACCAGAGTATAGGCTGCGTAAGCAGCACCAGCGCCAATAGCCAGCGTGATACCGAACAGATCAATCACAACATCGCCGCCACTGCTGAGAGTCAGGATTAAGCAGCCGATGATCGCCAGAGTCGTTGCCACAAACCAGCTCCGTCCGGGCCGCTCCCCCCTGAACAGATAACCGAGCAGACCACCGGCAACCGGTGCGCTGCCGATACCGACAATAGTTCCCACCGCTACCCCGGTTTTAGCAACTCCGGCAAAAAAGAAAGCCTGGTAAAGAGCAGTAAACAGAGCCGCCGAAAGAGTCGCTTTGAGAGGCCAGCCTTTAAGCTCTGACAGGCCAGTTGTCATCAATACGAGCAACAGCATGGAGACACCACCGAGAGCCAGTCGCAAGGTTCCGATCACCATCGGATCAAAGCCGACAGGTGCGAAGGCCTGGCTCGTGCCGGTTGTCCCCCATAACATGGCCGCCATCAGAACAAACCAGACTCCCGAACGTGCATTATCTTGCTGCATCAAAAACTCCGGTTGAGAGACTTATCGAACGACACAAACGCTGGACCGCTGGACCCCGGCACAAGGCCAGCACAGATAAAGCAGGGCCAGAAGGCGACCAAGCAGATAGGCAAGCGCTGCCGAAGTCACTCCAGGAAGCGCCGAGTATAGTACAAGCAACGCCATAATTGAAAATATTCCCACCGCTTCGATCGCCGTTGCCAGCGTCACAGGAAGCGTTATTCCGGCATCGATCAAAAGGGCTCTCTGATAACCTATGGCAACGGTCAAGGCCGGAAAGAGCGCCATGATCTGTAATGGCGGAATCGCCAGCTGTACCAGCTCTTTGGACAAACCCGAAAGGGTTGCAAACCAGACCACATTCAGAGGCGTAAACGCTATCAAAGACAAACCGCCGCCAAGAGCGATACCCAGATAGAGCGCAAACGATTTGACCACCGGACGGTTCTGACTGCCGTCTTTCAAAGTGGCGATAGCCACCTCGGGATAAGAGAGCCCGAGGGCACGGAACAGAAAGGTCAAGGCGTAGAGTACCGGCATGATTGCCAGCGATTCAATCGGCTTGTTACTGTGACCGAGAAAGAAAGTCACCACCGGATGGACACTTAAACCAATCAGGGGCGTCATGGCCAGAGGCAGATAGAAGCGACTCAAGGCGGCGTAGGAGGCCATCACCGCGGCATCCTCTGTTGACCTCCAGAGAGCTGACGATAACATGCCGGGCCAGCCATCGTGTCGCCAGCGCCTCGGCGACCACACCGGCACTTAAAGCGCAGGCACCCAGGCTGGCGCCGTCCAAGCTCCCCAGCGACCAGAGCAGATAAGCCGTCGAAGACATGCTCAGAAGTCTGACCGCGGTGCCAACGGCAACCCGCCCCGGTTGATGATGGGCAATCAGCACACCCTGGTAGAAACGACGCATACCGATCGCGGCCGGCCATGGCAGGAGCAGCCACAAAGCCTGGTTGACGTGAGCAGAGACATCGGCAGACAAGCCAAGCAAGACCGTTGTTAAGGGTTGAAAAACCACGGGAACAAGCAGGAACAGCAGGAACAGCGTGACCAGGCCGCACAGCAGCACTGAGAAAGACCGTAATCGCAGGTAATCACTACGATTCCTGGCCAAGCGTGTCGAGGCGCTCAAGAGCATGATCACAGGAGCTTCGGTGATCAGGCCGAAAGCATAGGCCACACCGTATGCCGCCAGGTTCGTGGCACTCTCCCCCATGCGGGCAATAATCGCCGCCAGGAAAGGGCCTTCGAGCGCCATCATCAACCAGGTCATGGCCAGGGGCCACCAGAGACGATATATGGTTTTAAGGGTTGCCTGTTGGGTCATAGCTTACACCAGGGGAACTGTGCCGGTTTCTGCACGGGGCTGTCTCCGGCTTTTCTGTCTTATGTAACGTTAAAGGGACAGTCCCCGTTCGGGGACAGTCCCTGCGAAGAAGCTTATACGAAAAGGAGGATGTCAACAAGTGACATCCTCCTTCGAAAGGGTTTATTTTCTCGCCGTTCAAACGGATTTTGACTTCATGCCGAGCATCTGCCTCAGGGCGTGCTGGGCAATGCTTGGATTCTCCTTGAGACGGCGCTTGGAGTAAGGCAGCCATGATTTTCCGAAGGGGACGTAAACCCGTAAGCGATGGCCGGCCTTGACAATCAGGCTGCGCAATTCCGGATCAACCCCGAGCAGCATCTGGAATTCATATTCTTCTCTTTTCAAACCATACTTCTTGATCAGTTGCTCAGCTTCGAAGACCAGCTTTTCATCGTGGGTTGCGATACCGACGTAGGCGCCCTTCTCAAACATTTTATCGAGACATTCGACGAAGCTGCGATTGATAATCGTCATGTCCTTGTAAGCAATCTCACGCGGTTCATTGTAAATCCCTTTGCAGAGCCTGAAGTTGAGAGGCCCGTCACTTAACGCCTCGATATCATCAAGAGTACGGCGCAGGTAAGACTGAACGACCACTCCAACATGCCCTTTGAATTCTTCACGCAAGCTGCGGAAGAATTCAAGAGTGTCATCAGTGCAGGGATGGTCTTCCATATCAATGCGAACGAAATTGTTCAGTTTCGCAGCCAGGGCAACGATCTCGCGGATATTTTCGAAAGCAAATTCTTTGTCAAGCGCCAGGCCCAATTGAGTCGGCTTGAGAGACAGGTTAGCATCGATTTTTTCCTTGTCGATCCCTTCCAGGATTTCCAGACACTGCTGCTTGAAAAAATTGGCTTCTTCTTTGGTTTTGATGAACTCGCCGAGGATATCGATGGTTGCCATCATCCCGTTACTGTTCAGCTCTTTCGTAGTCCTGACCGCTGCGCCGAGGTCTTCTCCGGCAATGTAACCCTTGGCAAAAAAACCAACGATCGGTCCCGGCACATGCATGATGGTCTTTGAAACAAGGAAATTAAATATGGACATGACGTCCTCCAACCCAATGATTTTAAAGGGGGCAGATTGACTGCCCCCGATTGATATTATTCAGCATCCATGAAGGGATAGGCAAAATGAGTCGGCGCATCAAAGGTTTCCTTGATGGTGCGCGGCGACACCCAGCGGACCAGGTTCAGGTAAGAGCCGGCCTTGTCGTTGGTGCCTGAAGCGCGGGCGCCACCGAAGGGCTGCTGGCCGACCACGGCGCCGGTCGGCTTGTCATTGATGTAGAAGTTGCCCGCGGCATTTTCCAGCTTGGTCAGCGCCAGGCTGACGGCGGCGCGATCGGTGGCGAACACGGCGCCGGTCAGTGCGTAGATCGAGGTCTGGTCGCAGAGCTCGAGAGTTTCTTCGTACTTGTCATCTTCATAGACATAGATCGTCATTACCGGGCCGAAGATCTCTTCTTCCATGGTGCGGAAATGCGGGTTGCTGGTCAGGATCACGGTCGGCTCGATGAAGTAGCCCTTGCTGTCGTCATAGCCGCCACCGATGATGACTTCGGCATCGGCAGCCTGCTTTGGCGTAATCGATAAACTCGGTAATGGTGGCAAAGGCCGACTTGTCGATGACCGCATTAAAGAAGTTTCTGAAATCACTGGTCGTGCCCATTTTAATCGAGCCCATATCGGTTTCGAGCTTCTCGCGAACCGGGCCCCAGAGTGATTTCGGAATATAGGCACGGGAAGCCGCAGAACATTTCTGACCCTGGAATTCAAAGGCGCCGCGGATGATCGCGGTCGTCAGCTGCTCGACATTGGCGCTCTCATGGGCGACGATGAAATCCTTGCCGCCGGTTTCGCCAACAATGCGCGGATAGGACTTGTACCTGGCGATATTGTTGCCAACGGTCTGCCACATCTGGTGGAAGACGCCGGTCGAACCGGTGAAAGTGAATGCCGCCGAGATCCTTGTGGTCAAGACAGGCCTTGCCGACCATCGAACCGGGACCCGGCACGAAGTTGATGACGCCGTCAGGCATCCCCGCCTCTTTAAGAATCTGCATGAAGATGTAAGGGGTGTAGACACAGGACGAAGCCGGCTTGAGCAGGACCGTGTTGCCCATGATGGCGGGTGCCGTTGCCAGGTTGCCGGCGATCGCGGTGAAGTTGAACGGGGTCGACCGCAAAGACGAAACCTTCGAGAGGACGCTGCTGAACGAAGTTCCAGAGGCCTTTGGAAGAATACATGCGGCTGATCCGTGTAGACCTGCTGTGCGTAATAGACGTTGAAGCGCAGGAAGTCGATCAGCTCGCAGGCGGCGTCGATCTCGGCCTGGAAAGCGCTCTTGCTGGTTGAAAGCATGCTGACGGCATTCATGATGTAGCGATACTTGCCGGAAAGCAGTTCGGCCGCCTTGAGGAAGATCGCGGCGCGCTCTTCCCAACGCAGGTTGGCCCAATCTTCCTTGGCCGCCATGGCGGCATCAATGGCCATCTGAATCTCTTTTTCGCCGGCCAGGTGATACTCACCGAGAACATGCTTGTGATCATGAGGCATGACAATCTGGCCCATCTTGCCGGTGCGAACTTCTTTGCCGCCGATGATCAGGGGAATCTCAACTTTCTTGTTGCTGATTTCTTCAACCGCCGCTTTGAGCTGATCACGCTCCGGGGTTCCGGGAGCATAGCTGTAGACAGGCTCATTGACAGGGGTCGGGACTTTAAGGATGGCATTGTTCAACAGATTCATGATGGGCACCTTTCTCTAGAGAGCTCTTATGTTAACGGATTGCTGGTACTTCGGTCGCAACCTATACAAAATCATTCTGACATATTGATAAGAGCAAGCAAGATGCCAAACCGCTCTTTGCGATCGAGAAATCGAGCTGTTTTCACACAGGAAAACCATCAATCGAAGCCGACAAAAAAGCTAACACACTAAAAACACAGTGTTTTTAAAGATCACATCACAAGCAAGAGGTTGCTGACAAAGAGACGAAATTATTATTTTATCTTTTAAGGATGGACCAACAGGGACAAATAAAGAATCAACAAAGCAACTTATTAATGCGATTATGCATAATAAAGAGATTGTTTATTGTTTAATAAACATACGTATATTATTATGTTATTATGACATTTATGCGTAAATAGATATCAAATCTATCAGCATTTTGAATGCATTTACGCATAATTACTATTATTCCTCAGCCTCCTATGGTGGCAGTCAAACCATATCCAGCAAAGACATCAATGACTCTTTGCAAAGCATCCGCGCCAGGCTCATACAGCGCAGCAAGATCGCGTTCCTGGCCAAGCTTCTCATCCTTGCCTTTTGCGACATTATGAAAAGGCAGAAGACTGACCGCCCTTTTCTCGCCGGGCAACCCGGCAACATGAGCGGCCATGGCAGCAACGCTGCCGTCATCATCATTAACGCCACCGATCAGAGGAATTCGTACCTGGACCTCAGAGCCATACTCGGCCAACGCCGTCAGGTTATCGAGAATCAATCGATTATCGACCCCCGTGTAGCGTTTATGCTTTTCTGCGTCGACCATCTTCAGGTCATAAAGAAACAGATCCGTGTGCTGTGCTACTTTAAGCAAGGTCTCTTTTCTGACAAAACCCGAGGTATCTACGGCCCTGTGGATGTCCTGTCTGCCGCACGCCTCGAGAATATCAATCAGGAAATCGGGAGAGAGCAGCGGTTCGCCGCCGGAGAAAGTTACACCGCCCCCCGATTGATCGAAGAAAGGCCGTTCTTTTTCAACAATTGCAAGAAGTTCTGCGACCGAATAGTAGCGCCCCGACATTTCCGTAGCCAGCGTTGGGCAGACTTCGGCACATTTGCCACAGAAAGTACAGAGTCCAGCATCGGTAATCACACCCTGAGCAGTCAAGCGGCATGCGCCGACAGGACAAACCCGACAACACTCCCCACAACCGATGCACTTAGCCGCCGTAAAGAGCTTCTGGATTTTCGGTGAGATGCTTTCCGGGTTATGGCACCACCGACAGTTCAGAGGACAGCCCTTAAAGAAGATGGTGGCCCGGATGCCCGGGCCATCATTAATAGAATAACGCTTTATGTCAAAAATCAGCGGCTGAGTCATATCAGAACGACTCGTTTTCGGTGCGTTCAACGACTTCCTGCTGCAGATCAGCGTTCATATCGTTAAAGTAATCACTGTAACCGGCCATACGTACCAGCAGATCCTTGTAGTCTTCAGGAGTCTCCTGGGCGGCTTTCAGGGTCGCCGTATCAACAATATTGAACTGAATATGATGTCCACCCAGCTTGAAATAACTGCGTACCAGCTGCCCCAAGCGCGACAACATCCTCGTCCCGCTTGAGCAGGCTCGGCAGGAACCGCTGGTTCAGTAAAGTTCCTCCCGACAAGGTATGATCGAGCTTGGTCAAGGATCGCACCACGGCTGAGGGGCCATGGGTGTCTGCGCCATGAGACGGTGAAGTGCCGTCGGAGATCGACTTGCCGGCCAGGCGCCCGTTCGGCGTCGCCCCCATCACCTTACCGAAATAGATGTGGCAGGTGGTCGAGAGCATATTGAGATGGAAAGTTTCTCCCTTGACGTTCGGTTTACCGTCGATCGCGGCAAACAGATCAGCGTAAACCTGCAGGGCAATATCATCAGCATAATCGTCATCATTACCGAAGAACGGAGTCTTGTTGAGAACCGTCTGGCGCACAAACTCTTCACCCTCATAATTATTGGCAACGGCATTGAGGAGGCGCTCCATGCTGAAGGTCTTCGCTTCAAACACATGCTTCTTAAGCACTGAAAGACTGTCGGTGGTCGTACCGAGCCCCGTACATTGAATATAGTTGGTGTTATAACGCGGACCGGCATCATAATAATCCTTGCCCTTGCCGATGCAATCCTCGATGACCACAGAAAGAAAAGGAGCCGGCGCGTACTTGGCAAACATGCGATCAATATAGTTGCTGACCCGCACCTTGGTATCGACAATGAAATTCAGCTGCCGGTTAAAGGCATCGTAAAGCTCTTCATAACAGGCAAAATCACGAGGATCACCCGTCTCGATTCCTACCCGCTTCCCGGTCACCGGATCGATGCCGTTATTCAGCGTCACCTCGAGAATTTTCGGTACATTCAGATAGCCGGTCAGAACATAGGCTTCCTTGCCGAAGGCGCCGACTTCGATGCAGCCGCTGCAGCCTCCTTCGCGGGCGTCCTTGAGCGACTTGCCCTGGCGCAACAGTTCCACGACATAAACGTCAGGGTTAAAGATTGACGGATAACCATGCCCCTGGCGAATGACTTTGCAGGCCGCCTCCAGGAAGCTGTCCGGTGTCTTGCTGCTGATATGCACCGAATTGCCGGGCTGCAGGATATGCAACTCTTCGATGACTTCGAGCATCATATAGGAGACGTCACTGACGCCATCCTTACCATCGCTGGCGATACCGCCAATATTGATATTGGTGAAGTCGTTATAGGTGCCGCTCTCACGAGCCGTGATCCCGACCTTGGGTGGAGCAGGATGGTTGTTGACCTTGATCCAGAAACAGCAGAGCAGCTCCTTGGCCTGCTCACGGGTTAAGCTGCCGGCAGCAAGTTCAGACGCATAGAAAGGCGCCAGGTGCTGATCAAAGTGGCCCGGGTTCATGGCGTCCCAACCATTCAGCTCGGTAATGGTGCCAAGGTGAACAAACCAGTACATCTGGATTGCTTCGTGAAAGGTTCGAGGCGCATTGGCCGGGACCCACCGACAGACCTCAGCAATCTTTTGCAATTCCGCGACCCGCTGCGGGTCACTTTCGCTTGCAGCCATTTCTTCAGCCAGATCGGCATGACGCTCGGCAAAAACGATTACGGCATCACAGGAAACGTCCATCGCCTTGAGCTGTTCAGCTTTATCGGTCGCTTCAGGATCATTGAGATAATCAAGAGCCTCGATTTCCGCTGCAATCTGCCGCTTAAAATCCAGCATCCCCTTGCGATAGATCTGTCCGTCCAAGGCGGTATGCCCGGGGGCACGCTGCTCCATGAACTCGGTAAACAGACCGGCCTCGTAAGCAGCCCGCCATTCATCGGGAACGTGACTGAAAATGCGCTCGCGGATCGTCTTGCCCTGCCAGTAAGGAATCACCTCGCGGGCGTAGGTCGCAATATCTTCGTCACTGATGGTGTAGCGTTGCTGATCGCGGCTATTAAGAACCTGAAAATCCTCAACGCTATGACAGGTGAGCTCGGGAAAAGTCGGCACCGCCTTGGGCTTGGGACCACGTTCGGCGACTATCAGTTCATCCGTCACCGATATAGAGGGTTTTCTTCTGACAGTGATCGAGGAAATTCAGAGCTCGCAGCATCGGGGTCGAGTGCTTGCCATAATTCTCCTTGTAAAAAGCGGTCTCATGCAGAGCGCGCTCAATAGACAGACTCGGCTCTGTCTCGACGCTCAACTTGCGCAGACGCTGAATTCGCTGATTCATTCCCGGGCCAATAGCGTTCTTGCTTGGCAAATAAAAATTTCCCTCGGCTTCGGCCTGCCGTTGCGGGGCCACCTTTAAATCTCTGGCTCTGCTCATGTTCGCTTCCTTTCACACGCCTGAACCTCAGAGGATTCACTTGCATAACTCACAATGTCACCATTGTACTCCGCATGATTATGGCAACACAATGGAGTCCAACAAGATCACCTGCTGGAGCAGACTGTGAAGTACTCCGTGCAATTATATTGAGCAAGAAGAGTACCAAGCAGTAGAGATCGACAGTCTTATAAAAATGGCTGTAATTACTGGATGTTAAAGAAAGGATCAGGAGAAGTGAAAGAGTTTAAAACCACGAGCATATATTCACGAATGAATAAATTATTCACATACGTATAATTTGCAATTGTCTGGTGGCCCTTTAGATATCGAATCGGCCATTGACTCTTTACGGCATGGCAGCCGAGTCTTTACAGGAAAAGCTCACAGTAAGAGGCAAGAAACGGAGCGTTACAAGAGTGACGCCTTGCCCCGGAAGTTAAAGGACGTTGGCCGCCATCCGGGAAGGTACCCTTTTGTCACTTCCTTGAGCTTAAAGCCACCCCGTTCAAGCAGTTCCGGGATATCACGATTAAGGTGACAGCCCCCACCAATGCGTTTCCAGAGCGGATTGATAAAATTTTGTATCCGTCGGACGCTGGCGTCTGGAGCGATGCCATGTTCACAGAATATCAACTCGCCGCCGGGCTTGAGGACGCGCGCCATCTGCTCGATGGCCCGGTCGACATCGGCGATTGTACACAGGGTGTAAGTAACCAGTACGGTATCAACGCTGTTGCTCTCAAGCGACAATTCCTCGACGCCGGAACGTATGAATTCGACATCGAAGGGGACAGAACCGGCAGGCTCTTTTGCCATACCTATCATCTCCGCGGAAGGATCAAGCCCCCAGACCTTGCTGACCTTATCTGCATCATAGTAAGGTAAATTCAAACCTGACCCCAGGCCAACCTCCAGAACCCTGCCCTGTGCAAGGGGAACGACTTTCACCCGTTGGCTCATAATTGTCGCCGTGCTGCATGCACAGTGCACGAGCTTCGGCAGGACATGTTTATTGTAAAGGTTCATACTGAATCGACGGCCATTCGGCTACGACATGCAAGCGAAGGACTTGCTAGATTTTCATATTTCGCTGTGAACACCGAGCCCGTACTTCTGCAGCTTTCTGGCAACCGTCGGCTGACTCATCCCGAGAGCTTCGGCAATATCCTGCTGCTTTCGATATCGCTTGCCGGCCTCGGCAAGAACGCGCTTTTCAACGCTTTCCAGAATTTGCGTCATCTTCATGCCATCAGGCCATTTGCTTTCCACAAGACAAACCTCACCACTGGATCCGCTAACCACATCCTGAGGCAAATCACCAATATCGAGCAGTTCGGTATCCGACATCACCACCAGGCGCTCGCAGATATTCATCAATTCTCGCACATTACCGGGATAAGGGTAATGGACCAGAGCATCAAGAGCCGCAGCACTCAGTTTTCTTTTCACATTTGACCGTTCGGCAAAATGATCAATATAAGTGCGAATCAATGCGATCAGACATTCCCGGCGTTCTCGTAAGGCAGGGACAAGCAAAGGGATCACACTCAAGCGATAGAAGAGATCAGTGCGAAATTGACCGGAAGCAACCAACTGATCCAGATCACGATTGGTCGCGGCGAGAAGACGGACATCGACTTTGCGGCTTTTGGTGCTCCCCAGGCGGGTGACGACACCATCTTCCATAAAACGCAGCAGCTTGACCTGGGAGACCTGCGGGAGTTCGGCAATTTCATCGAGAAACAATGTGCCGCCATCGGCAAGTTCAAGATGACCCGGCTTATTGGCAGAGGCACCCGTAAAAGCGCCCTTTTCATAGCCAAACAGTTCGGCCTCGATCAGGGTCTCCGGGATAGCGCCGCAATTGATTTTAATGATGGGTTTGTCACGACGAAGGGAGTTCCTATGGATCAGGTCAGCGATCAAACCCTTGCCAACGCCTGACTCACCGAGAATCAGCACGGTGGAATCGACCTCACTGACTTTCAGCGCCTGTTTGAGCGCTTTAACCATGCAGGGGCTTTTGGCAACCACCGGCTGGCTGGTCAGAAATTCCTGCTGCAGCTCCTGAACTTGATGACGGAAATGTTCACCAATCGCCTGCTGCTCTTCCAACTGGCGCTGCAGACGATCAGTTTCGGTGATGTCGCGTTCGCTGACCACGACCCGGATCAGCTCACCGGAGTCATCGAAGACCGGGGTTGCTGTAGAGATGAGCTTCCTGCCAAAACGGTTTTCCTGCAACAGGCTGACCACACCTCGGGCTTTGATGGCTTCAAGGGCCGCAGAGGGAAGAATAACCAGACCTTCTTTGGCAGCGTCTCGATAGGCACGGCCAACCAACTGCTCGGCCGTAGCGTTGTTGATACGTTGTGAGGCGGGATTAACACGCAGGATAAGGCCTTCGCCATCGCAGACAAAGAGGCCATCCGAGGAGGAATCGATGATCGCATCATGTTCCCAGGTCAGTTCCTGGATGCTCCTGTCCATGACCTCTCCTTGAGCCGATGCGTCTTTAGTGCGACATCAACACCGGAACGGTCATCGACTGCAGCAGATAACGACCAACATCGCCAAGCACCTGGTTGCCGCGCCGGAACTGTGAAAAAGCGCCAAAGACCATCAGGTCGATCCCCTCATCGGCACAGCGGTTGAGCAACATGTCACCGATACTCAGCCCTGCTGTGACATGCTTTTCGCTGATTGCATTAATTTCATAGCGACGCAAATGACTGCAGATATCAGCATTGTGAGATTCGTAGACCTCATCACCGCCGAAGCCCTGAATGGATATGACGTGGACAGATTCAGCCGCGCGCAGCAGCGGCATGGAATCATGCATGGCCCGTGAAGATTCGGGGCCACCACGCCAGACCAGCAGCACCCGTTTACCGATCGTTAGAGTGTCACAGGCGTAGGGAACGATCAGCACGGGACGGCCCGCTCCCAGCACCGCTTTTTCCGGGAGATCCCTCGGGATCAGCTGTGTCTCTGTCTCTGAGACTGTCTGGCTGACAATCAGCATATCGCGATAGTGGGCGTAAAGATTGATCGACTGCACCAGATCAAGATTGCTTCTGGAGCTGTCGACACAGAGCCACTCTGATTCCAACCCCGCTTCTTCAACCGTTTGCTGGAACTGCAGCTTGGCCTGTTCCGCCAACTTATAGGGTTGCTCGAAGTCGCTGGCCCTGTGGGGTGGAATTGCGTAGAGACCGGTCAGTTTGGCCTGCTGCAGTTGCGCCAACTGGACTGCGGTAGCCAGCCTTGTTAAGCAGGTTGCGCTCAAATCGATATGCACCAGAAGGTCTTTTAAGTTCATTCAAGAATCCTCTCGAGGCGTAACAGTGCCCTGCCCCGGCAAGAGTACTAATGTTTTTTCCCCAGGTAGGCTTCCTGCACTTTCTCGGACGCCAGCAATTCCTCAGAGGTACCAGAAAGTGCGATCTTGCCAACATCGAGGACGTAGCCGCGGTCAGCAAGTTTCAGAGCCGCCTTAGCGTTCTGTTCAACCAACAACACGGTTACGCCTTTCTTGGCAATCTCCTTGATCTGCTTGAAGATCGCCTTGACCAGGATCGGTGCGATCCCCAGAGACGGCTCATCGAGAAGCAGCATCTCTGGGTTGCTCATCAAAGCCCGGCCGATTGCCAGCATCTGCTGCTCACCACCGGAGAGGGTTCCGGCCAACTGCTTACGACGCTCCTGCAGACGAGGGAAAAGGTCGTAGACCCAGGCGAGGGTTTCGCGATCCATCTTGCTCTGGGAAAAGGCACCGAGCATCAGATTCTCTTCGACCGTCAAAACACCAAAAACGCGACGCCCTTCCGGTGAATGACTGATGCCCAGCTTGACGATCTTGTGAGCGGGCAGCTTGGTCAGCTCTTCGCCCTTGAACCTGATCGAACCGGCTTTGGCTTTGAGCAACTGACTGATGGTGCGCATGGTCGTGGTTTTGCCGGCACCGTTGGCACCGAGGATGGTCACGATTTCACCCTTGTGCACTTCGAGGGAGATCCCCTTGATGGCAGCGATGCTGCCGTAGGAGACTTCCAGGTCTTTTATTGCAAACAAAACGTCATCACTCATCGTCGTCATCCTCACTTCCCAGGTAGGCCTCGATGACGGCCGGGTTCTTCTGAATTTCCTCAGGAGTGCCCTCGGCGATCTTTTTACCGAAGTTGATCACCGTCAGGTAGTCGGTAACCTCCATGACCATATCCATATCGTGCTCAATCAGCAGCACGGTGACGCCCTTGTCACGGATTTTAAAGATCGTATCCAAAAGTTCCAGAGTCTCTTTATCGTTAAGACCGGCGGCTGGCTCATCGAGAATCAGCAGAGTCGGCTCAACGGCCATCGCCCGGGCAATTTCGACCCGTCGTTGGATACCGTAGGGCAATGAGCCGACCGGGGTAGCAGCAAACTCGCTCAGTTTGAAGAATTCGAGTTGTTCTTCAACCTTCTGCCAGTTTTCCAGCTCATCTTTTTTCTTGCCGGGGGTGGGGATGATGCCGTGCCACCAGCGCTGCGTGCTCTTGATGTGCCGGCCGCTCATGATGTTTTCGGCGACCGACATCTGGCCGAACAGGCGGATAGTCTGGAAGGTTCGGACGATGCCGCGATCAACAATCTGGTAGGGGGTCATGCCGCGGATCTCTTCACCGCGCCAGTCGACCGAGCCCTCCTCCGATTTGTAGATTCCGGTAATGCAGTTGAAGACCGTGGTCTTACCGGCGCCGTTGGGGCCGATGATTCCGTAGATCTGGCCCTCTTTGACCTTGAAGCTTAAAGCGTCGACGGCGGTCAATCCTCCGAAGCGCTTGGTGACGTCGGTCAATATCAGTTCATTACGCGCCATGGTTATTTTCCTTGATCAAGAACTTGGGGATTTTACCGAAAGTGGCCGGCCAGATACCACGTGGCCGCAGAATCATCGCAGCGATCATGGCAAAGCCGAATATGAAGTAGCGCCAGGTGGCAAACTCGCGGAAGATCTCCGGCAGCACGAACATCACGAACACCCCGATCAGCACGCCCGGCACCGAAGAGCCACCGACCAGTACGATGCTGAAGAAGAGTACCGACTGGATAAACTCGAAGGCTTCCGGGCTGACGGCCGAATACTGGGTGGCATAGACGGTTCCGGCCAGTCCGGCAATCCCGGCACCGAGGCCGAAGGCGAAGATCTTGTAGACGCGGGTATTGATGCCGATACTTTCGGCCGCCAGCTGGTCTTCTCTCAAGTAGTGCAGGGCACGCCCCGGTTTACTGCCTGCCAGGTTGCGCATCACCCAGAGGGTCAACAGCAGGACAATGAAGGCAAAATAGTAGACCGAGATCTGGCTCATCAGGTCAAAGCCTAAAAAGCTCAAGGAATCGAGGCCGAAGATGCCGTTCGGCCCGCCGGTCACGCCACCGAGATTGTTCTGCAGCACCTGGACAAAAACAATATTGAAGCCGATCGTGACGACCAGCAGGTAGTCGCCGCGCAGGTGGACAATCGGTCCGGCCAGCAGGATGCCGAACAGAGCCGGAATGATGATCGCCAGAGGAATCGTGGCGATGATCGACCAGCCGTATTCGTTATTGAGGATCGCCGTGGTGTAGGCGCCCATGCCGAAGAATAGCGCCTGGCCCATGTTGAACATGCCGCTTTTGCCAAGGATGATGTCCTGCGACAGAGCGACCACGGCAAAGATCAGGAAGGTGATCGCTACCGCCTGCCAACGATCGTCAAGCATGTGCGGCAGAACCGCCATGACGACGAAGAAGATCGGGTAAGCAAATTTCTGTAACTCTTTCATCAGACTTTCTCCGCAACCCGCTCACCGAGGATACCGGTCGGGCGGACGATCAGGATTAAAATCAGCAGGATAAAGGTAAAGGCGTCGGCCCAGGTGCTGGAGACGTAACCGGCGATGAAGGCGTTGAACAGGCCGAGCAGCATGCCGCCGAGCATGGCGCCCGGGATGTTGCCGATACCGCCGAGGATCGCCGCGATAAAAGCGTAGAGGCCATATTGCCAGCCCATGTTGAAGGTGATGCCACGATAGTAGAGGCCGATAAACAGGCCGCCGACGGCTCCGAGCGAAGAGCCGATAATAAAGATCAGAGCGATGACGCTGTTAACGTTGATGCCCATCAGGCGTGCTGCATCCTGGTCAATGGAGGAGGCGCGGATTGCCGCGCCCATGCGGGTCTTTTCGACGAACAGGTAGAGAGTGATCATCAAGAACAGCGACAAGACCAGGATGATCACCTGGATCAAGCTGATCACCACACCGCCGAAATCCCAGTAGACCTGTGGCACCAGCTCCGGGAAGATGCGCATCCGCGGGCCCCAGATCAGCATGATGCCGTTCTGGATAACCAGCGAGGCACCGAGCGCCGAAACCACTGCCGACAAGCGCGGTGCTTCGCGTAACGGGCGATAGGCAATCCGTTCGAGAAGAATACCGACAATCGCCATAACAACCGCAGTCAGCAGGAAGATGACGATGACTGCGACCAGAGAGGTCGCCTGCCCCATCACCTGGGTATAGATCGTCAGACCGACAAATGCCGAGGCCGCAACCATGTCGCCATGGGCAAAGTTGATCAACCTCATAACGCCATAGACCATGGTGTAGCCAAGCGCCACCAGGGCAAACATGCTGCCGATGGTCAGGCCGTTCGCTAACTGTTGTAAAAAAGTGTCCATAAAACTTCTCCGGGGTTGGTGAACAAGCTGCCTTGCAGAAGCCAGAGGAGAACAAAGCTGTTCTCCGCTCGCGCCCGAGGGGCAGTTTTGTCCCGAAATGTTTCGTTTTCTGGATGAATAAAAGGGGCGGGAAGATCTCTCTTCTCCGCCCCTTGCAGCAATCAGGCGATATTACTGAACGTACTCGTTGAAGTAGGTCCCATCGGCCTGGATCTTCTTGACAACGTAGGCGCCGCCTTTGCGATTGCCGTCTTTAGCGAAGGCGATCGGACCGGTGATGCCAGGCAGAGGCTCGGTCATGTTGTGCAGGTAGTCAGCAGCCTGCTTGGTGTCGAAGCTCTTGTTCTGCTCCATGGCGTGAATGATGGCGCGCATACCGTCGATGTTCATCAGACCCCAGATGGAAGGAGGCATTTCACCGTACTTCTTCTGGTAGTCAGCAATGAAGGTCTTGGCCACTTCGTAAGGCAGCACGTCCGGAGACGGGACGTTGATGATGAACGCTTCTTCGGCGGCCGAACCGGCCAGTTTGACGAAAGTCCGGGTTGTCGTTGGCGTCACCACCGATGAAGTCAGCCTTGATGCCGAGAGCGATCTGCTGGGCACGCAGCTGGCCGCCGTCGGAGTAGTAACCGGCGAAGAAGATGGCATCAGGGTTCTTCGACTTGATGTTGGTCAAAACCGGAGTGAAGTTCTGGGAGTCGGCCTTGATCTTGTCGCGGGAAACCACATTGCCACCCATTTCTTTAATCGCTGCTTCGGTCGCGTTGGCCAGACCGTCAGCATAGGTCGAGAAGTCGGAGATGACGACAATCCGCTGGTACTTCTTGATGTTGACCATGTAATCGGCGGCGAATTCTGCTTCAGCACTGTTCGGGAAGGAGTTGCGCAGGAAAGTCCAGTAGCCATTCTCAGTCAGGCTGTCGGCGGTACCGTCAGAAGTCTGCAGGACGCCAGCTTTGAAGTAGGTCTTCTGAGCGGCTTCGGCAGCGGTCGAGGTATAGGAACCGATAACCATTTTGACACCCTTGTTCACCAGGTCTTTGGCACAGATTGCTGCTGCCATCGCAGTACCCTGGTCATCGCAGACGATGACTTCGATCTGCTGCCCCAGGACGCCGCCTTTGGCGTTGACCTGCTCGGCAAGCAAGCGTACGCCGTTCTCGATCCCCTGGCCTTCGTTGGCGTAACTGCCTGTAATAGGAGCCTGAACGCCTACCTTAAGGGTGTCTGCTGCGAACACGGTGCCGGTTGCAAAGAACACGGCCAGAAATGTTGCCAGATACTTTTTCATGTCTCTTCTCCTTGGAGGTGTGAAGTGTGTGAGTCGACAGGATGTCGAAAGCCCACTGATTAAACGACATTAAAAAACTGTCTACAACTATACCATCTTGAATACGTCTTGAAAGTCGCACTTGGAAAAAATCGACAGGAACCTATAGAGCAAGGCGGATGCCAAACTCCGTTATATTTTGAGACAAACAGAATTAAGACTGCTGAACTATTTCCACCTTCGCTCAACTAACAAATAAAACAACTGTAATTACAGAAGCTTAGCAAATCAACAAAAATAATTTAGAAACAGAGAAAAACCAATAATCACCGAGCAAAGACGCTTTCTGGAAGAGTTCGACGGACAGACAGTGGCCCTGAAGCAGCAACACGGCAAAACTCCATGCAACAGTGCATAAATGTGGAGAAATAAGCGAACGGTCAGAAGGAGAACTCTTCAGGAGAACTGATAATACTGCAAGCAATCTGCCTTGCCTGAAGAGATCACAGAAGCCCGTAACGTTTCAGCTTGCGTGCGATTGTCGACTGGTTCACGCCGAGGACTTCTGCAATCCTCGCCTGGCTCCGATAGCGTTCACGAGCCTTGCTGAGGAGGTTACGCTCGACCGTTTCCAGCGCTTCCTGCAAAGTCACCGTTTCGGGCCAATCCATCGCTTCCGGTAATCGTGCCTTTACACTCCCTGCGATCTGCACGGGCAAATCGACAAGATCAATCACCTCGGTCTCAGACATGACCACCAGTCGTTCACAGATATTCATTAACTCCCGTACGTTACCCGGGAAAGCATAGTTGGCCAAAGCATCTACGGCGGCACGCGACAAACGCTTGGATTCGTGGTTAACCAGGGAGAAGTGATCAATATAGTGTCTGAGTAAGGGAACCAGGCAATCCTTGCGTTCACGCACCGCCGGCACATGAATGGGGATGACATTGAGCCGGTAATAAAGATCGAGACGGAAGGTCCCCTTTTCAACCATATCCTCCAGATCACGATGAGTCGCTGCGAGGACGCGCACATCAACCTTGCGTTCGTCGGTGCCACCCAACCGGGTGATCCTGCCGTCTTCAAGAAACCGTAGCAACTTCACCTGGGCGGACAGTGGCAATTCAGCGACTTCATCGAGAAAGAGAATCCCCTCATTGGCCAGTTCAAACTGTCCCGGCTTGCCACCAGCACTCGCACCGGTGAAGGCACCCTTTTCATAGCCGAAGAGCTCCGCCTCAACCAGCGACTCGGGGATCGCCCCACAATTGATCTTGATCAGCGGTCGATCTGCACGGCGGGAGTTATGATGAATGATATCGGCGATCACGCCTTTACCGACCCCCGACTCGCCGAGGATCAGAACCGAGGAATCCGCCGTAGCCACCCGCATCGCCTGGCGCAAAGCCTTAATCATATTCGGGCTGCGGGCAATGATTTTCCGGTTCTCAATTTCCGTTTGCTGCATTTCCAACATCTGATGACGGAACTGATCCTTAATCGCCTCCTGGTTTTCCAGCTCACGCTGCAAGGTGTCGATCTCGGTGATGTCGCGTTCACTGACCACGACCCGGATCAACTCTCCAGCCTGGTCAAACACCGGCGTGCCTATGGAAATCAGCTTGCGGTTGTTTGGCATGGTCTGCAACAAGCTGACAGTTTTCTTCTGCAGACAGGCCTCTAGTGCGGCGGAACGATCAATAAAGCCTTCAGGGATCAGTTCACGCATATTCCTGCCGACCATCTCGGAAGCCGGCCGTTTATGTATTTTCTCTGAAGCCGGATTGACACGGATGACGTTCGCATCTCCATCACAGACAAACAAGCCATCGGACGAGGAGTCGATGATAGCCTGGAGTTCAAGGGTCAGGGCCTCGAAATCAAGGACGCGCTTATCCCCACCGGGAGTTGAAGGCGCAGGAGGGAGAAGACAGAGGGTCAGGGGGCCATAAGGAGAATTGACCCTGCTGAGGAGGGCCAGGTATGGCGCACTCGTGCCACGAAGGATTGTAAGAGGGGGGTTGTCCGTTGCGCTGCGTTGAAAGTTGCCGACTGCTTCGGCCAATTTAGGCAAAGGCTCAGTCAAGGCCATCCCCGATCGGGCATTCAGTTGCCTCTCTGCCATGGGGTTGCAAAAAACAATACGCATATCCTTATCACACGCCAGAAAAGGGACAGAAAGAGCCTCTAAAAAGGCCGGGGCGAGCGACTGTAAATCAACCGAAAGATCAAAACTGGACATAGCAGGACTCCTTAAACAGAAAATTCATTTTATGCGAAAACGCATTACATATGCAACAAGGAATTATTTATTCATAAAACAGTGTCTAGAATAAAGCAAAAAGAACAAAACCAGCCGCAAAGCAAAGAAACGTTACAAAAGCAGCGATTGGTACAGTCCTTGTAGCTGGGACACCGAGCCTTTCTCTGAGCAACGGGCTTTTGCATAGACTCATCACACTTTAAAAGCGACAAGGAAGGACACGATGAACGAACTCGCCGTCGACAATCGTATGCTGCAGAAAATCCGTCGTACAGTCATCGATGAACTGGGACGCACGACCGACAACCTCGAATGGCTGCGGATGCAAATGCACCCCTACTTTTTCATCACCATGAAGAAAGAGGTCGAGGCCATTGCCAACCTCGCCAGCGGACTAGGCTGGCTCAAGAACAATCGTCGCAGGATCCTCGCAGAGACCGATCGCAAGTTGATCCTCGCCTGCCTTTCACGGCCGGGTTCTCTCTACGAGACCATGAAGAATCTGCAGGAGAAGGAAATCTCCTATGCACACCTGGCCCGCTCCTTCGCCCCGGTTCCAGGAACCGAAGACCGCCTTGAGATTCAACGTTTCGAGTTCGATCGAAAAAGTCCCGAGGAAGTCAAAAATGCCGGGCAAGTGACAATCCCCAAGCGCATCCGCAAAGAAGTCATGGCCGAGCTGCGCCACCACTATCCAGAATACAGCTTTAACAATTTCGACGAAGCCCTACGCATGATCTGGATCAACAACGAAAACTACGTGCGCATTTCTCCTGCCAAGCGGGTCGCCCAGATCCTCTGGCTCTTTCAGCAGGGCAACCACAACGGCGGAGTTTTCCTGGCCTCGGAAGAAACCGAAGGCGACGAGCAACAACGCGAATCAAGGCTACTCTTCGCGGTTGCCAATCCGCCGCAGAAAGACTTCCTCCACCAGACCCTGGAAGTTTTGAAAAGGCTGGGACTTCAGGTCAGGCGATCCTACTGCCTGACGATCAACACAGGCACATATCCCTACTTCCTGGCGACTTTTTACGTGCACACCAGCGACGACAAGCTTCTTGAACCCGGCTCGGAGCAGTTCCGCACACTCCAGAAAGAACTCTACAACACGCAGATCCTGGGCACTGAAACCGAGGCCTACCGTGAGTTTGTACCAAGCGGCATCATGACCGGCGAAGAGGCCTCACTGACCAACGCCTTCATCGCCTTCTGCCATACCAACCTCGCTCACAATAATCAACCCCGCTATGATCTCGAGGGCGTATCGCGCGCCTTCCATTCACATCCGGACATCACCCTGCAACTGATCAAACTGTTCAGGCTACGATTTGACCCCGACCAACATGAGCAGCAGGCGCTTTATCATGAGACCCTGCTCGAAACGGAAAAGATCATTGCCAACTACAATACCGGCCGTAGTGCCCTCGACGAGTTCAGGCGAACAATCTTCCAGTGTTGTGTTTCATTTATTCGCCACACTTTGAAAACCAACTTTTTTGTTCTCGAAAAACATGCCCTGGCTTTCCGCATCTCGCCGGCCTACCTTGCTGACCTTGACGACAGCTTCACCTCAGGTTTACCTGCGGAGAGACCTTTTCGCATAACATTCTTTTTCAGCCGCCACGGCAGCGGCTATCACATCGGCTTTTCGGACATTGCCAGGGGCGGCTGGCGCACCATCCTGACCCGGACTCGCGATGAATATGTCACCACGGCCAACACACTCTTTCGCGAAGTTTATGTTCTCGCCCACACCCAGCACCTGAAGAACAAGGATATCTATGAAGGCGGTTCGAAAATGGGCGTGGTCCTGCGGGCCGGCAAGGAAGATGATCAGGAGAAGATGACGCGACGGCTCTACAAACTTCAGTACGGCCTGATCAATGCGTTTCTCGACATCTTTGTGACCCGGGACGGCAAGGCTCTGAACCCCAGAGTTATCGATTACTACGGCGAGGACGAACCGATTGAGCTTGGCCCGGATGAGAATATGCACGACGAGATGATCGAGTTGATCGCCCGCCAGTCAAGCCGACGCGAATACCTGCTTGGAGCAGGCGTTATTTCGAGTAAAAAGGTCGGCATCAACCACAAGGAATACGGAGTGACTTCAACCGGCGTGGTCAAATTTGCCGAAATAACCATGCAGGCCCTCGGCATCAACATGCATAAGGACAGCTTCTCGCTGAAGTTGACCGGCGGCCCGAACGGCGACGTCGCCGGCAACGCCCTGCGCCTGATGTTGCAGCGTTGTCCAAACATCCAGGTGCGCCTGATCGTTGATGGCAGCGGAGCTCTATACGATCCGAAGGGTGCAGATCATCGGGCACTAAGTAAAGTGATCCTGCAAGATGACATCGAAGTGTTCGAGCCAAAAGCCCTGAGCCCGGGTGGCTTCATCCTCTACCGCAACCAGCAGCAAAAAGAAGGGTTACGTCAACTCTATCGGAGAATCAGCATGACGGAGGGAGGACTGGCCGAAGACTGGATTTCTCCTGACGACTTCTACCGTGAATATGGTCAGTTGATTTTCACCGTTGATACCGATCTTTTCATCCCCGCCGGTGGCAGGCCTGAAACGATCAATAACGGCAACTGGCAAAAGTTCCTCGACGAAAATGGCACACCAACAGCGCGGGCAATAGTCGAAGGGGCCAATTCCTTCCTGACCCCGCTGGCACGCATCGAGCTGCAGAATCGTGGTGTGGTCATCATGCGGGACGCTTCAGCCAACAAATGTGGCGTCATTTCATCGTCCTACGAAATCATCGCCAACCTGCTGCTCAGCGACAAGGAGTTCATGGCCAACAAGGATCGTTACATTACCGATGTCATCGATATCCTGGAACGTCGTGCCCAGGACGAGGCCAAGCTCATTCTGCGCCGACACAAAGAGCAGGGCGCCAGCAAGCCCTACACCGAGATATCTGATGAAATCAGCCGCGAAATCAACAGTCACTATGCGCAACTCTTCGGCTTTTTCCAGAAGCACGCGCACCTGTGTGGCAAGCCCCTCTTCAGGAAGGCGATCCTCGCTCATCTGCCGGAGATGTTGCGTACCGAGGAGCGTTACCGCCGCCGCATCAAACGCCTGCCGGAGAAATACCTTTTTGCTATCCTGGCGAGTGAGATTGCGTCCTCCATGGTCTACCGGGAAAACCGTGAGGCCGACTTTCTCGGCGTGCTACAGAACCACCTGCAACGCAGCTTCAAAGACCAGGTGGCTCGCAACATCGCTTAAGCTTGCAAAGAAAGCCCTCCTGCGCGGCTAAAATAGCCACGTCCGTTGAAGCCGGAATCCTGGGCTTTCATATGTTCGAAAAAGGCCAGCAGTTCTACGGCGGTGATGGCATTGTCTCGAAAGGGGTGGAGAACACGATCAATAACATTGGCCGCCTCGGCCGTGAAGGCATGCGTGAAACCGACAAGGAGATTATTCGCATCATGCTTGGAGACTCGAGGGGAAAACGTACAGCGAAGTGAGACGGTGACAAACGTCAATGACCAAGGTCCATACGGAGCTGCTCGGCGATCTGGTCAGACATTTCCAGTTCGGAGGCTGTCATCTTCTTCCTGGTTTCCTCCAGTGACCCCTGGGCAGCAACCTCACCATTTTCCAGCGCCAGAGAATACCAGGCACTGGCAACCACAGGATTCTTTGCAACGCCGCGACCGACATCGTACATGACACCCAGGCTCAACTGAGCTTTGGAGTCACCCCGTCTGGCGGCCATATGAAACCACTTGGCTGCCTGCATATCACTCTGCGCCACCCCCTGCCCTCTGGCGTACATGACGCCCAGGTAGCTTTGCGCATTCGCATCACCCTGTTTGGCCGCCGCTCGAAACCACTGCGCGGCCTTGTCGTAATCTGCCTTAACACCCTGACCCTGGACATACAACGCACCCAGGTTTGTCATTGCGACTACGTCGCCCCCCTCGGCAGCGGAGCGAAACCATTTTAACGCTTGCACCTCATCCTTTGGGACACCCTGACCCAAAAGATAGAGAATACCCAGATAGCCTTGTGCCGCAGGGTTGCCTTTGTTTGCCTCATTAAGCCAAAGGCTATGGGCGGTTTTAAAATCACCCGACTCTGCCGCGGTCAGTCCATCCTCCACATTACCGCCGATGGCAGCAGGAACTATGAAAGCCAGCAGAAACAGGTTAAATATGATTTGACGCAAAAGTTTCATAGAATCTCTGGAGCAAATTTCAGGCAAAGTCTCGTTAGACATCGCCGTTGTTTTATACTCCTACTGCCTGAAACATGGAAAGACCACCGCTATGAGACACCGGTGGCCCTGCAACATTTCAGACAAATGACTTGATCAGTTGGTTGGCCTATGGTGCGACAAAACAAGCTATTTTTTCTCTTTACCAAGCTCCCGTGAGCGGAGCGTGGCGGCCTCGACGGCTTCCATCATCATAGCACGCAAGCCCCGCTCTTCAAGAACACGGATGGCGCTGATCGTCGTTCCGGCAGGGCTACAGACCTTTTCACGCAACAGCGCCGGATGTTCGCCGGTCTCTTTCACCAGGTGAGCCGCGCCGACCACTGTCTGGACAGCCAAAGCATGAGCGACGTCGAGACGCAAGCCTTCCTGCACGCCGCCTGCGGTCAAAGCCTCAATAAAGGTGTAGACGAAGGCCGGGCCCCGAACCGGAGAGTCCGGTCACGGCGTCCATTTGCCCTTCTTCCACCCAGAGCGCCATGCCGACGGTCTCAAACAGGTGTTGGGCAACTCGGCGATCGTCTTCGCTGGCATTTTTCCCCGGGCAAAGAGCGGCCGCACCCTGCCCGGCCAGGGCCGGCGTATTCGGCATGGCCCGCACCACGCGGGTCTGACCGCCAAGCCCTGCTTCGTAGGTTGTTGTCGTTATCCCCGCAAGAATGGAGATCAGTAACTTTTCATCATTAAAGACCGGAGCAATAGCTTCCAGAACTTTATCCAGAATCTGCGGTTTGGTTGCCACAACAATGATGTCGCTCTTGTTGACCAGCTCGACATTATCAACAGTGCAACAGACCCCGTAACGCTCTATCATTAGATCGCGACGCTTTTCATTCGGCTCAAAAAAGAGGATATCAGAAGCCGGAAAACCTCCATTCATCAAGCCCTTGATAAATGCTTCGGCCATATTGCCGCCACCGATGAAACCTATTTTACCTACTGCTGTTAAAGGCACCGTTTATTTCCTTTTCCGTCCTGAAAAACGGATTTGATTCACATCACGTTAGTTTCTCATAACTTATCGTAGAGACTAAGAATTCCTGATCAAACAATAAGTCATTTCTACAATATGGCCGAAAGCCTGTCAAATCGAAAGCAGTTGCCTTTCTGCCTCTTCTATGCGATTTATCGCCGCTATGGATTGTTCGTCTCACATAAAGGGGCTGCTGATCACTTTTACTGCAGTCGTCATTCTCAGCCCGGATGCCCTGCTGGTGAGATTAATTCACTGCGATGTCTGGTCCCTGCTCTTCTGGCGCTGCCTGTTAACGGGCAGCATGCAAGCGCTCTTCCTGGCAGTAGTTTATCGGCGGGAGTTCCTGCAAAGCTTCCGTAACATAGGACGGATCGGACTCTTCTCCGCAGGGATCGTGACCACAGGGTCCTTCTTTTTTGTCAACGCACTCAAACATACAGCCGCGGCGAATGCCTTAATCATACTCGCGGCGACCCCTCTTTTCAGCAGTCTCCTCAGTTGGCTCTTCCTGCGTGAAGAAATTGCTCGCCGCACCTGGCTGGCTATTTTAACCTGTTTCGGGGGGATTCTGCTGATCTTTTCGGGTAGCCTGCAGAGTGGATTACTGCTCGGCGATCTACTGGCACTGGGTGCAACCCTTATGTGGGCGAGCAACCTGGTCGTCCTGCGCAAAGGCAAAGCCGTCAACATGGTACCGGCGAACCTGCTCGGCAACCTGATGGTCGTGCCGATTGCTCTTTTAGCCGGCGCGCAACCACTCTCTGTATCGCCAACGGATATGACCTACCTGATCCTTCTCGGCGGCATTGTTCTGCCCGTTTCTTTTACCCTGATCACCGTGGGGCCACGACATCTTCCTGCACCGGAAATAAGCCTTATTTTGCTGACCGAGACAATTCTTGGTCCGATCTGGGTCTGGCTGGCGCTGGACGAGATTCCACAAGCAACGACCCTGCTTGCAGGAGCATTAATCATCACAACCCTTGCATTGCATACGTTTATGTCGCTGTGGGCACTACGCAGCCATAAACGAATCGAGACGCGAGCGGTTTAGCTAAAGCAAGGCGGATCAGAACCGGGCATTCCCCGGTGTCCGTGGAAAGGGGATCACATCGCGGACATTCTCCATGCCGGTGATGTACATCAGAAAACGTTCAAAGCCGAGACCGAAACCGGCATGCGGGCAGCTGCCCCAACGGCGGGTATCGAGGTACCAGCCGAGGCTCTCAGGCAGGATGGCGAAATCTCTCATCTTCTGCTCAAGCACCTCCAGACGTTCTTCACGCTGGCTGCCGCCGATGATCTCGCCGACTTTCGGCACCAGCAGGTCCATCGCTGCGACCGTGCGACCATCATCATTATTGCGCATGTAGAAGGCCTTGATCCCTTTCGGATAATCGGTGACGAAGAGCGGCCCATCGACAATTTTCTCTGTCAGGTAACGCTCATGCTCTGACTGCAGGTCACAACCCCACTCCACGGCAAACTCGAACGTCTGCCCACTCTGTTGCAAGTGCTCGACAGCTTCCGTGTAGGTCATCGTCTGAAATGCCGTTGCAACCACCTTCTCCAGCCGAGCAATCAGGCTCTTGTCGATAAACTGGTTGAAGAACTCGAGGTCTTGCACGACAATGTTCCAGGGCATAAGCCACCATGAAGCGGAAGAAGTCCTCGGCAAGCCGACAGTTATCAGCCAGATCGGCAAAGGCCACTTCAGGTTCAATCATCCAGAACTCTGAGGCATGGCGACTGGTATTGGAGTTTTCGGCCCGGAACGTGGGACCGAAGGTATAAACATCAGTAAAGGCCGTGGCAAAGAGCTCGGCCTGCAGCTGGCCGCTAACGGTCAAACCGGTTTTGGCGCCGAAGAAATCATCGTGCCAGGCGATGCGGCCGTCAGCCATGGGTGGGTTTTCCGGGTCGAGTGTCGTCACACGGAACATTTCGCCGGCGCCTTCACAATCGTTGGCGGTGATGATCGGCGTATGCACATGCACAAAACCCCGCTCCTGGAAAAAGCTGTGCACGGCATGACTGATACGGCTGCGAACACGAAAAACCGCACCGTAGGCGTTGGTCCTGGGCCGCAGATGAGCAATTGTGCGCAAGAACTCGAAGCCATGGCGCTTTTTCTGCAACGGGAAGCTCTCGTCAACATCGCCGTAGACAACGACCTCTTGCCCCTGAACTTCCCAGCTCTGGCCCGCACCGGGCGAGGCGACCATCTGGCCTCGCACACCGACGCAGGAGCCGGTGCCTAAACGGGAGGCAGTGTCGAAAGCTTCTGAATCACTGCCAAAAACAATCTGCAAGCTATCCAGGCAGGAGCCATCATTCAATGCCAGGAAAACGACACCTTTACTTGAGCGAACAGTGCGTAGCCAACCCTGAACGAAAACTTCCCCATAAGACTCTTCAGCCTGAAGCAAAGCCTTGACCCGGCAACGATTATGACGCCAATCTGCTGTTTTCATAGTCACCTCAATCAGATGTATAAATCGAAGGGGTTATTTCTGCTAACGCCCGGAAGGGCCGCAGGTCTTACAAATAAACAACGGGGACTGGCTTGTCAACCAAGCCCCGCTTGTGGAGTGACAAAAACCCTGCATAGAGTTACCGATTTAAAAAGTCGAAAGCTTAATCATGTTCCCGGGTCTTGGCAAAGTCGATGTCCGGCCACTGCTCCATGACATAGCCCAGGCGCCATTCACTCGGCGCGAGGTAGCTTAAATTGCCTTCTGCATCATAAGCCAGGTTCGCCTGGCTCTTCTTTTCGAACTCCGCCATTTTTTTGGCATCGGCACTTGCCACCCAACGTGCCGTGGCAAAGTCCACGCTTTCGTAGATGGCGTCGACACCATACTCGGTTTTCAACCGCTCCATGGTCACATCGAACTGCAGAACACCAACGGCACCAACGATATAATCATTATTGATCAATGGCCTGAAGACCTGCACGGCACCCTCTTCCGAGAGCTGCTGCAAACCCTTTTCAAGCTGCTTGGCCTTGAGCGGAGATTTCAGCCTCACCCGGCGGAAATGTTCTGCAGCAAAGCTCGGAATTCCGGTGAATTTAAGGACTTCCTTGTCGGTAAAGGTATCGCCGACCTTGATCGTGCCGTGGTTATGCAGACCGATAATATCGCCGGGATAAGCCTCCTCGACATTGGCCCGGTCCTGCGCCATAAAGATGATCGCTTTGGAAAGGTTGACGTCCTTGCCGATGCGATGATGGCGGACCTTCATGCCTCTCTGGAAGCGTCCCGAGCAGATCCGCAGGAAGGCGATGCGGTCGCGGTGGGCCGGATCCATGTTTGCCTGGACCTTGAAGACGAAGCCGGAGAAGTCCTCTTCTTGCGGCGCCACTTCGCGGCTCTGGGTCTGCCGGGGCCCTGGCGCCGGGGCAAGATCAACCAGCGCATCGAGCAATTCTTCGACCCCGAAGTTATTGATCGCGCTGCCGAAAAACACCGGCGTCTGGTTGCCCTTGAGATATTCCTGCAGATCGAAAGGATTCGCCGCCCCTTCGAGCAGTTCAATATCTTCCCGCAATTCATCAGCCGCACTGCCGAGCAACTCGTCGAGTTGGCTGTCGTTGATGTCCTTGATAACACGAACATCCTCGGTCCGTTTCTTCTCGCCGGGGCGAAACAGGCGCAACTCTTTACGGTAAAGGTTGTAAACCCCCTTAAAGCGCTTACCCATACCGATCGGCCATGACATCGGGGCGCATTCAATCTGCAGCTTCTCTTCAACGTCAGAGAGCAGATCGAGCGGATACTGCCCTTCACGGTCCATCTTGTTGATAAAGGTCAGCACCGGCGTATTGCGCATCCGGCAGACAGCCATCAGTTTTTCGGTTTGGGCCTCGACCCCCTTGGCACTGTCAATAACCATCAAGGCGCTGTCTACAGCAGTCAAAACCCGGTAAGTGTCTTCAGAGAAGTCCTGGTGACCGGGGGTGTCGAGCAGGTTGATTTCACAGCCGCGATGGCCGAACTTCATGACCGAGGTGGTCACCGAGATACCACGCTCCTGTTCGACCTTCATCCAGTCGCTGGTAGCATGGCGCCCCGCTTTACGCGCCTTGATGGCGCCGGCCATCTGGATGGCGCCACCAAACAGCAGCAATTTTTCGGTCAGGGTGGTTTTACCGGCGTCCGGGTGACTGATAATGCCGAAGGTCCTGCGCTTTGCAATTTCTTTCAAAAAATGGCTACTCAACTGTGCCTCTTCTATAAATTATCACTGCTATTGACAGAAAAAACGGGCATAAAGCCCGTTTCACAAATGTCGATGGTAACGCAAGTCTGAAAAACGGTCAATCAGGAAAGCTCACACCAGGAGGCTGTCGGACTATTCGGGGCGAAGTGAAAATTCGGAGGTTTGAGGCCAGATTTTCGGTCGTTGGCAGGCTCATAGCCGTAGCTATGGGCCAAAAAGAGAACGGACATCTGGGCCAAACGGTCGAATTTGCAGCCGGCTCATGGATAGTCCGGCAGTTTCCTAGGAAGCTGAAAAAGGCTGGGGGCTTTCAAGCTGTTCTTGAGGAGGGGCCAGAGGCAGAGTGACCACAACTCTGGTCCCCTTACCGAGTTGACTCTCAACCTGAATATCACCGTGATGAGCCAGGACGATATTGCGCACAATGCTCATGCCCAGACCGACACCCTGCACTGCGGTATCGGAAGAATCTGCACGATAGAAACGATCGAAGATGTGGACGAGCTGTCCTTCATCCATGCCGATCCCCTCGTCTTCTACGCTGAGTTGATATTTATCATCAATCCGTTTCAGCTCCACATTGACGCGACCGCCTTCGGGAGCATATTTAACTGCGTTGCTGATCAGGTGATCGACAACCTGCTTTAACCGCAAACGATCGGCAGTAAGTATCGCAGAGGCCTCTGGAGAAGTGATCTTGAATTCATGTGGTCTATCTTCGCCAGTGTAATAGTCCACAACCTCACGAACCATAGCGTTGAAATCGAACTCCTGGTAGTCCAGAGAAAGAGCACGACCGGATTCCACGCGGCTGACATCGAGCAGGTCATCAACCAGCCCCCCCAAGGACAGGGCTTTGTCGTGGATCAGCATCAGGCAGTCCCGCTTCTGTTCATCACTAAAAGTGGCCAGCCGTTTCAGGTGACGTGAGCAGCTCGCTGTAGCCGATAATTGTTGTCAGAGGGGTATTCAACTCATGGGTGGCCATACCCAGGAAAGCGCTCTTCATGCGCTCGACTTCGCGTTCCCTGGTGACATCGCGCAGCAGCAGGAGAACTCCCGAAGAGTCCGTCTCATCAGAGTTCAGTTGAGACACTCTAACCTGATAAATATCCGTATTTACACTATTTTCTCTTGACAATTCGAGGTCAAAAGCGCGTGCCCTATGGGTGATGTTAAGTCGTTGCGCAACTTTCTTGCTGAAGTCCACTTCACAGCTGAGTTGACTGATGGACTGTCCCAGGACTTTTTCAAGGGGTGTGTTAAGAATTCGTTCTGCAGTCGCGTTCATATGCAAAACGTTTAAGGCCTTATCAGTCAAGACGACTCCATCGGGAACCGAACTCAGGATGCCATTCAGCTTTTCCCGGTCGAGCTTGATCTCTTCCAGCGCCTTGGCCAGAGCCTTTTGCGCCTGAGTCCGTTCAGCTATTTGCTCAACCAGCTTCTCGTTGGCATTTGATAGCTCTCCCGTCCTTTCGGCGACTCTTTCCTCAAGGACCTCGTTGGCAACCTTAAGGGCCTCCTCAGCTGCATTCCTCTCCTGGAAACTCAAGTAGGTCCGATAGAGAGCGATGCTGATAGCAACCATAAGCATCAGCGCCAATAGGGCCGAGGTGAAAATGGCCTGGTAAGAAATAGTCTTGACCTTGCTGACACTTTCGGTGATGTCGTAGTAAACCTCTATGGCACCGCCGAAGGCATTCATTTGCCATGAATGGCACATAGGTTTCGACGATATCAGTCTGGGTCGGCACACCATCCGCAGTCATACTGTTTTTCTGAACAACCTTCGAGTAAACCCGCCCTCTGGCAACAATCTCTCGAAAATAAGTATTATCGTTGTGGGTGCCAATCTCGTCGAGCTTGGTGGAAAAAATGATTTCACCCAGAGACGAGAAGATGCGCAGCTTGAGCAACTTATTATCCCTGCTGACCGGCTGCAACTTTTCCCCCAGGCTGGTTGGCAGCATTTCCTTGGTTAGGGATTGGTTCTCCAGCCCGAGAGTGCGCACCATGTAACTGGCGTAGCGCACCGCTTCACTCTCAGTCTCTTCAGCCAACAGGGTTCTGTAGGAAGGGATGGAGGACAAAATATTCGTAGGCCGGCAAAAGAATCGTAATCGCCAGGAAAAGCAAGAGTAAATTGCGAAGTAGCTTGATGCGCAGCATGCAGGGCCCCATTAGCCATAGGTCATATCAAGGCCAGAGAATGAAACATCTCAGACAAAAATTAACAAGCGATTAGGAATATACATTAATTCTTATAAACAGCCAACAGCTATAAGTTTTTCAACAAAACCTTTATGGCAAAAACTTGTCCGCCAAAAACTATCCTTGTTCAAACAATGACCTGTGGCATAATTCGCTCACAGGAGAATTAATCTTATGCAACGAACCAGCGGCATCCTGCTGCACCCCACAGCCCTTGCAGGACCTTTCAAGATTGGCGACCTCGGCAATCAGGCACGGCTCTTTATTGATTTTCTCGCCAAAGCCGGGCAGAGCGTCTGGCAGATCTTGCCACTGGGTCCGACCGGCTACGGCCACTCTCCTTACAATGCCCTCTCGGCCTTTGCTGGCAACCCGACCCTGATTGACCTGCAGCAACTGGTCGACATTGGTGAGCTGGAACACTCCGCCTCGAATATGCCATCAAAGACAGCATGGCAATGGACTTCACCCAGGTACACGCTGTCAAAGACAAGCTGCTTATGGCAGCCGGGCAACGCTTTTTCACGGCAGCAGAGGATACAAGAAGAGAGGCTTTCGACACTTTCTGCAGAGAACAGGCAGACTGGCTTAATGACTTCAGCCTCTTCATGGCCTTACGTGAGAAATTTTCGGGACAGGCATGGTATGACTGGCCGGAGAAGCTTCGCACCCGGGAGCAGCAGACCCTTGCAGGAACATCGAGCGGAGTTGGCCCAAAGCTGCCTTTTGTACAAATATCAGCAATTCGTTTTTGCCGAGCAGTGGCAAAACACTGAAAAATTATGCCAACCACAAGGGCATTAGAATTTTCGGTGATATTCCTATCTTTGTTGCCTACGATTCGACCGATGTCTGGGCCAACCAGCAGCTGTTCCAGTTGGACGACAAGGGTCGGGCCGAAGCCGTCGCCGGAGTCCCACCGGACTATTTCAGTTCAACCGGGCAACGTTGGGGGAATCCTCTCTATCGTTGGGACCGTCTGGCTGAGGAGGACTTTGCACTGGTGGCAAAGACGATTCGAACACCAACTGCAGCTTAGTGACATGATCAGGATCGACCATTTCCGTGGTTTCCAGGCCTGCTGGTCTATTCCAGCAAGCGAAGAAACTGCAGTCAATGGCCATTGGCAAGAGGTACCGGGGCGCAAACTTTTCGACAAACTCTTCACACAAGGAACCAACTTGCCGATCATTGCCGAAGACCTGGGGGTGATCACCCCGGAGGTGGAAAAACTGCGTGACGATTTCGGCTTCCCCGGGATGAAGCATCCTGCAGTTTGCCTTCGATTCAGGCCCGGATAACCCCTACCTTCCAGAGAACCATATCGCCAACAGCGTGGTCTATACCGGGACTCATGACAACAACACCACCCTGGGTTGGTGGCAAGAGCTAAGCAGAGAGCAGAAAGACCAGGTCCGGGAATATCTCAACATGCAAAGTCCCCAAGATGCCATAGGAACTGATTCGCCTCGCCATGGCCAGCATCGCCAATCTCTGCATCATCCCCTGCCAGGATATTCTTGGCCTCGGCAGCGAAGCCCGCTTCAACACCCCAGGCCGTGCAACCGGCAACTGGGAGTGGCAAATGAAACCGGGAGCACTGACCGAAACGATGGCGCGGAACTTCTCAGACCTCACCCAAAAATATCATCGCATAATCAATCGGTAAGACTTGCTGAGTTCTTGCAGACTGTGATATAAGCTCTATTTGTGTTTAAACCATTTACCCAAACGGGCATATCGCCCAGACATTAAAGTATCGGAGGACTTACTCGTGAAACAACTGATGACTCTGTTCTGTATCGCAGCTTTCTCTCTCACCCTTCTCGCCGGCTGCAGTGAAGACAAGCCCGCGCCAAGACAGAAGCGGCCAAACCTTCTGCTCAAACAGCCCCGGCAGCAGCCCCTGCAGCAAGCCCCGGAAAAACCGGTAAAGTCATTGAAACCATGAATGCTGCCGGCTACACCTATATGCAAGTTGACACCGGCGCCGAGCAGTTCTGGGCTGCAGCACCTGAATTTGCTGTCATGGTCGGTGACGAAGTCGTCGTTCCCGAAGGCATGCCGATGCCTGACTACCACAGCAAGACTCTCGACCGCACCTTTGACGTGGTTTACTTCGTCCCTTCCGTTCTGGTTGGTGGCGCACAGAACCTGACCGGCGAGGAGCCGGCTGACCATCCACAGATGACTGGCGGTAAAACCGTCGTTGAAGAAACCACGTAGACCTATCCGGCATCACCCTTGCCGAAGGTGGCGTAACCGTTGAGGAGGTCTTCACCAAGAAAGCGGAACTGGCTGGCAAGCCGGTGAAGGTTCGCGGCAAGGTCGTTAAGTTTACGCCGCAGATCATGGGTAAGAACTGGATTCACGTTCAGGATGGCACCGGCGCTGACGGCACCAAAGACCTGACTGTCACCACCATCGCCACAGCCAATAGGGCGACACAGTTATCATCAACGGCGTTCTTGTCACTGACAAAGACTTCGGTTACGGCTATGCTTATGACGTCATCATTGAAGATGCTGAAGTGGCTGCTGAATAAACAAGAGATTCACATGAATGCAAAAGCCCCTGGAGATATCCAGGGGCTTTTTTTGTTAATTTTCTAATGATGTGACGCTTTAAAAACTCAACATTTCAAAGAGAAATCGTCTAAATAGCCATACTTGGCAAGGTTTATTCAATTCAGCGCTGACTTTATTAACCATTTTTGATATAAATCTGGTAATTCACCTGGAGCAACCAGATATCATGGCAAAGCCCTCAACCACCGATATTAATCACTCTTCAGATCGCGTCCTCTACGGCTCCGCAAACCCGACCAGACATAATAGTGACTCAGGGGAAACGCTGTTGATCGGGAGGCATGCCCCCCAAGCACATTCTCTTCCTTCTGGTTCTTACGAGTTTCCTCAGTGAAATCATCGTAATGTTCATCCTGCATTCAGATGGGCCAATGCTTCCTATTTTATCAGAGGCGTTGTTCGATGCGTCAATTCTGACTTTGATTCTGTTCCCCACCTTCTATCTTTTGCACTACCGACCGATTGCCGAGAATTTGCGGCAACGTGACCTGATCATGGACCAACTCGTCGACAGTGAAGAGCGCCTGAGACTGGCTCTGCATGCAGTCAATGACGGGCTATGGGACTGGGACATCCAGACCGGAGCGGTTTATTACAGCCCGCAATGTGCGACCATGCTCGGCTACCGTCCAGAGGAATTTAAACCGGACTTCGACAGCCTGACGCCTCTGATTCACCCGGAGGACCGTGACCACTTTGATCGTCAGGTCAGCGAAAATCTCGGCGGCCAAAGGAGTGAAATCGACATTGAACTCCGCCTGAAATGCCGCGAGGAGAACCGGGCATGGCTCTGGGTCCTGATCCGCGGCAAAGTCGTCGAGCGCGGGGCAGACGGGGCACCATTGCGCGCCGTTGGCACCAACAAAAACATTCACGAACGCAAACAAGCTGAAGCCGCTCTGCAACAAAGCAAAGAGGAGATACATAACCTGTCACGCCAACTGATCCAGATCTCGGAAGCTGAAAAAAAACACCTTGCCCAGGAGTTGCATGACGATTTCGGCCAGATGATCACCACATTCAAAATGGGGGTAGAAATGATCCGTTGTCAACAAGACAACCAACCCCCGGGACTGGAATTTCACTGTGCTCGGCTGTTGGAAATCGGCACACGCATGGGAAAAAGCCTGAACGAAATCTGTGACGACCTGCGCCCGGCCATGCTTGACGATCTCGGCTTGTCCAAAACCCTTAAATGGTTGATCGACCGATTCTCTGAACAACATGTCGGAATTGACACCAGAATCCAACTCACTGAGCTCAACATGCGCTTGCCTGGGGACGTCGAGCTGGTCTGTTACCGGATTTGCCAGGAAGCTCTCCACAACATTTCTAAACATGCGCACCCAACATCAGTGGTTGTCGACTTGAACGTCTGCGCAGACAAGGTAGAGTTGAACATCAGCGACAACGGCTGCGGATTCGATCCTTCCCGACGTAAAAGCAACAGCCACTGGGGATTCGGATTGCTCGGAATCTACGAACGCGCCGCCGCGATTGGTGGAGTGGCCACAATCGAATCGTCAGTCGGCAAAGGCACTCGCGTTTCGGTTACCCTGCCGCGCGACCCGAAGGAGTGACAGAGATGTATCGCATCCGTATTGTCATCGCCGATGACCATCAAATGCTCCGCGAGGGGATTCGCCTGCTACTTGAGAGCCAGGCAGATATTGACGTTGTAGGCGAGGCCTTCGACGGTGTCGCGGCAGCTGAAATGGTCAGGACGTTAAAACCGGACGTCGTCCTGCTTGACATCTCCATGCCAAAGTTGAGCGGACTCGAAGCGATCGGCATCCTGCGGAGCATCTCGCCGCAAACAAAGGTGATCATACTGTCCGGACACAGTAAGGAAGCCTATGTTCATCAGGCTCTCAATGAGGGGGCCTACGGTTATGTCGTCAAAGGCTCTCCCATCTCTGAAGTGATCAACGCCATACGCATGGCAGTCAAAGAGGAATATTACCTTAGTCCCGATGTTCATGCCCATGTGATCGCTGCCTACAAGTCAAGAGCCCGCCCCTCTGCCAGAGATAATCGACAAAAAGTTGAACAGCAAGGCTACGACGACCTTTCAGAACGGGAGAAACAAGTCTTTCATCTTTTGGCTAAAGGCAACAGCAGCAACCAGATCAGCGAATTGCTGTGCATCAGCTCGAAAACCGTCGACAAGCACCGCGCCAGTATCTGCAAAAAACTTGCGGTCGAAAACTCGGTGCAGATGCTGCACTACGCCATACGCATCGGTATTATGGACCCGACCCTCCTGGAAGAATGACGCCCGCCATATGAAGTATTTTTCCCAAAACAATTCAAAAAGTAGCAATTGACGCCCCCACAATGCGCCATTGACGCATTGCATGTGCGCCGATTCGGTCTACAAATTAAGTCAACAACAGAATTAAGGTTGCCGAGTCAACCAGTCGGCAAGCCAAAAAGTCTGTTCCGAAAGGCCAAACCTTCTGCGAAGAGGGGGCGGAAAGCAACGGATCTTCACGGACGAAGATGGCCGAGCTACCGAAACACAAGCTGATGTTTCGGCAGCTCGGCTTTTTTTTGTTAAAGAATTTCGTCAACATGTATCCAGGATTCAAAGAAGTCTACTCGCTACTTGGAAAGGGGAGGATATTATGAAAAAGACTAGAATTACAATGAGTCGCAGACAGATTCTCAAAGACCGGAGTCTGCGCCGGGGCCGGTATGATGCTGCCATGGTCTTTTAACCGCAAGGCTTATGCCGAAACCTTGTCTTACGGGCTCAGCGATCCTGCATTGCAGCCAAAATTCGTGGAACTTGCTCCCAATGCACTTGATCCAGGTTTCCTGTTCAAAGATTTCAGTCAAAATGGACTCCCTGCACTCAAGCCCAATTTCCGCATTCGCGCGAAAGAGGCGATTCACGAAACGGGGCTTGTTCATCCGAGAAACGGCAGGAAGCTGAAGACGCGGATCTGGGGTTACGGCAAAGGCACCATAACCTGGCCGGGCGAGACGATGCAGGTTATGGCCCCCTCGCACCCCTCCTATGCCGGTGACGAGGAAACCCTGGTCGAATGGTCAAACGAACTGCGGGGCAGAACATCACCTGTTACCGGTCGACACGAACTGCACTGGTGCTATTCACTCAAAGGCATGAGTTCCGCAAACGGTGTCGACTATAGCAAATATTCCATCGAGAAAAATGGAGTTCCGCTTATCCCTCATTTGCACGGGGGCCATTCTGATTATCAATATGATGGCAATCCCGAGTTTTTCTTCAGCCCTGATGCAAGGATTAAGGGACCTCAATGGTCAAATGTGGACGGTGGCTTTACCGACACTTTCAGATACGACAATAATGTCCAGGCAGGGAGTCTCTGGTATCACGATCACGCCCTGGGTATCACCCGACTGAACGTCTATGCCGGTCTTGCCGGTTTCTACTTTGTTCGCGACGAATTTGATACAGGGATGGCAGATAATCCACTTGGACTGCCGGCAGTCCCATATGAACTGGCCTATGCCATCCAGGATCGGATGTTTACGGCCGACGGGGCGCTGTTCTATCCGGCCTACCCGGGCGACCCCTTTTACGATGATTTCATTTACGGTGAAGAAGCAAACTTGCCGGAAGAGCTGTTCCCCAACGGCGGCCCCACTGGCCTGGCCGAGTTCTTTGGCGACCACATGGTGGTCAATGGCAAGATATGGCCCAAAGAAAATGTTGAACCGCGCAATTACCGCATGCGGTTATTAAACGGTACCGACAGCCGCTTCATGGTTGTTCGTTTCCGTGCCGTGGACGCTGGTGCGACGGATCTCAGTAACGCCAGCGACCCATTAGACTTCTATGTCATAGGCAGTGACCAGGGCCTGGCCTCGGAGGCAAAGCAGACCGATATCCTGATATTTGAGCCGGGTTCACGCTACGACATTGTCTTTGATTTTGCAGACCCAGCCTTCGAAGGCAGGCGGATAATCATGGAAAACATTGGTGGAGATGCGCCGTTTGGTGGTGATTTCGGCGAGGCGCTAGGAGATGACGACTTTTTCCCCGATCGCCAGACCGACCGCATTATGGCCTTTGACGTCGTCGTTCCAAGGAATTACAACGTCCCGGATAATTTTAATCCAGCAGCAATTCAGAACACCAAGGTTGCGGTCCCCGAGCAACAGCCAGCAATCAAACGCAAAGTGGCACTATTTGAAGGCAAAGATGAATTCGGTCGTCTACAGCCATTGCTGGGAGCCTATGATGAGGTTGAGGGTAAGTGGAAGGCTCTCCCCTGGCATCTGCCAACGACTGAGACGCCGACTGTGAACACGACCGAGGAGTGGGAGATCTATAATTTCACCGGAGATGCCCATCCGGTCCACCTGCACCTGGTGCATTTTGAAATCCTTGGTCGCAATGAAATAACCTTTGAAGGAAGCTGATACGCCGCAAGATATTCTACAGCACAATGGAGCGTATGGGGTTGCACCGGCGGTAAAAAATGTCCATGTTGGGAACCCAAAAACATTAGGCCCAAAGACGGATATGTTGAAAATGCCCCCAAGGACATGGTCACAGCGCTTCCCGAACAGGTGACGAGGATCAGGGCGAAGTTCGATAAAGTGGGGCGTTATGTTGGCACTGCCACATCCTGTCCCATGAAGACCACGAGATGATGCGCGTTCTTGAGGTTGTCGAATGACATAAATTTAAACCTGCTACGAATTTCCAACTCAAGCGTAAGCCCTCTCGACAAAGAGAGGGCTTACGCTTACAGAACGACCAGCTCGCAAGCTGCGGGCTATTAGCCCCCCATGCAACTAAAACCAAGCGTGCAAGGGCTGCTCTTTTGCATATTTAAAAAAGCGTAGATTGCACATTATCAAAGGAGAGCTGATTTGATAATCTGTCCCTGATATTCGTTTGAAACTCCCTTCAACTTTTATGCTCTGGAGAGATGACCAATGGCGAAAATTCGCATTTTTATAGCTGATGATCACAATTTGATGCGGGAGGGATTAACACTTTTATTAAGCAGCCAACCCGACATTGAAGTTGTCGGCGAAACATTTCAACGGGACATGGTCGAGAAAGGTTTACAAACCCTGAAACCGGATGTTCTCCTGCTTGACATCATATCTGCTGCAAAACCACGACGTTCAGCCGATTGCGTCTCTCCATAAAAGTTCTCCCGAAACAAAAATCATCATGCTGGCCAATCAATGCGTGGACGAAGCCGTCCATAGTGCCCTGAATAGTGGTGTACGTGGCTTTATTGTGAAGCAGGCAGCAAGTGCAGATGTCGCTACTGCAATCCGCCAGGTCATGGATGGGCATTATTACCTCAGTCCGGCCATCTTGAACAGGGTTATTGAAACCTACTGCGAAGGGACCCGAACCAAACCTCGCGGGAGGAGAAGAGACCACAACAAATATGCCGGATACAATCAATTGTCCGTGCGGGAAAAAGAGGTCTTCCAACTGTTACTGGCAGGACTCAGCAGCAGGGAGATCAGTCAAAACTTGAGCATCAGCTCAAAAACCGCAGACAAACACCGCGCCAGCATTTTCAAGAAAACCGGGGTCGAAAACTCGACCCAGCTTCTGCATTACGCCATCCGCCTGCAACTTAAACCCGTAGCCCATGCTATCTGACATCTAATCCAAGGGTCTGTTTACGCGCTTGACCGTCATAATTAATTTTAAATAGCGGTAATCTATTTTAGCCGTTTTTTATCAGCCATGAAAAGACTGATAGTCCCTGGAAATTTTGCTGCTTCTTTTATTGGCTTTTCCCTGGAGCAGCCCTCGCCGATGCTTCCACCACACGTCTTCAAAAATGAAAGATCCATACTTAGACCCCGCCGAGGAACCTTCAACTTGTCAATAGCTTACCAGTGTTGTAATAATTAATAACAAAGAAATTTAACACACTTCAATCTCATGGAGGATTATTTATCATGCTTACCTTGAAAGAGTTTTTCCTTATCAGCTTAATCCTGTTCATCCCGCATCTATCACTTGCCGAGAGCTGGAAGATAGACCCGGTTCACACAGCCGTGGAATTCAAGATCAGACATCTGATGATCTCCTGGGTCAAAGGCACCTTCACTGATGTGCAGGGGACTGTCGTCTTCGACGAAGCGAAACCGGACAAGTCAAACCTCCGGGTTCAGATTGCCACCGCATCTGTCGACACCAGAAACAAGAAGCGTGACGACCACCTGCGCAGCGCCGATTTCTTCGACGTCGCCACTTACCCGGTGATGACATTCGCAGCCAAAGACTTTGTCGTTGCCAATGGGGAGCCGACACAGATCAATGGTGAACTGTCCCTGCATGGTGAAACCCGTGCAGTGATGCTGGCAATAGATGACTTCAGTCCGGCAATGACCGATCCGAGGGGTAATATTCGGCGCGGCGCTTCAGCCTCTACAATAATTAACAGAAAGGATTTTGGCCTCACCTGGGACAAGGTCCTCGAAGCAGGCGGTGTTGTCGTTGGCGATGAAGTCAGGATCAATCTCGAAGTGGAACTTATCAAAGAAGAGTAAATACCGCTGAGAGATCAGCGTCATTTCAAACCCCGAAGATGAGAAGTCCCTTCATTTACAGGCCCTTGCCGAGTGTCATCAAGGACAGGCGTTTCTCTTCATCAACAGGAGTTCTGGGTAATTTTGGCTGTCCTTGAGAGCGACACCTACTTAACCATGAAAAAAACGATAAATCTCTTCAGCTGTTCGTGTCGGCAAACCCGGCATCGCCTGCAACTCCTCCAGGCTGGCCGCCTTGATCTTTTTCAGGCTGCCGAAATATTTCAACAGAGCCTTTTGCCGTTTCGGCCCAACTCCGGGGATGTCTGCCAAAACCGACTGAAGTTGCGACTTACCCCGCACCTTGCGGTGATGGGTAATGGCGAAACGGTGCGCCTCGTCGCGCAACCTCTCAAGCAGAAAAAGGGCCGCAGAACCACGCCGTAAGATCGACGGGATTTTTACGCCCGGGCAGAAAAAACCTCTCTTCACTGCGCTCCACGGCACGCCCACGGACATTGGCCTTGACACGACTCTTGGCAATCCCGGCAATATCAATAACCCCGGACAGGTTAAGCTCCTCAAGCACCATGGACAAAACCCCGAGTTGCCCTTTACCACCATCGATCAGAATAAAATCAGGCAGTTTCTGCTCTTCAACACCTCGCCGCAAGCGTCTCAGCAGAACTTCCCGCAAAGCGGCATAATCATCTGTCCCGTCAACACTTTTCACCCGGTAGTGCCTGTATTCCGCCGTATCAGGTTCACCATCCAGCAATCACCGCCATACTGGCGACGGTCGCGTGACCCTGGATAGTTGAGATATCAAAACATTCCATACGCTGCGGCAACCTGCTGCAGCTGCAGTCGCTGCATGACCTCTTCGAGGACCCTGCGCCGGGCTTCCTCGCGGCTGCCCCGCTCCTGCCATGCTTCCCTGGCATTGCGGTTGGCCAACTCAACCAGATGCGCGACGTTCGCCCCGTTGCGGCGTCAGAACACTGCACCTTGCGCCCGCGGCGCTCCGTAAGCCATTCCGCAAGGGCATCCTTGCCTTCAACCTCGAAGGGCAAGACGACTTCATCGGGGACAGGCACATCACGCCCGTAGAACTGGGAGAGGAACTCGGCCAGAAGCTCATCTTCATCCAGCTGCCAGGTGAGGTTATAATTACGGCGAGCCGTCAATTTGCCCTGACGATAAAAAAGAACCACGACTTCAACCTCACCGCCCTGGCGAAAGACTCCGACCACATCCTGGTCAATGGCTCCGTAGCGGACCGACTTTCTGCTGTTCGACTGTCTGCTCGATAGCCCGGATCTGGTCACGCAGCGCAGCCGCTTCTTCGTAGCGCTGTTCGCCGTGCAGCGAGAGCCATGCGCTGGCGCAGCAAGTTCAACGACTTCTCCCTGGCGCCCTTCAAGGAGGGCCAGGACGCCACTCAACCAGCTTTCTGTAGTCATGCTGAAGAGATACGACCATGGCAGGGTGCGCTGCACTGGCCGATCTGGTAAAAAAGACAGGGCCGGCCACGCTGCCGGCACTTGGCCTGAGGGTAATGCCGCAGAGGGAAGATGCGGTAAATTTCCTTGAGCGTCTGCCGCAAGGCTGATGACGATGAGAAGGGCCCGAAATAACGGGCGCCGTCCTGACGAACCTGCCGGACAACTTCCAGCATCGGAAATTCTTCACGCAAATCGATGCGCAGCGACACAAAGGTTTTGTCATCACGCAGATGAATATTGTAGCGCGGTCGATGCTTTTTGATCAGGGTGTTTTCGAGGATCAGGGCTTCTTTTTCCGTATCGGTGACAATCGTCTCGATCGTTGCTGCGCGCTCCATCAGAAACTTGATCTGCGGCCGGGTATCACGCTCGGCCTGCAGATAGCTGCGCAGCCGTGCACGCAGGTTTTTTGCCTTGCCGACATAGAGAACTTCACCGTCGGCATCCTTCATCAGGTAAACACCGGCAGAGGTCGGTTGTCTGCGCAGGTCAAAAGTTGTCACAGAAGCTCCTTGCAACTGGCTAAACAATCGATTATCTTGAAGATAAGCTGATTTGCAAGCCTTTTTCATCTTCATGTTTTCAAGGTATCAATGCTCTATAAGAGGTGTCAACCAGCTAGCTCTTTTTGGAGGGAATTTTATATGCTTCGATCCTCTCTCGTCGCCCTGATTTTTCTCATGCCTGGCCGCACCAGACAATTCTCTGTGCCGACGACAATCTGGCCGTCCTCGAGAAGGTCGTTGCAGCAAACGCTCAAATACAACCGGAGCTGCAGAACTACCTGGTCAGAGTGGAGACATCGCGCATTGAAGAGATGATGACCGAGCATGACAGCCGGAATGCCGGCAGAGGTCAAACCACCTGCGTCACCTGTCATCATCAAGTTCTGGCAACGCAACGGCGAAGGGCTTGTCTTTGCCAGGCACAGGCTCTGAGCTCCATACGTCGCAAAGATGGTCGATCGACTCTCCACCAATCTGGCGCTTGAGCTGAACCAGATGCTGTTGCCCGAGGATCAGGCCGAGGCACGCCAGGCTCTGGTCAAAAACGCCAAGCTCAAGTCAAGTGAAGTTTCCCTGGCAGACCAGCTTTATACATCGCCTGGAAATCAGCTTCAACAAGCCGACAGATCTTAACGGGGCCTTTTATGCCAGCGGCATGCGCTTGCCGCAAGAGCAGATCAAATCACTGACTTTTGACATCGACTCCCAGCACAAACACCGTCAATGAAATGAACATTATTGCCAGCAGACGGGCTGCACTTGACAGTTGAGATCCGTTATCTTCAAGTGGTCGGCGGCTACATTCCCGAGCGCTTCCAGATCACCAGTCCGGATGGCCAGATTGAAGATATTTTTGAAGTCAACGCTCACCGAAAGTCGACGGCTTCATCCTGCCGACAAGCATGCTGCGGACGATCAATCGTCCTGATCTTCAGGAGAAGCTCGAAGTTTTTTTCAAAGACTACCAGCTCAATCAACCGATTCCCGAGGACATCCAGACCCGACTCAAAGGCTGATAACAGGAGAAACCAATGGATCCCCTCTGGATCAATATTTTCCACAAAAAACTGGATGAAGAGTCTCTGGCCTACTTCCTCAAGCATTTGCCGATCTTCTCGGAGCTCACGCCGCGCTCTTTGGCGATCCTCGAAGAACATCGTCCATGTTCGCAACTACAAGGCCAACGAAACCATCTTCGAAGAGGGTGATCCGGGCTCCGGCATGTATATGATTCGCAGCGGCATGGTTAAGATTTATGCCGGGGACCAGAATGGCACGGAGGATGAGTTGGCGACCCTGATCCCTGGAGACTTCTTTGGCGAGACCACCCTGACGGCGCCTGCCCCGCGGACAGCGTCTGCGCAGGACCCTCGAGAATACTGAGTTGGTCGGATTGTTTCGCGCTGACATTCTGGAACTGGCGGAAAGAAATCCCGCGGTCTCAAGCAATATTTTCCTCGGCCTGACCCGGGTCGTCAGCGAACGTCTGCAAGCAGCAAGCCTGGAGATTCGTCGTTTGCAGAATCAACGTGGTGAAGAAATCTCTCCAGAGAATATCGAGACATGAGGCGAACTCAGTCAGCGCCCTCGCGGCTGGACCCGTGCCCAGGTTGCCTTGGCCTTCCTGATTCTCACCGCTGCGATTGCCTGCGGCCTGGCGATCTACTCTTCGGCCTCTTCGCTGATCGGTCATCTCCCGTACGGCCTTTTCGGTACTTTTCTTGCCGTTGCTCCTCTCCCTGGTGCTCTCTTTTCTCCTCGACCCCGCAGTCACTCAACTGGAAAAGCTCTGCACCCGAAGCGGCAGCATTTTCATTGTCTATACCATGAGTCTGGCACTGGTCTGTCTGGCCGCTCTCTGGTTGACTCCACACTGGCGGGAGTTCTGGGACAACATGCGAATCGATTTCCCCCGTTACACCTCGCAGGTCATCGAATCGTCAAAGAGCCTCATTGCAGCCCTTCACGAGCGCTTTCCGGTGATTCAGGGTTATGCGTTTCCGACCAAGCTGCGCGTCTGGGCAGAACAGATGATGGCTGCAACCCTGGCGCAGACACCGCAATCCGCCATGAAGGTCGGCGGCCTGATGATTATCGTCCCGCTGTTTACTTTCTTTTTCCTGCGTGACGGGCGCAAGATCATGCGTGCCTGCGTGGCGCTCGCCCCGAACCGGCATTTCGAGATGGCCCGCGACCTCTCCTACCTGATCAGCCGTCAGCTCGCTCACTTTATCCGCGGCAGGATTATCGAAGCGATCATCGTCGGCCTGGTCGTCACCGCAGGATTGTCGCTGACGGACATACGCTACGCGCCGATGCTCGGCATTTTTGCCGGCGTCACCAACCTGATCCCCTACATCGGGCCAATCATCGGCATGGTCCCCGGCATCCTGATAGCTTTCGTCGATCTCGGCGCCGGTGGCCAGTTCTGGTGGATCGTCATTCTCTACATCCTGATCGCCCAGGTCCTGATCGACAACTTCATCCTGATCCCGATTCTTATCTCCCGGGTCTCCAACCTGCATCCGTTATTGGTCTTCTTTGCCATCATCGTCGGCGGCAAGCTCTACGGGATTATCGGCATGATTATCGGCGTTCCGATCGTCAGTATTATCAAAATCACCCTTCTGGAGATTCGCGCCTATCGCCGGAACTTCCGCCTGCCGGAATCCGCAATCGAAAGTGATCGGCCGCTTTAACAACTAACGAAAGTCAATCAATGAAGTTTTTTGCAACAACTACAAAAGGGCTCGAAGACGTCCTCGCTGCCGAATTGATCGCTCTTGGCAACCGTGATGTCGTACCGGCCAACGGCGGCGTCAATTTCAGCGGCTCTTTTAAAGACGGCTACAAGGCCTGCCTCTGGCTGCGCACCGCCAACCGGGTTCTGCAGCCGATTGCCAGTTTTCCCTGTCCTTCCGAGGAGGCCCTCTACGAAGGGGTCTACGCTCTCAACTGGGACGAGCTGATGACCTCGCAGATGACCCTGGCCGTTGCCGCCAAGCTGCGCGATTCGGTGATCACCCACTCTCATTTTGCCGCATTAAAGACCAAGGATGCCATCGTCGATAAAATCAGGGACCGGACCGGACAACGCCCGAATGTTGATGCGAAAGATCCGGATCTGCGCGTCAATCTCCACCTGGCGCGCAACCATTGCACCGTCAGCCTCGATCTGGCCGGCACCGGCCTGCATCGACGCGGCTATCGTCGTGACCCAACCATCGCACCTCTCAAGGAAACCCTTGCCGCCGGTCTCGTCGCCCTGACCGGATGGGACCAGACCTCACCCTTTGTCGACCCCATGTGCGGCTCCGGCAGCCTGCCCCTTGAAGCGGCCCAGCTCGCCAGCAACCATGCCGCCGGCCTGCTCTCTCCCGACTTCGGCTTTCAGCGCTGGCCTGACTTCAACGCCACACTCTGGCAGGAATTGCTCGAGGAAGCCGAAACGGCAAAGAGGCAACTTCCGGCCAACCTGATTTTTGGCAGCGACCGGGACAAACGCGCCGTCGACCTGGCCAGGCGCAACGCCGACAATGCCGGCATCGGAGCAAAGATCCGCTGGTCATACAACGACTTTGCCAAACTGCAAGCCCCCGCCTCACATGGCACGCTGATCTGCAATCCACCCTACGGTGAACGCCTCGGCAACGAAGATGAACTTAGGGCCTTCTACCGCAAGATTGGCGACACCTTGAAACAGAACTGGAAAGGCTGGACGGCCTGGGTCTTTACCGGCAACCTGGCCCTCGCCAAACAGGTCGGCCTGAAAGCCTCCCGCCGTATCGTGCTCTTTAATGGGCCGATTGAGTGTCGATTACTGAAGTATGATCTCTATTAAATTTAACGGTGTGGGTTCAGGGCCGAAAGGGTAAAGGGATCATGGTTAAGAAAACACAGTAAAGGAATGAACAACCTTTAGTCCTGTTCCCATTACCCTTCACCTGCTCTTATCACTTCGAGAACGATACCACCCTTGCTTTTCCATACCTTATACCTCATAATCGCCTGGTTTCTAAACCTGAGTTAATGCGATTATGAGCCGTCATCTTTTCAAATTCGTTAACAACCTCAAGATCCGCTGGAAGATGACCGTCGTCGTCCTGCCACTGGTGCTGATTCCGCTTTTCGTGGTGGGCACAGTGGTCGGCTGGATCGCCTATCGCCAGGCGCAGCTCGGTATAACCCAGACCAGCATGGACGATCTTGACCATCTGGCCGCCTTCACCATCGACCTGCTCGATGCCCATAATCAACAATTCCAGGCCTATCGCGAAGACAAAAAAGCCACCACCGAACAGGAGCTGGCCAGCCTGACCAATCTCGCCTATGGCATGGTCGAGGCCCAGGACAAGCAGTTCCGCAACGGCAGCGTAGACTCTCGAAAGTGCTCAACAAGCTGCGCGCAGTGCCATGAAGAGAGTTCAGGTTGGTGAAACCGGCTACATCTACGCCATGACCAGCAAGGGGGATTTGACCGTACATATTGCCCGCGAGGGTGAAAACGTCTACAACGAAACTGATGAGGACGGCAGACATTTCATCCGCACCATGTGCAAGGCGGCCACGAAAACAGCCCCGGACAAGCTCCTGACCATCATTTACCCCTGGCGTAATGCAGAGCTCGGTGACAGCGTCGCCCGCCAGAAGATGGTGGTCTATCGTTACTATGAGCCCTGGGACTGGATTATCGCCACCGGGGGATATCTGGATGAAACCTATGAGAACCCCGAGGCGGAAGAGCAGGCCTTTGCAGAGCTCAAAAAGAGGATCAAAGCAAAGCGTGTTGGCCAGACCGGCTACATCTACTGCATGGATCGCAAGGGAACCTTGACCATCCATCCCGAAGCCGAAGGAGAAAATATTTACGACTCCAGGGATTCCGACGGCACCGCCTTTATCGAACGCATGTGCAAACAACGCGAAGGCTGGATCCGCTACCCCTGGCAGAACCCTGGCGAGAAGCAGGCGCGACGCAAGATCGTCCGCTACCTGTATTACCAGCCCTGGGACTGGATCGTCGCGGTCGGTTCCTATGAAGATGAGTTTTACCGGGAAACCAACCTGATTAAGGGCCGGATTCTCAGCAGTCTCGGAGTGATCTCCATTCTGGTCGGTACAATTGCCGTTCTGCTGGTTTTTCTGGCCGCGAAGGTCCTCTCGGACCCGATCCGTCACATGACATCGGTCATCCGGGATATCAAGCGCGGCCAATTCCATCGTCAGATGGAGATCACCAGCCGTGATGAGCTCGGCGAACTGGCCGTCACCTTTAATCGTATGACCAGCAACCTGCAACGCAACCGCGAACTGGAAGCCAGCCTCGCCCAACAGGGCAAGATGGCGTCACTCGGCATACTTTCCTCTGGAGTCGCACACGAGATCAACAACCCTCTCGGTGTCATTCTCGGTTATGCCGGCTATCTTGAGAACAAGCTCAATCCGGAAGACCCCAATCATCATTTCATTCACGAGATCAAACGGGAGAGCAAACGATGCAAGAAGATCGTGCAGGATCTGCTCAATTACGCACGCACGCCACAGCCTGAGTTTGCCGAAACCGATATCAACCAGCTCCTCGACCAGATCGTCAGTTTTGCGGCGAATCATACCGACATGCACGGCGTGAAGATCAACAAGAAGTTCAGCGACGACCTGCCGGGACTGATGATCGACGGTGACCAGATTCGCCAGGTGGCAATCAACCTGATTCTCAACGCCGGAGCGGCCATGGAAGATGGCGGCATACTCACCGTTTGCACCAATCGCGATGAAGACGACGTGTTGATAACCTTTGCCGATTCTGGCAACGGCATTGCCGAAGCTGATCTTGAGCGGATTTTCGAACCCTTCTACACCACCAAGGATCGCGGAACCGGCCTCGGCCTGGCAATTACCAGGCAGATTATTGAACAGCATCACGGCAGCATCCAGATGACCAGTCGCCTCAATCAGGGCACGACCGTCACCATTCGGCTGCCGCTTGTCCGGGAGGAATTCTGATGGCGCCTCAGCGCATTATGTTGATCGACAACGAAGAGGGTCTCTGTCGCATGATGGAGGCGGTACTCAGGGACCAGGGCTATCTCGTGAAAAGTTTCACGCGCCCGGTTCAGGCGGTTGCCGAATTCGCCGCCGGTGATTTCGACCTGATCATCAGTGATATCAAGATGCCGGAAATGGACGGCCTCGAGGTGCTGCAGCACGTTCGCAATCGTGACCCCGAGGTGCCGATCATCATGATCACGGCTTATGCAACGGTTGAGATGTCGATTCAGGCTCTGCGCCGGGGTGCCTACGACATGCTGACCAAGCCATTCGAACCCGACGAACTGATCTACCGGGTCAAAAACGCCCTGCAACACCACGAGCTGGTCGAAGAAAACCGTGATTTACGCGAAGAGTTATCAGGACAATTCAAGTTTGAGAATATTATCGGCGCGTCACCCTCCATCCGGGCATTACTGGAAAAAGTGGGCAAGGTTGCCGTTCGTGACACCTCGGTCTTGATCACTGGCGAATCCGGGACCGGCAAAGAGCTGATCGCCCAGGCCGTGCACCACAACTCATCCCGCCGCAATCATCGTTTTATCGCTGTCAATTGCGGGGCCCTTCCGGAAAACATTCTGGAAAGCGAGCTCTTTGGTTACCGCAAGGGGGCGTTTACCGGAGCCTTGGAAAACCGCAAAGGACTGCTTGACGCAGCCAATGGCGGCACCCTTTTTCTCGACGAAGTCGGCAACCTGCCCTTGAGCATGCAGAAGACTCTGCTGCGCTTTCTCCAGGAGCAGGAATTTTGCCGCCTGGGTGACACAACCCCCACCAAGGTCGATGTGCGGATTATCTCGGCGACCAATTCAGACCTGAGCGCAGAAGTTGCCGAAGGCATTTTCCGTGAAGACCTTTTCTACCGTCTAAACGTCATCAATCTCCACTTGCCGCCATTACGTGATCGCAAAGACGATATACCGCTGCTAGCCGCCCATTTCATCCGCAAGCAGAACATTAAATTCGGCACTGACTTCAAGGGTTTGACTCCCGAGGCTCTGGAGGCCATGTGTGGCTATGCATGGCCAGGCAATATCCGTCAACTCTGTAACGTCATTGAAGCAACGATGGCCATCTCGGCAGGCAACTACATTGGCTTGCCGGAGCTGGCGCAGCTGATAGAGACAGATCATCCCGGTCAGACAGCTGACCAGGCTGACTATACCTCGGCACTCAGTGGCTTTGAGACTGATTACCTGACCCGACTGCTGCGCAAACACGGCGGCAATGTCGAAGAAGCCGCTGCGGAAGCGGGCATGAACATGGCAACGATCTACCGCAAGTTGAAAAAGTACGGCATCAACAAGAAAGAGATTGATTAAGGCATTATAAAGCTGTAAGCTGTAAGCTGTAAGCTGTAAGCTGTAAGCTGTAAGCTGTAAGCTGTAAGAGATATCATCCGGAATCGACCGCTGCCTCAAAGACTTTTCTTCTCCTGCAACTCAGTGAGTCCCTCTCCTTATCCCGTTTGCATAAATGCAAAAGTGAATTTCACCGTATTTGCAATTCTGCAAATACGAACGGCATACCGACAAGACTTTTCCGGCTGAAACACACACATAAACTACCTGTAATAACTAGATTATACTTAGTAGCGCTTGTTCTTGGCCCGTTTTGGTATACGGCTTGCTCTTTAAAGGATACGTGACTCCAATGGGGTCCGGCCAAGTTTCAGTGTTGCCGAAAGGTCGGGCCCACTTTTTACGGAGCAGGAATCGAAGGCCAACACCGCTGCAGGAGGCATCAATGAAAGATACAGCTGTCTGCCCCTACTTTGATCTCGATGAGGATGCCTGCGACGTCGGTTGCGGCTATATATCATCCCACGATGCCAGCATGATCATAAAATTCTGCTCATGCCAGTATGATAGCTGCCAGAAATATCGTGAGTTGAGCGATCGTCTTGACATGCAGGAGCCAGCACTGCCGGTCCTGAATCAGCCGATGCCGGCAGCCCCGGCCGTCCATGCCAACGATCTTCCGGTTCTGGGCCTGTTCTGTTATGGCGTCACTGCAGCCTGTTATGCCGCAGACAAACTGCCGCTGCTGTCAATGAACCTTCACCTGCTGGCCATCGTTATCATGCTGGGTGCCATCGGTCAGATCTCTGCTGGATTGAACGCCCTTAAAAACAATCCCCTGCGTGCCATCGCCTTCACCGGGTTTGGTCTCTTCTGGCTCTCAATTCTGGCTCTCGACATACTGCCAAGGGCCGGCTACGGCTCTGTTCCCGGACCTATTCCGATGATGGGTTATTTTGCCATGTGGGGCATGTTCAGCCTGATTATCTGTCAGGGGTTAGAGCAGCTGGTACGCATCAGCCGGATCGTCTTTGCGCTGATGACAGCTTTTCTCCTGGCCCTTTCTCTGGCTCACGCCACCCAAAGCACCTCTTTCCTGCACAGCGCGGCGCTGATCGGGCTGACCAGTGCCCTGCCAGGTATTTTCCTGGGATTACGACATCTTGGTGGAGAAGCACTCCACCTGGTCCATCCCACAGTCGCATCGAACAAGATACGTTCTTGACACAACAGTCAGTTGTCGATAATTTTATAACATGATTGCCAAACAAGAGAAGCTTAGACGATGAACGCGAAACTCAGCCGCCAGATGACCCTGCTAGGACTTGGCGTGTTGGCATTTTATGCCGGCGTGCTGGGAACCGGTCACGCTTCACTGGAGATTCTTCCCCAGTTTGCAATCTCTGCGGTGATTTTCCTCAGCTCAGGAAAAATCATGAGACAGATAGCTGCGAAGCTACCGGCGAAAGAAGAGACAGAGGAAGCAGAGCCAGAAGAACCCGATTGGGAACTGCGGACCCTCGTACTCAACTGGATTGCAGCAGCCACAGTAGTCAGCATCGTCGCCCTCTTCCTGGTCAAGCCTGCCAGCATGTCCTTTGACGAATTCGGTCGATTCCTCTTGAACATGGACGTTATCATGACCGATTACGAAATGCCGATAGCGCCTTAGAAACAGGTGCGCGGGACGAGGTACGGGGAACGCGGAAACCTTGTAAACAAAAGCCACGGACACTCTTTCGAGTTCCGTGGCTTTTTGTGCTTCTGGTGTAAATTGTTTAAACCGCGTCCGCGCGCTTCCTCGTACCGGCTTAATGTTCCCCGTACCGTTTCAATTGCCTATCATGCCATCGTGACAACAGCAGCAACGCCATAATCGCCCCAATCAGAGCATACAGCATATCCGACTGGGTATCCCAGATGTAGCCCTGGGTGCCGAGAAACGCCTCTGCGGATTCCCCCGACAGAATAGCGACCCACCACTCGATCAATTCATAAAAAGCACTGATCGCCAGGCACACGGAGACAATCAGAAACGCCAGCCATGCTTTACCTGTAACAACCTGTTTACGGAGCAGAATTTCTCGAGCAACAATCGCCGGCACGAAGCCTTGAGCGAAATGACCAAGCTTATCGTAATTATTTCTCCCCAGATCAAACCAGTCGCTCAGCCAGTCAAAGAGCGGGACTTCAGCATAAGTGTAATGCCCGCCCACCATCAGGATGATGCAATGAAAGAGGATTAAAGCATAAGTCAGGGGGGTCAGGGGAAAGCTGCGACGGGTCGCCAGAAGGACGAAAAAACCGACCACGGCCGGAGCAACCTCGAGAACCCAGGTCAGGGTGTCTTTGGGGTTATCCCCGACCAGATCAGGGTGGCAAAAAAGATGGCCAACCAGAGATTGCGCATAGACATCGAACTGCTCCGAAACTTTTATTGTGTTTGCAAATAATCAGTGGGGTATGGAAGATCAATGATGCCGTAACAGAGACATTGGATCAATCCAATAATTCCAGTGTCCCCTGCCCGGCGCTGAGGTCGTCGAACATTTTACAGAACCCTGTCTTCTGCTCTTCCGGCAAGCGTAGCCGACAAGCGACCCTTTCCGCATAATCAGTATCAAGAACTTCGGCCTCGAACTCCGGCAGGCGGAGTTCAAAGGGTGTGAGTAGAGCATAATCAAAGGTCGCAAGAAACTCGACCCAGGCAACACGCTCACTGCGCGGCAGCAGCTCCAGCGCCGTATTCACCGCAGCGGTGTAGGCCTTGACCATCCCGCCCTTGCCGAGCTTGACACCTCCGAAATAACGGCTGACAACCACCGCAGTATCACCGAGGCCACTGTACTGCAAGGCAATCAGCATCGGCTTGCCGGCGGCACCGTGCGGTTCTCCGTCATCGCTCAGACCGATCCGGTCGGTGCTGCCGGGCGGGCCGATCAGATAAGCCCAGCAGTTGTGGTTGGCGTCTGGGAATTCACTCTTGATAACGGCAATAAACTCTTGTGCCTGCTCCACTGAAGTCACGGGCTGAACGGTCGCAATAAAACGACTCCGCTGCACTTCGATTTCGTTGCGGAAACGGCAGCCAGGAATGGGATAGCGTGGAGAAGGGGTCATTTTCTTTTGGCGGCGCTGGTCTCTGGTTGCTTAACAGACGGGCTCACACCGACAAATTTAAGACGCGCAACATTCTCGACATGCGGCGTCTGCGGGAACATGTCGACCGGCTGAACCTGTTCAACACGAAAGCCCTGCTCAACAAGGAGAGCAAGATCCCGGGCCAGACTGTCCGGATGGCAGGAGACATAGACCAGGGTTCGAGGCTGCATTTCAGCAATCGCCCTCAGCACCTGTGGGGCACACCCCGAACGAGGGGGGTTAACAACAACGGCACCGAGTTTACCGGTCAAGGGCAGATCATCAGCAAGGATTTCCTCGACGTCACCTGCGATAAACTTGCAGTTATGCATGCCATTCATGCTGGCATTGGCCTGGGCATGTCGAACCGCTTCAGCAACGGTCTCTATCCCCAGAACCTGTTGCGCCTGACTGGCAAGATGCAGGCTTATACCACCGACCCCGCAGTAAAGATCGAGAGCCGACTCTCCGGGCTTCAGACCACACCAGTCACGGACCAGGCGATAGATACGCGCAGCCTGGGCGTGATGCACCTGAAGAAACGAGGTTGGTCCGAGACGCAGTCGCACGTCGCCGACCTGATCAATCAGGTCGGGGGTACCGAGGACTTTGAAGGTTTCCCGACCATAGATCACGTTGCCTGAGCTGCTATTCACATTCTGATGAATAGAGATTACTTCCGGGACCTTGCGCTGCAACCATTTGGCCAGGTGCGTCACCTCTCGATAATTACGCTCACTGGTCACAAAGGTCACCATGGCTTTATCGTATAAGGGGCTGACCCGTACCAGCAGGTAGCGCAACAGGCCGCGCCGGTGGTTGGCATCGTAGGCGGAAATGTTGCGACGGTCGAGCTCTTCGCGGACAACCGCCGCAACCCTGTTGATCAGAGGGTGATGCAAAGGGCAGTCGGCGATATCGACAACGTCGTGGCTGCCACGCCGGTACATGCCGACCTGTGCCTTACCTCTTTTGCGGGCCACTACGAGCTTGGCACTGGCGCGGTAGCCAAGGGTCTCGGCTGCCGCCCAGACGTCATCCAGCTCAACCTGGTAAAGTTCCGGATAGCTTGCCAAAGCATCGGCAACCCGCTTGCTTTTATTGGCCAACTGGGCCTGATATTTCCAGCTTAAAAGAGCGCAACTCTGGCAGGCGCGATAATGCGGACAGGACGTCTTGGCAACCCGCTCGCGAGAGGGGCTCAGCACACGCAGCGTACTGGCGATGATCCTGTGCCGGCCGCTATGCGCAACGCGAGCGACAACCTGCTCTCCGGGGAGGGCATCGAAGACCAGCACCCGTTTCCCCTCGTGAGCTCGCCAGACCGAGACCGTCTTCATCGACTCGCTCAATGGTCAGTGTCAGTTCTTCAGCACGGGGCTTATGGGTAGGCTTTGATTTTGGACGTCGCGGTTGTGCGGTCATGGCATCTCCTGAAAAGAGCCGTCATATTGAGGTAAGAACAGCAGCCTGTCAATGCTCCTCTCCATATCATGCATAGTGATTTGTTACAATGATAGCAAACAGAGGCTTGTAAAAATTTAACGCAAAGGCGCGATGGGGTAAAAAAGTTCGCAAAGAAAATCACTGCAAAAAGTGAGGAGATCACCCCTTGCGTCTTTCTTAGTATTTCTTAGCGTCTGCGTTGGGCTTTTGATTTCAGCTCTCACCTGGTTTTGGTATAAAGATGTATTCCCTTTGTTTGGGTTATAGACCCGTTCTTGTTTGCATATATTGTCTTTATCCGCTGCAGCCTGGGCCGGTGAGGCGAACGTGATTGCGGTGAAAGCCACAAGGACCAGGGAACAGATCTATAGCTTCGAGATCAGTGTGCGTCATGCAGATCAGGGCTGGGATCATTATGCCGATCGTTGGGAGATCCTCGCTCCAGGCGGCGAGGTCCTTGGTACATGTCTGCTGGCTCACCCGCACACCAGCGAACAGCCCTTTACCCGCAGCATTTCGGGAGTACAGATTCCGGTTGGCGTTCATCAAGTCATAGTCAGAGCTCATGATTCGATGCCTGCGTTTACTGGGAAAACTATGAACTTTGCATTGGATTGAGTCGGCAACTCCGGATCCTGCCGAATTCGTTCAATCCCGCCCCTTGAAATAGACCAGGATCTTCTTGATAATTTCACGATCTTCGGCAGAGAGCGTGTCAGACCGGCGGTATTCCTTGTAAAATCTGAGACGTTGGCTGCGACTTAAAGTACGCCGGCCAATTTTATCCAGGCAGGCCAGGTCCTTGATGATGCGGGATTTGAAAAATGGCCCGAAGAAGCGCTGCCCAACCGGACAGTCGATCAGGTAAACCTGGGGCTTTTCGAGCTTTTGAGTGACCAGCAGGTTGCGCCACTTCAAATCGTTATGACAGAAATGGTGATGATGGAGTGTCCGGGTAATCTTGGCGACCTGGTGAATCACCTGACTGACCCATGATCGATTTTTAAATTGTTCCGGTTGGTTATCGGCAATCCAGGCCAGGTCCCTGGTGTCATCGATAGACGCAGTGATCAGGGCGCCGCGAATTGTACGGCTGAAGATATATTCCTCGCCATAAGCCACGACCTGTGCCGCCGGTAAGCCGATGCAACTGAACCAGAGTTGGTTGCGGGCCTCCAGTCGGATACGAGAAAGGCCAAGCCAACTGCGGATTCCTCTGGTGGAGTGATATTGTTTCACATAGTAGCGCTGCCCGTCGATGCAGACACAGAAAACCACGCTCACCTTGTCCTGGGAAACAGGTGTCCCGGACAAGGCGAAAACTTTCTCAAAGGATGAGAAGGCTTGCCCCGCTGCAGTATTTCGCCAGGGTTCGGTTACTGTCCAGGTTGTTCTTTTGATCATTGCCATCCAGTTTCACTTGTCTCATAGCATGTATGTCGAAAAGAGTCAGGCCCTAGATTGCTTGGCAGCAGCCGTAATGTCAACTTGAGAAATAGCGAAAGCCAAATTCACCTTCAGTCAACACCAGGTTTTGCACAAGGCCAGATTTTGCACAAGACAATTGACGCGTAAAATAAAACGGCCCCGCCATTAATGGCGGGGCCGTGTCCGTTTGAACCTGAAGGAGGGTTTGCAAACGGTTGAGAACGAATTAATCGTTGCCGACTTTCGAGAGGACCAGGTCTTCCTCGCCCTCGAGAGCTCCTTCGAGTGACAGGAACTTCGGCTTTGCGGGTTTTCAAGGTACTTGCGAGCATGGCACCGACCACCAGCAGAGCCCCGGCAGCAGCAAACGACATGGTGAAACCACCGGTCTTGACACGCAGCATCTCGGAGACGCGCACCAGGGCAAAGGCTCCCACGCCCCAGGCAGAGAAGAGCACGCCGTAGTTCATGCCGAAGTGCTTGGCGCCCCAGAGATCCTTGGCAAAGGACGGGAAGAGCGACAGGTTGGTGCCGTAGTTGAAGACCATGAAGGTCACCAGCAGAGGCATCGCCAGTGGGTTGTTATAAGTACCATCGATGACCGGAATCGCCAGGAACATCAGTACGGCCTGGAACACCAGCATGATCATCAGAGTGTTGGCGCGACCGATCTTGTCGGAGACCACACCGGCGACGATACGACCGGCGGCGTTACCGACAGACATGATGGCGACCACCAGGAAGGCCATCTCGCCCATGCTCGCCTTGGCCAGACCTTTGGCGCTGCCGATAACCATGAGGCCGGCGCCGGCGCCGATGAAGAAACAGGTCCAGAGGGTGTAGAACTTGGCGGTTTTGAGAATTTGAGAAGGGGCTTTATCTTCTGCAGCGACCGCTTTCGCCGACGATTTAGCAGCATTCGGATCAGCCACATAACCCTCGGGAGGGTTGGCGAGGAACATGCCAAAGAAACAGGTCACCGCCACAAAGCCGAAGCCGAAGTAGAGCATCGATTGTTGCAGGCCGTAGTTCGCCGAGCAGATACTGGGCCAGCGGGGCAATGTAGACCGAGGCGAGACCGAAGCCAGCCACGACGATGCCGGCAATCAGGCCGGTCTTGGCCGGGGGGAACCATTTCAGAGCAGGAGGAGTGGCTGCAGAATAACCGAAGCCGATCCCCATACCGGCCATGCAACCGAAACCGACGATCCATGCCCAGTAGTTCGTCGTCTGCGAAATCCACATAAACCCGGTACCGACCATCAGGCCACCGATAATACAGGTAACGCGGGGGCCGAACTTATCCTGAACCTTGCCGGCAAGGATCATGGCCACGGCAAACATCAGGCAAGCGGTTGCATAAGGATCGTTGATTGAGGCCTTGTCCCAGTTAAAGGCACCGACACCGCCGCCGGCGATTGAATCAGCGATAGCGCCTTTGAAGATACTCCAGGTGTAAAGGATACCCAGGGCCAGGTTGATGCCGGTTCCGGCCATAACCACTGTCCAACCACGTTTTGATGATACGTTCTGCTTGCTCATGTTTTCCTCCTTTGTAATCGGTATTGAATTATCCAAACCGTATTGTCTCAATTGCTGAACCCGGTACGACAACGGCCATTGCGCCTTGAAGGCGCCGATGACTGGCTTTCTTCTGCGTCCTCCGGATTTCTGTGAATGCATAAGATTTGCACTTTCCCACCACACCGTTTGATCAACTTGTGACTAACAACAATGGCAAGCCGTATACCAAATAAAGGCTCCCGGCAAAAAACTTTTTTTATCATATAAAAACAGCAACTTAAGATGTTTCAAAACAAGGTACACAAGGGAGTTTGATAAAATCATGTTTTTGCACAAACGCAAAGAATACCGCGATGCGAAGGGAGAGCAGAGAGACTGGCCTTTGCCGAAGAAGAGAGGTGAAAAACCACAAAACAGCGGGGTTTACGGTGGATTCAAGGGAGCATAGAACAGGGTTTTGCATAACTGCAATGGTCCTTCTGGACCTTTTTGCAAAAATGCGAATTTTGCAACCGTGTAGCGTGTAGCGGGTGGCGCGGCAAAACATAAAAAAACCAAAAAATGGGGCCGACTGCAATTGACGTCGGCCCCATGACAAATAATATTGTGTCTCGCTACGCGCTACACGCCACGCACCCCGGCTTTATGCTCTCGAGACGAATCGCCCCTCACGGGTATCGACTTTGATCCTTTCGTCTGATTCAAGATAAGACGGGACCTGAAGTCTCAAGCCCGTCTCCAGAACCGCTTCCTTGGTTTGCGCCTGGGCAGTGGCGTTCTTGATCGCCGGAGCCGTCTCCGTGACCAGCAGTTCCACGATCATTGGCGGCTCGATTGAGACAACCTGCCCCTCGAAAACGCCCATAACAACCTCGGTGCCATCAAGCAGATAGCCTTTCACCGGGCCGTACATATCGTCCCCGAGTTCGTATTGCTCATAGCTCTCAAGGTCCATGAATACGCCGTTATCGCCATCGGCATAGAGGAACTGGCCCTTGCGCTTTTCGAAATCGGCCTCATCCACACGGTCGCCGGCTTTGAAGGTTTTTTCCAGCACCTGGCCGGTCAGCAGGTTACGGTACTTGGTCTTGATCAGTGTGCTGCCACCACGGGCCGAAGGGCTCTGGCTGCTGACGTCCATGACAAGGCAAGGCGCAGCCTCGAGCAGGAAGACCAGGCCACGCTTCAGATCATTTGATGTCATATATTTTTCTCCTTATTGGCAAGCTTTTTATCAAGGGAGGGCAATGTAGCATAAGTTGTTCAAGCAGTGAAGTTGGATCTAAGCTTCCTCTGTAAGTAAGTCAGGCACCGGTGCGCCGGCTTTGTAGTCACTCTTCTCGTTTGACGACAAGGATCATGCCAGAGCAGAGAGAGGAAAAAACATCCGTAGTCAGTATTGTTATGATCTTTTTTAGCTATCCCCCCTCTTGACATCAGAAGAGTAATTATTATTTTGAGTCTAAACAGTCATTCATCTCCGACCAACAAATGACCCAGCAACGAAAGGAGGCAACGATCATGGCAAGCATTTTTGGAGAAATGGAAAACTTACGCAGAGAAATCGATAATGCGTTCAAGGGGTTCGGAACTGGCAACTTCCTGGAGCCTTCATTCATGCCTGGAATCAGCACCTTGAAGTCACCCTTGATCAACATGAAACAGGATGAGAACAATATGTACGCGGAAGTCCTCATCCCCGGCGTCGACCCCAAGGATCTTGAACTGATGGTGATGCGGGGAGTGATGACGATTTCCGGTGAACGCAAAGAGTCTCTCGATGACAAAACCTGGCATCGCAGAGAGCGTGGCTTTGGCAAATTCATGCGTACTGTCGACCTGACGTGCGAGGTTGACTCAAACAAGGTCACGGCTAAATATGAAAATGGTGTTTTATTTGTGACCATGCCTAAACATGAAGACGCAAAGCCTAAAAAGGTCTCTGTCAAAGTACGTTAACCTAAGGACATAAACTCTGAGAGAGGTGATAGCTATGGCACAAAAAGATATAATTCTGAAAGGCCAGCACGAATTGGAACATGAACATACACAGGAAAGCATTATCAGGCCTGCCGTCGATATTTTTGAATCGAAACAAGGGTTGACTCTTGTAGCAGACATCCCCGGGGTCGCAAAAGAAGACCTTAGCATTGACATCGACAAGGGGTTTCTCACTATTAAAGGCAGGGCCAAGTCAAAATTGACCGGCGAGCAGGTCAGACAGGAGTTTTTGCCGGGCAATTATTACCGCCAATTCCATCTTCCCGACGAGATAGATGCGAGCAAGATTTCCGCTGACATGGACAATGGGGTTTTAACCCTTCACTTGCCCAAGACTGAAGCGGCCAAACCACGCCGCATAGAAATCACATAAACCCTCAATGGCAAAAGAGCCAGCAAGAACCAGGCGAGCGCCTTGCGGTTCAGGATCTTTGCTGAAGGTAAAAGGCCGGGCACCATGGTGGTGTCCGGCCTTTACTTAGTCCAGCAGCTTTACTTTTGTAATCCTTACAATAGCCTTATACAAGATTCCTGCGATCAGCGAAGATCGGGTAATCACTCTCTTTAGTCAGGTCCCTCAGTGGATCTTTATCAACATCAATCCAACCATTCGATCGCTCGAACCTGGCGACTTTACCCAGAGACAGGAATACATTGAAAGCTTTCTTGGCCATCTGGCACACTGCACCATCTTTCAGTTCTACGTTGACTCGATACGGCATCGTAATCGCTCCAGAAAATAACAGTTCCATGTAAATCTGAAAATTTAATACATTATCAGTCTACACCAGTATAAGGCCAGGTCAATGGGCGGAAGATAGCCACTGGCTTGGTCCTATGCATGTGGTGGGCGAATTGCCGAGGATTCAACCAATATCCAACGACCTCTGCATCACAACAAAAAAACCATGACACTGGCCGGTCTTTTGTGTATAAAATCAGCACTTGTTCGCAAAGAGCGCCCAAGTCCTGAAGGAGTTTCCCAATGTATAGCTGTGCAGACCTGAAAAAAGGCATCAAGCTGATGATTGACAATGAGCCTCACGTCATCGTTCAGTTCGATTTTACCAAGCCCGGCAAAGGCCAGGCGCTTTACAAGTGCAAATTGCGCAACATGATCACCGGTTCACTCTTCGACCGTACCTACCGTTCCGGTGAGAGCTTTGAACCGGCCAGCCTGGAGGAACGTGACATGCAGTACCTCTACCAGGATGAGACCGGCTATGTGTTCATGGATCAGAAGACTTACGAGCAGACATCGATCAGTGAAGAAGTCCTCGGCGACGACAAGTACTTCCTGGTCGACAACATGGAAGTGAAGGTTCTGCTGCATGGCGAGCGTGGCATCGGCGTCACCCTGCCCATCTTCGTCAACCTGCGCGTTTCCCAGTCCGACCCATGGGTCAAAGGCGACACGGCCGCCGGCAACAACAAACCGGCCACCGTGGAATCCGGCTATACACTGCAGGTGCCGTCCTTCGTTGAGGAAGGGGTGCTGATTCAGATTGATACGCGCACGGGGGAATATGTGACGCGCGTCAAAGAGTAGCCTTTAAAATGATCAAGAGCTAAAAAAAACGTCCCTTTGCGGACGTTTTTTTTTAAACTTTTTTGTCGCTGATTCGTCTAGAATATGGCAAACGTCTTTAGGGTAACAATATATCTTCAGGAACTAACCACATGTCAAACAATGGCAGACACTCCGGCGGCAGACCGGGCAGACAAGGTCTTGGAGTCTGCCTGTTGGTATGCATATTTCTGCTGGCGGGCTGTTCACCACAGATGCCGGGGCAGGCGTCCATTTTTCAACCGCATGGGGACTTCTCCGCTTCGGGTCAGGAACCGCTCCCCGAACAGTGGTGGCTGAGCTTTGAAGATCAGACCCTCGACAACTTGATCAACCGGGCCCTGGCAGGAAACTTCAATTTGCAAACGGCCTGGGATCGTGTCGACCGTGCTCGTGCCGTGGCGCGCAAGGCTGAAGCCGCTTTCGTACCGCAGCTTGATGGCGAGCTCGGACTCGACACACAAAGATCACGAGTCAACTCACGCACCGACTCCTCGCAAAGTTACAGCATTGGACTGGCCGCAAGCTACGAAATCGATCTCTGGGGACGGATAGACTCCATCAGCGCAGCCGCCAATCTGGATGCACAGGCCAGTGCAGAGGAGTTGCAGACCGCGGCCTTGACCCTTTCTGCCCAGGTCGCAATCACCTGGTTCCAACTCCTGGAGCAGCGCGGCCAGATCGAAATCCTGAAACAACAGATCAGGACCAACGAAAAAACCCTCGAAGTTATCAGCCTGCAGTTCCGCACGGGCCAGGTCGGTATCGCCGATGTCCTGCAGCAGAGGCAGGTTGTGGAAACCCAGAAAGGCGAACTCGCGCTGGCCGCTGGCCGGGCACAGCTTCGTCAGAATCAGCTGGCAGTCCTGCTGGGCATTTCCCCCACCCGCTTCACCCAGGCGACCACAGAAAGTCTCGGCAAGCTGCCGCCATTGCCGGTGACGGGGCTGCAGAGCAATCTGGTCGAGAAGCGTCCCGACGTACGCGCTGCATGGCTGAGGCTGCAATCGGCCGACAAGCAGGTCGCCGCCGCCGTCGCAGATCGTTTCCCCCGCCTCAGCCTGACCGGCCGCGCCAGAACAACCAGCGAAGAGATTGAGAGCCTTTTCGACAACTGGCTGACCTCTCTGGCGGCCAATCTGCTGGCTCCCATTATCGACGGCGGGCGCAGACGCGCAGAGGTCGAACGCACCGAGAGTGTCGCCTCTGAAGCACTGCATCAGTATGGCCAGATTGTCCTTGACGCGCTGCTCGAGGTAGAAGACGCCTTGTCCCAGGAAGAAAAACAGCTGGATTACCTGGTCAGCGTCGATCGCCAACTGGAACTGGCGACACAGGCCACAGATCGCATTCGTGATCGCTACCTCAACGGCGCAGAAGATTACCAGCGCGTCCTCACCTCCCTGATCTCGGAGCAACGCCTGCAACGCACCAGGCTTACAGCCAGGCGGGAACTCTTTGAAAACCGTGTCAACCTCTGCCGGGCTCTGGCCGGCGGATGGGAGATGACTCGACAACCTGAACAAGCGCCCCCAAGAGGTGAATAGCAATGAGTCCAGATCAACACCTGCAAGCGACTCCCGGAAAAGAGCCCAAAACCAATCTATTGCGCCTTTTGTTGCCGATCATCGTCGTCATTATCAGTGCGGCTGTCGCGCTCTGGATGATCCAGTCAGGGCCAAAAGCCAAGCCCCGGGCCAAGACACGCAATGCCGTAATGGTTGACGTACGGCCCATCAAGCTAGGTCCGCAGACGACAACCGTCAGCGTCATGGGAACGGTCATGCCTCAGCGTGAAGTCGTCCTCAAGCCCCAGGTCAGCGGCGAAATCATTAAGGTCAGTGAGAACCTGGTCCCGGGCGGGAGTTTTCGAAAAGATGAAGAATTACTCGCCATCGACCCCAGTGATTATCAACTGGTGATTAAACAGCTCGCCAGCGAGGTGGCCAGAGTTGAGGCAGACATGCAGATGGAACTGGGTCGGCAGCGTGTGGCTCAGAAAGAATATGAATTGCTGGGAGAGAGCGTCAGTGCAGCAGAGCAGGCGCTGATGCTCAGGGAGCCGCAGCTGGCGAACAATCGGGCGCTGCTCGAAGGAACCCGGGCACGACTCGAGCAGGCTCAGCTGGACTTGCAAAGGACCTCTGTCAGAGCACCTTTCAACGCCATTGTTATGTCCCGTGAGGTCAATCTCGGCACCAGCGTTTCTTCGTCAACAACGCTGGCAACATTGGTTGGCAGCGACAGTTACTGGATCGAAACTCCGATCCCTGCCAGCCTGTTGCCGTGGGTCAACGCCGGTCAGGAGGACAAGGCCTCCGGCTCACCAGTACGAATCTACGACTCAATTGCCTGGGGTCCGGACAGTTACCGTAGTGGTTATTTAGTCGGTTTGACCGCCATGGTTGAAGAGAATGGTCGCATGGCAAAACTGCTGGTTGAAATTCCTGACCCTCTTGCCCTGCAAGCAACCGCCTCAAAGCAGCCAAAGCTTCTGCTCGGCAGCTATGTCCGGGTGGAAATCGAAGGCAAGCTTATTCCTCAAGCGGCAGCCATAGAGCGTGATCTGGTCCATGACGGCGACCAACTCTGGATCATGGATGACCAGGGTCGCCTCGACATACGCACTGTGGAAATCGCTTTTCGCGGTCAGGACCAGGTGCTGGTTAGCGGTGGCATTCGCGATGGCGAACAGCTGATCACGACCAACCTGCCCTCTCCGGTGCAAGGCATGGCCCTGCGCCTCAAAGACACTGAAGAGACAAACCCTGCGCAAGAGAAGAAAGTCAAACCATGAAGCCTACGCGAAAAGAGCGCTGGCAGCGCGGCCCACTGGCCTGGATGGTTTATAACCGGGTGACGCCCAACCTGCTGATGATTGCCCTGCTGCTCGGCGGGTTTTTCGTTTCCGGCCAGATCAAGAAAGAGGTGTTCCCGGAGTTCGAACTCGACATGGTTACGGTCAGCGTCGCCTATCCGGGAGCCAGCCCCGAAGAGGTTGAACAGGGGATTGTGCTCGTCGTCGAGGAAGCGGTGCGCGGCCTGGAAGGGATCAAGGAGCTGACCTCGCGGGCCAGCGAAGGCAGTGGCTCGGTGAGCATCGAACTGCTGGCCGACATAAATCAGCAGAAGGTCTACCAGGAGATCAAACAAGAGGTCGACCGTATTCGCACCTTCCCTGACGATGCCGAAGAGCCACAGGTTTCGCTGGTGGCCCGTCGCCGCGAAGTGCTCAACATCCAGCTGTACGGCAACACCACTGAAGCTGCTCTGCGTGAAACGGCAGAGCAGGTTCGCGACCGCCTTCTCCAGGATCCTGAAATTACCCAGATCGACCTGTCGGGTGCACGTGATCCGGAGATTCATGTCGATATACCGCAAGAGAAGCTCCGCGCCTACAATCTCACCCTCGACGATATCGCACGCACCATCGACGCCGCCTCGACAGATATCCCGGGCGGAGCGGTTGAAACCGACGGCGGAGACGTCCTGCTGCGCGTGACAGATCGTCGCGACTGGGCCAAAGAGTTTGCCCTTATCCCGATCATCAGTATGGCAGACGGTACAGTCGTCCGGCTTGAAGATCTCGGCAGGGTGCGCGAAACTTTTGAAGACAGTGATCGCTTTGCCACTTACAACGGCCAGCGCACCATCGGCCTCGATATCTTCCGGGTGGGGGATCAGACCCCGATTGGTGTCTCTCAAGCCGTCCGCAAGGCCATGACCGAAATCGAAGCCGACCTGGCTGAAGGAATCAACTGGGACATCAATCGCGACCGCTCCGAGATCTATGAGCAGCGGCTGCACCTGCTCTTGAAGAACGCCTGTTACGGTCTGGCTCTGGTGCTGCTGCTGCTCGGTTTGTTCCTCGAATTCAAGCTCGCCTTCTGGGTGACCATGGGTATTCCGATTTCCTTCCTCGGCGGCCTGCTGTTCTTGCCCGCACTGGGGGTTTCGATCAACATTATCTCCATGTTCGCCTTTATTGTCGCGCTGGGGATCGTGGTCGATGACGCCATCGTTGCCGGCGAAAACATCTATGAGTATCGCCAGAGGGGGCACAGCATGGTCAAGGCCGCCATCCTGGGCGTCCGAAATGTGGCCATCCCGATCACCTATGCCATTCTGACCAATATCGTGGCCTTCATGCCGCTCTATTTTGTTCCGGGGACCATGGGCAAAATCTGGAAAGCCATCCCCGTGGTGGTTATCACCGTCTTTACCATCTCATTGGTTGAAGCGCTGATTATTCTGCCGTCGCACCTGGCACATACCCGCAGCACCCCCACCAGCAAACTGACCGCCCGCCTGCACGAATTGGCAGCAGGGGTTCAGTGCAAAGGTCTCGCGCTTCATCGAGCGACGTTATCGGCCGTTGCTCGAGCTGAGTATTCGCTGGCGCGGCCTGACGGTCGCCATCGGCATGGCCGTATTGATGATCATTCTCAGTTATGTCCTGAGTGGCCGTATCGGCATGATTCTGATGCCGCGGGTCGAATCGGACCGCGCCGTAGTCACCGCTGTTCTTCCCGCAGGGAGTACACTGGCTGCGGCTGAAAAGGTTCAAAAGCAGTTGGTTAGCGGCGTTGAAAAGATGGCCGCTAAAAATGGCGGCGACAAGCTTCTGCAGGGTGTCTATGCAGAGGTCAATGAGTCAGAAATCGGTGTCACAGCCTATCTGACTCCACCAGGTGTGCGGCCGTTGAATACAGGAACCGTGACTAACCTCTGGCGCGAAGAGGTCGGCCCGATTATCGGCCTGGAGTCGTTGCGCTACGAATCAGACCGTGGCGGTCCCGGAGGGGGGGCGGCTCTGACCGTTGAACTTTCGCATCGTGACACCGACGTTCTCGACCGGGCCAGCGCCGCCCTGGCGGAGCGTCTGGCCGAGTTTCCCAACGTCAAGGATATCGATGACGGCTTCACTCCGGGAAAAGAACAGCTTGACTTCCGCATCACATCAAACGGCGAAAGTCTCGGCCTGACTTCGCGTGACATCGCCCGCCAGGTGCGCAATGCTTTCTCGGGCACAGAAGCTTTACGTCAGCAGCGCGGTCGCAATGAAGTCACGGTGCGCGTGCGCCTGCCAGAGGATGAAAGAAGCAGTGAATTCAATATCGAAAACCTGATGCTGAAAACGCCGGCCGGCACTTTCGTGCCCCTGTTTGAAGTCGCTGAAGTGACCCGTGGTCGTGCTTTTACAACCATCAACCGTCGCGACGCCCGGCGGACGGTGACAGTCTCCGCCGGTGTCGAACCGATCAGTCAGACCGGTCAGATTCTGGCCACATTGAACAGTCAGATATTGCCCGAGTTGGCTCAGGACTATCCGGGGTTGACCTATGGCTACCAGGGCCGCCAGGCGCGGATGAAAGAGAGCACCGGCGGCCTGGCCAACGGTTTTATCCTGGCCATGATCGCCATCTACTTTCTCTTGGCGATTCCTTTTCGCAGCTACAGCCAGCCGATGATCGTCATGCTGGCAATTCCCTTCGGCGTGGTCGGCGCCGTCCTCGGCCACCTGCTCATGGGCTACAGCCTCAGTTTGATGAGCATGATGGGTATCGTCGCCCTCTCCGGAGTGGTGGTCAACGATTCCCTGGTGCTGATCGACTACGCCAACCGTCAGCGCCTCGAAGGGGCCTCTGCCTTCACCGCAATCTGCGACGCCGGGTCGCGCCGTTTCCGACCGATTATCCTGACCACCCTGACCACCTTCGGCGGGCTTGCTCCAATGATCTTCGAAACCTCCCGCCAAGCCAGGTTTCTGATTCCGATGGCTCTCTCGCTGGGCTTCGGCATTCTCTTTGCCACGGTCATCACCCTGCTGCTGGTTCCCAGCCTTTACCTGCTGATAGAAGACGTCCTGAGATGGTCCGGCAGGATTTTCGGCACGGTACCTGACGAGGAAGGATTATGAGAGAACCGAACAGGGCTTTGTCCCGAAAGCGGCAAAGGCTCACCGAAAGAGCGCAGATTATTCAGACCATCCGCAGTTTTTTCATCAATCGCGGCTACCTTGAGGTGGAGACCCCCCATCGCATTCCGGCCAACGCCCCCGAACCCCACATAGATGCCGTCGCCAGCGGCGGCTGTGCCCTGCACACCTCTCCGGAGCTGGCGATGAAACGTATGCTGGCAGCCGGGTACGAACAGCTTTTCCAGATCTGCCGGGTCTGGCGCGACGGCGAACGGGGACAGTTTCACCTGCCCGAATTCACCCTGCTCGAATGGTATCGAACCGGCATCGACTATAGTGCACTGATGCATGAGTGCATGGAACTGCTCTTTGTTTTGCTCCCTGAGGGCAAGCTTCCCAGGGCAGGTCGAACCATCGACCTGAGAATGCCATGGCAGAAGCTGACCCTTGCCGAGGCCTTCGCCAGGCATGCATCAATGGAACTGAATGAAGCGCTTGCGACAGATCGCTTTGAAGAGATTCTGACCGGCGAAGTAGAACCGCACCTCGGCACAGAGAAACCGACGTTTCTGATCGAATACCCGAGCAGCCTGGCGGCCCTGGCCCGCACCAAACCCGGAGAACCCCAGATCGCCGAACGCTTCGAGCTGTACATCGATGGCCTGGAGCTGGCCAATGCCTTTTCCGAGTTGACGGACCCGGAGGAGCAACGTCGCCGCTTTGAAAAGGATGAAAATTTGCGGCGCACGGCCGGCAAGAGAGCTTACCCCCTGCCGGAGAAATTTCTCGACGAGCTGGCCAGCATGCCTGAGGCGGCCGGGATCGCCCTCGGCCTTGACCGGCTGGTCATGCTCCTCACAGGAGCAACGGAGATCGACCAGGTGGTCGCTTTCTCTCCCGATGAGCTGTGATCACATCAGCCAGGAGAAAATCATCTTTTGGCTGAAAAGCCTCTTGTTTTTCTCCCTGCCGACAGGCTATAAAAAGAAAGCTGCAGAGACTAGACGAGGCCTTGACTGATTATGCATTTTCATTCTGAAACAGCTGTTTTTAATGCCTGCCGAACCCTCTTCGGCAATGAAGTCAATCTTTCGCGTGATTTTCTCAACTACCTGCAGCCAAGCGGAGCAAAAACCGCATTCCGCAGCCAGGCCAAGGCCCACCATCCCGACGCTCACGCGAGTTCCTCAACGCTTATCCGCAATCAGCAGACCGAGAGATTCCGGGAAATCCGCCAGGCCTACGACCTGATTATCGATTTTCTTGAGAACCGTCACAGCAGTCGCAAAACCGCCACGGCAAAGAAACCTTCGCAAACCTCATCCCAATGGAGAGACCATTCGAGCGCAACAGCGCAAGCATCAGAGACCTCACGCCAGGCCTTCGAACGATACCAGCGATTACCCTGGAATTCGGCATGTTCAGCTACTACCAGGGGAAAGTGTCCTATCGGCAACTGATCGAAGCCCTGGTCTGGCAAAGACGACAGCGACCGACGCTCGGTGCCCTCGCCCAGAAGTGGGGTTGGCTCTCAGAGGCAAAGATCAACCAGATTCTCCAGCACCGTGGCCGTGCCGTGCGCTTTGGTAAAAAAGCGATCGAGCTCGGTTACCTCAGACCGCATCAGGTTGATGCGCTGCTGCAGCATCAACGTTCCCTGCAGACAGCGAATCGGTCACTATTTTATTGAGAAGGGTTTGTTGACAGAGGAAGAAGCAGACTATATTGCAATGAATCTCAAGAGTCACAACAGCCAGCTCAAACTGCGGACCTGGAGTCGCGCCAACAGCGGGCTGTAATCTTTTACCGTGGTTGGAAACAACGATTGGGCAACTCAACAACTCCGCCGGTCGTTCTCACCTTGAGCACTTCCCCTACCTGCAGAAGATTTTCAGGCAACAACGGCACCTTGCCCTGGCCACCGGGTGGGTCAACAACATATTGCGGTATACCCAAACCGGAAACCTGCCCGCGCATCTCCTCGATGATCTCGAGCCCACGCTCGACCGGAACCCTGAAATGTGCCGTTCCCCGGGCCTGGTCAAGATGGTGCAGGTAGTAAGGTCGAACCCGCATTTTCAACAGCCTGCGACAGAGATCGATCATCACTGCGGGATCGTCATTGACACCGCCAAGCAAAACCGTCTGGTTTCCCAGCGGCAGACCGGCATCAGCCAGACGTGTACATGCCGCAATGCTGGCAGCGACTAGTCTCTCGTGGATGATTAAAATGAGTATTGAGATACAGGGGTTGAAAACGTGCTAGCAGGGTACAGAGTTGCGGCGTAATGCGTTGCGGCAAAGTCACCGGAACACGGCTGCCGATGCGAAGGATCTCCAGGTGAGGGATCGCAGGCAACTTGACCAGAAGGTCTTCGAGCACGTCGTCATCAAGCAGCAGCGGATCACCTCCGGTCAGAATAACGTCACGAATACCCGGCGTCGCGGCGATATAATCTATACCCTCCGCAAGCTGTTTTGTGGAAAACATGAGAGCTGCGGTTCCGACGCGGTTTTTGCGGGTACAGAAACGGCAATAACCGGCACATTGGCCCGAGACCAGCAACAAGGCCCGATCCGGATAGCGGTGAACAACCGCGGGCACCGGTGAGAAAGTAGCTTTCGTTCAGCGAATCTTCAGGAAGGTCATCGATCGCCAATTCATGGAGGTCAGGAACACATTGTCGCCAGATCGGGTCACCCGGCTTTTCAATCAGGCCGAGGTAGTGTGGTGTGATGCGCAGAGGATAGCGAGCAGCCACAGCCCGCAATGGTTCAGGATCAATGCCGAAGTGGTCTGCCAGCTGTTCAGGTGTAATGTGGCTGTCGGCAAGTTGTTTTTTCCAAGACATAAATTCAAATTTTCAGTGATTGGCTATCAGTTATCAGAAAATCAGGGGACAGTCCCGTGAGAAACCGGGACAGTCCCCTAATGGGCTTGCTCGTCCCTCGTCCCGCGTTCCTCGTTCCGCGCAGTCAAACGACTGCGCAACCACCAGACCAGAACAACCAGCACCATCAAGCCAACATCACGCAACAGGGCGACAGCGGCAGAGACATCCTGCCCGCCGCCCGGATCAAAACAGCCACAGTCGATATCCAGGCCACGCAACAGGACTGACAGCAGGGCGAGCATGAATACCAGGTTCATACCGCCAACGACTAAAAGGGCCGGTCTAACCCTGGCATTAAGCAGCAGCAGGAGTCCGGCCAGGAACTCCACGTAGGGCAGAGTGGCGGCAACCAGGTAATTCACAGCGTAAGGAAGAATCTGGTAGGCCGCAATATGACCGGCAAAAGCGACCACATCCTGCATTTTTACTGCACCGGCATAGACAAAGGTCAGTGCCAGGGCGAGGCGGGAGAGATGATAGAGGACACCTTGTGCGCGCATCATTGGTTTTCTCCCGCAATGGCAGGCCGGCATCGCGCCATTCCGGAAAACCACCCTCGAAGACCCGGACATCGAGGTAGCCCGAGTTGATCAAGGTCATCCCCAGGTCGAAAGAATCGGGGCAGCCGAAACCACTGCAGTAGGTGATGATCACCTGGCGCTTATCGACCGCGTCCAGGAAACCCGGCAGTTCAGCATCGATCTCGACCATCGGCAGCGAAACAGCGCCTTCGATATGTCCTGATGCGTAGAGTTCAGGACTCCGCGCATCAACGATCACCCCCCCTGAACCCCGGACTTGCTGGACTTCATCAATCAGAACAGGCATCGGCAAAGCGGAAGTGGCGGCGACCTCTTCGGCCGCACTCTGCTGTGGGACAAGACTGACCTCTGAAGGCATCCATAACCAGCTGATGGTTCAGGGTCAGCCCGAACAAGGCACCGAAAGCGATCAGGACACAGGCCTCAAGCACAATCCGTTTCAGGTCGTTGAGCATCTATTCGTCCGGAGACTCGGTGAGCTCAGGCCCCATGCTGCCAAGCATCTCGTGCATGGCCCTGACTTTTCGTTCAAGATTGTCTATCCTGGCATGCGCTGAGGTTAATTCCGCATTCAGTTCTTCGACCGTGCTGTTCTGATGAGCATAACGGATTTCCAGCTCGATAATGCGTTCTTTCAGTTCTTCCATAAATATCTCCTTTAGCAGCGCACATGCTACCAGAAGAGCACAGCCGCGCAATCGACTCAATCGAGGGACTGAAATGATTGCAAACTTTCGTAAAATTGATATGATTACCGGGCTTGTCAACTTTCCTCTTTTGAAGATGAGACCTCAATGACTAAAGGAAAAATTGCAAAACAGCAGTGCGCCCCTGCGGTTCTTACGGCAATGGTGTGTCTGTTGCTTCTCTCATCCTTGTTGGTAAGCAACCCGGCAGCAGCTGAAGACCAGCATCAGCACAGCGAGCCCGCCGAAATGTCGCTCGATCAGCATGCGGTAATGATGAAAACCACGAATCAATCAGTTGAGACGACTCATACCAAGCCCAGCGAGATGGCGCACGATCAGCATGCGGGGATGAACCATGGCGGCTCATAGTGAGACGGCAGGAGAGCCTGCCGTCCATGTTCATCCCGTGCAGACAGAGGCCGATGAAAGCAAAGTCGGGCTCGACGAAAAACTCGGCACCAGCATTCCTCTCGACCTGGTCTTTACGTGACGAGCAGGGCAAGCCGGTCAGCCTTGCTGAACTGGTGACCAAACCGACCGTGATTGCTCCGGTCTATTACCGCTGCCCCAACGTCTGTCATTTCCTGCAGGGCGACCTGGCGCGTGTCCTGCCCGACCTCAAGCTCAAGGCGCGGCGAAGATTACCAGGTCATCTCCTTCAGCTTTGACGACACGGAGAAGCCGGAGCTGGCCCAGCGCAGCCGTGACACCTACTACGCGGCCATGAAGCATCAGTACCCGGAAAAAGCCTGGCGTTTTCTGACCGGTGACCGTGAGACGATTCTTCAGTTGACTGATGCCGCGGGCTATCGTTTTCAGAAAGTCGGCACTGAATTCCTGCACCCGGTGGTGTTTTTCGTCGTCTCCCCTGATGGCAAGATCGTACGTTACCTGCACGGCACCCATATCCTCCCCAAAGATCTGACCCTGGCCCTTTACGAAGCCAAAACGGGTCACGTTGGTACGACAATCCGTAAAATGGTACAATACTGCTTCAGTTTCGACCCGGAGCAAAAAACCTATGTTTTCAACATCTTGCGTGTTTCGGCCACCGCCATTTTAACAACCCTGGCAATTTTCGCCGCGTACCTGTTGTTCAGCGGCAAAAAGGGCAAGAAGGATAAGAATTTATGAGTGATGTAACGACTACGGCAACCAGCGAGCGCGGTTTTTTCGATGAAGGCCAGTACCCGGGGATTTTTGGCTGGATCTTTTCCACCGACCACAAGCGCATCGGCCTGCTCTACTTCTGGTCCGTCACCGCCTTCTTCTGTGTTGGAGTGCTGCTCGGCCTGCTGATTCGTCTTGAGCTGTTTGCCCCCGGCGAAACGATCATGAGTGCCCAGACCTACAATGCCACCTTTACCCTGCACGGCGTGATCATGATCTTTTTGTTCATCATCCCCGGCATTCCGGCGGCCTTCGGCAACCTGATCATGCCGATTCAGATCGGCGCCCGCGACGTCTCTTTCCCGAAGCTCAACCTGTTCTCCTGGTATCTCTACATCAGCGGTGCCATCATGGCTGTGACCTCGCTCTTCACCGGCGGCGGTCCGCCCGATACCGGCTGGACCTTCTATGTCCCATTCTCGGCCCAGACCAGCACCAACGTCTCGCTGGCCGCGGTGGCGGTCTTCTTCCTCGGCTTCTCGTCAATCCTCACCGGGCTGAATTTCGTCACCACCATTCACCGGCTGCGGACCGAGGGGATGACCTGGATGCGCATGCCGCTGTTCACCTGGTCACTCTACGCCACCGCCTGGGTTCAGATCCTCGCCACCCCGGTGATCGGCATCACCGTCGCCCTGCTCTTTGCCGAGCGGGTGCTCGGCGCCGGGCTGTTCGACCCGAGCCCAGGGCGGTGATCCGATCATGTTCCAGCACCTGTTCTGGATCTACTCCCATCCGGCGGTCTACATCATGGTCCTGCCCGGCATGGGCGTGATCTCCGATATCATCCCGGTCTTCGCCCGCAAGCCGGCCTTCGGTTACAAGGCGATCGCTCATCTCCAGCCTCGCCATCGCCTTCGCCGGCTCACTGGTCTGGGCGCATCACATGTACACCAGCGGCATGTCGGACACGGCCGTTATGATCTTTTCGTTTCTGACCTTCATCGTCGCCATCCCTTCGGCGATCAAGGTCTTCAACTGGCTGGCGACCCTGTACCAGGGCTCGATCCTGCTCGACCCTCCGCTGCTCTACGCGCTCTCCTTCATCCTGCTCTTCACCATCGGCGGGCTGACCGGCCTGGTGCTCGGTTCGGCGGCCACCGACATTCACGTCCACGACACCTACTTCGTGGTCGGACATTTCCACTTCGTCATGTTCGGCGGCACCGGCATGGCCTTCTTCGCCGCCATGCATTACTGGCTGCCGAAGATCTACGGCCGCATGTATGACAAGACCATTGCCACGGTCGCCTGGGGGGTAATTTTCGTCGGCTTCTGCATCACCTACATCTCGATGAAGATCGTCGGCATGATGGGAATGCCGCGCCGCTATTATGATTACGTCCCCGAGTTCACCGGCACTCAATCAGCTCTCCACCGATCGGCTCATGGATTCTGGCGGTCGGCCTGATCCTGATGTTCGTCAACCTCTTCCGTGGCATCTTCAAAGGCGACCCGGTTGAGGCCCAACCCCTGGGGCGGTGCCAGCCTCGAGTGGCAAATCCCTTCACCGCCGCCGACGGAGAATTTTGGTGAGGAGGACCCGGTGGTCACCCATGGCCCCTACGACTTCAAGAGGAGCAGGTATCCTATGAGCGGCCATGTCCATAAGGATTATACCGGTGCCAAGTTCGGCATGTGGCTGTTCCTCTTCACCGAGGTACTGCTCTTTGGCGGGCTCTTCATCCTCTACTCGGTCTACCTGGCGCGCTACCCGCAGGAGTTCATTTCGGCAGGCAAGGAGCTCAATGTCTGGTTCGGCGGCGGCAACACCATGGTGCTGCTCACCAGCAGCCTGTTTGTCGCAGTCTCGATCACGGCCCTGCGCCGCGGCGCCAAGCGGCTCTGCCTCGGTCTGCTCAGCGCCACGATCGTCTGCGCTGCGATCTTCATGATCAACAAGTTTTTCGAGTGGAGCGCCAAGATCCACCACGGCATTTACCCCGGATCGGCACATCTCAAGGAAATGCCTCCCGGTGAAATCACCTTTTTCAACCTCTACTATCTGACCACCGGTCTGCACGGCCTGCACGTCGTCATCGGAGCCCTGATCATCTCCTGGGCCATGTTTTTGATCAAAAAAGACCGTGTCAACGCCGACGACTTTGTCATTCTCGAAAATGCCGGCCTCTACTGGCACCTGGTCGACCTGATCTGGATTTTTATCTTCCCGCTTTATTATTTGATTTTGCATTAACCAACTGACTGGCGGCATAACGCAAAGACTCAACGACGGAGGCAAAGAGCGCTCGGAAGTATAAAACGATTTTAAAAACCTGTTTTGCTTTGCTCTTGAATGAGCAAAGCGAATGAGCGTTAAAAACTTTTCGCCCTGTAAGTCCAAAAGAGGTGATTATGTCGGAAGAACATGCACATATTGTCCCTTACAAAACCTTCCTGGTCATCTGGGTCTGCCTGCTGATCCTGACCGGCGCCACGATCGCCGTCGCTCAATATCAACCTCGGGCCATTGAACATCTGGGTCGCCCTTGGCATTGCAACTTTGAAATCAGGGCTGGTCGTGGCCGTTTTCATGCACATGAAATATGAAAACCGCCTATTCAAGCTCTCGTTGTTTACGGCCCTGGCGATTCTGGCAATCTTTATAGGCTTCACCTTTTTCGATGTCCTATACCGTTAAGGAGAGACTGTGAATCCGCAACCCCTTATTACCACCACAGAGTCTGTCGACAAGGCCTTCTACGTGATCTTCGGCATCAGCGGCATCGCACTGCTCGGCATCACGGTGGCCATGGTGTACCTGGTCTGGCGTTACAATCGTAAACGCTACCCTGTGCCACTCAGCCAGAAAGATCAAAATGTCTGGCTCGAAATCACCTGGACGGTCATCCCGACGATTCTGGTCATGGTGATGTTCTGGTACGGCTGGGAAGGCTACCTTTCCCTGCGTCGCATCCCTGACAACGCCATCCCGGTCCAGGCTAATGCCCGCATGTGGTCGTGGCTCTTCACTTATGAGAACGGCAAAACCGCTGACAAGCTTTATGTCCCGGTCGGGCAACCGGTCAAAGTCGAACTGACTTCCGAAGACGTTCTGCACAGCTTCTATGTTCCGGCTTTCCGGGTGAAACGTGATTGTGTTCCAGGTATGGAGAATTATGCCTGGTTTGTCGCGCAAGAGCCGGGCAGCTACGATCTGTTCTGTGCTGAATATTGCGGTGTCGGCCATGCTGCCATGATCACCACCGTCGAAGCCATCCCTGCAGCCGAGTTTGCCGGATGGCTGGCAGAAAAACCGTCAGCGACAGCTGCCGGCAAAGGCTTGCTGCAAAAGCATGGCTGCCTGGGCTGCCACTCTCTTGATGGCTCAGCGTCAGTTGGACCAAGCTTCCAGGGCATCAGCGGACGCCAGGTCACGGTGGTCGCTAACGGTGAGAGTCGAACCGTGATCTGTGATCGCGATTATCTGGAAAAATCGATTCTCGATCCGGGCGCCGAGATCGTCGAAGGCTACCCGGCGGCCATGCCGTCCTTCGCAGGGAAGATCCCCGAGGCAGACTTGACCGGCATCCTCGATTACCTGGTCAGTCTCAAGGCTGAGGAGAAGGCTGGCGAAACAACAGGGGACGAAACAGAAGAATCCGACTCAAAGTGAAGAGGAAGAACACGCTGAAGAGACCACAACCACCTCCACGTCGAAAGAGCCCGCCGGCCCCGCTGCACGTGGCGAAGCATTAGCAACCCAGAACGGTTGCCTGGGATGTCATAGCATTGATGGCAGCAAGCGTGTGGGACCAACCTTTAAGGGCTTCTGGGGCAGTGAACGTATCGTCACCAGGGATGGTCAGGAAACAACCCTGGTCGCGGATGAAGACTACCTGATCAAAGCGCTTCGCGAACCGACTGCGGATGTGGTTCAGGGCTACCCGCCGGCGATGCCACCCTACCCCGGCCTCAGCGATGAGCAGATTGAAGACCTGCGTGCCTGGCTGGAGTCATTGAAGTGACATGCAGAGTCATTCCGGTACCATGACATACCTCGCGGCGCTGAGTCGCCTGATCAGGCTGCCCTTGTCAGTGATGGTGGCGGTTTCCGCACTCACTGGCGCGCTGGCAGCTGATCAACAGATTTCCGGGTTCGTCCTCTGGGCCCTGACCTGGGGAGTTTTCCTGCTCAGCGCTTCCTGCTCTGTGCTCAACCAGGTTCAGGAACGGGTGACCGACGCCCTGATGCAACGAACCTGTCGTCGTCCTCTCGCCAGCGGGGCTCTCTCGCCGGGATCAGGAATGTTAATCGGTCTTCTTTTCGGCAGTGGCGGGTTGGTCATCCTTTTTGCCGCCACCGGCCCGGAGACGGCATTGTTGGGGCTGGGTGCAACGGCCTGGTATCTGCTTACCTACACACCCTTGAAACGGCACTCTTCACTGGCCGTGATTGCCGGAACCCCCTGCGGAGCGCTGCCGCCACTGATGGGCTGGCTGGCTGCGGGAGGAGACCCGTTAGACCCTCGCCCCCTCTGCCTGGTTCTTTTGATGGTGCTCTGGCAAGTCCCTCACTACTGGCTCCTGGCCCTGCCGGATCGGGAGGAACTGAAACGGGTCGGCTTCAAAGTTCTGCCGCAGAAACTGACCGGCCAGCAACTCTTGAGCATCAGTCATTTCTGGATTCTCGGTATGGTGTCTGCCACCCTGTTGTTATTGCCGATGAAACTGGTGCAACTCCCCATTCTGCAAGGCTTGATTGCCGGCCTGGCCATCTCTTTCGCGGTCTGGGCAACACGTGTCCAGAAAAAAACCCTTTTCATCGAAAAAACTGCAGCCAAGTTGCGCGTTGGCCTGCACATCTATCTCGGTCTGATCCTGGGATGCATCCTCCTCAACGGTCTTCTGCTGCGACTGACGTTTTAGCCCCGGCCCCCGCCGTCTTGATATGGGCAGAACTTTCCAGGATTATCAGAAGAAAAAATAAACCCTGGAATTTCTTTACCCTTCAGTCATCCAGTTTCTGCCGATCTCGTTTTTTTTCACTTTTTTTGCGTTTGTTATCGAGCCGCCGGGCTTTGGCTGCTCTTCCTGGTCGCGTCGCAATGCGTGGACGCTTCTTGCGCAATCGCGCGATCAACTTCTCCTCCAGTCGGGCCATGGCCCGCTGCAGGTTCATATGACGGGAACGCGACTCGGTGGCCGTCACAACAACACCGGTCGGCAGGTGGGTGATGCGCACCCCTGTCTCGCTGGTGTTACGATGCTGACCGCCGGGGCCGGAACCACGGAAATAGTCTATGCGGAGATCTTTTAGGTTCATAAATATTACTGGTTCTGGGTACAGGGTTAAAGGTTCATGGTGGCCCTTAACCCTGCCTCCTTCTCCCTTTACCCTTCATGTTAAGCCGTGCTACAAGATAAAGTCTATTTACTGAACTGTCAAAGAGGGAGTCTGCCATGAACCATTTTGCCTTAACCATCGTTGGCCGCGACCGCGCCGGAATCGTCTCTCAGGTTACCAAGATTCTTTTCGACCTGGGTTGCAACATCGCCGATTCGAGCTGCTCGATCCTTGGCGGCCAATTTGCCATGATCCTGATCCTCGGCCATCCGGAACTGACAGATCGCGACAGCTTTGGCGATGCGTTCAAGCCCCTGGAGGACTCCGACCTGTCGGTCTCTCTGCGCGTGCTCAAAGCGGGCGGGGAGATTCGCTCCAACATTGACGGCGATATCTGCATGATCTCGGTCTACGGTTCCGACAAGCCGGGAATAGTGTACCGGGTTGCTCAAGTTTTGGGCGACAAGAATGTCAATATTACCGATCTCAACACCAAGCTGGTCGGCAGCGAGCAACGCCCTGTCTACGTCATGGTGATCGAGGCGGTGCTCCCCGAAGGTATTGAAGAGGAAGCTGTCAACGGCTGGTTCGCCCCGATACGCGACGACCTGCAGGTTGACATCACCGTGCGTACCATCCCGATGGTGGAACTCTGATCATGGCTGTTCGTCCCATACTTCTCTATCCGGACCCTATCCTCAAGCAGGTTGCTGAACCCGTCGACAGAATTGATGCCCCGGTTGTTGCAATCATTCAAGACCTGGTCGATACCATGATCGATTCAGGGCATTCGGTAGGTGTTGCCGCACCGCAAATCGGCGAACTGCACCGCATAGTGGTTGTTGATGTCTCCAAAAGCAAGCTCGGCAAAGATAACAATCATGGCCTGCTCGAAATGGTCAACCCGGAAATCATTGAAAAATCAGGCAGCAGGATAATGCGTGAAGGCTGCATGAGCGTCCCCGATTACACCGGCAATGTCACCAGGGCCGAACATATTGTCGTCGAGTTCACCGATCGTACAGGTCAGCGGCGTGTCATTGAAGCGAGTGGCTTTGAAGCGGTCGCCATCCAACATGAGCTGGATCATCTCGACGGAATGCTCTTCCTCGACCGGGTGATCCAGCCTGAAAACCGATCTTTACCGCAGAAAAGCGAAATAGATTCGTAAAGCGGGAACGTTGGATCACAAAAACCAAGGGCAGGATCAAAAATTTGCCATCTACCCACAGGATGCAAGAATGTAATCACCTATGACGACCTTATTACTTCTTCCCGGCCTCGACGGTACAGGGCTGGTGTTTGAACCGCTCCTGAAACACCTCCCTGAGGATATCGAGGCTCGGATCGTGCGCTATCCGACCGATCGCGTCATGTCTTTTCAGGAGCATGTTGATTTTGCCCGCAAGCAGATGCCCAAATCGAAGCCCTTCGTGCTCTTGGCGGAATCTTTCTCAGGACCGATCGGTCTGCAAATCCTCTCTGAGCCGCCGGAAAACCTGAAGGGGGTTCTTTTTGTTGCGACCTTTGCACGCCACCCGAGTCCATTTTTCCTTGATCTGGGTCTTTACCTGCCCCAGAGACTGCTCCTCAACCTTTTCAGCAAAACATTCCTGGGCCGCTTTTTCTGCCTTGGCGGTGCCTCTGCTGATGCCGTTGACACTTTTCAGAAGGCACTCAAGTCTGTTAAACTGAGCGTCCTTGCCAATCGGTTGAAAATCCTTGCTGAGCTGCCACCGCCACCGGAAACAAACTTCTCCGGGCCCTGCCTCTACCTGCAGGCAAAAGGCGACAGACTTGTGCCGGAACGTGCGGTCGTTCCTCTGCAACAGCTACTGCCGAAGTTGCAGATAGAGCAAGTACCTGGCCCTCACATTACCCTCCTGGCTCATCCGGAAAGCGGTGCCCGGATAATCAGTCACTTCATCTCCGAGCTAACGGACGCTCCATGAATGAACTGAACGCACAGCAACGACAAGAGCTGCACCAGGAGTTGCTAAAGCTTCGGATCGAACTGCAAAAACTCCTTGCCGATTCAAATGACGGCGCTCGGCCGGTCAGCCTCGACGAACCGATTGGCCGCCTCTCGCGCATGGACGCCATGCAGCAGCAAAGCATGGTACAGGCGAACCGACGCACCGCACAGACCCGGCTGAGTCGTGTAGAAACGGCCTTGCGCCGGCATGAAAACGATGAGTATGGTTTATGTGCCAACTGTGAAGAAGAGATCAGTTACGCCCGCCTGAAAGCACAGCCGGAAGCACCTTTTTGTCTTGATTGTCAGAATAACAAGGAGGCGCGGAACGCGTAACGCGGGATGCGAAAAAGCGTCTTTAGAGGGTTTGAACTTTCTCGTCCTCGTACTCGCCCTGGTTTTTATGAATCGATCTTCCAGAAATCGTCTGACAGAAAAAGAGACCTTCCTCTTCCCGAGCGACTCGCTGTTCGACAAAGTTGGCCGCGCCGTCTGTCAGGCCGGCTGCCTGCCCCGCAAAGAGCTGTTCGAAGCATGGGAAGTTGCCAGGAGGATCAGAAGACGCTTCAGAGGGGGACGCGTAGTTGACCTGGCTTGTGGCCATGGACTGGCTGCGGCTCTTCTGCTGATCCTCGATGATAGTTCACCAACGGCGCTCGCAGTCGACCGCACCCTGCCCGCCTCCGCCAGCAAACTTCATGAGACCCTTTTGACAGCCTGGCCGAGGCTCGAAGGCCGGATCGACTTCATTGAAACGTCACTGGAAAAAGTTGCCCTGCAAGCAACCGACCTTGTCGTTTCCGTACACGCCTGCGGCAGCCTGTCTGACCTGATCCTTCAACAGGCCGCAAAAGCACAGGCACGTTTGGCCCTTCTGCCCTGTTGCCACAATCTGAACCAGGCAGACCAGGGAGGGCTTGGTGGTTGGCTCGATGGGGCATTGGCCGCAGATGTTGTCAGGGCTCATCAACTGAGAACCCGGGGCTATAGAATTTTCACACAGCAGATACCGATCGACATCACACCCAAAAATCGTCTCCTGATGGCTGAACCTGCTGCAGACATTGACAGCTTTCACCTTTGACCTGTTGCTTCGATTGCGTTACATTCCTAGCTGGTATCGGCAACCGACAATCAGCCGAAGATACTGGATTGACAAGCAAACCCAATGACTGGAGGTCGCCTTGAAAGCTCTGCAAATCTGCATCCTGCTGCTGCTCTTTGCAGCCCCTCTTTACGCCGAGCAGGCACTTGTACTCACAGAGATTGAACGCATTCAGGAGAAAATCTGGTACCTGCAGAAAGACCTGGTTGAGCAGAAAACCTCTCTCAAAGAACAGCAAAAACAGCTGCAACAGCTCAGCAGAAAAGACAGCAGCCACGCAAGCCGACATCAAGCAACGCCTCGCGAAACAACTGACCTCGGTTGAAACCCTGACTTCAGGAATCAACCGAACACTCGCCGAGCTGGCCCCCATACCTGAGGCTCTGGCTGCACTGACGGATCAATTCGTCATTCAAGACAGCACTATTCTGGAGCAGTCCGATAAAATAGACACCCTGGAAGCCCAACTGCAGAAGATGCAGGCTGAATTTTCCTCCGCACAGGAGCAAACAGCCAAAACCCTTGCTGAGACGCGAACGCAAGTTGATGAAACCCGTTTGAAGATCGACTCCCTGGGACAAGATGTCGGCGGACGAGTCGAGCAGATCAGCCTGTGGGGCATGGTAGCGGCCCTGATCCTGGCCATTATGCTGACCTTCATAATCGTCAGCCGCAAGGATAAAAGGCACTAGTGCCCCGTGCGGTTAATTCATACCTTCAATTTTCGGCGTTTTTGACCCCTGACTGCGTTACGATTCCTCGGTTTAAGCCTGGCTAGGACCTGCGTCATAGGAGCCTTGCCAGGAACCAAAATCACGCGCAATTTGTGCCGGCTCATGGAACTAGCCGACAGGACACTAGAGGACCCCAAACCCTGGGCATCTCCTTAGATATTGCATGAAACCTTTTACGTCTTGTTTGACGGCTCTTCACGGAGGAATACGTTGATTAAACGCCACCACTTAACTGAAACTCACAGACCGCTGTAGTCAGCTTATGCTGACCGGCGGTTTTGTTTTTAACGGGTCTTGAGCTGCAGCATACAAAGTTACCTGAAATGAGGAATAACTATGACCGAGATGAACTGGACACCCCCTGAGTTGTTAAAAATGTCGGGCAGTTATTGGAGTGCCTGTACCTTGCATGCCGGCGTGAAGCTCGACCTGTTTAGCCTCCTCGCTGAGGCTCCGGCCACAGCTGCGGAGCTCTCTGCACAGACTCGACTGAATCACGCGAGGTCTGTCAATGTTGCTTGATGCCCTGACCGCGCTGGACCTGCTGCAGAAAAAGGATGACATTTATTCCACGACGCCGTTCTCGGCCGAATTTCTGGCAAAAAGCTCCACAAAATATATGGGACATATTATTTCCCACCATCATCACCTGGTTGAGGGTTGGGCTCGACTCGATGAGTCTGTATTAAGTGGTCAGCCAGTTCGCGATCGTGTGTCACACGAACCGTCGGAGGCGGAGCGGGAAAGTTTTTTGATGGGCATGTTTAACCTGGCGATGCAGATGGCTCCGATAATTGTCCCGCAGATTGATCTGAGCGGTCGAAGGCATCTCCTTGATCTTGGTGGTGGTCCGGGAACCTATGCCATTCATTTCTGCAAGCAGAACCCGGCAATCAAGGCGACGATTTTCGACCTCCCGGGCACACGCTATGTTTGCCGAACAGACGATATCGCGCTTTTCGATGCAGCAGCGGATCGATTTCCAGTCGGGTGATTTTCACGAGGATAAGATTGTTGGCCAGTACGATGTTGCCTGGTTGTCGCATGTCCTGCACGGTGAAGGAGAAGCAGGGTGCTCTAACATGCTGCAGAAAACGGCAGCAGCCCTCGAACCGGGAGGGTTATTGCTGGTGCAGGAGTTTATCCTGGATGATGACCGTGCCAGGCCGGTTTTCCCTGCACTTTTTTCTTTGAATATGTTGCTTGGAACCCCAAGCGGGAAAGCCTACAGCGAGAGTGAGCTTATTCTGCTACTTAAGAGAGCTGGTCTGGAGCGCGTTGAACGGCTGCCGATCGAACTGCCCAATGGTGCCGGCGTAATCAGTGGGCAACGTCCGGAATGATTACCATCCAAACAAGCTGCGAGTCTGGCCGGCAAAGAGCCTCCGCGGACAAAGCCTGGCTCGCCGGCTTAACGCTTCTTCTTAAAATTTGTACCGTTTAAGACGTCTTTCTACCCTCTGACAATCGCTTCTGGCAACAGTTGGTCATGGCATATGTTATCTGTCCACTCCATGAATTGCAACCCTGTTAATCTATACAAACTCGAAAATCCGGACGCCATGTCGGGCAGTTTGAATTCACTGAGATTTCTGATATTTTTTAAACACGAGCAATAACAAAAAGGAGAATCTACATGGGAACACACTGGATTGAAGAAGGATGTATTAATTGTGCAGCATGTGCTGAGGTTTGTCCCGTTGCTGCCATCAGTGAGCAGGGCGAGGTTCATGTGATAGACAAAGATATCTGCGTCGATTGCGGAGCTTGCGACAGCGTCTGCCCGGTGGATGTCATCAAATGGGAGACGACAGCATAGAAGCCTCTCTCAAGTTTGCCCTGCTATCGGCGCTTCAACCCTTGGCAGAGAGGAACATTAGACCTTTAGGGGGACAACTATGATCAACAGCATTGTGCGATTGAAAGATCTTTGTGAAATTATGATTGGCATGGGTTTTTCTGAGTCGGTGAACGAAAAAGAGATCAAAACGTTAATCGTCAGGCTAGAAGAGATAATTTCTGAAGAGGTGAAATTATTGGAGGAACGTGAATCTGTTTCTGATTGGAAATGAGTTGCAAGAGGATTTATGACCCGCCTGGATGCCAGACAAGCAATCCTTTTATAAATCGTGATTTTTAGGGACCAGATAGCCCCCTCAAAAAAAGCAAACAATGAAGGCCTGATCAAGCTTGAGAAATACGGTCTTTCCCTTGCATTTTTGCTTTGTACATCGCTTCATCAGCAAGTCGCACTAGCTGATCATAAGATTGGATATTTCCCCCGTCAACAGTCGCAACCCCGACGCTGACAGTAATATGTTCATCATTCATATTCCCGAATTTGTGCTCGCGGATACTGCTGCATAAGCGCTGTGCCACAGACAGAGCGGCCTCTGCTGTCGTGTTCGGGAGAAGAACGGCAAATTCTTCTCCCCCGTATCGCGCAGGCAAATCACTTTCTCTGGCAAGGCCTCCTGATGAAATCTCCAATTTGCTTGAGCACCTTGTCGCCATTGCTGTGGCCATAGGTGTCATTAACACGTTTAAACCCATCAATGTCTAAAAAGACAAGGGAAAGTGGCGATTCATAGCGGAGGGCTCTACTGAATTCTTCCTCAAGACGGTTGTAAAAGTGACGATGGTTATAGAGCTTTGTCAGGCCATCACGGATGGACATTTCTTTAAAAAATTCCTGCGCCGTCTTCATTGACTCAAAAAGTATCGCATTCTCCAGAGCACTTGCCGAAATGTTCACGACCAATTGGCACAGTTTAAAGATTCTGTCGGTAATGCCATCTTTTAATGGAGAGGCTGTCCTCAGAAAAAAAGTTCCGATAACGTTCTCTTTTTTAATAATCGGAACGACCACAATAGAATTATAATCAAGCCCCATGAATGTGTTCCCGGACGGAAGCCATCAGGGGATCGTTTTTTACGTCATTGATTATGACAGCCTTTTTTGTTTCAAAGGATTTATTGATCTCCGGATATTTACTTAAATCCAGTTCTATCTCTTCATTCTTCTTTAAGTCACTACTTGCTTTGACAAAAACTTCTTTCTTATCGTTGATACTGACAATTGAACAACGTGCGACATCGATAATATCCGACATCTTCTCAACAATGAGACGAAGTATCGTCATGGGGTTTCGCACAGGAGAAATGTTTTCAGCAAGCTCTAGAAGTAAAAGCAGGTCTTCCTGCTCTAATTCAGAATAATAATCTTTGGTTCGAAGATGCGCATCCACCCTTGCAATAACTTCTTCACGATTAATTGGTTTTGTGATGTAATCATCAGCGCCAGCCTTTAAACCGATGATAAGATCCTCTTTTTTTGAACGTGAGGTAAACAATACGATTGGAATTTTTCTTGTGTCGACCGTTTCCTTCAGAACTCTGCAGGCATTAATCCCGTCTTTGACAGGCATTTCAATATCCATGATGATCAGATTGGGTTTATGCGCGATTGCAAGAGAGATGGCCTCGTCACCATTTTTACCTTCAATGATCTCGTAACTGTTTTCCAGAGCGTCTTTTAGAACAGTTCTGAAAAAGAACTCGTCATCCACAATAAGTATTTTTTTCATCAAAACAATCCACTTTCCAAAAAAGATGATGAAGAGAAGATGACAAGTAAAAACAAAAAACCACTCGCCAGCATTACACCGACAACAACATTCGGCGACCTGATTATCCCTGCCCTGATTAACTTTTGACCATTTCCACCCCCATGGAACAAATCTTAAAGAATAACTAAATCTAATTTACACTAGCCTAGCAATTGGGTCAAAGGCTCTTTCCTCTAAATGCTCCTCAATTGCTACAGCTAGTGTCCCATGCGGCTAGTTCGTCGCACAATTTGCGCGTGATTTTGGTTCCTGGCAAGGCGCGGTGACGCAGGTCTAGCCCGGCTTAAACCGAGGAACCGTAACGCAGGCAGGGAGGAAAAGCGCCGAAAATTGAAGGTATGAATTAACGGCACGGGGCTCTGGCTAAGTATTTGTTTGAAATATGCTTATTACTGCCTCTGCAATGTAAAAAAGCTAACAGTCAATAGGGACTGTGGGGCAAAGGGATTATAGGGTTTTTCTTGGGAAGTGAAACATGAAGAAGTCGATTTTCCTCATAAGTCGTGACTAGTAAACAACCCCGCCCAGAGGACGGGGCATTGAAAGTCGCCCCCTGAGGGGGCGTTACTGGCTACCCCCAAAGAGGGTAGCCAGGTGCTGTTCCCGTGACTTCTGTCGTTTAATATTTAAGTTGCTGCTGTTCTTCTATCTTTTTCTCACGTTTCTCTTGATACCGGACATAGCGCCGTGATCATTTCTGCGTCCATACCTACGGTATCCACGCAATAGCCCGGAGCCCAAAGATGGTTCCCCCAATATCGCTTCTTTCGTAATTCTTTGAAACGCTTCAACACCCGTATCGCGGTGCGACCTTTCAAACGTCCCATCAACTCTGATATCGACACTTTCGGCGGCACCATTATAATCAGATGGACATGATCCTTCTGAATATTCATTTCGACGACTTCACAATGACTTTGCTCGCTGAATATCCGTAAGCAAGTTCTGACTTCTTGAGCTAGATCGCCATCCAAAACGCGATACCGGTACTTTGGCACCCAAACAATGTGATACTGACAATGCCATATGGCATGTGTTAATTTCCGAAAACGGCTCATGGCTTTCCTTTCTATGCAGTTGGTTGCGGGAACAACCTCTGTATAGTGGTCTGTCATGAGCCCTTTTGGCAAAGCCAAAGAACTCTGACCCCGTCCAGAGGACGGGGGTTTTCACTTCGTACTAAAAAAATAACGCTACGTTTACGCTCTTTAACTATCACCAATAGTGGTTGAGATAACGCTGGACGATAACTGTAGCGGCACAGAAATGAGTCATGCCCCATAACTTTTAATAGCCTGTGCCTCGGCCCGGCAATTCACCAGCCGGCCGTGATCGTCGTGCTCAAGAACCACCCGTCGGGCCACCTGCAGGTTGCGCAACAGATCGACATCGACCTGGAAATGCTTGGCTAGCGCCTCGACCTTGACCGGCTCAGGTTGACGCTAGTTCTCGTGTCGACCGTAGCGAAACAGGTTGTAGAGTGCCCATCCTTCAAGAACCAGGCCCATGATAACGATGACGGCGACATACCAGCCCAGCAACTCGAGCAGAGCCTCGTAGCCTCCCTGGGCGATCATGATATCGGTGAACAGCTGAAAACCGAAGTACCAGCCGACCATGCCGATCAAAGGGCGCATGAAGAAGAAGAACAGCACCCAGAACATTACGGTAATGAGGCTTTGGCCGTATTTCTGCTCGAAGCTTCGCAGGTCCGGGCGGTTTATGATCGGCTGGGTCATAATGTCTCCCGGGTGCTTCCTGGATGGATACCACGGTCTTCGGTTCGCCATCGGGCGCGCTTGCCGCGACGCGTGAGGATCACTTTGGGCAGTGCGACAACTGAGGTAAACATGTTGATCAGCCAGTAGGCAAGCGGGTACCAAATCATCACAAAGAAATACTTGAACAGCCCTTTCTCGTAGCGGGTGTCGAGAGCGAAACTGATGGCGAACTGCAACAGGCAGGTGATCCCGAGTACTACGCCCGGCCACGCCGGGATGATCGATTCGACCCGGAAACCTGGCGGCAAGGTGACGGCCAGGCTAGCGAAGTAGAGGATGAACACGATCAGCATAGCGTAGCCCCAGACGATGCTGGCGAAGTACTCAATATAGACCGGCCACATTCGGCGTTTCTGCCAGTGAAGCAAGTTGCCGGCGTAACGCATCAGCACCTCGTCCCCCCCCTGGGCCCAGCGCAGGCGTTGCTTCCAGAGACCGCGCAGGGTCTCGGGCATAAGGATCCAGCAGAGGGCATGCGGCTCATAACGGATATCCCAGTAGTTCATCTGCAGTTTCCAGCTGATATCGATATCCTCGGTGACCATGTCAAGGCTCCAGTAGTCAACCTGGTGCAGAGCGGCCTTGCGGAACGCCGAAACCACTCCCGACATGGTGAAGACCCGACCGTAGATGCGCTGAGCACGCTTTATCAGGCCAAGTATCGCCGAGAACTCACCGACCTGGATCTTGCCGAGCAGGGTCGAACGGGTTCGGATACGTGGATTGCCTGTGACTCCGGCGACCCGGGGGCTGTGAATAAAGTGCTGCATCATCCAGGTGACGGCATGCTGGTCGAGCAGGGCGTCACCGTCAATGCAAACCAAGAACTCGGCTTGGCTTAACATGCCCCCCATGCGCAGCGCCATGGCCTTGCCCTGATTTTTGGCCAGATGCACGACCCTGATCTTGTCATGCTGTGCGGCCAGTGTATCGAGAATCTCGCCGGTGTTGTCGCTGCTGCCGTCGTTGATGGCGACGATGTCGTAGTCTGGGTAGCTCAGCTCGGTCAGCACCTGCAGGGTCTCATGGATATTGTCGGCTTCGTTGTAACAGGGGACGAGTACCGAGACCGCCGGGTAGTGGTCGAGCTTCGGTGGATCGTCCCAGTTATTGAGGTGGCGCTCCCAACGGAAGTAGTAGTAGATCGCTCCGATGATCCACAGGTATGCCATGAACAACGGGTAGTAGTACGCGAAGTTCAGCAGGGCATCACCTATTGTGGTGGACAGTTCTGCCATGATTACGGCCTGTATGGGTAAGTCTGCATTGACATCACCCGGTGCAGTTCAGCGGCGTTTGGTTGGTTGCCGATAAAGTCATCCGGGTAGTAGCCGAAATTCACCGCACCAAGGCGCTGCAGTAAAGACATCTGCCGGGCCATGGTCGCCGTAGGGATCGGCCGGTTGTTTTGGCGCCAGTCGACGCTCTGAAGCTCAAATATGGTCCGCTCGAGTCCTTGGGGCTGGCGCTTGATGACTTCGACTAGCTTGCTCAGCCAAGCATTTGAATCCGCGGCCTGTTCCAGATAGGGCATGGCCATGACCACGGCGAAGTCGTTATGTTTGAGCGTCTCGGCCAGGCTCTGTGCATACCAAGCCTCGCTCGCCGGATTCAGTACGCTCTCGGCATAAAGGTTGCGGGCGGTCTTGATGGCCGGTCTCCAGACTCTGACCCGGTCTGCCAGTGCGTCGGTCCAGTTTGCCAGGGCCATGGTCTTGGCCGCGGTCCAGCGTGGCATCAGTTCCGGATCGCTGCGGATGGCTGCGATGTCTGCCGGCAGATGCCATTTCTCGCGGTACCAGGCCAAGGCCGCCGGGTTGGCGTCCTCGAAATCGGTGAGATATCCGTCGTCGTGGAACAGCAGCCCTTCGAATTCGGCGAAACGTCCCAGGTCCTCGTAGATTTCCAGGATGGCGCGACGTGGCCTGCGGATGGAACGGTGATAGCCGGCGATAGCCTTCATCATCGACCGCCCCGCCGGCCTGCTGCACTGTCATGGTCGCATCGCCCAGATCAAAGGCAAGCATCGGCAGCCAGGCGTAGACATTCACCCCGGCGCGGGTCTTGAGCTGCCAGGCGACCCGGTTGAACAAGTCAGCACGGACCGGCAGGTGACGGTTGGGAAAGTAAAGTTCCTCGGCTGTACCGTTGCCGTCCGGATCGGCAAAGGCCTGCAGGAAAACGGTGTTTATGTGGAGGGCTTTGATGCGGTCGAGTAGCCGGTCGAGATTCAGCGACTGCTGGACGGGGTCAGCATCATAGACATAGTCGAGATCGACCTGAACCACGCGACGCGGATCAATGCGGTCGGGATGGTAGAGTTCCCAAACCAGTCCATCGAGCTTCTGATCGCCTGGGATCAGAAAGCGGTGAATCCGGTCAAGTTCATCAAGTCGGTTGGGTCCGCTTTCCAGGGTCAAGGTCACCGGCATGCCGAGCTCCCTGGCGATGTCGAGAGCAGGCAGGTTGTAGCGACCGAAGGGCCAGACCATGACCCGGGGACGGATTCCCAGCTGGTTCACAAGCAGGTCGCGGTTACGTTCGAGGTCGAAACGAATACGGGCGAGCTGTGCGACATCATTCTCGTATTCGCCACTCGCCGGATCATAGAGACGGCTGGTTAGGGCCGGCTCGAGATTCCCCTGCGGATTGGCGATGATCCCCTGATGCAGAGCGTAGCTGTGCGAGGCGATCTCCACCAGGCCGGAGCAGCCACTTCGCGCAACTGTTCCCAGGTCATGAAATTGCTGCGCGGCACAGGCTGGTCGCCGTACATCACCGTGGAGTCCTCAGGTGCATCAAGCCAGCTGCCGACCAGGCCGAGCACGGCAGGGAAGTTGAAGGCCTTAAGCAGGGGATAGACGTGGGTATAGAAGCTGGCATAGCCGTCATCGAAGCTGATCAGTACAGCCTTGTCTGGCAGTGGCCGATCGCCGCGCTGTGCCGCCAGCAGGTCGTCAATGCTGATCACGCTGAAGCCGTTGGCGCGCAACCAGCTGAAATGCTGGATCAGGCTGTCGGCGGAAATAGCGTTGCCATCGGGGTCATTAACGCTTGCGGCCACATCATGGTAGCAGAGAACAGTAAACGCACGGGCCGTTAGCGGTGCGGCCAGCAGGATCAGTAGGACGAGAACAATTGTCAACAAGACCGGACGGTACTGCATCAGAACCTCCAGTTGATTCGGGTGTAATAGTAATTCTGGTTTTCGGGATCACCGTCATACACCCGGCGGAAGCGGTTGTAGCCATAGACGAGTTCAAAGCGCTCGTTAGCGGCCCAGATATGTTCGTAGCCGAAACCGGCAATGTAACGATCGTCGTAACCCTTCTGCCAGTAGTTGCCGATGGTCAGGGATAGCCTATGGCTGAAACTCCGGTCGTAGCGGCGATAGAGCCGTTGCAGGTTGACCAAGGTCAGAGCCGCCGAAAAGTCGCGGTCGGGATTGAAGTAGATGGTGTCATTGCGACTGTTCGCGGAGGCGTAGAGATCGACAACCCCGGTCAGCTTGTACTTGGGCAGGGTCACCAAGCGCTGTTCCAAACTGCCGGCCAAGCTACGCCGGAAGTTGCCGTCGCTGAAGTCCATGACCTGGGACCGTAGGCTGACGCTGCGCAGGTCACTGGCTCTATAGACAACGCCGAGACCGGCCGAGTCAGCAGTGATATTCTGCCTAAGGGCGCGCAGCGGGGTGTCGCGACTGAAGACTTCGAGATTGAACGGGATCGACCAGTGGTCGTCGAGGTCATAGAGCAGTGACAGCCGACCGCCGAGGTCGCGACCACCGTCGACGTTATAAGTCATCTCGGCGGACGCCTCGACGTCGGGCTGACGGTATTCAACGCCGACCCCGTAGCGCCGCAAGCTCTCGTCTCCCTCGGGGAAGTCAGCATAGGCATAGCGACCGCTGACGAATATGCGGTAATTGTAGTCAAGTGGCCGGGAGAACAGCGTCCCCTCGAACAGCATATCGCGGTTCCCCTCGACCGAACCGCTATTATCACCATAGCCCGCCTCCAGGCGTAATTCGCGCAGGTTGTGACTTTCCCACTGGCGCTTCAGACTGCGCACATGGACATCCTCCGGATAGAGTTCATAAAGCCGGTTGATGGCCTGTTCGGCGAGACGGTATCTCGCGCCGTTCGAGATAACTCTGCGCCAGACCAAGCTGCAGATCCTTGTGGCGGTGGTTGAGCCTTAACCCCAATTCATAGGTCTGCTGAGCCTGACGTGGCCAACCACGGGCAGCATAGACGTTGCCCAATTCACGGGTGATATCGAGGTTAGCCGGTGCTTGGTCATGCAGGGGCAGGAGTCGCGACTGCGCTACGGCAGACTGCTCGCCGTAGAAGCGCGCCATGGCGGCGGTGGTGGCAGTGGTAACTTTATCGGAATTGGCCCGGAGGCTGCGCCTCTCACCGGGACGACTGATCTCCAGCCATCGCAACTGATTTTGGTCAAGCTGGTCAATCAGTTTATAAGCGGCATCGAATTGCTCGAGCTCTATCAGAGTGTAGAAAAGGCCAATATTGAGATTGAGATCGCTCGGCTGAGTGACGAGGATATGACGGTAGAGGGGTTCGGCCTGCTCCGGCTTATGCAGGTAAAGGTAGGCGTCCGCCGCCGCCGACATGACATAATTGGGGATCAGAACTCCCTCTGCAACCAATTCCTCGTATCCCCTGGTGACGTCCGCCATCTGGTAGCGGTTGTGCAGAGCGATCAGACGGTCGAAACGGCCGCGCAAAGCAAAGGGGGAATTTGGGCTGGCAGAATCGAGCTCGGCGCGATTCCTCTCGAGCATGGCCAGGGACCGGTCGGTCTGAGTAAAGCGCTCGTGTGTCATCTACCGCCGGCAGATTTCCCCAGCGCACAGCGAAGGCCGCCTGGTTACTGCGAATGCGCTGCCAGTCTTCGCGAGAGAGCAGCCCGCGGTCCTGGCTGGCCAGGGCAACGGCCAGATCTGAGGCCCCCAGCCGGTCAAGCACCAGGATGCGTCTTGCCCTTGCCGCGCTATTCCCCGGGTCACGGTCGAGAATCCGATTGTAGTTATGCAACGCGGCGAAAAACTCCCGGCGCGCCTCCAGTGCGTAACCTTTGGCGAGTTGCAGGGCAGAGTCCTGCGGGTACTTTTGCTCCAACTGCACCGCCAATTCCAGCGCTGCCTGGCTGCGATCGGCATCAACCAAGGTCAGGATCAATCCGACAGGGAAATCATGGGTCCTCGGGAAATCTCTGCAGGCCGGTACGATAGAAACTCTCAGCCATAACGTAGTCGCCGCGGCGGCGGGCGGATAGAGCCGCCGCCTCCAGAGCGTACCCCGGAGCCGTCTGCGGCGACAGTCGAGTGCTCAGTTCGGCGACCTGGGCATCCTGCCCAGCCCAGTTCAGGACCGTCAGATAATCGTGGAACACCGATAAGTCGTTCGGGGTGTCAGCGTAGCGAGCAGCGAGGATCTCGATGGCCTCAGCCGTCTGCCCGGCGCGGGCCATGGCAATCGCCTGATCGGTGCTGAGCGGTTGCGTGAATCCAGGTGTGGGGGCAAGAAAACAGAGGGTGAGAGTAACTGCGACAGTCGCCTTGAGGACACAATCAAACAGCCAACAACGAGAAGATCCTGTTGGAGAAGGTAAGATACCCCATTGATAACATCCTAAATAATTTCATTAAAGAAAGCTTGATATTAGTATTGCCTACTATTATTCGCACCACTGTTCAAGGCAATCAACTTTTTTCAACTACGGGTCTTTTTAGTAGGCCTAAAAGGTTATGATTTTGCTCTTTTTGGGGTTTAGCAATGCCCAGAGAAACTTATGCACTTTCAGTGCATAGTATTTATTTTAATCTTGCCAGCAGGCAGTAAAGTACCATTCAAATATGTAAATATGTAAATTTTTTTTTTTTTTTTTTTTTTTTTTTTTTTTTTTTTTTTTTTTTTTTTTTTTTTTTTTTTTTTTTTTTTTTTTTTTTTTTTTTTTTTTTTTTTTTTTTTTTTTTTTTTTTTTTTTTTTTTTTTTTTTTTTTTTTTTTTTTTTTTTTTTTTTTTTTTTTTTTTTTTTTTTTTTTTTTTTTTTTTTAGGGAAAGACTACGAAGCATTCATACACTCAAGAAAATTATATTCGTTTTCCTCAAAGATAAGACGTTGCAATTATGCCAGGGTGGAAGGGTAACTGGGATCACCGAAAATCGAACGCTGGTGGCCATCTTTTGGTTTTCCAAATATCTATGAATAAGAAGCCGATTTTCCTCTCAGAAGTCGTGACATTTAAAATCTTTGAATGGACTTTACTCAGTTAATTGATGTGTATGGCAGATGATACCAGTCTGCTCAAGAGCTAAACTTGTACTTTTGTGCCTGTTCATGCTCAATTCGGTCCTTAATAATACATGTCTTACCCGAGAATAGTTTCTTCAAGGTTGCATCATCATATTTACATAGTTCCTTGACTCTTTGAATGACCTGAGTCCGATCATACCCCGGGAAAATTTCTCCCTTGAAAACTACTTGGTAAAGTGATTTCTTCATTATCTAAAGTGCCCCCTAAACCACAAAGCTAGCCACCTTTATAAGTTGGTGGCTGTTTTACTTCGGATTTATCCCCTGGCAACTCTAATAACCTATTTCAAATTCTTTGAATCTGTCGCAGAGAAACCATACCACAAACATCTTAAAAATCTCTCACAAACAAAATTTAGCAAGAAGTCAGAGTAAACTGAGGACCTCTTATTTATCCTGAGAAATAAAAAACAAGACCCCCCTGCGAAACTCAACCAAATCTGACAGCAGGTATCAGATCAAATCTGGCCTGCTACATCTGATTGGCCATTTACATATTTATCTTCTATTGGAAGGTTTCAGGCATATCCGCTTGCAAATACTGCTTGGCTTGACTGCCCATCACTTCGGGATCGACTTCAAGCAACAAGGCAGGTTTTGCTTCATCTCCATCTAAAAAGCCCATGCTGCTGATCAGCCGCCAGCCCTGATCGTCATGAAACAGTTTACGGTATGGGATCATTCGCCAATCTTCCGGTCGCTGCCCTGACTCATCAGCGCCATGGCATCCAGGACAAAGCTTTTGCAAGACCTTAAACCTATATACTCAAAAACGAATTATCAGCAAACCTGATTGCAAGGTCTCCTGATTCATTCTCGTAGAGCTGTGCACTTGTATTGAAATGTATTTGCTGGCCCATCTCTGCCTCCTTTGGTTTGAGATCGACTTACGTCTTCATTATACGACAACCATGCATTTAGAAAGCGACCGGGCGACAAGCATGACAGAGGCAGTCGGTTTGCGCTGCCCAAGGCTGATAAGATCAAGGCTCTTAATAATGATTCTGATAAGTGATGTGTGAAGTTACTCGGAAATATTGCACCGACGAGGCAGTTCAGGCGGACGGAGAGGCAGCGGTACTGGTTTCACTGGTGAACATCAGACAAGACAAGAAATCCCCGACCCGCTTACGCGGATCGGGGCTTTCTTATAAATGATTTCTGCAAATTTTCTGGCAAAGCTCAGGGATATTTAAGCCGACCAGAGATCAACAGAGAATGCCGTCAGAGTCTAACTATTTACAGCTAAGCTTTCAACTCGCCGACTTGATAAAATCAACCATCTCGTGGAGGGTATCTTCTGCCTCTTCGTACGGAACCTGACAAGTTCCCACCATCTTGTGTCCACCTCCTCCGTACTTGAGCATCAAAGAACCGACATCCACGGTCGCCGTCCGATTGAGGATACTATAACCCACCGAAAAAGAGACGAACTCGCCATCTTTACCATCGAGCATGCGGATTGAGATGTTCGCTTCCGGAAAGAGGGAGTAAATGAGAAACCGGTTGGAAGGTGGAGCCATCCCGGCAATCCGGAAGTCGGAGATCACGATCGGTCCGTCTGCCCAGGTACAGGTTTTGTAGAATTTTATGGCCTTTTCGGTACTCTCGAAATAAAAATCGGCACGTTCTTTCACGTCCGGGTGCGCCAGGATTTCATCAATGGTCATGCTCACCGATCATATCAACCAGGTCGCGGCAGAATTGCAGGTTACTGATACTATAGGACTTGTTGTAACCAAGGCCGGTGCGCGGATCACAGAGGAAACCCAGCAGAACCCACCCCGTCGGATTAAGAATCTCGTCTTCACTCAACTGCGCAGAATCAACCTTGTCGACATACTCGAGAAATTCCTGAAAACGGGCGAACTTCTCCGCACCGTAATAATCGCAAATCACCCGGGCGGCGCTCGGTGCCGGTTTACTCAAGCCTTGGTATCGGCCTTCAAGGTTATTGCGCTCCATCTCACTGGAATGATGATCGAACCAGAGGCCACAACCGGGGACATAAGGGACATTGGCGAGAATGTCATTTTCAGTAGACAGCAATCTTGCCGTCCTGAAGATCTTTGGATGGGCGTAAACCATCTCCTTCATCAATCCGAGTTCTTTTAACAGAACCGCACAGCAGATGCCGTCAAAATCGGAGCGAGTCAATAATCTCATGCAAGGTTCTCCAGTAAAGAAGTGTACTACAGGGTCAAACAGGTCGACGTATTATATGACGCGGACAGTCAGATTTGCAAGTAACTTAATCTCAGGAGCGAGTCAAGGTTAGCAACCTCAATACGGCGTTCATGCTTCAGTGACGGCTTGCGTCATCTCTTCAGCATCTTCCACGGAGAGTTCGCTGAAAAATTTTTAGTGTACTGGAGGTCCCACAAAACCGAGGCCTATAAAGCAGCCCGTCGCAAGGGATGTCACTAAGGCCCTTGCGCCTGTCAACACCGGGGAAGACAGCACTGCCAAGCTGACAAACAGAGCTGCATCAAAAGCCGAACCATCGGGACTGATTCCAGCCGGTTGATCGCTAAAGACAGGAGAGCACCTGATCTCCGGCCTTGTAAGCAGCGTTGACACAATCATTGAGACCGATGCCAAGGAATGAGTTGCCTGTCAGGACCAGCCCGGGGTGATGCTTCAATCGCTCGTCAATCGCAAGCAGTCGTTCTGCATGGCCGACAACATACTGGGGGATGGCGCGTTGATGCCGGAAAATTCGGACAAAATCTGGTTCTGCCTCGATCCCCATAATCTTTTTCAGTTCCGCCATGGTCCGCTCTTTGACCTCGGCATCGCTCAGCTCTATCGCTTCGGGAGTCGTGGCACCCCCCATCATGGAACGCAGCATGACATGGCCTTCCGGTGCGCGTTGCGGGAAGATGCTTGAATCCCACAATGTGCCCAGGATTGCACAACCCTCTTTTTTGGGAATCAGGTAGCCGAAGCCGTCCAGATCACGGGCAACCTTTTCCTGCTCATAGCCGAAGCAGATCACGTTCATTGGTGCGTAGGGGATACCGGCAAGAAGTTCTGACAATTCACCATCGAGAGCCCAGGTCAACTCTTTGAGGACATGGGCGGGCGCAGCGGAGACCAGAACATCGGCATCAAAGCTGGAGCCATCCGCGAGACGCAGTTCCCAGCCACCATCGATCTTCTTCAAGCCGGCAACTGCCTGGCCGGTCCTGATTTCGCCTTTTACGCTTCTGGCCGTGCCGTCAGTTAATTCCTGAATACCACCGACAAAGGAGGTCAGCACCCCTCCCGGTCCGGCGGCGCTGGCCACCTGCTTGCCGGCCTTTGCCTCGGCCTTCTTCTTTTTGGCCAGCATCATCATGGCCTTCAGCAGGCCGCCGTACTCCTGTTCCAATTCGTGGATCCGGGGGAAGCAGCTCTTCAGGCTCATGGTTTCCGGATTGCCGGCAAAGATCCCCGAGACCATCGGTCCGATCAATTTATCGAGGGCCTCCGCGCCGAGACGACGGCGAGCAAAATCAGCCAGCGTTTCATCGACACCATCGGACCGCTTCGGCTTGATAAACTCCTGGGCAAGGCGGATCTTTCCCGGCCAGCTGATCAGTTTCGACTTCAAAAACATCGGTCCGTTTTCCGGCAAGCGGTTGAGAATCCCGCCACTGTAAATAAATCGCTTGCGGGCGTTGTCATTGGAACGCTCAAGTTGATCCCGGATACCGAGTTGATCACACAACTCCAGGGTCATCGGCTTGCTGTCGAGAAAGCCATTCGGTCCCCACTCGCAGAGGTAACCCTCCTCCTTGATGCTCCAGATCTTGCCGCCGGTTCTCTCCTCACGTTCGAAGACCGTGACCTCAACATCCAGGCCGGCTTCAGCGGCAAGACGTTCGATGGTAAAGGCAGTACTCAAGCCGGAGATGCCGGCACCGATGATCGCGATTTTTTTCATTATTTACTCCGGAAATCCGGACGTTAACGGGACTGCAGGGAAAACCATCACTCAAGGCAAAACAGGAGACCTATTATCCCTTGATCTGGTTTCCTTCCCTCCTGAATTCCCTCCCGGCTAATGTCCTATTGAGCCAAAATAGCCCATATTCGGTTGTTCCATCTGTGCAATAACACTCTTCAACCCGGACTTCCAGGGTCGGATATTTCAGGGCGACCCCGAGTTGATCAAGCATCTTCCGGTTATTCATGCGCCGGGTCTCCGTCAGGTAGGACAGCATCATCGGATTCATAAGCCGTTTCGCTTCTTCCATGCCAATCTGCGGCAAAGACGGCAGGCCGAGCAGATCGGAGACGAGGTTAAAATATTGCGACATGGTTCCCGGTTGGCCGTCACTGACATTAAAGATATCGCCATCAGCAGCTTTTTGGGCAGCTTTCACAGAGACCTCTGCCAGGTCGTCGGCATGGATGCGATTGGTCGGTGGCGATTCGTCCTCTCGCAGGACCGGATGCCCCTGTTGAATCCTGGCCAGGGGGAGACGACCGGGGCCATAGATACCTGTCACCCGCAGTATGACGATCGGAACTGAGTGCTGTCGCCCCCACTCCTGTAATATGGTTTCGGCATCGACGCGACGTTGCGCGCGACTGGTCTGCGGATTCAAGGGCGTTTCCTCGGTGACCCATTCACCACCACAATCACCATAGACGCCGCTGGTGCTCATATAGACCACTTTGCCGGGCAGCCGTCCGTCGCCGACCGACTCGCAAAAATTGCGCATCCGGCTGTCATAAGGGCCACCACCGGTCGGTGGCGCAAAATAGTAAACCAGTTTTCCTTCTGTCGGCAGATCGTTCAGTGAGGTTAAATCATCGAGGGTTCCCATCACCGGTTCGATGTCATAACCACGCAAGCGCTCGCCACCTTCTTCAGAGCGAGCCAGGCCGAACACTCTCCGACCGGCCCGTTTCTCCAGTTGAGCGACGCGAACGCCGATATCACCACAACCGACAATCAAGACATCAGATGATAATTTTGGCTTAGTCATAGGTCATAAAAGGGTTAAGGGTTAAGGGTTAAGGGTTAGGCTGGGTTTTCGGCCTTGTTCCCTGGGCCCTTACCCCTGCACCCACATCACAGCGACTTTCCTACAATCTCGCCCACATCCGAGGAGAGTTTCTCCTGCCGCTGAATACGCTCCAGTTGAGCTTTCATCAGCACTTGACGCTCAGCATCGTAACGCCGCCAACGGCTTAACGGGGAGACCATCCTGGCGGCGACCTGGGGGTTGAGCCTGTCGAGTTCAATCACCCGGTCGGCCAAAAAGGCATAACCGGCACCTGACAGGTCGTGAAAACGGGCCGGGTTGCCCTGGGCAAAAGCACCAACCAGGGAGCGTACCCGGTTCGGATTGCGCATGGTAAAGGCCGGGTGAGTCATCAACAGCTTTATTTCAGCGAGAGTGTCCTGCTGCGGTGAGGTGGCCTGCAAGGTGAACCATTTATCGACAACCAGAGGATCATCCTCGAATTTATGGTAGAAGGCCGCAAGGGCTTCCTGCCATCTTGGCAGCCGATTATGGACCAGGCAGGTCAATGCCGCCATACGATCCGTCATATTGTCTGCGTCGACAAAACGATCGAAGCAGTCCTGCTGTATCGAAGGTATATCGAGAAGCGCCAGAAAACCGAGACAGAGGTTTTTCAGACTGCGACGTCCGATCGCCTCCGAGGTCAAAGAGTAAAGGCCATCATCCTGCATCGCGCTGAGGACCTCGCTAAATTCCTTTTGCAGCTCCACCGCCAGAGTTTTACGCAAGCTTTGACGGGCCATATGAATCGCACCCGGATCAGCCACGCCCATGGCTTCGGCAAGCTCCGTCTCACCGGGCAGGGTTAACGCCAGGGCCGACAGGGCAGGGTCAACATCTCGGTCCTGCAGGGCAGAACGGAAAGCCGCCAAAAATTCCCCGGAGACTTCTGCTGCCCGCTGAGACCTGATATCGTCAACCATCTCCAAAAGCAGATCGGTCGCCAGGCGCTGTCCAGCCTCCCAGCGATTGAAGGCGTCGCTGTCGTTGGCAAAGAGAAAAGCCAGCTCTTCTCTTTCGTAGGGGTAATGAACTTTAACCGGTGCAGAGAAATCACGCAGCAACGAAGGCACTGGCTGCACGGGGAGGTTGATAAAGGTGAAGGTTTGTTCCGCCTGCGTAAGTTTGAGGATTCGTGAACCTTTTTGCACGCCCAGCTCATCGACAAGTTGCAGAGGCAGATCCTGTCCATCGGGTCCCAGCAGGCCTACCTGCAAAGGGATCAGGAAAGGTTGCTTGGCCGACTGTCCGGGCGTGTCGGGACAAGACTGCCGTACTTTCAGGCAGAACTCCCCGGCAGCGGCATTGTAGGCCCCCTCAATCTCGAGAAGCGGTGTACCGGCTTGACTGTACCAACGCCGGAACTGAGTCAAATCGCTATCTGTGGCATCCGCCATTGCTGCCAGGAAATCATCGGTGGTCACCGCCTGGCCATCGTGTCGTTCGAAGTAGAGCTGCATGCCCTTTTGGAAGCCCTCTTTACCGAGCAGGGTCTGGTACATGCGGATCACTTCGGCGCCTTTATTGTAGACCGTGGCCGTATAGAAGTTATTGATCTCAACATAGGATTCAGGGCGTACCGGATGGGACATCGGCCCGGCGTCTTCGGGAAACTGGAAACTGCGCAGCAGCCTGACTTCGCCAATCCGTTTGACCGCCCGCGAGCCCATATCGGCAGAAAACTCCTGGTCGCGAAAGACCGTCAGTCCTTCCTTGAGACTAAGCTGAAACCAGTCGCGACAGGTGACCCGATTGCCGGTCCAGTTATGAAAGTACTCATGACCAATAACCCCTTCAATGCCCTGGAAATCAGCATCGGTTGCGGTCTCAGGCTTGGCCAGAACGTATTTTGAATTAAAGACATTCAGCCCCTTGTTTTCCATCGCACCCATGTTGAAATCATCAACAGCGACCACCTTGTACTCATCGAGGTCGTATTCCAGGCCGAAGACCTCCTCGTCCCAGCGCATGGCATTTTTCAACGAGAGCATGGCGTGCTCGCATTTGTAACGATTGCGCTCTTCGACAAAGATCTGCAGACTGACCTTGCGACCCGTCATGGTGAGGAAGCTGTCATCTATGGACGTGAGCTTGCCGGCCACCATGGCAAACAGGTAGCTCGGCTTAGGAAATGGGTCCTCGAAACGGGCATAGTGACGGCTGTCACCAAGAGGCCCTGATTCTACCAGGTTGCCGTTGGCAAGCAGTACGGGCGTGGTCTCCCGATCACCGACCAGAGTCGTCGTAAAGCGTGCCATGATATCGGGACGGTCCGGATAAAAGGTGATTTTCCGAAAGCCCTGGGCCTCACACTGAGTGCAGAAAATCTCGCTGGCCCGATAAAGCCCCTCCAGCGCGGTATTGCCTTCGGGGTCAATCTCAACCAGCGTCTCCAGGACAAAACGTTCCGGAACATCAGGAATCGTCAGTCCTTCACTATCAACCAGGTACTCATCGGCAGACAGCTCCCGGCCATCGAGTTTAATGGACATCAGCTCAAGCTGCCGGCCATGAAGATAGAGCTCAGCCCGTTCCTCTATACACTCGGGATTGGCGTTAAACTGCAGTGTGGCGCGAACTTTGGTTTCAGACGGGGTGAGCTCAACATGTAGATCGACCGTTTCAACCAGGTACATCGGCGGCCGATAATCTTGTAGATAAATTGTATGCAGTTCCGGTTTCATTAAAGGACCTGTTCTTTCTGTCAATTTTGTCTTCTGAAGATACCTTAATTTCAGACTTCTGGCAAAGGCCAATCCCCTGAAAATACAGAGACAGAACTATTATCCTGGGACAAAGCTTATATCTAATCCCCTGTATACGCCCTACAGACTCTATTGCCTACGACAGAAAAGACTCTTGGAAATTTTGACTTTAATGAAATCCAGCCTCCTTCATGCCTCGTTAAACAGTGAAATGCTGTCGTGCTTTTCTGACAGAAATGTCTGCCAAGCTGATTGCTCGATGTTCGGCGTCCCTCTTTCCCTAATAATTTCTCATAGTTAAAAAGTGACACAAATGCATCTGACGCAGCCGGGAATCAGCAGAATTTTTACAGCAAAAGCTTGCGCGGAATTTTTCGCAATTTCTAATCAAATTCAGTTTGCCAATCATCATGTAGTAGCGTACAATGTCTCCCGCTACAACATATAGTGCTTTTATGCAGAAGCGGGTTATCGTCCAAACTGTTAAACTATGGGCTTCCAGCCGACCTGAAGGGGCGATGGGGGACGAAAGAGGGAAAGAACCATGGCAGGCAATGTGATTAAGAAACCGATTGAAACACCGGAGATCCCCTGGCAGGAAGCGTCGCTGGACATATGGGACAGCAAGTATCGGCTCAAGGACGCGACGGGCAAGCCTGTCGACGCGGATGTGCACGCAACCTTCGTGCGTGTCGCCAAAGCCCTGTCTCTCGTTGAAGATGACGAAAAAAAGCAAAGTTACTGGTACGAGCGCTTTGTCTGGGCTCTGGAAAACGGTGCCATCCCTGCCGGCCGGATCACTTCCAACGCGGGAGCCCTGGAGCACAAACCGGCAACCTCGACCATCAACTGTACTGTCTCGGCAACGGTTGAGGATTCGATGGACCAGATTCTGGGCAAGGTTCATGAAGCCGGCCTGACTCTCAAGGCAGGCTGCGGCATCGGCTACGATTTCTCGACCCTGCGTCCACGCAACGCCTTTGTCAACGGCGCCGGGGCCAACACCTCCGGACCGCTCTCTTTCATGGACATCTACGATAGTATGTGCCGTACCGTCGCCTCAGCCGGCGGCCGTCGCGGTGCCCAGATGGCAACCTTTGACATCTCCCATCCGGACGTCGTTGATTTCATCAAGGCCAAGCGCGAAGACGGCCGACTGCGCCAGTTCAATCTCTCCCTGCTGATTACCAACGAATTTATCGAAGCGGTTAAAAAGGACCAGGCATGGCCGCTCTGTTTCCCGCTGACCGCCAAGGAAGTGGCAGCGCGACGAGCTGGACATCAACGATCCGCAGCAGGTGCTCTGGAAAGACTGGCCGGTTAAAGAGGACTACGTGCAGAACGAGGTCGGAGAGGTCGCCTGCAAGATCTACCGGACCATCCGCGCCAAGCAGTTATGGAACGTGATCATGGCGTCCACTTACGATTTCGCCGAACCTGGCTTCATCCTCATCGACAAGGTCAACGAGATGAACAACAACTGGTTCTGCGAAGAGATTCGTGCCACCAACCCGTGCGGTGAGCAGCCCTTGCCTCCCTACGGCTCCTGCCTGCTCGGCTCGATCAACCTGACCCGCTTTGTTGATCAGCCCTTCACCCCGGAAGCACGCTTCAACTGGGAGCACTTCCGCGAAGTCGTCGCTGTCTTCACCCGCATGCTGGACAACGTGGTCGAGATCAACGGCCTGCCGCTGCAGCAGCAGCAGGATGAGATCTTCGGCAAGCGCCGCCACGGCCTCGGCTACCTTGGCCTCGGCTCAACGATCACTCTGCTCGGCATGAAATATGGTGATGCCGATGCCGTAGCTTTCACGGAAGAAGTTACCCTGCAGATGGCGCTGGCCGGCTGGCAGCAGGCCGTGGAGCTGGCAAAAGAAAAAGGCCCAGCGCCGGCACTCGAGGAGGACTACGAGATCACCGCGGAGATGCTGCGCAAGCGTCCCGAGATGGCCGATGATGGCATCAAGCTGGGTCAGCGTGTACCGGGACGGATTCTGCACGCCCGTTACAGCCGCTACATGCAGCAGCTCGCCAAAGTTGCTCCGCAGCTTGTCGACGAGCTGGCCGAAGTCGGAGCCCGCTTCACCCATCACAGCTCCATCGCGCCGACCGGCACCATCTCTCTGTCGATTGCCAACAACGCCTCCAACGGCATTGAGCCCAGCTTCGCCCATCACTATTCGCGCAACCTGATCCGCCAGGGGAAAAAAAGCAAAGAGAAGATCGACGTCTTCTCCTATGAACTTCTGGCGTATCGTGCGTTGGTCAATCCAAACGCGATGCCGGAGAGCAAGAACCCGGCAGAACAACTTCCGGACAACTTCATCACCTCGGAAGACGTCACCCCGAAGCAGCATGTCGACATTCAGGCCGCGGCCCAGAAGTGGATTGATTCATCCATCTCCAAGACCGCCAATGTCCCCAGTGACTATCCCTACGAGGATTTTCAGGATATCTACATGTATGCCTACGAGCAGGGCTTGAAAGGTTGCACAACCTTCCGCTACAATCCCGAGGCCTTTCAGGGTGTGTTGGTCAAGGACAAGGACCTGGCAGATACGGTTTACCAGTTCACACTGGACGACGGCACAGTGCTCGAAGTCCGCGGCAACGAAAATATCGAATACGACAATGAGATCCATTCAGCGGCGAACCTGTACGACGCTCTCAAAGAGGGCTATTACGGCAAGCTGTAGATTTTCAAGGAAGAAAAAAATGGCAAAAAAAATAGAAAAGAAGATCGTTGGCTACCATGTTGTTAATCTTGATGAGCAGCGCAAAAAAGCAGCCAGGGACGAGAAGAGCCAGATCGAAGGTATGCACGAGCTGGTCGAACGACCTGAAATGCTGGTGGGAGCCACCTACAAAATCAAGACGCCGCAAAGTGAACATGCACTCTATGTCACCATCAATGACATGGTCTTGAACCATGGTACAAAGCACGAAGTTCGTCAGCCTTTCGAGATTTTCATCAACTCGAAAAACATGGATCATTTCCAGTGGGTGGTTGCCCTGACCAGGGTTATCTCGGCGGTCTTCCGTAAAGGCGGCGACATCACCTTCCTGGTCGACGAGATGAAAGCGGTCTTCGACCCCCAGGGTGGCTACTTCAAACCGGGCGGTGGCGGTTTCATGCCCTCGATCGTGGCTGAGATTGGTCATGCCCTGGAGAGTCACATGAAGATGATCGGCCTGATCAAGGATGAGGAAATGCCCGCAGCCCGGAGAGAGATGATCCTGGCCAAGCGAGCCGAGTACGAAACCCTCAAAGGGCAGACCAGAAGTGAAGATAACGGCGACTTTCCTGCTGACTCCAAGCTGTGTGCCAAGTGCTACAGCAAGGCGGTCATCATCATGGACGGCTGCCTGACCTGCCTGAACTGTGGTGATTCCAAGTGCGGCTAATAATAACCCTATGACCCAGCAAAAGTGCTAACGCAGGGTCACAAGGAATACAGAGAACAGTTTCCATTATTGAGAGAGCCCTGGCCGCTGTGGCTTGGGCTCTCGGTGCTTTAGAGTTAAGACAAACTCTTTGCCTGTGTTCGGGGAGAAGGTCATGACGAATTCCAACTGGGACATCCGCTGGATGGCCCTTGCACAATTTATCGCAACCTGGAGCAAGGACCGGGGCCGCAAGGTCGGCGCCGTGGTTGTCGGCCCCGACAATGAGATCCGTTCAACCGGCTACAATGGTATCCCTCGCGGCGTTAATGACGACGTTGAGGAACGACATGAAGCCACCAACGGCGAGAAATACCTGTGGGTCTCTCATGCGGAACGCAACGCCATTTACAATGCAGCAATGCTGGGCGTCTCAACCAAGAACTGCACCCTCTATATTCCCTGGTATCCCTGTATCGAATGTGCCAAAGCCATCGTACAGGCGGGTATCAGCACAATCGTCTGTTTCGAACCCGACCTTGCCGACAGCAACTGGGGTAAAGGTTTTGAAAGGTCACTGATTGTTCTTGGCGAAGGCAATGTTGTGACCAGGATCATAGACCAGAAGAACTACCTGAAAGTGGTTGTTGACAAGGAATTTCTGGTCGGAAATGTTCCTGTTGGCCCTTGCAGATAAAGTGTAGGAATCGGGACTTGATCAGATAGACATTGTCTGCTTTTGTCACCCCCCTTGCATATTAAATGTCCCTAGGGATAGGTAAGAATGAGTTACTAACAGGCTTTATATTAAGCCGAGAAATCAGCGAACCAATCTTTTTATTAATTATGCAGATAATAGGATTCAAAATGACCTCTTTCAGGCTATCTGCAAATAAAGGCCCCACGCTTATCAAGGGAAACATTTCATTCAAATGGGCATTTCGGCGTCATGCCGCAGTTTGTACATATACGACCAGATTCCCACCTGTTCGACAACATACAAAAGCAGGCCAATGGTGAACGCGGCCACAAAATTTTCCGGTAAAGTGGTCGACGCCAAGTAAAACAGGTAGAAGGCAATACGACACGGCAGGTGGTACCAACTGATTAGCGGATTTTCGCTGGTGGCTATGCGGATCATGACCGGGACCACCACGGTGAAGCTGTAACCAGTTAGAGCCAAATGAATCAGGATGGCCGGTGGCGGACAACCAAGAATCTCCAGGACGGGCTCGGGAAAACTTTGATATAAATTGAAATCCTGAGCCATCAACGCAGCGATGCTAGCGAGCAGGAACAGGAGCAGTCCCCATAGTCCTTTCCGTGACATGGCATATAACGCCATGGTGGTCAACGCTGTCGTCTGTTTCCGCTCTTGATTGAGGTCTCCACCATCACGCCAAGGGTTGTTGATGGTAACCTCTTTTACCTTGTTTGCCCTCTCGAAACAATTGCGTTGTCCTCTTTGAGTGATCTGGTTATGGTTTTTCATAATATCCTCCTCTTTTCTTCCGGGAGTTGAATTAGTGGAACATACACACTTAAGTTGCAGTGTGCGGATGCTTATCGACATCCTCCTCTTCCCAGCCAGTCCACATCGGCTTGATATGTTCTAGCGGTGTTTTACCAAGCGTTGCCAGATAGACATGGGTAAAAAGAAATGCACAAAGGCAGCACGCCAACAAGAAGTGAACAGCGATCAGGATTTTCAACCCACCGATCATCATGACCAGATCCCGCATCGGGCTGACATTGGTCAACAGCAGGCCAGTCAGGCTGACCAGTGGCACCAGGACAAACATGATCGCCAGATATGCTGACTTCTGCATTGGATTGAACTTGTTGTCCGGCGTGGCATGATGCGGGTTCTGCCAACCCAGGAAATAGGTCAGCATGTAAAATTTGGCTTGGCGCGCCAGGCCGTTCTGTAGATCGTCCTTGTTGGGCACGTAAATCTTGAAGATGCTGCGGCTGATGAGTGCGTAGTATATGAACCAGAGTGTAAACGAAAAGGTGACTACTAGACCGGCAACATTATGCAACAAAATTGCTGACTTGTAACTTGTGAGCAGCTGAATTTGTTCAGGGAAGCGGATCTGTACGCCGGTTACGCACAAAGTGATAATCCCTAAAGCATTCAACCAATGCCAGATGCGGACCGGGGTCGGTTGCAGGTATATCTTGATTTTTGACATGATTATTTCTCCTCGTTCTTGCGGTTTTTGCGCGTCAGAAAACGTAGGGTCCCGTGCCCGATCGGCATAACCATACCAGCAGCCAGAATCACCAACCCCGCGTAATTGAGGGATGTGCTGCGGGTCGATCCAACCATGTAGAAATCAGGAGTACCGTACAGCGCATCAAGAACCGCGCCCTTCTCAACGGCAACACGTTGGAAGCTACCATCCCGCTGGGCAAGAGACAGGAAGCTTACCTGCCTGGCCTCAGGACCGGACGCATGGCAGAAGGAACAATCCCAGCGATCATCTTGTGTGCGAAAATCATGGCTGACATGCTCCGGGGTCATCATCCCCTGCAAACGTAGCCGCTTTTTGTCTGGGTCAAGATTGAACATTCTCAATTCGGCCAATGAAATATAGCCGTCAGCGTTCTGGTCGACCAGTTCCAGATTGGGCTTGCCGCCGTAAAGCGTCTTCAACTCTTCGTAGGTCGCAAGTTGAAATTTACCGAAGAGCGAGCCACCCTGACGTTTGATTATGTACAGGCTGATCACGAAATCGTCTGTTGGGGAATGACAGGTAATGCAAGGCAGCATGCTGAGGTGCAAATCGGCTTGTGGCAACCACTTGGCATGCTGTCACCTGCATATCGTCGTGTTCATGACAGTCAAAGCACTTTAAGTTCATGTCGTGCCCAGAGACAGCGGTCGGGCCTAGAGCGCGATGTGGATTATGACAATCGCTACAGGCCGCGTTTTCTGCATGGAGACTGCCGCCGTATTCTTCACTGATATCTACATGACACTCACTGCAGCTAGCCTTAGTTGGAGTCAGACCGTCATCTGGATGATCGTCGGTAATCGACGCATGACAGGTTTGGCAGCCGAGTTCAGCATGTGCAGTATGATCAAAGGCCAGGGTCTCGATCACCAGTTTCTCACCGACGACGCTCGCATCGGCATGGCACCCTTGGCAATCGCTACTGTCAAACGCCAGGGCCGCAAATGGAATGGAAACAAACAATGAAATAAGCACTAATAATTGACTTATTTTTTTATGTATTTTCATGATCATTAAACTCCCCTTAAGGCTCACCGGAAAACTTCAGCTAAACAATGTCCTTATATGAATCAGGTTTTGTTTCGGACATGTCATAAAGCAGCTGACGGATCGCATCGAGAGCCGAAAAGACTTGGGATCACAACAATAATCCCGCAGTAGCCGAGAAAAAAACGGATCGTCAGACCACTGACCCCTTCCATGACGTCCATGGTCATCCAGGTTGCGACTGCGATACTGCTGAAAAGGGCCATGCTTGCTGCCCAGAGGACCAGGAGTTTCAGGCCGATTTTCATGACACCCTCTCTTTCTGAGTTGACTTTCGTAGTTGGCATTAATTGCTTACTTTTTTACTGATAGCTTTAACTTTGAGCTCGCTCTTTTCGCCGAAAAAGAGCGACTTGACCATACCGAAAACCAGGAACATGGCCGGCATCAGTTGCATGATTACGATTAAGGCGCAAAGGCCAAGAAACAGGTAGACCAGTATCATGCTGCTATCCTCTCTGGCACCGCTTGCCGCCATGAGATTCGTCGCCGTAACAAGAGGGGTTGCCAGAACTATCAGGATTGCTATTTTGTTTTTCATGATTATTCTCCTTTTCAAAGAGGTTTTACTCCTTCAGAGGTTTCAGTGAGTACGGCTATCACAAGCTGTGAATGACCTTTTGTTGCAGGCGCAGTCGACAGCTTTCTGTAGTTCATCCCATCCCAGGGTGTAACCGGAGTGGTTGGTACGATAAAATACACCCTCTTGGCATGCCTGGACGGCTTCAGCAGGGGAGATCTTGTCCACAGCCAAGATGATGGTTATCTTTGGGTTGCAGCTTTTCAGCAATGGGATCAACTGCGCCACCGACAGGCCCTTCTTCAAGACCGTCACCGAGGACAACAATTGGTGCAGCACCATGCAGTAGAGTTCCCATCAGGCAGGCTGCAGAACCGGTCGTATCGACGGAATAGCCTTTTTTTTCCAAGAGCCTTGGCCATCCTGGCGCGGTTAAACGGGTTTTCTGCAGCGATTATGATGTTAGACTTCATTGTCGTGTCCTCATCTTTATGGCAGTCCTGAAAACGTCCGAGTCATCTTTGCATCAACTTTCCTGCTTCTTTTCTTGACCGAAGAGGGCCGCTTTGATCAGGCTACACAGCAGCATAACGGCCGGGACCACCTGGATGGCAATGATCGCCGAGACAAACGCAAAGAACGCGTCCGCATCGGTTCAGTACCGACTGAGGCACCACCAGCAAGAGGAATGATGGCCGTACCGGTAGCAATAACAATGATGATCAGTGTGTTGAATAATCTAGGTTTCATGACTTCCTCCTTGAGATGTTTGATTCGTTGCCTTACTTATTGAGCAACCGCTATACCAAGAGGAAATGTGAGGAAATTTTGAGATATTGAATTAAAGCAATAATTTCAGATATAAAAACAGGATAAAGCTTGGCTACGGCAAAGATTCCTGTTCCGCAGGAAAATGTCCTGTCGGACAGGAAATTTACGCTCGTAGAGGAATAGCGGATTGTGGAAGGAGGGATTAGTGGAGAGAGAGGTGATGCTTTTTCAGCAGCGAGTAGAGACGCGAACGTGACAGTCCTGACAAACGACAGGCCTGACCGAAATCATCACCAGTATTCTGCACAAGACTGGCAAGGTATTGTTTTTCAGCCATATTAAAGATACCACTGCGAAAATCCTGCAGTTGAGGCAGGGGCCTAGTCATAGTGACGGGTTTTCGAGCGAAGATGTTGCTGCGTTTTGATCGGATTTCAGACCTGGCCACCTGAATTCGAATATGCTGTGGCAGGTGCTTGGGAAACAGCGTGGTTTCATGCTTGGCTATGATGATAGCCTGTTCAAGAGTGTTGATCAATTCACGAATATTGCCGGGCCAAGTGTACTTGGTCAGCGTCAGGATAAATTCGGGTGCCAGTTGCTTGGCACAGAGACCATGATATTGACACAAACGGTTCACATGGTATCTGGAAAGGGGCTCGATGTCATCAGCCCGGTTGCGCAGTGCCGGTAGTTCGATCAGATAGGTCTGCAGACGGTATAGTAGGTCCTTACGGAACTGACTGCTGTCAGTACTGCGCTGAAGGTCACGATTGGTGGCAGCGACCAAACGGAAATCACTAACGATTTCAGTCTTATGTCCGATCGGCATGAATCGGTGTTCCTGCAAAACCCGAAGAAAAGTTTTTTGCAGAGAAGGTGACAACTCCCCGACTTCGTCGAGAAAAAGGGTACCGTGGTGCGCCTGTCGGATCAGTCCTTCGCAAGTTTTGTCCGCCCCCGTGACGGAGCCCATCTTATGGCCAAACAGAAGACTACCAACAATAGATTCCGGCAGCACCGTACAATCGACCGCCACGAAATTACCTTGCCTCCTGGAGCTGTGTCTATGAATGGCCCGGGCGAACAGCTCTTTGCCTGTGCCGGTTTCACCATAGAGCAGGACATTGGCGTCGGAAGCGCTAGCTTGCAGAAGTGAATCGAGGCAATCTAAAAACTGCTTGCTGTTGCCGATGATCTCGCCAAACCGTTTATCACAGCGATGTTCGAGGCCAAGATCAAACTCATCACGTTCGGTGCAAAGGTTCAGTAATCCGTCTGAAATCCTGACATTGATCTCGTCGGCCCTAACCCCAGACAATTCAACGTTGACATATAGACGGCCATTTTTTCAACAATGTCAATTTGCGGGGGAAGCGAATTTCCTTGAGCTTGACGAAATTGTTTTTTGCTCAGGTTGTTTTGATTCCATAATCGAGCCACCCATGGCCTGCTGCTTTTTTCAAGTTTAAGTAACAAATTAGCAGAAGATGTGCCAACACCAGATCTACTTGACAATTGCTTTGATATCAGTATGTTGGGTTGTCTTTCATGATCGCAGATGTACTCAAAGGATATGATATATTCCTGTTTTGCAAGAATTTTCCTGCGAAAGGGGAGGAGTAAGCGAAATATTTAGAATCTCGGGTTTATCTCTCGCGACTGACTTCGTGCTTTTTCATTAATGCGTAAAGACGGGATTGCGAAAGACCGGATAACTGACATGCTTCTGTGATATTTTGATCGGCTATGGTCAGAAGATCATGCAGGTAGTGCTTTTCCGCTTCGTGATAGACCGATTCACGATAATCATGCAATTTTGGCAGGTTTTGCAACGTACCTTTGCCCAGTGAAATGTCTAATCCATGGTCCTGGTTCACTGCGGCACGGGTGACTTTAATGCGAATGTTGGTGGGCAGGTGTTTCGGGAAGAGGGTTGATTCATAACGGGCCGAGGCGAGTGTCTGTTCGATGGTATGGACAAATTCCCGTATGTTTCCTGGCCATGGATAAACGCGCAGCATGTTAATAAAATCCGTCGAGAAGCCTTTTGGCGGGAGACCGTATCGTTCACAGAATCGATCGGCATAAAATCTGGCCAGCAGTTGAAAATCCTCTGGTCTTTCCCTTAGAGGAGGCAGTTCAATCACGTAAGAGCGCAGGCGGAACAAAAGATCTTCCCGGAACTGACCGGCTTTGACCATCTGGTCCAGGTTGCGGTTGGTCGCCGAAACCAGCCGGAAATCACTTTCAATTTCTCGACTGCTGCCCAGTGGTCGAAATCGTCGTTCCTGCAAAACACGCAGAAAGGCCTTCTGCAGTGGAAGTGGCAATTCTCCAATCTCATCGAGAAAAAGGGTGCCACAGTGTGCCTGGCGAACCAGTCCATCGTGAGCCTTTTCCGCTCCGGTGAAAGTCCCCTTTTCATGGCCAAACAGCAGGCTTTCTACCAGTGTTTCCGGCAGTGCCGTACAGTCGATTACGACAAAGTTCCCACGGGCTCGCGGACTGTTGTCATGCACAGCTCGGGCAAACAGCTCCTTACCGGTGCCGGTTTCGCCTATGATGAATACGTTGACATCACTCCCGGCAGCCTGAGCGACCATGTCCAGGCAGGTTTGCAACTTGGGACTTTCACCGACAATGTTTAGTCTCTTGAGCGCAGCAACCTTTTTCTTTTGTTTGACGGCATGCTTTTCTTTTCGGTATTGCAGGGCACGTTCCAGGGTGAGGCTAATCTCCTTGGCAGAAGAACTCTTTTCAATATAATCCCATGCGCCGCTCTTGATGGCCAACTCGGCGCCATCAGGTTCGCCGAACCCGGTAATTATGATTACTTCAGGAGCAGTAGACAGCGCCTCTAGTTTGGGCAAGAGGTCAAGGCCGTTTCCATCCGGCAGGCGGACATCCAGGAAGACAACGTCGAAGAGATTTGAAAAGGCCTGTTTCTGCCCAGCATGCAAAGTGACGGCACACGTTGCCTGGTGGCCGTTGCGCTGGACAAGGGTAGCCAGGGTGGCACTCATTAGGTCGTCATCATCAATGATCAGGACGTTTGCCAATGTGATGCTCCCGGAGGCCGGTTATCAATCATCCGACGGATTAACTGGCTTATTTCACTTCGTTCGTACGGTTTGGCCAAAAACTCCCTGATACCAATCGCCCGAGCCTTGGCCATAGAAAAGCCATCATTGTCTGCCAAACCGTTTCCGGAGCAGAGGATGATAGGCAGATCATCACGCACTTTGAGCATCTCCCTGGCCAGCATCTCACCAGTCATGTGCGGCATGGTCTGGTCTGTAATCACCAAATCGTAACTGTCCGGCTCTTTCAGGAACAATTCCAGGGCCGCTTTACTGTCGGTCTCAGCAACAACTGCGTAACCAAGCTTTTCCAGCATCTTTTTCCCGGTGAAGGCCAGGGCCGGTTCATCATCGACAAAAAGGATCTTCTCGTGGCCATATATCATGGCCGCCTTGTCATTAATTACTTCCGGCTCTTCGATGCAGTAAATTTTCGGTAGGTAGATATGGAACTCGGTTCCCTTGCCTGGAGTGCTTTCAACATTGAGAAGACCGCCGTGGTTCTTGATGATGCTGTGCGCAACGGATAACCCGAGGCCGGTCCCTTTCCCCTGCCCCTTGGTCGTGAAAAACGGGTCAAAAATACGTTCCATGATGTCGCGCGCCATACCGTGACCGGTGTCCATGATCGTGAGCTTCTGATAACTTCCCGGGTGCAGACTGGCGTGGACGTCATCGTAACGGGAAGCTACGGTTACTTCTTCAAGGTGGATCTCAAGAATGCCGCCATTCTTGTCTTGCATGGCATCGGCGGCATTGGTGCAGATATTGAGTATAACTTGGTGTATCTGGGTTGGATCGGCAGACACCATGCCAAGATTTGGTGCTATATTTTTGCGAATTTCTATCGTTGAAGGCAGCGTGGCGCGCAACAGGTTGAGGCATTCTTTAATGATGACTTCGACGAGAACCGGTTTGCGTTCCTGAATATTCTGTCGGCTGATGGTCAGGATCTGCTTCACCAGGCTTTTCCCCCGTCCCCCGGCCTGGTAAACAACTTCGAGGTGTTCCCGTAACGGATCAACTATTGACAGGTCATCAAGAACCAGTTCCGTGTTATTCAGTATCGCCGCCAGGAGGTTGTTGAAGTCATGGGCAATCCCCCCCGCAAGTGTGGCAATGGCTTCCATCTTCTGGGCCGTCCGTAACTGGTCTTCAAGCTCAGATTCATAGGTGACATTCCGGATCACAGCAACATAACGGATAACATCCGAGTACTCGGTTATAACTGTCGAAATATTGGCTTCAATCTTGTAACGGGAACCATTCTCACGCGCATTGAGGTATTGCCCGCTAATTGTCTCATTGGTTTCGATGACCTGTAGGATATCATGGTAGAAATCTTCGTTGTGTCTGGCACAGAACAATTCATGAAGGGTTTTATCGACGACGTCATTGGCCTTGACACCGCAGATATCTTCCCAGGCCGGATTCAGGTATTGGACGCGGGCGTTCTGATCAAAAGTCATTACACCTTCCGAGGCCTGATGAATCACCTTAGCCAGGAGAAACTGCTCTTCTTTAACCTTCTTCTGTGACGCTTCGCTGTGAATCAACCTGATTCGATTGGCCAGATCTTCAGTTAGCTCTTCGAGCTGACTCGCCTCTTCAGCATCAAATGATCCTTTTTCAGCAGCGAGAATCACCAGAGTACCGTAGACATTGTTGCCGTTATGCAGCGGCAGTGAGATCGCCGAGGCATAACCATTTGCCAGGGCCATCTCACGCCATGGACTGAACTTGGGATTCGACATGGTATTTTGTACGATCACTGTTTGACCGGTTCGTATGCTCGTGCCAGCGGGGCCTTGGCCATAAATGGACTCGTTCCAATTCACTTTCAACTCATTCAGATAGCCTTCCTCAAAGCCCCAGTGGGCCACTTGTTTGACGCTTTTCTCTTCGTCATGCATCGCATAGCCAACCCAGGCTAGTCGATAACCTCCCAGAGCAACCAGTATCCGGCAGATCTTGCGTAAAAGCTCAAATTCATCGGTGTCCCAAGTCGTTGCCTTCTTGCATTCGCTGAAGACCCGCAAGGCACGATTGACCCGGTGCAAGGATTTTTCTGATCGGGTAAATGCCAGTTCACGTTGACGGATCATAAGGAATAACAACTGTGCCGTGACAACGATAAACAACCATTGGCTAAGGATCTTGGAATGACGGAGACTTTCAGGCTCAACGATCCATTTTGACAGGATTGGCTCGGAGAAAAAAACCCACATTCCCCCGATAATCGCGTAGATGACGCTGATTGCGAATCCGGTGAACCAAGGCTTAAGTTGTTTTTGCGTAAAGGCCGATTTGTTCGTCATAGCTCTGAATTGATGGCAAAAAATATTAAAGGATTGAGATCACACTGATACGGATCAACCACCAACCATCTTCCGACCATAGACCTGGACAGGAGGCCCGCCAGAACCTTAATATCTGTTAATAATGATAACGACGAATTGAAATCCGTCAATCCATAAACGTAATTATTTATCCTATGTAACAATGAAAGCCTCCATGTCAACAATAACAAACGACTACCATTAGAGACTCATGCCAAGCCTGTAATAAAAGAACGGCCACCAAGGATTGAACCCTGATGACCATAAATTTTATCTTGCTAAAGGTCACTCACTAAGAAGCTGTTTTTCGTCTCACAAGGCGTGATTTATAAGAACGACTCTAAGTCGCCCAAAAGCCGTACTTTGTCATATTGTGAGTTGTTAGCTCGAGGTGGCATCAGAGGTTTCTTCCTCATCCGCAATTTGTGCATAGCAGTTGTTTGGAGGCGGTGTCCCACGTTTTTGTAGTGACACGTCTACTTTTTCAGGCGCCGGATGCCCCGATCGGTTCTGACCGATGAGAGCTTGCACGCAGCGCCAGTCCAAGGCTTCTGTTTCAGCGATACTTGTTAATTCTTCCAGTGCTGATCGGTTGTCATAATTAACCGGGCGATATGGCCTTGAGGAAACCAATGCATCGTATACGTCACAAGCTGCAACCATTTCGACGAGTAGATCCAGTTCGTTAATTCCTCGGGGGTACCCGGAACCATCTCTGCGTTCGTGATGGTTCAGTGCAACCTGGGCCGCCGGATGGTAATGATCCCCTAAATAGTGACTCAGAAGGATGAAGCCAGTAATCGGGTGAAATTCCAACAGATTTCTTTCTTGCCGGGTGAGAGGAGTTTTTTTGTGAAGAATTTCTTTTGGAATGAGCCACTTGCCTATATCGTGAGTCGGTCCAACCAACAACATTTTTTCTGACACTTGGCAAAGAAACATTTTTTCCATAAGCAGGCTGGTAAGAGAGAACACGATCAACGAGTGGCGATACGTATAAATATCGCTCGATCTGAACTCATCCAGAATATGCAGTAGAGGAGTTGGGATGGGGAGGTCAACCATGCGCTGAAGATGTGCATCAATTCCTTCTGGACCACCAAAAATAAAAGGATATTGCCCCTCGTTCATATATTTTTTCAGATCAGATCGAATGCTGCCGTGCTCAAGCAGACATCGGTGTTCATACTCCATTTGGCGACCCTTGGAGGCAATGCCGACAATCGCCTTGGCATCCAATTTAGATCCGACAGCGAGCAGTTCCCGGCCTTCCAGGTCGTTGATTGGAAAAGGAAGTATGATGTCTAACATGATAGCACCTCAATTCAACTCAATAATTTATCGACAAATGTCCCATTTATTTCGGCGTAAAAATAAAAACAAAAACGCCTCCGCTGTTCTAAGCTTGCGAGACGCACCCTTTGCCGAGGGCCTTTGATTGATACATTGCATCATCGGCAAGTTTCACCAAATCATCAACGGAAAGTGTATTGCTGGTACATGTCGCAACCCCCACACTGGTGCTAATGGATTTTCCATCAAGGCCCTCAATAGATGTGTTGCGAATGTTTAATAAAAGTCGATTCGCTAATTTTAATGCTCCCTCAGCAGTCGTGTTCGGTAGGATCAGGGCGAACTCGTCCCCTCCGAATCGTGCAGCGGCGTCACTCTTCCTGGCAAAACTCTTCAATAAATATCCGATTTGCATAAGGACTTTATCACCTTGTGCATGTCCATAGGTATCATTGATATCCTTAAAATCATCGACATCGAAGAAGATCAGAGAAAGAGGACTTTCATAGCGATCGATCCGATTGACCTCTTCATTGAGCAGTTGATAGAAATAACGACGGTTATAGGTTTTCGTCAAATCATCCTGGATCGCCATCGTCTCGAAATATTCCTGTGCGGTCTTGACCGATTCGAACAAGATAGCGTTTTCCAATGCATTGGCTGCGATGTTTGCAACCATTTGACACAACCTGTAGATTCTGTGACTAATTCCGCCTTTTAAATGAGATACGGTCCGTAAAAAGAATGTACCGATGACACTCTCTTTCTTGATGAGAGGGATAACAATAATCGAATTACATTCAACTGAGTCGAGATATTGCAGAACAGAGGCCATCAAGGGGTCACTCTTAACATCATTGATGATAACAGTTTGTTTTGTTTCAATGGATCTGCGAATTTCAGGATACTTATTAATGTCCAGACTTATTTCACGGTTTTTAACCAGATCACTGCTGGCTTTAACAACAATTTTCTTTCCTTTGTTTACGCCAATAACAGAACAACGTGTGATGTCAATTATCTTTGATACCTTATTAACAATCAGGCGGAGAATTTCCGTCGGGTTTTTGGTCACGGAAATTGTTTCTGAGAGTTCAAGAAGCATCAACAGGTCTTTATGCTCCAGTTCAGCGTAATCTTCCTGCGTCCGGAGGTGGGATTCGATCCTGGCAACGACTGCTTGCAGACACAAGGGTTTTGTGATGAAGTCACTGCCACCGGCTTTTAAGCCTATGATGGCCTCCTCTTTGCTGGTCTGTGAAGTCGTCAAGAGGATGGGAACCTCCCTGAGGAATTCTTCCTCTTTCAAGGCCTGGCAGAGCTCAATGCCTTCATCTCCAGACATCTCCACGTCCAGGATAATTAAATCAGGTCGGGCGACTTTGGCGAGCGAAAGGGCTTCGCTACTTTCGCTTGTATCAAAAACAGTATAATTCCCCCACAACGTTTCTTTGAGAAGGTGTCGGTAAGATTCTTCTTCAATAATCAGGATTTTTTTCTTTTGATTCATCTTAGTAGCTTCCTGTCTCTAAAAAATCCGTTCTTAATACATCTACAATTTAAACAGGCTACAAAACAGTCTCATCATGAGGTGTATCGACGCACATTGGCTTTCCTGAGGCTTCTCTCGGATAAAAAAAACGCTGGTCAGCAATTTAGCCGACAACAGCGGTCCAGTTATCCTTTCTATATAAGCCTGCAGGCCTGTTGATCATTTTCATCCCCCCGAGGAAAGCATCAAACAAGACGACACCAATCTACTTCAAAAGGGCAAGCAGGTAAAGATTCCTCTCTTATTTATCCTTCTACATTTGTTGGCTGAGAGTACGACAGGGGGAAAATATGAGATTATTAGATCTCCTGCATTACAAGAAAACGATCACAAGTATCGAACCCTGAGGGCTATTGTTTTAGTCCGTAAGTAGAATCCCTGCAACCAGGGTTGGCATTCCTAGTGTCCCGTGTGGCTAGTTCGTCGCACAATTTGCGCGTGATTTTGGTTCCTGACAAGGCGCGGTGACGCAGGTCTAGCCAGGCTTAAACCGAGGAACCGTAACGCAGGCAGGGGGCAAAAGCGCCGAAAATTGAAGGTATGAATTAACCGCACGGGGCACTAGGTTCCAAGGTTTTGTTTTTTATCCGCCAAGGGCACCTCTCTCAACCAGAGCCAGCAGCCTTTTTTGCAACAATCCCCCCGAACTTCTCACCATCGATAGAAAACCTCTCATGCGTCCCCTCGCCGATCAAATCCTGTTCATCCCTGGCAACGATCGACCACCTGGTTCGCGCGCCTTCGACTTCCAGCAGGGTGACCTCGACCTTGACCTCCATCCCTGGAGGCGTGGCCGCCGCGTGGGTGACGCAGATATTTGTACCGAGGCTGATCTCACCTTCATTCATATAAGGTCGCAATGCTTCCATGCAGGCCCACTCCATAAGTCCGACCATGAATGCCGTGGCGAAAACCGCTGGCATCGACTGGAAAAGGTCTGCTTCCTGGAAAACATGAGGAACAGTTTTATCTTCCGGGACCCGGTAAGTGTGGGTCAATGTCAGGCCCTTCTGTAAAGTCTCCTTCATACCAACTCCTTGTGATGATTAAGTGCTGATGTTTTTGATTATCAATAATCCTAACCTGTTTCAAGTATCTATCAAGATGAGAAAAAGAAGCAACAGCATTAAGCTTGATTGGTCTTGACTCCTCGGGATCGGCAAGTCAGAATAATCGCTCAATCGATGAGAAACGAATAGACGACAATGGTTTACACCCCCGCATTCTGGGCCATGGCACTGGCCAATCTCTGTCACACCGCCAGCTTCAGCGCTTTCTTCCTGTTACCGCTCTACATTCTTCAGCAGGGTGGCAACCAGGGTGACATTGGCGTGGTCATGGGTGTGTTTGCCTTAGCTTCGGCAGTCAGTCGACCCTGGGTCGCGGAGATGATTGACCACATAGGTCGCAAGCGCAGCTACACGCTGGGTAGCATCCTCATGTTCGCGTCGCCTTTTCTTTATCTCGGTATTGACGATCCCCTGGGTGCAGCATATCTGCCTTTTTTACTACTGAGAGCCTTGCACGGTGTTGGCCTGGCCATCTGTTTTACAGCCGTTTTTACCTTCATGGCAGATATTTTGCCTCGGGACCGGCTTAATGAGGGGATTGGTATGTTCGGCATCTCCGGTCTGATCGGCATCGCCGTGGGTCCTGCCCTGGCAGAAATAACACTTGAACATCTCGGTTTTGTCGGCCTCTTCATGGTCGCCGGGGCCTTGGCGGGCATAGCCTTACTCATTCACCAACCTCTCAAGGAAAGCATCACCGAACATGCCCAGGACAGCCACGCAAACACCTTCTTCGGCCTGCTAAAACGGGAGAAATTTATTGTCGTAGGGCTCCTCTCCATGCTGTTTGGCTTTGGCCTGGCAGGATCAGGTAACTTTGTTGCTCCTCTGGCGGAAGAGCGCAACCTGGGATTTATTTCGGTCTATTTTTTCTGTTATTCCGGAGGCGCCATTACGATACGCTTCGTTAACGGCTGGCTCTCTGGGAGGTTTGGGGAAAATCGCATTCTTCCTTGCAGTATCGTCCTCTACATGGCGGGGCTCTTTTTGCTGCCTTTCACCTACAGCCAACCGACGCTCTGCCTCGCAGGCATCCTGTCCGGGGTCGGTCACGGCCTGCTCTTCCCGCTCCTGAACACCATGGCGGTGCGTGACGAGGCAGCTTCGATCAGGGGTAAAGCGACCGGGATTTTTACCGGCGGAATCGATTCGGGAATCTTTGCAGGATCATTGATATTGGGCTATATTGGCGACTGGTTTGGACTCAACGTTCTCTTTGTCTGTGCAGGATTGAGTATGATGGCGGCACTGGTCATTTTTCGCTTTCACAGGTCAGACTCTCGCAACTGAAAAAAGAAGGTATCATGGAAAAGATCAAGGGATTTTATGAAGGCACAGAATATCACTCCCCCGACCGTAAAAATAGGGCTTCTGAGCAAACTGCTGCCAACCCTCACGTTTTACATCAGGGCGATTTCAATTGTGCAGAAGGCCAGTTGCGCGGCCAAGCGTGGCAATTACGACTCTGTTGACTGGCATAACAGCAGCGCCGCCACCGTCAAAGCTCTGGAGAAGACCGGTTGTCACTTTGAGGTCACGGGAATAGAACATCTCCAGGGGATAGATCGACCCATCATTTTTATCGGCAACCACATGAGTACCCTGGAAACGTTTGTGCTGCCGTCTCTGATCATGCCACAGGGGCATGATCTCACTTACGTGATCAAACGCAGCCTGGTTGAATACCCGATCTTCGGTCATGTCGTTAACACCCGTGACCCGGTCGTCGTCGATCGTGACAACCCGCGCGACGACCTCAAGGTCGTCATGGAAGAAGGGGCCAGGCGCCTCGATCAGGGGCGGTCACTGATCATCTTCCCCCAGCACACCCGTACGGTGGACTTCGATCCCAAGCAATTCAACAGTATCGGCATCAAGCTTGCGCAAAGGACCGGGTCCATCGTTATCCCCGTCGCTCTGCTGACCTGGGCTTGGTCAGCCGGAAAAATGATCAAAGATTTTGGGCCGATTATTCCCTCACGCACCGTTCATTTTGCCTTTGGCGAACCGATGGAGATTACCGGCAAGGGGCAGGAGGAGCAAAAGGCGATTGTTGATTTCATTCAACGCCATCTCAAAAAATGGAGAGCAGAGGATTGAACGACAAGCTCTGCAGATCTTCTGACACCTAAAAAGGCAATAGATAACGGCAACACCGGCAAATGCACCCCGACACTGCCAACTATCTTCCATAGCTCTTGACGCACAGCAATGCCGTTACTATATTGACCACCCAGGAAGATTCAATAAGGAAGAATTATGGCCTCAGATTACTATGCTGTGCTCGGCCTCGAGAAGACCGCCAGCGCCGACCAGATCAAAAAAGCCTACCGTAAACTGGCGCTGAAATACCATCCCGACAAAAACCCGGATGACAAGAAGGCAGAGGAGCGCTTCAAGGAAATTTCTGAAGCCTACGCCGTCCTCTCCGACCCGGAGAAGAAGAAACAATACGATCAGTTCGGTGACGCTGCCTTCCATCAGCGCTTCTCTCAGGAAGATATATTCCGCAATGCCGACTTCGGCGACATCTTCCGCGAGTTCGGTTTCGGTGGTAGTGGCGAGGATATCTTCAGTCAGATGTTCGGTGGTCGAGGTGCACATCATCGCCCCCGGCCCAGAAAAGGTCAGGATTTCCTGATGCGGGTGACGATCCCCTTCCGCCAGGCAATCCTCGGTGGAGAGCGCCGTCTTGACCTCGACCGCAACGGCCAGAATGAACAACTGCAGGTCCGCATACCACCCGGCGTCGAATCCGGCCAGAAATTGCGAATTTCAGGAAAAGGTGGCCCCAGTCAGAACGGCGGTCCTACCGGCGACCTGATCCTGGAGATCAATGTTACCAAAGACCCCCGCTTTCGACGAGAAGACAAAAATCTTTTCACAACAGTCAAGGTTCCTTTCACCGGGGCATGTCTCGGCACCACGGTGGCGGTCGAAACCCTTGAGGAAACCAAGCGCATCAAGGTGAAACCGGGAACCCAGAGTGGCAGCAAAATCAGGCTCAAAGGCTTCGGTGTACCGGGACGCGCAGGGAAACCGGCCGGTGATCTGTACGCTGTTGTCGACATCGAGGTACCGCAAGAACTGAGTGACGAGCAGAAAGGATTAATCGAAAAACTTCGAGATAAAGGCATATAAAAGGCGAGTCGCGTGTGACGAGGCAGAGAAACTCAATAAAAACGGCCAGAGCAGAAATGCCCTGGCCGTTAGTTTTTTTCTCGCCACGCGCTAACGCCGCACGCCACGCCTCTTAATGGCAACTGGGATCGTACATCATCGCCAGTCGGCCACGACTGGCCAGGCAGTTCGCGCAGACCTGGCCTGCATCGTTGTAACGCTCTTCTGCCAGTATCAGGCCCGCCTGAACCGACGCATCTTCCGGCAGCTTATCGGGGTCGAATTCTGCGCCACAATGTCGACAGGGGATCATCATAGCTGCTCCAGATGATGTCGTACCAACTCTGCCAGCGCCTGCAGAAAATCCTGGTGGTCATTCAGTGACGGGGTTCGTTCAAAGCGCGGCAAACCGATGCGCCTCTGCGTGCATACGGAATTCGAAATCAATCTCCTGCAGGGTTTCGATATGATCCGAAACGAAAGAGATCGGCACAATCAAGGCGCCAGGGGCCTGCTCCGCACCGAGCTGATCGAGCACTTCCAGGGTGTCGGGCTCCATCCATTGTACCGGCCCGCTGCGGCTCTGAAACCCGAGTCGCCAAGGGTGATCAGGAAAACGCTCCATCACCCCCTGTACCGTGCAGGTCACGTGCTCGAGATAGGGATCGCCCTCATCGATAAACTTCTGTGGCAGGGCGTGTGCCGAGAAGAGGATCGGCACTTCATCGCGACACCAATTCGTGGAATTTCTCCAGACCCTTCTCGAACCCGGCTGGCCAGGGCATCAAGGTAAGCCGGCCAATCATACCATTCACTGATGATCGTATATTTGAGCTCCGGGTAAATCCGCGCCGCAGCTGATTCGAAAATCCTTGATGCTGCTGCCGGTGGTGGCATTGGTGTAGTGCGGGTACATGGAGAGCACGACGGCCTGGGTAATGCCTTCCTGCTTCATGCGGCGCAGACACTCCTCGGCGCGCGGCTTCCAGTAACGCATGGCCACGAACGGCTTGACCTGGTCACCGAGCTCTCGGGCAATCCCCGCTGCCTGCTTCACGGTCCACTCCAGCAACGGCGACTTGCCACCGATCGAAGCGTAGTTAACTTTGACCTTCGGCGCCCGCAGGCTGCTGATCATAAAGGCAAAGGGCTTTTGCAGCAGGGCCCCGGCCGGCAGCTGGATCAGGTCGCGATCAGAGAAGAGGTTATAGAGAAACGGGCGAACCGCTCGTAACGAGTCAGGTCCGCCCATGTTCAGAAGCACCAGGCCCATGGGTTTATCGAAGAGAAAACCGGGGCCGGGGGCTGGGAGCTTGGGGGCTGGTTTTCCACGTTCCGCGTCCCTCGTTCCTGTTTATTTGCCGCTAAGCCTGTGAACACATTCGACCATGTGGATGGCGTTCTCCGGCGGCACGGTGGGCAGGATGCCATGACCAAGATTGAAGATGAAGCCCGGACGACCGGCATTTTCATCGAGAATCCGCTGCACCTCACGCTCGATGTGATCCTTCGGCGCATAGAGAACGGTCGGATCGAGATTGCCCTGAACGGCGATATCGTCGCCGATGATGTCGCGGGCCTTGCCGAGGTTGACGTGCCAGTCGAGACCAAGCACATCGGCGCCGGCCTCCTTGACCAGTTCGAGCATGGTGCCGCCATTCTTGACGAAGTAAATGACCGGGATGCCGTCGCGGTTGAGGCCGTTGATCAAGTGCTTGACGTAAGGGAGGATGTAGCGCTCGTAATCGTGAGGCGCCAGCAGGCCACCCCAGGTATCGAAAATCTGGATCGCCTGGGCACCGGCTTCGATCTGCATGTTGAGGTAGCGCCGATCCATCTCGGTGATCTTCTTCATCAGGGCATCGTAAAGCGGGAAGTCCGAATACATCATCTGCTTGAGAGCAGCAAAGTCCTTGCTGCCCTTGCCTTCGACCATGTAGCAGGCGAGGGTAAAGGGTGCACCACCAAAACCGATCAGCGGCACACGCCCCTCAAAGGCAATCCGCAGGCGCTTGATGATGGCGGGAACATAAGAAACCGCATCAGCCATATTGTCCGGCACCACCAGGGCATCAACATCAGCAGCGGTACGGATCGGCTTTTCGAACACCGGGCCGGGAACGAAATCGAGGGCCATGCCCATCGGCTCAATCGGTGTCAGGATATCGGAGAAGAGGATCGCCGCATCGGCGTTGAGGATGTCGATCGGCTGGATGGTGACTTCCGCGGCGCGCTCCGGATCTTTGCAGAGATCGAGAAAGGTGCCGCCGCCCTTGGCGCGGACATCCTTGTAGCATTGCAGGTAGCGACCGGCCTGGCGCATCAGCCAGACGGGAACATAGTCAGTCGGCTGGCCCCAGCAAGCCTTGATGAAAGTGTATTCTTGAGACATGAAACTCCTCCTGTGTAATTAAGTCGGGGAATGGGGGCTGGGGATTGGAGACTGGCATAACCAGCCCCGAGACCCCAGCCCCCAGCAACTATTTTTTTGCGTTCTCCGCCGCTTCTTTTTCCATGCGCTTCAGGGTGCGCTGCGGCAGGTAGTTACAGAAAGGCTCTTCTGCCATGTAATCACCGTAGACGGCGTCGGCACGGGCACGGCAACCACCGCAGACGTTGATAAACTCGCACTCCCCGCACTTGCCCTTGTACTCTTTAAAGTTACGCAGGTCGTTGAAGGTCTTGCTGTTGAACCAGAGATCCTTGAAGGGCACCTGCTTAACATTGCCGACCGAGGAGTGGAAGTAGGAGCAGGGCTTGAGATTACCGAAGCAGTCGATCAGACAGATGGTCTGGGCAGCGATACAGCCTTTGCCGCCACCGGTGGAGAAGGTCAGGCTGCGCCGTTTGAAATCGACGCCCTCGGCCTTGGCCATCTGCGGCACGACGCGATAGTAATGCGGCGCACAGGTCGGACGCATGAGGATTTCATCTTCGCCCTTCTCCTGCTCGTAGTGCCAGGACAGGATCTCCTCGTAGTCTTCCTTGGAAACCAGTTCGTTCATGATATCTTCGCCACGACCGGTCGGTACGATCATGAACATGTACCAGGCGGTAGCGCCAAGCTCTTTGGCCACCTTGAAAGTCGCGCCGATATCTTTCTGGTTGCGTTTGGTAAACGAAGAGTTGATCAGGAACTTGATGCCGTTGCGATTCAGGGTTTCTGCGGCACGCACCACGCCATCAAAAGCGCCCGGGCAAGCACGGAAGTCATCGTGGATTTCCGCCGTCGAACCATCGAGAGACAAGGAGACCATCTTGATATCGGCCTCAATCATCTGCTTGCAGACATCATCGGTGATCAGGGTGCCGTTGGTGGCCATGCACATCCGCAGCCCTTTGCTGGTCCCATAGCGGGCAATTTCAAAGATGTCCTTGCGCAGCAGGGGCTCACCACCGGAAAGGACCATGACCGGCTGGCTGACCTCGCAGATATCGTCAATCAGCTTGAAGGCTTCTTCGGTATTAAAATCACCGACAGCGGCGTCCATGTCAGAGGAACAGCGACAGTGTACGCAATTTAAATTGCAGCGCTGGGTCGACTCCCAGGCGATCCATTTAGGGATAAATTCTTCTTTTGGTGCCATATCGGCAACTCCTTAAAGATTTTTTGTTTGCAGAGAAAAGAATGAGGTTCGGGGTTACCCCGAACCACAAGCGGCATTTTACAACAGGACAAACAACGATGACAAGGGATTAAGGGTATTCTTCGTCATGAACTCATCTGAGAGGGAAGAATGCGGGAGAGACTTCTTTACCACAACGAATCCCAGTTGTTCTTTATCACTGACTAGTGCCCCGTGCGGCGAACAAGCCGCACGGGGCACTAGCGAGAGAGACGTAGCTTGAAGGCCTTGGTATCCTGACAGTATTGCATGGCCTGCGCCCTGGTGATTTTCCCGGGCGATGCAATTGAGCAAGGAGCATATCGAGTGAAGCAAAACCTTAAGCGCCTGCTAATATTTAGGCCTCCAGATCGTTCAACCGAAACAACAAAAAAGGCAGCCCGAAGGCTACCTTTCTGAAACAAACACGGACAAACCTAACGATTCGCCGCTTGTGCTTGATCGCCGTGGAAAAATTCATCAAAGATACCTGCCACAGTTTCGATCTTGGTTGCTTTCCAGGCGTTGTGCCACAAAAGACCAGTCCGGTCTCCGTATCACCGCGCTGAGCACGATCAAGAGCATGGACGATGCAGAAACGCTCTCCGTCTGATTTGTAAGTGCACTTACGCAGGCATCCTGTCGGGCAGGTTGGCGTCAACTCCAGGTCACGTTCACGAATCGCTTCGATATTTCGAATCAGGGCCCTGCCGGGCAAGCCCGCCGGGCTCATGAGCAGGCCGATATCTTCCTTGCTACAATCCAGATAAGCCTGTTTAAATGCATCATCAGCATCACACTCTTCGGTGCAGACAAAGCGAGTGCCCATCTGCACGCCATCGGCGCCCTGCTCCATGGCATACTGAAAATCTTCGTGGTCCCAGACACCGCCGGCAGCGATAATCGGGATATCGAGATTCCATTGTCACGAAAATAGTCTTTGACGCCACGGACCGTCGCGTACTGATCGTATTCGCCGGTGCCAATATTTTCCAGCTTTTCACCGAGGTGACCACCGGCCGTATCAGGGTCTTCGACAACTACGGCATCGGGAAGACGATCGTAGGCTTTATGCCATTTACGGGCAATCAGTTCGGCAGCCTTGACCGAGGAAACGATCGGCACCAGGGCAACATCCGGCCATTCAGCGGTCAACTCCGGCAGATTCATCGGCAACCCGGCACCGCTGACAATCAGCTTGGCGCCACCTTCACAGGAGGCCTTGACCAGTGCCGCATAATCAGTGACTGCCACCATGCAGTTGGTGCCGATGACACCATCCGGGGCAATCTGCATAAGCCTTGGCCAGCTCATCCTTAAGGGCCTGAGGCTCGATGGCGAAGTAATTGTCTCCCGTGTACTGGGGAGCGTTCAGGGCGATACCGGCCGTGGCCACCAGGCCGACGCCGCCGCAACGGGCAACATGACCAGCCAGGCGATGCCCTGAAACACGGACGGCCATGCCGCCTTGAATCAGGGGATAAGTGACTTCATGTTTACCGATACGCATATTCTCTCCTTACTATGCTCCGCATAGTGCTAGAATCATTATTCAATTTAACAAAATTGACCTTCCTGATTGTAATAATTCTGTAAAAACATTCTGCACTTCCTCTTGTCGCCAGCGCCTGTAATGGTAAAGATGGCCCTATGAACTGGCTGAAACGAATCTTTAACCCGCTCATGGCTTTCATCGGCATCCAGGTCGCCTGGGTCCTCGCGGTGATCGTCTGGCTGAACTGGTTTCTCGGCAACCACCGCAAGCTGAGGGCACTGGCGGAAAAGTACAGCCCGGAGCTGCTCGTTGGCGGCCCCGACTGGCTGATCCTGACGGAAGGGCTGCTGCTGCTCGTCTCAATCCTGGTCGGCGTTTACGTCATCTTCCTTTATTGGCGAAAGCAGTCCGCCCTGGTTCGCGAACAGCGGCAGTTCATCTCCCAGGTGACCCATGAGCTGAAGTCGCCCCTGGCCTCGCTGCAGCTGCACCTTGAGACAGTTCGCCGCCACCAGCCCTCGCCTGAACAGATGGCTCCCTTCCTGGAGACCATGCTGAGTGATGCGAACCGACTCAATGGACTGATCGACAACCTGCTTTCGGCCAACCGGGTCGGACAGAAGCATTGGCGGCTGGAGCTCCAGACCAATCGATTTCAGTGCCTTTGTTGAGAAGTATTTCCGCGACCGCCAATTTACCCTGCCCAAGGCCGGCAAGTTGTCACTCGACATTGAGCCCGGCATTTTTGCCGCAATTGATCAGGACGCAATGGAAACCGTTTTACGCAACCTGCTGGAAAATGCTGTCCTCTATTCCGACAGCTCTCCGGCAATCAGGGTTTCTTTAAGCAGCGACCAGAACCACTGTTATCTGGTCTTTACCGATCACGGTCGCGGCATCGAGCCTAACGACCAGAAGAAAATCTTCAACATCTTCTACCGCGTTCGCCGCAAAAACGAAAATATCCGCGGCACAGGTCTCGGCCTGTTCATCGTGCACGCCAACATTCTGCGCCATCATGGCCAGGTCACGGTTGAAAGCAAGGGCGAGGGACAGGGCACAACCTTCAGGATCACCCTGCCCCTCACGCAAAAGGCAGCGACAACGGGAGCCCCATGAAGAAACCACATATTCTCCTCGTCGAAGACGAACAACATATCGCCCAGGGGATCATTTTCAACCTTGAACGTGAAGACTTCCAGGTCACCCATACTGAAACGGGCGCCGCTGCGCTGGAGGTCTTTAGTCGCCAGTCTTTCGACCTGGTGGTTCTTGACCTGATGCTTCCTGACAGTCATGGCTTTGACCTCTGTCGGCAGATGCGCAAATCCGAACCACAGTTGCCAATCCTCATGCTCACGGCTCTCGGTGAAGAGCAGGACAGAGTCAAAGGGCTCAAAGAAGGCGCTGACGACTATCTCACCAAGCCGTTCAGCCTCGATGAATTCCTGCTGCGCATCCGTGGCATGCTGCGCCGTTCAGCCTGGTACCAGCCATCACTGGACAGAACTGAAGACTACCGATTCGGCAGCAACCTCATAAACCTCAACAATCTTGACGGCGATCACGGCAAAAGGCAAGATCAGGATTACCGAACTCGAAGGCCGGATGCTGGCCATTTTTTTCAGCAATGAAGGAGAGACCCTGACACGGGCGGCGCTGTTAAAATCGGTCTGGGGAATGGCTGAAGACACGGAAACCCGCACACTTGATAATTTCATTGTCCGTCTGCGCAAATATTTTGAAGAGGATCCGGCCAATCCGAAACATTTCCTCACGGTGCGCGGACGAGGCTATCAATTTATCCGTACCCCGGAAAACTGAGCAGGGTCATTTTTAACGCAAGTGCAAAGAACAAATCGGACGCAGGAAAATCGCGTTAAACCTTAACCCTGAAATGATTTGAGCCTCCTGTATTTTCGTTTACGATATTCTGTATGCTTGAACCCTTTGCGTCTTTGCGTTAAAGTTTTGCTCATTTCTGACATAACCAACAATCAAGTAAAAACCTTTAATTCAGGAGGAAACATATGAAAGCTGTTTTGATGGATGAATTTGGTGGCCTTGATGTTCTCAAGGTTGGCGAGACCGAAAAACCTTCACCCAAGGAAGGCGAAGTCCTGGTCAAAGTGATTGCTACATCGATCAACCGCCCCGACCTGGTGCAACGGGCGGGGAACTATCCACCACCTCCCGGCGACTCGGAGATTCTGGGACTCGAGGTTTCCGGCACCATCGCAGAGATTGGCCCGGGCGTCGAAGGCTGGAAAGTGGGAGAGCGGGTCATCAGCCTGGTCGGTGGCGGCAGCTATGCGGAATATGCCGTGGCCTACGCCAGTCACCTGATGCGCATCCCCGAAAGCATGAGCTTTGAAGAAGCCGCCTGCGTCTGCGAATCCTACATCACGGCATTCCTCAATGTCTTCATGATCGGCGACTTCCAGGACGGTCAGACCGCAATTCTCCATGGCGGTGGTGGCGGCGTCAACACCGCGGCCATCCAGCTCAGCAAGGCCCTTACTCCGAACAGCAAGTTGATCGTCACCGCCCACCCATCAAAGATGGATCGGGTCAGAGAACTCGGGGCAGACCTGGTCATTAACTACCTTGAGAATCCTGACTTCACAGAGATCGTTAAGGAATTTACCAAGAAGAAAGGCGTCGACCTGATTCTCGACCACGTCGGCGCCAAGTACCTCGGCCCTAACATGAAATCTCTCGGCTACAAGGGCAAGCTGGTCAGCATCGGCGTAATCAGCGGCATCAAGGCCGAGCTCAACCTCGCCCTGATGATGGTCAAGCGCCAGCAGATTATAGGCTCGGTGCTGCGATCCCGTCCGGTTGCCGAGAAAGCCGAAATTGTCGCCGAGTTCACCCGTCGTGCGCTGCCCAAGTTCGCCGACCGCAGCATCGTGCCGATCATTGAAAAGACTTTCACTATTGATGAAGTCGTTGAAGCACACCGGATGATGGAAGAAGATAAACATTTCGGCAAAATCGTGCTGAAAATCGCAGAAGAGCTGAATTCTGCAGGAGCCAAGAGCCGTGGCCAGAGCAACAGGAAGCAATAAAGAGAGACGGCCAAAGGGTCAGGATGACCAAGGAAATTAAACGATAGAAGATGACGACAGAGAGAATAAAAACAGTCGCGAGCGACCATTCTACAGTTGACCCCGGGGCCAGAATCAGGCAACTTTTCTTGCATGCGAAGTAATTGCGCCCTGAATATCATCCTGATCGGCATGCCGGGAGCCGGCAAGAGCACCGTCGGCGTGCTGCTGGCAAAACGGCTCGGCTACAACTTCGTCGACACCGACCTGCTGCTCCAGAGCCAGCAGGAAAGTCGACTGCAAGAGATCATCGCCAGAGAGGGGCTGGAGACCTTCAAAGCTCTGGAAGAGCAGGTCCTCACGGGGCTCACAACAACACACAGCGTGGTTGCAACCGGAGGCTCTGCCGTGTACAGTGAGCGCGCTATGGCCCGACTGAGGAAGCTCGGTCAACTGGTGTTTATCGATATCCCACTGCAAGAATTACTGAGCAGAGTCAACGACATGGACAGCCGGGGACTGGTCATCGGGCCAAATGAAACTTATGAGAATCTTTACCGGGAGCGCCAGCCTCTTTACCAAAAGTACGCCGAGGTGACGATATCCGGAGACGGGCAGACGGTCGAGGCGATAGCGGCCGAGATTGAAAATTCTGTCTGTGGCCCAGACGAATAGGGAAACCGGGGTAAGAATTTAAATTATGTCTTACGGAAAATACTTTAATAAAGGTCAAAAAGTCTTCATCAAGCGGATCTTCACAGATGATGAACAAACAGCCCTGGACACAATCACGGGCTACGCCATGTACAGCAAACCGATGCAGCTTGACCTGGCCTTGCCCTACGGCTGCGATGCGGCAGATTCCTATCCTTTTGAGACGGGCATGCAGTTTGAGGTCTTGACCGACCACATGGGCATGGGACTGCGACTGGTCGCTTCTTTTGTTGAACGCATCAGCAGCCAGGACATCCGCCTGCAGTTTGAAGGCAACCTGGAGTTCATTTCCAGGCGCATCTATCGTCGCGTCGACGTTAATGCCTGGGTGGGAATTCATCGGGACACCAGTAACCTGGCAGAGATGCGCTCGCTTTGGGAAGAGCATCTGAAAAAAATCAAGAACGGGGTCTCTGCTGCCGAGCTGACCGAGTTCAAAAAAAACCTGATCAACCTGGCCGGCGGCGGCATAAGACTCCCTCTTAAATCTCCGATAGAACTGGAAGACCTGGTTCTGGTCTACCTCTCCATCGGCGACAAGAAGGGGATTATATGCGCTTTGGCTGAAGCCGTGTGGATCGGTGAAGCTGACGCAAACGATATGCAGCAGATCGGCTTGCGTTTTTTAAATATTCTGCAAGAAGACCAGGCGCGCATTGATGTCGTGGTCAAAGCGCTGCTTGACCGGATCGGCAAAACCGATGACTAAAGGTGAGAGCCAAGACTGAAACTTACTCCGCAAGTGTTTTCCGCAAACGCTGCCAGAGATGCCCCTGATCAGCGGCCAGAACACTCTCTGCGTCAGCCGGCAGCACAGTCCAGTCACCGCGCTGGATTTCAACCCCCAACTGCCCCGCCGCCCAGCCGGTGTAACCGACAAAAGTCCGGTAGCCGACAACCTCAGCCGAAAAATCCGGCCACTCATCAAGCACTCCAACCCCCGTCACATAGAGCCCTTCAACCACTTCATCGGCAGGCTCAGGGGGATGATTGCGAACCTTGACTAAAGCCAGTAGAGCATTCGTATCAACCGGACCGCCGTAAGAGAGCGTCGTCCCATCCCCGGCCAGCTGTGAATCCTCAGGAAGGATCGCGCTCAGTGACAAGCGACTGGCCCTGTTAACAACCAATCCGGCGCTGCCTTTGGCATCGTGCTGAATCAGCAGAATGACCCCGTTACGAAAACGCGGATCCTTCAGCTTTTCGTCTGCGACCAGAAACATCCCCTTCTCCGGGGTGGTCGCGTGCAGAAGACTGGTCACCGTCAGCAGAGCGAGGAGTGTCAAACAGCAACAGCGCAGATAGCCTCTTTTCAAGAACATTGCAGCCCTTTCGTCATAAAGCAGGAGGGTTTTATCCTGTTTAGATTTGAAGTGTTAATCAACCGGCATCTCGCGTGGCAAGAAGAACCCAGAATCGCGCCGACTGCTTCATGCGTCCGGCCTGTTCCCCTGCCTGGGCACCCATCCCCCAGAAAAAATCTCCGCGCACCTCTCCCTTGATAGCCCCTCCCGTATCCTGGGCCACCATCAAACGACGCAGCGGCTTATCGCTGTTGGGCCAGAAAGTATCGACAAAAACCGGCGCTCCCAGAGGGATGTAACGACGATCGACAGCAAGGCTCCGACCCGGGGTCAGCGGCACGCCAAGAGCCCCCGGCGGGCTCTTTACCTCAGCGGGTAAAGCCCTGAAGAAGACATAGCTCGGGTTCTGATTCAAAAGATTGCCGACTTCGCTCGGATTGTTCCTGACCCAGGCCCTGATATTCTGCATCGACATCTCGCTACGCGACATGGCCCCACGATCGATCAGATACTTACCGATCGACTTGTAAGGATGGCCATTCTGGTCGGCATAATTCACCAGCACCTGCTCACCATCATCGAGGAGAATGCGACCTGAGCCCTGAATCTGCAGAAAGAAGAGCTCGACGGGATCTGCCACCCATAAGAGTTCCTGTCCATCCAGAGGCCGTGACTGGCTATCAATCTCGCTTCGCTCCCAGTAAGGAACAACCCTGTGGCCGTCAAGACGGCCACGCAAACGATAATTGCTTAAGTCCGGGTAAACATCGCTCAAATCGATCGTCAGAAGATCATCCGGACGACGATAAAGGGGATAAGGATAATCGGCAGAAGCCTCGCGACTGCCCCTCAGATCAGGCACGTAGTAACCGGTCATAAGCCCTTCCGTGGTGCCATCGGGCTGGCTGACCTGATGAGGTTCAAAGTTGCTTTCGAAGAAAGCGCGAACAACCTCTTCCGATGCCTGCTCCATGGCAGCAGCCTCTGCACAGGCGGGCTGCCATTGCGGACGCCAGCGCAACGCCGAGCAACTCTTCAGCAAAGCACCAAGAGCGAGCCCCGGGTCATCCTCCTGCCATCCGACAACGTCTGTCCAGTCAACGGCCTGCAGGGTTGGCACGCCCTTGTCCACCATCGGCGCCTCAATGACGGGTTCCTCGACAACCGGAGGCGGCTCCGGTGGACGGGCGCAGGAAGAAAGGAGCAGCATAAGTACAAAGATCAGCAAGAACCGTTTATTCATAAAATATTTTCTCTCGAAGAGATCATTACCAAGAAGCTTCTATGCAATGAGACAAGTTTTGAGCTTTAACTTACAGCCCTAAAGCTTACAGCCTTACCGCCTGACATCTCATCCTTAATCAAAACATATCGACCGGGTCAACATCAACCGTGAGCACGACACCGGCCGGGAGCTGGGTTCTGAGTCGCTGCAACTGCCCAATCTGTCGACGCAAAGGCTCACGCAGTTTTGCCTTGAGCAGGATCTGCACCCGATGCTTGTTGCGCAAACGCGGCAACAGACATGGGGCCGGGCCGAGGACTTCCGCATCATGTCACACCAGTTGTCAGGTTAACAGAAATCTGCTCTGCCGCACGGTTCACCCTGGCTTCATCATTGCCGCTCAAGACCAGGTTAACCAGATATCCGAAAGGCGGATAAGCCAGCACCTGACGTTGCGACAGCTCCAGGTCGGCAAATCCTCGGTAATCGTGACGGGCAACAAAATCCAACGCATAATTATCGACTGCATAGGTCTGGATCATGACCCGCCCGGGGCGATCGCCACGCCCGGCGCGTCCGGCAACCTGGCTGAGCAGGGAAAAAACTCTCTCGGCACTGCGAAAGTCAGGCAGGTTCAGTGCCGTGTCGGCGTTGAGGACACCAACCAGGGTGACTGACGGAAAATCATGCCCCTTGGCGATCATTTGCGTGCCGATCAGGATATCGATTCCACCGGCGGACATCTGTTCTATCAACCTGTGATGAGAACCTTTGCGGCTGGTGGTATCGCGATCCATGCGCGCCACCCTTGCCTCGGGGAAAAGCTGCCGAATTTCCTCTTCGAGGCGCTCTGTACCCATGCCTTCGGGGAGCAACCGAATGCCATTACAACGATCACAGCTTTCCGGTGGCCTCATGTGGAAATCACAGTAGTGACAACGCAGCGCGCTCTGCAGCTGTGAATAGGTCAGTGTGATATCGCAGTTGGGGCATCGCAGTGCTGCGCCACAGTCGTGGCAGAGCAGAAAGGGAGCATAGCCTCGCCGGTTCAGCAGTAGCAACGACTGCTCACCCGCTTGCAAAGTTTCAGCCAAAGCAACCTGCAACGGCTCGCTCAACTGGCTCTCTCCTTCATGCTGTGAAAGATCGACCAGATGGACTTCAGGCAAGGGTCTTGCAGCTGTCCTTTCAGGGAGTTCCAGGTAAGCCAGGTGCCCGCCAAGCGACCGCTGGTAGGAAGTCAGAACCGGCGTAGCGCTGCCCAGGATAACGACAGTCTCATCCATCTGGCCGCGCATCAGGGCCAGATCGCGGGCATTGTAGCGAAACCCTTCCGACTGTTTGTAGCTGCCATCATGTTCTTCATCGACAACAATCAGGCCCAGTTGCGGAAGGGGTGCAAAGACTGCAGAGCGAGCACCAATGACAACGTCGATATCACCCCTTGCAACCTGTCGCCAGGCATCGTAGCGTTCACCATCGGACAAACCAGAATGAAGTACCGCCAGACGCACATCATGATTCTGGAACCAGCTGCGGAAACGGCTCACCAGTTGGGGCGTCAGGGCAATTTCCGGGACCAGCACCAACGCTTGTCGTCCCTCTTCAAGGACCTTGGCAATCGACCTCAGATAGACCTCGGTTTTGCCACTTCCTGTCACACCATGCAAAAGAAACGGAGCAAACACCTGAGAAGAACTGAGCGCTGCTTCGACAAGGGTGACGGCTTTCTGCTGAGCAGCATTGAGTTCAACCGGAGAGTGCTTTGCTACACCGATTTCGGCAAACGGATCCCGGCAGCGTTCAATCTCTTCAACCTGCAAGAGTTCCAGTTCAAGCAAACGCTGCAGGACAGCATGAGGTGCTGAGTAGGTTTGTCGCAGCTGACTCAAAGTGACCAGGCCCTTCGCCCGGACAAAATCGAGGATTTCCCGCTGCCGTGAACCTTGGGGTTGCTCTGCGCTGTTCGTTGGCCGGTAAAGTTTGTCGCTCAAAACAGCCGGGCTTACTATTCAAGGCAGAGAGCCCTGCCGGCAAGGCAGTTCTTACCGCCTGCCCGGGGGGATAGACATAATAACGAGCAGCACGCAGGTAAAAAGCAGCATGGTTTTGATGGAACAGGGGATGTGGATCGATGACTTCGAGGATATCTTTCAGTTTTGTCTCACCGGGCTCTGCCCAGTTCATGACATAGCCAACCACGTGCCGGCGGCCGAGCGGGACCCGGACTCGGCTACCGATACAAACCTCGCCTGCCAAATCAACAGGAATGGCGTAGTTGAGAATTTTATCGAGAGGCGCAACAACTGCGATTTCTGCGGCTCGTGCCGGGGGTTTAATAGAAGTCACAAAAAGCCTGAATATCGGCAAGCAAAAAACAGCGGGCAGGGCCATCCGACCCTGCCCAGCCGTCCAACCTGGAGAGTGACAAGGCTACTCCGTACCCACCACCTGTGCTGCGACCTGATCGGCAAACTCGCGGCATTCGCGGAGGTTATCTTCGGTCGGTGAGAAGCGCAACGTCAGTCCGGGAACCGGCATTTTCAAGCGCAGCCCTTTCAAGCGCTCTTCAACCAGCTTGACGGCTTCGCCACTCCAGCCAAACGAGCCGAAGGCAGCGGCAATCTTTGCCTTGGGTGTCACCAGGGAAAAGAGTGACATGGCATGCCAGGCCTGTGGCGGAGCATCACGATTGATCGTCGAGGTACCAACCAGAACCAGGTCCGCCAGTTCCAGTTCGTCCCTCAAGTCACTGTCACGCATCTCGCACATACGCATGACAACAACCTGGAAGTTCTTCTTTTCGAGTTCTTCCTGTATCTCAGCGGCCATGCGGTGAGTATTGCCATGCGAAGACATGGTCAACATCAGGGCACGAGGGTTTGCTTGTTCGGGTGGAAGAGCCGACCAGCGGCGGTAAGAGTTGACCACAGCGCCCGGGTCGGCGCGGCGAATTGGCCCATGAGAGGGGCAGATCATTTTCAATTCCAGCTCGTCGACTTTACTGACGGCCGCTCGAACCTTGTCTTTAAAGGGCCGCATGATGCAGTCGAAGTAAAAGTGAAAATCCTTGGAGAAGTCGGGGATCTCGTCATCAAAGAGCTTGCTGGCGCAGTAATGGGCACCAAAAGCATCACAGGGAAAGAGGACAGCATCCTCAACCAGATAGGTGAACATGGTGTCCGGCCAATGCAGATAGGGAGCCAGGATAAAACGCAGGGTCCTGCCGCCAAGGTCAACTTCATCACCATCACTGACGACCTGGGCATTGAACGGTTCGTTCAACAGCTGGGAGAGAAAATTCTGCGCCGGACGGGAACAGTAAACCGGCAGATCCGGGCGCTTCTCGAGCAGACTGAGCAAGGCGCCGGAGTGATCGGGTTCAGTGTGATTGACGACCACCAGGTCAATATTGTCAAGACCAACGGACGCTTCGACCTTGGCAAAGAATTCTTCGCTAAACGGGGCTTTGACAGTATCGATCAAAGCGGTTTTCTGCTTTACCCTTTACGACATAAGAATTGTAAGTCGTACCATTACGGGTCGGGAAAAGTTCATCAAAAATCTGCAGGTCTGCATGCTTGACACCAACCCAGAAAACATCGTTGGTGACCTCCTGGTATTGCTCCATAACGTCTAGCGCCTTTCTTTTTGGGAATTGATCCCTTATTATTAACGGAAACCACTCTTAGGTATATTTTCAACAATGCAAGTTCTTAAGATAATACAATCACGTCATTCTGGCAACCATCGCCCGATCACTTTCGGCAGGTTCCCATGAGCTTTTCTTCCCGCCAAGGAAAAGGTGTGAGCAGGCGCCGCTTTCTTTGCCCTCGGACTGACCGGTGTCAGCGGAGCCTTGCTGGCAGATTCCCTCTGGTATGAGCCACAAGCCCTGAAAATTGAACGACACAAGCTGCACGCTGCTTCTCAGGGTGGAAAAGTACGCATCGTCCAGATCAGCGATCTACATCTGAGCGACTTCAACAGCTACTTTGAAAAAGTCGCCAGGCAGGTAGCCGACCTAAAGCCTGACCTGATATTGCTGACCGGGGACTACCTGGAGGAGGAGCGCAACATCTGGGGCGTTCGTAACTTCCTGGAAAAACTGAAAGCGCCTCACGGTATTTACGCGATCCAGGGCAACTGGGAATACTGGTCACGCCTCGAAGGGGAGAACCTGCGCAGACACTTTTCCAGTGTCGGAGTGAAACTCTTGATCAATGAACGGGCCGATCTTGAAATCAATGGCCACGCCCTGTCAATCTTCGGCCTCGACTACCCTTCTTCCACGGATCATTTGCAGCAACTACAAAAAGAAGTCGATCCACAACGCTTCAACCTGCTTTTATCTCACGTACCGGCCTTTGCCCACGAACAGCTCAACAAGGATATCAACCTGATCCTGAGCGGGCACACCCACGGCGGTCAGGTTCGCCTCCCCTACCTGCCACCGTTGTACCTGCCCCGCTACGCCGGACGCTTTGTTGCCGGATTCTACCAGGTCAGCCAGGACCACATACCGCTTTACGTCAGTCGTGGCGTCGGTACCAGCGTCCTCCCGGTAAGATTTTTTTGCCGACCAGAAATTGGTCTTTTTGAGTTAACCGGTTAAGGTGTTTAACCGGTTCCGATGATCTTCGGACAGCGTTGCAAGGTGTCAATTAGCCGTTGGGATACTGGCGACAGTATTCGTAGAGAGCCATACTGGCAGCGGTGGCAGCATTAAAGCTGTGAGGCAGTCCATAGACCGGGATCTCGACAACATCATCCAGCAGCGCCAGAATCTCCGGCGTCAACCCGGTACGCTCGTTGCCGACAACCAGAACAGAGCGTCTCGAAAAATTGTAGTTATGCATGCTCGTTGAGTTCGTGGTCTGCTCAAGGCCCACCAGTCGATAGCCGTCGCTGCGCAACTTTTGCAGAACAGGAGCCAGGCTCCGATGCATCGAAACCTCAAGTGTTTCGGCTCCATCTCGAGCGATCTTTGAGATCAGGCTGGCGTTTCCGGTCAGGACAAGTCGCTCGACGGCACAGGCACTCGCCGTTCTGGCAACGCTGGAGATGTTGACATTGCTACGCATGGGAGCGCAGGCGACAATCAGCTCGCGAGGGCGGCCAAGGAGAGAGCCTTCCTTGTGACGCAGATGTTCGAATTGATTCATAAGGAGCTGCTCTATTTACGGAGATTTTCTGACAGTTCATCCTGCGTATAAAAGACCTGTTCCAGGTACAGGCCGGAGGCTGGAGCGGTCCCGGGCGCGGCCTGGCGGTCTCTCGCCTCAAGAATCCGGACAAGGTCCTCACGCGTATAGCGGCCCTCACCGACCTTGACGATCGCACGGACAATGTTTCGCACCATCTTGTACAAAAAGCCATCTGCACAAATGTCAAACGTGAGCATAGGCCCCTCCTGGCTGAGATCGGCCTCGACAACCCTACGGCGCGTCGACTTTTGTTTGAAGTTTGTCCGCGTCGCAAAGGAGGCAAAATCCTGCTCGCCCACAAACACCGAGCAGACCTCAGCCATCGCCTGCACATCAAGAGGCTCTTTGACGTGCCAGACCCGGCCATCGTGTTCTGCAGGCAGCTTGCGATCATTCCAGATTTTATAGCGGTAACGCTTGGCAAGCGCTGAGTCACAGGCGTGGAAGTCTTCCGGCGCACAACGGACGTCAATGATACGCACCGTCTCCGGCAAAACCAGGTTGAGTTGCTCTTTAACCTGTTCAGCAGGCGTGCCTGCCGGAAGCGGGAGACTCGCAACCTGACCATGAGCATGGGTGCCGCGGTCGGTACGCCCTGAGCCCTGTACAGGAACCCGGACAGCAAAGGCTTGCGTCACCGCCTGTTCAAGAACAAACTGCACGGTCGGCTTGTCAGCATGACGCTGCCAGCCCAGGAAGGCCCGCCCATCATAAGCAAGGGTCAACCTGTAGTTGGCCAGGAGAGGCGATGAAGTGGTCATAGAGGAAAACCCTAGACCTCTTCCAGGAGGCTCATCAGACGCTTGAGCTCTGAAACCAATTCAGCAAAACCATGCCCATCAAGACTCTGGGCACCATCACAGAGGGCCTTGTCCGGATCGGGATGAACTTCGACCATAATGCCGTGTGCTCCGACCACTATTGCGGCTTTGGCCATCGGACCGACGAGTGAACGTCGCCCGGTCGCATGACTGGGGTCGACAATGATCGGCAGATGACTCATTTCGCGGATCAAGGGGACGACACTCAAGTCGAGCGTGTTGCGGGTGGTTTTTTCAAAAGTCCGAATGCCCCGTTCGCAGAGGATAACCTTCGGGTTGCCTTCCGAAAGGATATACTCGGCCGCGGAGAGAAACTCCTCAATCGTCGCACTCATGCCTCTTTTCAGCAGGATCGGGTGACCGGTCTTGCCCGCCTCCTTGAGCAGGTCAAAGTTCTGCATGTTGCGGGCACCGATCTGCAGGACATCCGCATAACGGCAGACCGTTTCGAGCTGCTCGATACGCATGACCTCGGTAATCACCGGCAGACCTTCCGCATCACCGGCCTGGCGCAGGTATTTAAGTCCTTCAACCCCAAGCCCCTGAAAAGAATGGGGGCCGGTACGCGGTTTGTAGGCGCCGCCACGCAGCATATGTGCACCATTTTTCTTAACCAGCCTGGCGGCAGCAAGCATCTGCTCTTCACTCTCCACGGTGCAGGGGCCGGCAATAAGCACGGGCGGCTCTTTCGCCCCGAACTTGACGCCTCCTGCTTCAACAATGGAGGCGTCCGGATGAAAATCCCGGGAGACCAGCTTGTAGGGTTTGCTGACGTGAATCACCTCGCGGACCCCGGGGAGTTCGCGGATCGTCGTATCGTCCACATAACCCTGGTTGCCCAAAACTCCGATAGCGGTGCGCAGGCTGCCGGGGATCGGCTCAGCGGTCAGGCCCATAGCAGCAACAGCGTCCGTAACAGCCTGGACCTGCTCATCGGTGGCAGAATGATGCATGACGATCAACATGGGAGAAGCTCCTTACAAATGGTTGGAGTTAAGAGACACAGCAAAGGCGATGAAGGCTTCAGGCGCAGGGTACTTTGACGCGGAGAGGATTTCAAGTTCTTTCCCTCCTGATAGATGGCCTGACGATCAGCAGATTGGCCGCTGGCGACCTGCCAATGTCCCGTGCGGCTAGTTTGCCGCACAAATTGCGCGTGATTTTGGTTCCTGGCAAGGCACGATGACGCAAGTCTAGCCAGGGTTCTTCCTCAACCAGACGTCAAGTTGTCGCCCCCTGATATCACTGCTTGGCGCAGCGTGTAATTTTCGTTATGCTGTCAGATGGCTCAGGTTCCCACAGGGAGTCGCACCTGCTACTTGGAGGGACAGGATCATCATGTATGCCAAGCTCAGTATTATCGCAACTGCCGTCATTCTGAACGCAACATTTTCTCCCCTTGCCCGTGCAGATGACGATGCAAAAGCACGCAGCCTGATCAACTCCCAGGGCTGCAAGGCCTGTCATACCCTGGAGGGCGATGGTGGTGTCACCGCGGGCAGCTTCGAAGCCATGGGCGAGAAACTGACGCGGGCACAAGTCCGTTCCCAGCTGGTGAACCCACAACATAAACACGGCAATGACAAGATTTCGGACTTCAGTCACCTGTCGGACAAGGACATTGACGCTCTGGTCAATTTCATCCAGCCGAAGCCGTAAGCTGTAGAACAAGCAATATTTCTCATAACTGGAAACGATAATGACGCAACGCACCATCCCGATCACTTCAGAAAACTTTATTGCCGGCAGAACCCCTGAGCAGCCACTGGACGTAACAGCGATCTTCGGCAACAACCAACCTCTGGCACTGGAAATTGGCTGCGGGACAGGGCATTTCATTCTCGAACGTGCTCTTGCACAACCGCAAACAAATTTTCTTGCTATCGACATCTACAATAAAGGCTGCCTGAAAACCTGCAAGAAGATTGACAAAGCAGGCGTGCAGAATGTTCGCATCATGCGTGTTGAAGCCCGCTGGCTGCTGGACAAAGGGCTGCAACCGGAGAGCCTCTCTGCGGTCTATATCAACTGCCCAGACCCCTGGCCAAAGAAACGCCACTGGAGCAGACGATTGGTCAACCACGAATTCCTCCTCAACCTGGCTCAATATCTGGCGCCGGGAGGTGATTTCTTTTTCAGCACCGATTTTGACAACTATGCGGCAAGTGTTGCAGAGCAGATTCGCAACCTGACGGGTTATCGCAATATGCTGCAAGAAGAATGGACCCACCACTTGGCCGACTATCCGATCTCCAAATATATGCAGCGTTTTCTCGATAAAGGCCAGCAGATCTACTACATGCACTATAAACGTGATGCGGCGATCCCGCGCCATCTGCTGCCCACTCCTCCGGTACGGCGAGGTTTTCGATTCGACTGGCAAAAGGCAGAGAATGACTGAATATCTCACAGAGAAACTGCCGGGCACAGGTGGGGTCATCCGTCAAAAGCCTGAAGATTTCCAGGTCGAAGAGATCCCTCTTTACGAACCCTGTGGAGAGGGTGATCATCTTTATATCAGGGTCGAGAAGTGCGGACTCACAACCTACGATCTGCTCCGCGAACTGGCGTGCGCCCTTAAATGCAATGAACGTGAACTCGGCTATGCCGGGCTCAAAGATGCCAGGGCAATTACCCGGCAAACGGTTTCGGTACCATTACGCAAACCGGAAGATGTCACAGGACTGGAGATTCCAGGCGTCAAGATCCTCTCAGCCCGCTTGCATGGCAACAAACTACGTCCCGGACACCTTGCCGGCAACTGCTTCCAGATCCGTATTCACCAAGTCGTCCAGGAAGGCTTGTCGCGCGCGGAAACAATTCTCGGCGTCCTGCAGGATATCGGTGTCCCCAATCGTTTTGGCGAACAGCGCTACGGCTCCCTCGGCAATTCTCACCGTATCGGCAAGGCGATCCTTGGTAACAACTTCGACACAGCCATTGACGAAATCATCGGCAGTCCGCAAGAGATCAACCATCAGGGATGGAAACAGGCCGCGCGAAGCCTATCACTCAGGAGACCTGGAGACTGCGGCAAAGATGCTGCCTCGCCATTGCAGACCTGAGCGACAGCTGCTCGAAATGATCCGGGAAGGCAAGAGTCCACGCAAGGCGGTCCTTGCCATGCCCAGAAAACTCCTGCGCCTCTACCTTTCGGCATATCAATCGAGCTTGTTTGATCGTATGATCGACATGCGCCTGGCGTCTCTGCAGCAACTCTGGCCCGGGGACCTGGCCTACAAGCATAGCAATGGCGCCTGTTTTCTGGTCACCGATCCGGAACGGGAGCAACTGCGTGCCGACGGTTTCGAGATCAGTCCCACGGCGCCGCTCTTTGGCTACAAGACCAGGCTCGCTGAAGGTCAGGCGGGGCTGCTGGAACAGAGCTTGCTCGACAAAGAGCAGCTGACCCTGAAATCTTTCCGGCTTTCAGGGGGCTTGGCTATGGAAGGTGAACGACGCCCGCTGCGAGTACCGATTCAGTCGCCAGAATGTATCCAGGCAAAAGACTCGCTGCTGGTTTCCTTCTCCTTGCCCAGGGGCAGCTTCGCAACAACTGTGCTCAGCGAGATCATGAAAACATAAGCTTTTGCCTTGAATTGGCAGACCCTTTGCATTAGAAACAACTTAATCAAGACTTCGATTTTTCGTTGCAGTTGTTCATTTGCCGCTTAATAACAGGAGCTCAAGGCATGTCGCAAACGAACGAGCAGGACCCCCACAACAGGGAAGATCTCCGCATTAATTTTTTTCGACCTCGCCCCGGTTTCATGCGTAAAGAGGTTACGATTATCTGGATCACCCTGGCGGCCTGGGCAATTATGACCTTCGGCATGCCGATTCACCTCGCCTTCATTCACGATGATCCCTCCCGGACCCTTGCCGATGTCCCCTACATTTTCGGCATCCCTGCGTACTTCTGGTTCAGTGGCCAATTCCTGATCCTCTGGTTCATATTTCTCTGTTTTTTCTTCAATGTACTGATCGACTGGCTGACTTCAAGCTACCGCAGACGGCGTTAGGGGGAGAGTGATCATGGAACAATCGATTCGCTATACACCTTTTTTCCTGCTTTGCGGGGTGCTCATCGTCTCTCTTATCGTGGGTGTTTTGAGCCGACGCAATGACAGGGGCGGCTACGGCGTGCAGGTAAAATCAATCGGCCATGCCAGCATCGGTGCCGCCATAGCCTCAAACTGGATGAGCGCCGCCTCTTTCCTCGGCATTGCAGGCGTTTTTTTTCTCAACGGCTACTTTGCCTTCGCCTACATCCTGGGCTGGACGGGCGGCTACGTCCTGCTGCTGGTGCTGATGGGTAGTCAAATTCGCCGCTTTGGCAAATATACTGCTCCTGACTTTGTCGAAGCCCGTTACGATTCTTCAGTGGCCCGGGTTTTTTCTGCAGTGATTGCCATCGTTATCTCACTGATATACTGCGTCGCCCAATACAAAGGGATCGGCATGGTTTTCGCCTGGATGTTCGGCATTGACTACACCCAGGCTCTGGTTTTCGGTACCCTGGTGACAATTGGCTACCTGATGCTGGCAGGAGGGCTGAAAGCTGCCCGCAACCCGCAGATGCACTATCTGGTGCTCATTATCTCTTTCGTTGTTCCCCTGATGCTGATCGCAAAGAAACTCGGCTATAACTGGCTGGTTCCACAATTCAGCTATGGCAGCGCCCTGCGCGACCTGCCGGAGCAGGTTTCCAACGCATACCTGTTCCCCTGGACCTTCGGCTCTCCTTACGAATGGATTGCTCTCTGTTTCACATTGATGGTCGGCACCGCGGGCCTGCCACATGTCCTCTCACGCTTCTACACGGTTCCGAACAACCGGGATGCTCGCTGGGGTGTCGTGTGGGGACTCTTTTTTATCGGCCTGCTCTACTGGAGCGCTCCGGCATTTGGCGCCTTCGCAAGGAGCCTGGCTGACTAACTCGGGAACAGTGCTGAGCCCTGCTGAGTCTCAGGCCCTTGCCGACATCATCGTCATCAAGACCGCAGAATGGGTCGGACTGAATGAAATTTTTGTCAGCGTGCTGGCAATTGGCGGCGTTCTGGCAGCCATCAGCACCATAACGGGACTACTGGTAACAGGTGCCGGTGCAATTTCCTACGATATCTACTACCGTCTGATCAATCCCAAGGCCACCGAGAGCCATCTGCTGATCGGTCGCCAAGGGAGCAACCCTGGTTCTGGCGCTGCTGGTCCTGGTGATTGCCGTCAACCCTCCCGGACTGATCGCCCAGATTACGGCGGTAGCTTTCGCCTTGGCCGGCAACACCCTCTTCCCGGTTTTCCTGCTTGGCATCTGGTGGGACAGGGCCAACAAGTACGGCGCCATTGCCGGCATGATGGTCGGCACCATGATTACCTTTGCACCGATTCTGCTCGGCAACCTGATACCGACGCTACGGACAATTCTGCCGGCAACCTCCTCGGCTCTCATCGGCGCTCCGGTCGTTATCCTGACGATGATTATCGTCTCACGCCTGACTCCGCCACCTTCTGAGCAGTTGAGGCGGTTCCTGGTCGAAAAGGTTCACAGCCCCTAGCAAGAGTTCCCGGCATGACCGAGTGGCAGCATTGACCGCAACAACAAGCTTGCTGTAATCTGCAAAAAACTAAAATGTCGTTTTATTGTGATGCCGACGATTCTATAAAATGAAGTTGATCTTATCCGCAGGAAGCCTCTACACTTTACCACCGACCCAGGTCTTTGAAATGGCCCGGGATGTCGGTTTTGATGGTATGGAAGTCATCATAAATCATGACTTCTCCGGCTCAAAACACCTCGACCCATCTGCGGGAACTGCAAAGCATCTTTCCCGTGCTTTCCCTCCATGCCCCCTTCTTTGAAATTGATGGTTGGGGGAACAAGATTGACCAACTGAAAAGCTGTGCAGACCTGGCGTTAAATGCCGGGGTTCCCCTGATCAACTTTCACCCGCCAAACTGGGTTGCTTTCGAGTTCAAATTCTGGCGGTGGCTGAAAAAAATCACGGATTTTCAGTCTGAAATCGGCCAGGACAATGTTCTTATCACCATGGAGAACATGCCCTGCCTGCCACAATTCAAAATCAATCCCTACCTGCTCTCAAAGATAGACAACATGGTCCGTTTCATGGAAGACAGAAATCTTTACCTGACCTTCGACACGGCTCACTGCGGTTCAATGCATACCGATTTTCTCGGTGATTTCCATCAATTCTACGATTCTGGCCGCATGCGGAACATTCATTTCTCCGACTACGGCAACGGTCGCGAGCACCTCATACCAGGGCACGGCGCCCTGCCTCTGACCCGTTTCCTCAATCACTTGAGAGAAACCCGCTACGATCATGCGCTGGTACTGGAACTTTCCCCTCATGAGTTCCCGAAGGAACCGGAACTCATCAAGGACACACTGATTGAAGTTTTTGATTACTTGTGCCAGGAAACCAGGCACTCATCACCCAGACGGGAAGACGCTGCAGGAGAAATCTAAGCGGCGAGGTTCTGACCGTCGCCAGGATTAGCGAACAATATACACCGAGCAGTGCGCGTGCAGAGAGATTTTCGTTGAAACGCTGCCGAGGAGAGTCCGTTTCATACGGCCTTTTCCGGAGGAGCCGACCACGATAACATCACAATTCTTTTCCTCGGCCAGCAGCATCAACTCTTCGGCAGGATCTCCATAGATAACCATGGACTCAAGGTCGACGTCAGCCTCCGCGGCCACCTTTCTCGACGACATAGAAGAGACGGTCACGCTTTTCCTGCCAACCGGGCATTTCGGTCGCAGGTTTATCGGGGAAAAAATCGGTAAATGAGGGTGTTTTCATGCTTGGCAGGACCATCACAGCAAAGAGCTTGCTTTTAAACTTTGCTCCCGAGATAGAAGCCAGGCGAACAGCTTCTTCTGCAGCCTTGTCCGATTGCGGGGAACCATCAATTGCAACGATAATTTTTTTGCTGAGTGTCAACATGCCGAGCCCTCCCACAATTCAATTAGGCTGAATCTACCTGCCGGTTCATATTGTGTCAACCATCACACGGAATTGACAAATAAAGACTAATCTGTTTGACTTCTATAAAACACTATTTTAAAATCAATCATAAGAGTAAAAAACCAGTAACTTTAATAGCTTTTTTCTCAACCATTTATCACAAAAATTTCCATTCTAACTTGACAGCTTGTGACTGTTTCGTTAGAAAATATGTTTGCATAAAATTTGCAGCATCTTATTAATTTCCAATCAAGGATTTTCAAACAATGGCCAGGAAAGAAAAGTCCGAATATATTATCCAGGCAGTTTCCCATGCCCTGGATCTGCTCGAGCAGTTTCACGGCGAAGTTGATGAGCTGGGCGTCACCGAACTCAGCAAGCGGCTAAAACTTCACAAGAACAATGTTTTCCGCCTCCTGGCCACGCTCGAGTCTCGCGGCTACATCGAGCAGAACAAGGCCACCGAAAACTACCGTCTCGGCCTAAAGGCTCTGGAGCTCGGTCAAACCTTCATCAAGCAGATGGGCCTGTTACGTCAGGCAAAACCGATCCTCGAAAAAATGGTTTCCGAATGCAACGAAACCTGTTACGTGGCTATTTTCAAGGAAGGACATGTCGTCTATCTCGACATGGTAGAGACAGATATGACCGTTCGCGTCGTCTCCCGCGTCGGCTCACGCCTGCCCTCCTACTGTACCGCTGCAGGCAAGGTCTACCTGTCTCACATGTCCGACGACGAAATCAACGAAATACTGCCGACAGAAGATTTCAAGGTTTTTACCGACACGACCATCAAGACCCGCAGCCAACTCAAAAAAGAGTTGCTGCAGGTTGCCGAGCAGGGTTACGCCATCGACAATGAAGAACTCGACCTTGGCGTACACTGCGTTGCAGCACCAATTCGCGACTATACCCGGCGGATCGTCGGTTCGATCAGCATCTCCGGGCCAAACATGCGACTTGGCGAAGAGCGCATCAAGAAAGAGTTGGTTCCGCTGGTTCTGGAGGCCGCTGAAGAGCTTTCAACCCGACTCGGATATCACAAGTAAATGTCTCACAATGTTCAAGATCAAAGGCCCTGCATTCGATCAATGCAGGGCCTTTTCTGTATGACACCTCGACCCGTTTGCCCCTCATCAAAGAGACTGCAAGGCCACGTTGACACGGAGGCCTTAAATGCTATGATTAATCAAATATTTCCTCTGTAAATCAAAGTACTTAAATAGGGCTCAAGTGCAAGTAGACAAAGACCATTTCGATCACTCGGAAACGAATCATGACTGCCGGAAGCTGCGCCTGCTCGCGCAAGCTCAAGGGGTATCAGAGCCGGCCGACCTGCCCTTTATGCTCAGGCCGCCAGGAGCTAAAAGTGCCGCACTGCTGGTTCATGGTTTTACAGGGAGCCCCTGGGAAATGCGCCTGCTCGGCGAGGCGTTGGCTGATGCCGACGTTGCCAGTCTCGCCGTCCGTTTGCCAGGTCACGGCACCTCCCCGGAAGATCTCGCCAAAAGAACCTGGGAAGAGTGGTACGATACAGTTCAGCAAGGCTATAAAATCCTCGGCAAGGACTACTCATCCATTTACGGCATGGGGATGAGTACAGGCTGCCTGTTACTGCTAGTGGCGGCAAGAACCTGCCCGATGAACGGACTGATCCTTTTCTCTCCTTACCTGCGAGTGCTGCACTGGCTGGCACCTTACGCCGGGTGGCTGAAATGGCTTCATCCCTACCACGTAAAACCTGAAGGAGAAACTTGCCAAGGACACTATTACCGGCGCAGACCGGTTGCCGGCGTCCACCAGATCAACCGTCTGATAAAAAGCGTACGCCGCCAACTACCACAGATAACCTGCCCGGTACTGGCGTTCAACGGTGAAGGAGATCAAACCGTTGACATTGAAAGTGGTCGTGAAGTAATAGCCAGGATGGCCAGTAAAATAAAGGACTATAGACGTTACGGCAGCAACGTACCGCATGTGTTGACCCGCGAAGAGAATCCCTGCAGAACCGAGATGTTTGCCCGAACGCTCGTCTTTTATTCAGGAGCTCGAAAAGCTGAGGCCTTGAGTCCGACGAGATAGTGATATAGAGAAGTCACCGCCAGACGGGTTTGGCCAGGCGAACCGGAGTTATCGATGACGAAATCTGCCTTTTGCACCTTATCTGCCTGTGGCCATTGAGCGGCAATCCTCTGTTTGACCTCCATCTCATTTAACCCGTCCCTCAGCAAGAGTCGTTCTAGCTGCAGGGCCGGGTCAATCAACACAACCAGAATCTGGTCAACCCGGCCCTCGGCTCCAGCTTCAAAGAGCAGCGGGACCTCGTAGACGATCAGGTCATGTGGTGAATTGCGCAACTCCGTCAAGCGGCATTCTGCAAGATGGGCAATCGCGGGATGAGTGATTGACTTCGAGGCGGCGTCTTGCTGACGGATCGGCAAAAACCTTTTGTGCCATCACCTCACGGTTCAGACTGCCTGCCGGCGTCAGGATGTCCAGACCAAAAGCATCCACCAGTTTTGCCAGCGTCGGGCTGCCCGGATTCACGACCTCCCTGGCAAGAAGATCAGCACTCACCAGCTTAGCGCCGCATGCAACGAAAGTATCAGCAACGAAACTTTTGCCCGAAGCGATACTGCCGGTAAGACCAAGAATCATGAGACGAATCTCTCCATAGAACATGTTGAAATAATCATCAGTGTCTGTCATTCACAAGGATATCATGACATTTCGCCTCAGTCGCCAGCAAAAAGTTATTGCGCGTAGACGAGTTAAAGACCCGGAGTAGAAACTATCGGCGGCAACAACCTCTGGACTGGTCAAAACAAATAAAATCATTTAGAATGCCTTGAGGTTATGTGACCCTATACCAAACCAGCCTTGATGGATCAACAGCGGAACTCTACAGATGGAAAAGTCCAAGGAACTTCATAACCTGATCGCAACCGCCCTCACCGGAGTGGTTAAGCAGATCAAGTCTGTCAGGTACTATCCTGCCAAGCATCCGGCCTTGCAGGCAGCTGCAAAGGAGAGCCTGCGCAGTTTTGAACCGATCCTTGGTGGCGGCAGCCACCTCTCGCTGACAATGCGTAAAGAAGGGTTCCTCTTTGAGGACAGCCCGGTCGCAAAAAACAACCAGGTATTATCACAACTAGCAACATTCTGTTTCGCCCGGAGAATTCAGAATCTGACGTTTCTGACGGACCTCAAGAGCAGCGACCTGCATCACTTTGTCCATTACCTGCTGATCGACCCTCAGGAACTCCAGAGACAGGGCGGGATCCAGGCAATCCTTAAAAAAGCCCGGCTGACCACAATCTGGACCAATATCCGCGACCTGGATGCCATTCTGAAACAAAGGGAGGAGATAGAGGCGTTCCCCGAAGACCCGGCATTTCGATCCAGCGGCAGTACTCACCAGTGACGAGGAAGACGATGAGATGCGGGCTCAGGCAGAAGCAATAAACCTGGAGACGCTGCTGACAAAAATGGAGCAGGAGGACAATGACAGCCGCTTTCAGGAGACCCTGCAGGAGCTGATCCCCCTGCTCAGATTACAACTCAACGACGAACATCGCTCGCTGGTCCTGAGAGCCTTCCTCCTCCTCTGCCGGTGCGCCACGGGAAAACAGTACTCTGAAGAGCGCAGGCAAAACGCCATGCTGGGTCTTGGCCAATTATCTACCGATACAACAACCGACTACCTGTTTGCATACATGGTTGATGAAGACGACCGAGCCGAAAACCCGCACCACACTTATTCAGGTGTTGGCCTTTATGGGCAGTAAAATCACCAGATCGCCTGATGGAAATACTGGCGAATGAAAGATCCGCATCAAAACGCAAACTGCTTAACGAGATCCTGGCACGCAGCGGTCCGGCGTCCCTGCCGATCATCAATGAATATCTCAGTGACGATCGCTGGTTCGTGGTGCGAAATGCCGTCGCCATCCTCGGCGACATTCGCAGCCAGGAATCGCTGGCGGAACTCAGCCTGCTGTTGCAACATGAAGACATTCGCGTCCGCAGGGAAACCATTCGTGGCCTGACCAGAATTGGCGGCAAACGCGCCATAAAAATTCTTCTGCAGACCGCTGTTTCGGCAGATCAGGAGTTACGGCGTCAGGCCATCCTTTCCTTGGGGGCCATGCGCGCAACGGAAGCAGCTACCGCCTTAATGGCGGTTTTAAAACAAAAAAACTGGAGCCAGCGCGGCATTGATCTGAAAAAGGACTCCATTCGCGCGCTCGGTGAAATTCGTGATCCAGAAGCCATACCGGAGCTGGTGAAGATCGTCAAAACAAGGCGTTGGCTGCACAGGCAGCTGAACGACGAATTACGCGTCGCTGCGTCAACAGCCCTTGGTGACATAGCAGATGAAAGTACGCGAGCCGTCCTGGAAAAAGCGACCAATGACAAATCCAAAGCTGTCGCCCGGGCAGCAGCTCAGGCCCTCATGCAGATGGACAAGGCAAGCACATGAACGTTGATGAAATAAAACAGGTTGTACAGGTTCATGGCGGCAGCCATCAAGGGGTTACGCCTCTACGCAGTCAACCATCCGGCCACAGTCAGGCAGGTTGAATCCCTGCAAAACGGCTTATTCAGCTTATTGCAGCACAAGAAAGCTGATCAAGATGGGCCTTGTCGAGGGGACCCTTTTTGTCGAAGACCATCTTTTCATGGATGACTTTCCGGCGGCGAACGAACTTGCCGTGCTCCTCGAATCCCGTGAGCTGATCGGTTTTGAATTCATGGCCGGGCTTTCAGCCGTTGAGATCCAGGCGCTATTGAACCTGATTCACTCCGGAGGCGGCAAAGGCCAGGATTTTGCCGATGCGCTGACTTCGCAAGGGGTGAAAAAGATTCGCGCTGTCGCTGCTGAAGAGGATGATGACGAGGAGCAACCGCGCAAGGTCTATCGCAAGGCACTCAAGGTCGTCGATCAGATTTTCCAGGACGTAAGGATGGGGGAGATTCCCTCCTCGGCCGAGGCCATTAATGTCGTCAAGAGCATGGCACAGCTGACCATGACAGAACCTCATGCCATGATGGCCCTGTCGATGCTCAAAGATTACGACAACTATACTTTCACGCATTCGGTCAACGTCTCGGTTATGGCCCTTGCAGTCGGCAGAGCCTGCAACCTCACCGATGAGCAGCTGAAAACCCTGGGTCTTGGAGGCCTGCTGCACGACCTTGGAAAACTACGGATTGATGTCGACATCATTACCAAACCTGGGCGCCTGACCGATGCTGAATTTGACGCGATCAAGGAACATCCGGGATTCGGCGCCGAAATCATCAAGGAAATGGAGGATGTCACCTCGGAAGTCATGCAGATTGTCCTCGGTCATCATATGCGCTACGACCGCTCTGGCTACCCCTCCGATGCGGCCGGCAACATCGTGTCACCCCTGGTGGAGATGGCTGCCATTGCCGACGCCTATGACGCAATGACGACCCTGCGCTCGTACCAGCGCCCCTTCACTCCTCGCAGGGCCATTGCCGGCTTAAAGAGATCTCCGGCTCTTCACTGCACCCCGAATTTGTCATGCATTTCGTTGACTTCACTTGGTGCATACCCGGTCGGTAGCCTGGTCCGCCTCGACAACAACGAAATCGGCCTTGGTCACCAAGGTCGACACTCAGAGACACCAGCCTGGTCGACATCAAGATCCTCTTCAATCCTGCCGGTACACTGCTCGAGGAACCGATCAGGATACAATTACGGCCCAATCAGCCAAGACGGATTATCGCCGAAGTCGACCCACAGACAAAGGGTATCGATGTAACAGACTTTTTCGACCTGGGCTCCTGAAGTCACATCAAACATAAAAGGGCCGGAAGATAAATCTTCCGGCCCTTCATTAACTATTCACCAGCCCCCGGCAACCAGGCTCCGCATTCAACCTTTCAGCGGCAGCTCGCTTAACGCCTCGACTGCAGCAACCCGTACCGTAGCCCGTCCATCTTTAACCAACTTTGCCAGAGGTTCAACACTGTCGGGAGAACCGATTGAACCAAGAGATCTGGCGGCACTCACCACCAACTGCTCATCATCGTCTGCCAACAGGGAGACGAGATAAGGAGCAAGGCGTACATCATCAAAGTGGCCAAGGGCTTCAGCGGTATGAACTCGCACGGAAGGGGACGGGTCCTTGAGGTGTTGGACCAGACTACTCAACGACTTGGGATGGGCTTTTACACCAAGGACCTGGATCGCAGCGCCCCGGATATCGGCGTCGGAATCTTTCAGCAAGGCAATCAGGTGCGGGAACACATCCGTCGACTTAACATATTCCATGGCGAAAATCGCCTTGACCCGCTGTCCACGTTTATCTGATTTAAGGTCCTGAATAATCTGCTGCAGATTCTGAAACGATTCCAGGCGTTCGAGCGCGGCGGCCGCGGCAGTACGAACCTCCTCCTCGGAATCATTCAGTAGCTCAATGAGCAGGTTGCGTCTTTGCTCCAGTGACATCAGGAATCCCCACACAGAAAATAAGCAAGTTCAAAGTTACCAGAAAGTTACTGGAGGCGCAAACATGAAAAGCAGTAGGAACAACAACGGGCAGAGCTTGAAAAGCCCTGCCCGAAGAATTGGTTGCCTACAACTGCGAATTAAAACGGAATATCGTCGTCGGGGTTGAACGGTGGTTCCTGCGGAGCGGAAGAGTAATTCTCCGTCGAAGTGGTCGATCGACCACCGCCTCCACCACTACCGCCACTACCGCCCTGATCTCCGGCACGACCAAGCATTTGCATTTCATTGACGACGACCTCGAGATATAACGCTTGTTGCCATCACGATCATCATAACTTCGGTTCTGTATGCGGCCTTCAAGGTAAATCTGTTTGCCTTTAGTCAGATACTTGCCGCAGATCTCTGCCAGGCCTGCCCAAACCACTATATTGTGCCACTCGGTGCGCTCCTGCTGCTCACCCTGCTTGTTTTTGAAACGATCGGTTGTTGCCAGAGAGAAAGTACAAACTGCCGTTCCTGAAGGCGTATAACGCAGTTCAGGATCTTTCCCCAGGTTGCCGACCAGGATTGCCTTGTTGACTGACATAAATCTCCTCCAATACATTTTATTTAGTGACATAAAGATAGTCACTATCGACAAAAGATAGTTACAACCATGGCAGGCCGTACCCCTTCTGCACCAATTGCCGAATTTAAGCATCATACATGCTATTCACTCCGACTTAAAGTCTAATTTGGTCTACTTGGGGGAATCTGAATTCGGCGGGTCAAATTGGGAAGATACTATCTGGTGGTACTTGTCCCAAATTCACAGGGTGCTTCTTTGAGATTGAACCGCCCTTGTTTTTCAAAAGACTGATCTTGAAACACTGCGCCGATTTTGAATGTTTTCCCTTCTGGCGTTGTTTCAAGGTCCAGCAAGAGCGCATTTTGAATAAGTTGTTCCAAACTCATCAGTAGACATGACTCTCAAAGCAATAAAACAAGTAGGAGCTTATCTCAGTCATGGACAAGTAAACATTACCGTCTCAACTATCGAGGTAATCTTCCTGACCAAAAAACTGCAATCTTACTCAAGCGTCAAAATCTGATCCGTCACTTCAGTAAACGCCACATCATGACTGATCAGGAACAATTGATCATACCAGTGCTCGGTCACTTCTTCCTTGCCGACATCAATAGCCCTGAAAGCATGGGCCAGGTTCTCTCTACGGGTCACATCAAGGTTCGAGGTGGGCTCATCAAAGAAGGCGATGCGTGCGCCAATGGTCTGCAACATCGCCAGACGCAGCGCAACGACGGCACTCATGGTCTGGCCGCCCGAGAGTTGATCGTCGGCCCGCTCCCGCAGTTCACCATCGACCATGTCGCGCAGCACAATCTGGTAGTTCTCACCCCAGGCCAGCTCTTCATCGACTTCAGCGATGATCCGGTAGATGCGGTTGGCCCGCTGACTGATCTCCTCACGGAACCGTTCAGACAAGGATAGCCGGAGACATTCCGGAACACCCGATTGCGCAGGAACTTGACCAACTCATCCTTCTCCTTGTAACCCTTGACCTGCTCCTTCTTCTCGGCGATATCCTTTTCGATCTGCTTGAGCTTATCGATTTCGGTCGGACAGCCGTGAAACATCGGCAGTCAAGCCCTTAACCTTCTGCCCGAGTGCACTGACCTCGCCCCAAAGATCATCCTTCTGCTTGACGCAGTTTTTCATGCTCGGCGGCGTCATATTCCTTGCCTGCCTTGCTGAACGCCGATTCCTTGCCAACCAGGTCATCCTGCAACTGCTTGAGGTGCTTCTCGAACTTTTCCAGGTCGGTCCGTCGCTGGTCCAGTTCAGCCGCCTGCTGCTGATTGGCGACGAAGCGGTCACGAGCTTCCTGGTGTTGTGCCTTTTCCTGCTCCGCCTTTTCAATATCAGCCTGTAACCGATTGTAGGTTTCCAGCACCTTTTGTTTCTCATCCAGTTGCTGCTGTACGGCCGCTTGTTCCTTTTGCAGTTCGGCCAGCCCTTCGGCCTTAAGCTCGTTCGCCTTACGGCGGTCAGCCAGGCTTGTCATCTGGGCATCCAGCCCTTCGAGCTTGACGGCAACCGCCTTGATCTGATCACTGGCCTGGCTTGCCGACTTCTCTTCCTGTTCGAGCCTCTCAACTTGCTCCTGGAGGCGCTGACGTTCCTGATCCAGCTCGGCAAACTTGGCCGAGAAAACATCGCCCGGAGGCCTTTCGGCAATATTGAGGCAAGGCTCCTGGAAGAAGGGGCAGATTCCCTCGGCGAGCTTCTCGCTCCCCTCTTGCAGCCCTGCCCGCCGCCCTTCGAGCTGGCCAAGTTGTTGTACGCACCCCTTCAAGGTTCACACGAATTTCCGGCAGACGATCAGATAAGGCCTTTTGCTCGGCATCCAGCGACAAAGCCTTCCGGCTATCCGCCAACGCCTTCTCTTCAGCGGCAAGTTCTTTCCGGGTCTTGCTCGATCGATTGCGACTCAACCTTGAAGCGCTCCCCCAAGCCTGCCTACCTGGGTTTTAAGATCGGCAACTTCCTGTTCAAGCTGACGCTGAACCTTGACCTGTTCCCGCAGCTCGCTCAGTCGCGTCTCGGCCTGCTCAAAGGCTTTTTTGCCCGGAGTCGTCTCCTCAATGATCTTGTGAGCCTTTTCCGCCTCATCGACCAGCAGCTTCTGTTTGCCGATCATCTCGTTGCCGTTAGTGATCCGCTCCTTGAGAGCTTCGATCTCTTTTTCAAGCTCCTTGAGATCCTTTTCCCGCTTATCTACTGCGAGCAGCAGCGTTTCCAGATCCTTGAGCTGTCTTCTGCTGCGCAGCCAGTTCGGCCTCGGCCTGCTCAAGATCCTTCTTTGCTGTTTTGTGTTCATCCTTCTTCGCCGGGAGTTCGGCCACCTGGTCCTGAAGGGGACCGATCGCACTTTCAAGAGAATCCACCTTCGCCTTGATCGCGCTGGCCAGCACCTTGGTCTCATTGAAGGTTTTGCGCCAGGTGTCGATACCGAGAATCTCGTCAAATTTGTCGCGGCGCTTGGCCGGTTGTTTGATGACAAAAGGGCCGAGAAATTCATTCTGGAAGGGACCGATCACCAGTTCGAACTGTTCGGCCAACGAGCGGCCTGAATTCAGCCCGAGCAGTTCCTTCAGCCGCGCCTCGGTTTCCTTGCTGTCCTTATGTTCCTCAACCTCGAATTTGCCCCCGGCCTCTTTGGCCAGAAGCCATTTTGAGGGCGTGCCGACTGTTCGGCTGACTCTGAAAGCGCTCACCATCAGCCACCTCGAAGACCACAGCGATCTCGCCCCGCTTGGAGCCGATAGTGATGAAGCGCTCAACGTTGCCGACAAAACTCTGCGCATCGACGCCGAACATGGCGTAGCCGATCGCTTCAAATATCGTGCTTTTGCCGACGCCGTTCGGTCCGGACAGAACATTGATGCCGGGGGAAAAGGTCAATTCGGTGTCGCGGTGCGACTTGATGTTTTTCAGATGGATGGAGAGAATCTGCATAAGATTCTTCCGCCTCGAGATTCCCACTGATTTAAATTCAAACAATCGGTCAACCATAAGTAATCACGAAGTACGGAACTGTCTTTTCTATCGTTAATCCAACAGTGCCAGCAGTTCATCACCATCGACATCGCCTTTTTGCACGGCATTCTTCAGTGCGATGGAGAGCCGGATCAATTCATCTTCACGCCCCTGGTAGTCGCTGCCGGTCTTGATCAGGTCATGCAGGACCTCATGCTCGATCTCCTCCAGGCTCTTTTTGACGCCATCCCCTTCTCCGGTACTGCTGACCAGTGAGAGGTGGTTTTTGATCTCGACATGCAGAGGATCGACCAACTCCTCAAGAACCGCCTTCAGTCGTTCACGACCCAGTTCGAAAGGATGAAAGCCAACGCGGCCGACCAGCTTCAACTCCAGCAGCGGTTGACGCTCATCACCCGAGCTGTCGACCTTGACCGACAACCTGCTCACGAAACATGTCAAGAGCCTGTTCGGCATTTTCCGCTCCACTCAAATCAATCGTTTCGACGAACATCGGGCGAGGTGAAGTGTTCCTGAATTCCGGGCTGAACTCGCCGTTCTCAAAGGTTACAAAGTAGTAGCCCTTGTCGTATTTCTCTTCACCGAAGTTGACCCGTTCCGGAGATCCGGGGTTGAAAGCGTAGGGTTTCCCCTCCGGGGTTTCGATGACATAGGGTTTGTGACCATGGCCGAGAGCGACATAGCCGAACTTCTCGGCCAGCGGATGCGCCTCTTCGAGCTTCATGTTGCCGATCTCGACCGGGGAATAGTGCCAGATGCCGACATGGAAAAGCAGCAGGTTGTTTTCGGTGGTGACCGCTTCGCAGATACGCTCAACATGACTGCCTGCCTGGGCGCCGATATAGCCGAGGCCGTAGATATTGACGCCACCGATCTCGATATGACCGCCCATGCCGGTTTCTTCATCGAAGGGATCGAAGCGATAGCCGCCCTCTTCGGTGCGGGATGGGCGCAGCAGTTTGATGTAACCCATCTGCGATAGCGCTTCCATCCAGGAGATGCTGTCGCGGCGGTGAATCCAGTCGTGGTTGCCTTCGATGGCGATGCAGGGGATGTCGGCATCTTTGAGCGGTTGCAGGGTTTCGATGGTTTTGGCGAAGGTTTTCGGCAGGATCTGGCCGACATGGAACAGGTCGCCGCCGATCAGGACGGCATCAACTTCTTTCAATTGCCTCATCGACAATACCTGTAAACAATTAAAAAAATCTAGCGTACCACCTCGCCGAAGAGTTACGATAAGTTTTGCCAAAATGGATATCAGATATATGAATAAAACGCATTAATCACCTGCTCAGTTCGAAAAAAACAGCACCACTCCTAATTGTTTGAAATTTCCATAACTACACATTAGCCATACAATCTTGTAATAATCACAACTCTAAAAGTTTTAATTCCATCAACCTATATCTACACTTCAACAGGCCAACGTGGAGAGAATTTATTATTTGTTTCTTCAACTGAAATAATATTTGAAACGAAGAAATTCTTTGTACCACCCTTTGTAAGGTCGTAGCAGAAAAATTTCTCCGTTCCAGCAGTGATTCTATAACTATATGGTTCAGCTTCTCTGGTCTCGACAGATCCATCTTTTTCTCGGGCTGTAATGATGATCTGTGTGTAAATACTGTCCAGCGGAGAGAATAATATCCTTTACGCTCATTTGGTCCTCCATGCGATTAGTTACGATTAGAAGCTAAAAGTTATACAAGAGTAAGGATTGACTTTACCCCTTGGCGAAGACTGTCTCTGAGGCTATAAGCGTCTAGAGCGAATCTCATTCTTCCGGTTTTCGACTGATAACCGCCATGTTTCTAGCGATTCAATATCCACAAGAAGTTCATCTGGGTGAGGAGTGGGTAAATGCGCTCCTAATGCTGGGTCGTGAGCAAACTTTGAACTTCTAGTCATGCCCGCATCAATCAATTCATAGTCCGTGTCTTCAACTACAACATAACTAAGCTTCTTTGTGGAAATCCCCTCATCAAATCGAGTAACTGCGCCTTGGAGAAGCACTTCCTCAACTCCTCGCTCCCAGGCAATCCGCAAATGGAGCAAGCGTCGCGGTGCGAGTCGTTTTGCTTCGTCTTCATCTCCATCTTTATGAGCCTTCGCAATTGTCACTTGTAATTGACGAAAGCTATCTGACGCGCTTGCTCGTACTCATAGCATCAAAAGGCAAACGATCGGTTTGCACACCAAAACCAGCCGGAGTCTTTCGAATACACTGTGGGGCAAAAGTATGGACTCCCACAGCATCTGCTTCCTGCTGAAGGATACAAAGAAAATATATATCGTGAGTTAGAACTATCACCTGCCGCTTTTGCGCTTCTTCGGCCAAACGTTTCGCACAACATGCCAACGTCTTCGGTGATCTAAAGATGAGACGGGATCATCGAACACAATTCCCCCTCGCCTTTTCCCAAGATTTACTTCAGCGAGGAACGAAGCAATTGCGATAGCACGTTGCTCTCCCTCACTTAAAATATCCTTGGCAGTAGCATTCCCTTGAACTTCCAATACCAATTTGAATCTTGTTTTACCTCCTGGCGATACAGCTTCATAACGACTTTTAAATCTTGGACATTAAGCTTTTCCATCTCAGCATTCAAGACATCAGCAACCTCTTGAGTAGCCATAGTCTATTGGAAAGCATCGTTGATTTTCTTGAAATTGAGCTTGTAGCGGCAGCGTTAAAACAGATCTCTTGAGTTTCTCTATCGATACGGAATTTAGAAACAGCATCTAATACGGACCTCCAAGTGAGGCGAGCCTCTATCGTGCATCCAGTTCGAAGTTTTTTCGCTAACTAACACCCCTTTGTCTTCCTCATCCATAGAAGCTTCCAGAACCTTGGCTTCTGACTGAAATTGGGTATTGGCACTATTAAAGCATTCTCGGGGGTCCTGTGGCAACGTGGTATCTCATCAAAAAAAATATTCTCAGGTTTAGCTGCGTAAGGATAGCTTTTCGCGATCCCAACGAAGATCTTTTGGAGGAGGTTAGTGCAGTCATCCGCTAACTTCTAATTTCCCCTTTCAAGCTCCTTGACTAAAGCCTCATCTATTCAGAAGATCAAGATTCGCGTCCTCAATAGCTGATAAGCTTCGATGGCTGGTTTACGCGCAGCTTTTTCCGCTTTCTCAGCCGCTTGCTGATAAAAACTCCGATGCTTCGAGCCTTGCTTCTCCATCAGCTCCAGAGGGTTTTGGCAGAGTGGACAGGCTAACTCCGGCCCTAAATGTGGAAAAGTTTTCCCAGGATGCGACTCAACAGCAAAGCTCGCGCAGCGTCAAAAAGAGCTTTCCATACCTCACTTCCAGTTCCAGGAAGCCCAGGTGTTTCTTTGATTTTCTGCCCTGCAATGATCGCTGCCTGCTTCTGCTGTTTTCGATTTTGCTATTAGAGTTTTGTGAGGGTTTCGACTCTGGTGTTATCGACAAGGGCGATAGCAGTTCCAATACGAGAGACGAGGCCGGCGAAGCGCTTTGCTCTCAGATTAAGGACTTGTGCCTTCTGCTTTCGGTCTGTCTCCAGAGTGTTTTATTAAGCGTCGCTAGTCTCTCATTGTCGCCATCTGACAATTTCGCCAACGCTTCTATTCTTTGCGTTTTTGTTTTCGACGAAAGTTCTTGAGGAGTTTCTCCAGCCTTGTGTTTGCGTTTTACTTAACTCTGCAAAGAGCTCAACATTCGGCTTATTATCTTCCTGTTCCTTGTTGCCATTTCACTAAGTTTCGTACAAACCTCACCAGGGCCTTCAAGGATGTGATGCCCCATAGGGTACATAGGCAAAATCACCCTGATTGTCAACATATGCACGCGCACAATGAGAATCAAAAATGCAATTGAGGATAGCTGCTTGGCGGT
>CAVYNW010000009.1:0-32500 GCA_963769955.1 uncultured delta proteobacterium
AATCTGGTAGGTTCCGTCTGCCTGAGTGGATGCAGAAAATATCGGCAATTGCCACTCATAAGGACATGCATAAACCCGCAAACACCAGCAATCGGCGTACCCTCGGCATCCGCCAGCGACCTGGCCGGAAATACTGCCACCTGAGATCAGGCTGAAATCAATATTCGCTGCTTCCTCACCACGTTCACGGGGATAAAAGTTGCATTATAATCATGGGTGTTGTCATAGAATTGACGTACATAAGGTGCCCTGGAGGGCTATAGATCTCAACCCGGTCAGTTTCCTCGGAGAGAGACCATGACACCTTGTAGGTCCCACCGTGTGTTGGTATAAGTAACGGACTGTCATAGCACATACGGAAACAGAGACACCTGAAAGCGGACCTGCCACATCGGCATCCGCAACGACCTGGCCGGAAATACTCCCGCCGACAGCCAGGCCAAAATTGATATCCACCGATTCCACGCCCAAGCTGACTGGAACCAGCGTTGCCTCCCATAATCAAAGCTGTTGTCGTAATACTCACCGAGATAAGGAGCGGGGGGGCTATAGACTTCAACACGGTAGTTTCCTGCAGGAAGAACTAGTAATCCGATAGGTCCCGTCAGCTTCGGTATAAGCGGAAGCACCATAAGCACCGTTTTCTTCGCTCACATTTACCCAGGCGTCGGCAACTGGAGTCCCGTCGGCATCCGCAACGACCTGGCCGGAAATACTCCCGCCGACAGCCAGGCCGAAATCGATATCCACCGATTCCACGCCCAAGCTGACGGGAACCAGCGTTGCGCTCTCGTAACCAAGGGTGTTGTCATAATATTCGTGCAGATAAGGATCCGGGGCAGAGACTTCAACGCGGTAGCTTCCCGCGGCGAGTCCAGTCACCTTGTAGGTCCCATCCGCTTGTGTTGATGCCCACCCACAGTTACCACCGTTTTCAGTACACGCATTGACTGAAGCGTAGGCAATTGGAGTCCCGTCGGCATCCGCAACGACCTGGCCGGAAATACTCCCGCCGACAGCCAGGCCGAAATTGATATCCACCGATTCCACGCCCAAGCTGACTGGAACCAGCGTTGCACTCCCATAATCAAAGCTGTTGTCGTAATACTCACCGAGATAAGGAGCAGGGGGGCTATAGATTTGAACACGGTAGTTTCCGGCGGGAAGACCTGTAATCCGATAGGTCCCGTCAGCTTCGGTATAAACGGAAGCACCGTAAGCACCGTTTTCTTCGCTCACATCTACCCAGGCGTCGGAAACTGGAGTCCCGTCGGCGTCGGCAACGACTTGCCGGAGAATACTCCCGCCGACAGCAAGACCAAAATTAATATTGGCTGCCTCTTGGCCCAGGCTGACCGGAACCAGCGTTGCGCTCTCGTAATCAAGGGTGTTGTCATAATATTCGTGCAGATAAGGTGCCGGAGGATAAATTTCCACCCGGTAGTTCCCGGTGACGAGACCTGACACCAGGTAACTCCCGTCTGCTTGTGTCGATGCCCACCCACAGTTACCACCGTTTTCAGGGCACGCATTCACGGAAGCATCGGCGATCGGAAGTTCCCTCCGCGTCCGTGACCACTTGACCGGAAATACTCCCGCTGACAGCCAGGCCAAAATCGATATTGACTATCTCTTCGCCCAGGCTGACCGGAACCAGCGTTGCACTCCCATAATCAAAGCTGTTGTCGTAATACTCACCGAGATAAGGAGCGGGGGGGCTATAGATTTGAACACGGTAGTTTCCGGCGGGAAGACTTGTAATCCGATAGGTCCCGTCAGCTTCAGTATAAACGGAAGCACCGTAAGCACCGTTTTCTTCGCTCACATCTACCCAGGCGTCGGAAACTGGAGTCCCGTCGGCATCGGCAACGACTTGGCCGGAAATACTCCCGCCGACAGCAAGACCAAAATTAATATTGGCTGCCTCTTGGCCCAGGCTGACCGGAACCAGCGTTGCGCTCTCGTAATCAAGGGTGTTGTCATAATATTCGTGCAGATAAGGAGCCGAGGCAGAGACTCCAACGCGGTAGCTTCCCGCGGCGAGTCCAGACACCTGGTAGGTCCCATCCGCTTGTGTTGATGCCCACCCACAGTTACCACCGTTTTCAGGGCACGCATTCACGGAAGCATCGGCGATAGGAGTTCCCTCCGCGTCCGTGACCACTTGACCGGAAATACTCCCGCTGACAGCCAGGCCAAAATCGATATTGACTATCTCTTGGCCCAGGCTGACCGGAACCAGCGTTGCACTCTCATAATCAAAGCTGTTGTCGTAATATTCTCCAACATAGGGTGCCGGGGGGCTATAGATTTGAACACGGTAGTTTCCTGCGGGAAGACTTGTAATCTGATAGGTCCCGTCGGCCAGGGTGTATCCATACAAGCAGCCAATGCTGTCATCACACGCCGAAACTGACACATCAGCAATCGGAGCTCCATCCGCATCCGTGGTCACCATACCGGAAATACTCCCGCCGACAGCCAGACCAAAATCGATATTCGCCTTTTCCGTCCCCAGAGTCACAGGAACCAGCGTTGCACTCCCATAATCAAAGCTGTTGTCGTAATATTCTCCAACATAGGGGGTCGGGGGGCTATAGATTTGAACACGGTAGTTTCCTGCGGGAAGGCTTGTAATCTGATAGGTCCCGTCAGCTTCGGTATAAACGGAATCACTGTAAGCGCCGTTTTCTTCGCTCACATCAACCCAGGCGTCGGAAATTGGAGTCCCGTCAGAGTCCGCAACGACCTGACCGGAGATACTTCCGGCAATAGCTTCTCCAGAAACACTAACAACACCAAAAAACAATACAGTTAAAATTACAGTTAAAATCCATCCGCAGGCATACTTCATGTGAGACCCCCTTTTTTAAGACATAATATTTATTCACAAATTTTTGATATGCTTAGAACCTTCAGGGAATAATGAAAATATAAAAGCCCTGAGTACAAATAACAAAGCCCACTTTCGGCATAAAAGTGGGCATAATCCATATTCCCCCCGAAAAGACCAAAGCTAAAGGACCCTTCTGTAGCCAGGCTATCCGTATTACGGGCCCTTGGCTTTACGCCCCTGTATTACTACAGGTTTGCCTTTATCAGAGAGATCGATATATATTTTTTTTATTTAGTGAGTTCCTCCGAAGTATAAGCATAAAAACAAAAAAACTAGAAAATTTAATGCAAAAGACACGCCGTAACTATCTGTAATTAAAAATGATTTTCTCAAAAATTTCTCACAATAACTACAACATACTGATTCATATATGTATTTAATGTGAACAAAAAATACATCATTTAGATAATCATCAATTTGTAATTAAGTTCTAAGTTGGAGTGATTTGAATTTCATGGACTTATGACAGACAGGAACACGAGACTTTAGCCTTTTCACTTAGAGCATGTCGTGAAATCCCGAGCAACAAGAACAGTATTTCATCAATTAACTTTAAAGACCTTCATCTTCAAAAAGCAAGTGAGCTGATCAAGCGTTTTGAGCCTCTAGGAAGCGAGGAACGGCTGACATTCTTAGTTTCGGAAGCTCCAAATCGTTTAATTCCTTTTTTAGTGAAGCATCGCTATGTTGCTCTGGCAATTTTGGTAAACCTCCCGGGAAATATCTTGATCGGCGGAGGCGGCGGAATAGCTTTAATGGCTGGAGTCAGTAGACTGTATTTTCTCACGGGTTTTTTAGTCACAATTGCTATTGGTGTTTCTCCAGTGCCACTGGCAGTTCTTATCTGTGGCAAAGAGTTTCTTGCAGGTTAAAGTGTTTTCTGTTGGAAGAACCTCTACCCTCCGACTGACCAGTTAAAATTCTCAAAAATCCCCTCGTAATGTTCAGGTGTCATCAGACTTATAGAAATGCATAATCGGTAATTATCACAGACCCTGACTTTTAAGAAACCCCACCTGCAACTTGTCCTGCATACAAACCTCCCTGAATGCAGCCCCTGAACAGCACTAAATTTTACTGTTGACCACATTAAGGTAGTGCTATGTTCTTCAAATAGGTGCAGACGAAATATTCACCCAACTAGTCCTCTTCAGCTGCTCCTCCATAGAGAGTCTGTTCCCTCATGAGATGATGTCCGACAGGAGTTCGTTATGTTATTACTTCAACGTCGTCGCTTTATCACGGCATTCCTGACCCTGCTGACTCTGTTCACAACCAACTCAGAATGCCTTGCAAAAGGCAGTATCGAGCAGGTCGGCGATGTCTTCCCACTTGCTCTCGCCGCTTCTTCCCTGGGAATAGCAGCGTATCTGAATGACGGTGAAGGCGCTATACAGTTCTCCAAATCGTCAGCCCTTACCCTCGGTAGCACCTATGCTCTCAAATACACCGTCAAAGAAGAGCGACCCAATGGCCGCGATCACTCATTCCCTTCCTTTCACACGTCCTTCTCCTTTTCTTCTGCGGAATTTCTGCGCAGGAGATATGGCTGGGAGTATGGACTTCCGGCCTATGTCGCCGCTTCATTTGTCGGTTATAGTCGGGTTGAATCGGACAATCATTACTGGCACGACGTGATCGCAGGTGCTGTAATCGGTTTTGCGAGTAGCTATTTTTTGACCGAACCATATCAAAGCGTGAAAGTCTCATTGGAGGGGTCTGGAAGTTATGGAGGGATTCGTTTGAGTTGTTCTTGGTGAATCATAAATAAGCCCTGGTCTGGTCCTTTCAAATGGTTACTTTAGAAATACTGCATTACAAAAAGGCCACCAAGGATCGAACCCCGGTGGCCATAGTTTTGTCTTCCTAAATGGCTCTATTAATAAGAAGCCGCATTTCGTCTCGGAAGTCGTGATTTATAAGAAATGATATACATGGTAGCTTTGCGGTGGCGAAATCAGTGGTATTGGGTGTGTCAGGACCGAGGCTTTTGGGACAAATCAAATTGTCTTTGTTCAGGTTCCAATGTTACCAGAACCTGACCAATCTTATTGCCCCCCATTCAACTCTGGGTTAGAGTTGCTGTCTGTTTCAATAAACTTATCCAAACAACTTTAGGGCTACCGTCATGAGTGAGAAAACAATATTGCTGGTCGATGATACGGAACTCTTTCTACAGCTCGAGAAGACATTTCTTCAACGTTCCGACATAAATATTCTAACTGCAAGCAACGGCAAGCAGGCTCTGGATCTAGCGCGTAAACATTTGCCGGATGTTGTGTTTCTTGATCTGAATATGCCGATAATGGACGGTGATGAGTGTTGCCGTGCCATGAAGAATGATCCGGTCCTTAAGGGTGTCTCTATTGTGATGGTTACCACGGATGGGCGTCCGCAAGACCAGGAGCGCTGTCGGGATGCCGGGTGCGACGCAATCTTACTCAAGCCAATCAATCGAACTGAGTTTGTATCGACCGCTCAAAAGCTATTGCAACTCTCGGTTCGAGAAAAACGATTTAAAGCAACAATCCAGGTCCGATATGGTCAGGATTCAGACAAAATCTTACATGATTTCAGCATAGACATCAGTTCGGGAGGGCTTTTTATTAAAACGGATAGCCCCTTGAAAGTTGACGAAATGCTGGAGATCGGGTTTGAACTCCCAAATCCTGCGCGGGAAGTTAATTGTGCAGCACAAGTCGCATGGGTTAATTCACCTTTAAAACCGAAAAAACCAGATCTTCCTCCTGGAGCGGGGATTAGATTTATTGACCTGTCGCTTGATGACCTTCACGCAATACGCAACTACATTGAGAGCAACCATCTAGAGTTGTCTTGACGATAGGCGATAGGTTGGGAGTGTCAGCCGGACGGTCCTGCTGGTTGGCTTTCCGGAAGGGCCTGTGGTTCAAAGGAACATGCTCACAGGCGGTTGTTGATAAAACAGGAAATCGCGATAATGTTTAAAGATAGATGCAGTCTCCAAACGGTTAACCGGGTAGATAGGCAAAGCCTTATTTGGAGCTTGTGCCGGTTTATTCAGAAAGGAGTTCTGGTCGGTTTAAATAGCCACTTTATAACCTGTGGTCGGAATGTAACCGTTCAGATCTGACATCTTGCGGGAAATAAAAAATCACTCGGGATCTGATCCGCACCTGAAATTTCAGAGATCCTTGTAAACCATGCAAAAGGAGAATCTCGATGAAGGTAGCATTAAAGTTTTTGCTGGTCGGGCTGTTCATCACTTTGTCCTGTGCGAGTGTCTATGCCGATGACTATGAAGACACCAAAAAAATGTTTGTTGATGCCGGAGTCGTAAATATGTTTGACAGTGCCTATGGCTATGCATTGTTTCCAACTATCGGCAAAGCTGGATTTCTAGTCGGTGGTGCTTACGGCAAAGGCCGCGTTTATAAACAGGGCAAATACATCGGCAATACGACAATGACCCAGGCGACTGTTGGTTTTCAGCTCGGTGGAGCAGGTTTCAGCCAGGTCGTGTTTTTTCAGGATAAACGTGCTCTTGATGAGTTCATTAATGGTAGCTTCGAGTTCGGTGCAGAGGCGCAAGCCACAGCAATAACTGCTGCAGCAGGAGCCTCCGCCAATACCGCAGGCAGCTCAGCGACTGCCAGTGGAGGGAAAAATAATGCTTCCACGGCTGGCAGTGGCTACCATAAAGGCATGGCGACATACACCATTACCAAAGGCGGCCTGATGTATGAGGTCACTGTTGGCGGGCAGAAGTTCAGCTACACCAGCCTTTAAAGGTTTTGCAATGTCTTGGAAGCATATATTGATGGCCACTCGAAAATGTCGGGTGGCCATTAAATGTTTGTCGCTGCATTATTATTGTCTTCTCGGTCTGTGCAGGTCCTATGATTTTGGCAGTGCCCAGTTATAGCGGATAGCCAGCAACCTGACCGAAATAACCGTGCCTGCGGCCAGGAGTGCCGCGATCGGACGACCCGTGCCGATAGCTTCGAGAGCGACAAGGAGCAGTCCACCGGCAACACAGGCTGAAGCGTAAATTTCACGGCGAAAAATCAAGGGCACCTGGTTGGCAAAAAGATCGCGAACAACACCCCCGGCGGTTCCCGTCATAACCCCCATCAAAACACTGCCAAGAAGCCCCAACTGAAACTCCATGGCTTTGCTGGTGCCGATCACAACAAAAGTCCCCAGACCTATGGCGTCAAGATATAAAAGCGGTTTCTCGAAGGCCTCGAACTGCACGCGATTGGCAAAGACGATCAAAGAGGCAATGATGGCGATGTAAATGTAGGTTTCATCTTTTAAGGAAAATGGAGGAATGTCGCCAAGCAGCAGGTCGCGCAGGGTTCCTCCGCCGACAGCGGTGACCACGCCGAGGACCAGTACGCCAAACAGGTCCATATGTTTACGCACTCCGACCCAGGCTCCGGACGCGGCAAAGGCGGCGGTGCCGATCAGGTCCAGGAGATAAATGATGTTCATGGTCGGCCTCTCATGACTTATAGGATAACGGTTTGTCTGCTAGAGACAACTCGTAATTTCAATAAGTTTCAGGTCGTGTTCTGTTTGCGCGATTTTTGCCGGTTGTGCCAGTGGCGAATCATTTGCTTGACCTTGTCGGTTAGGATTGATGCGCAAGGATGATTCAAGTACACTCACTCTTTAATTATCCATTCATTCCCCCGGAGTAAATACTATGATTCTCGGCTTTGCCGGTAAAGCGGCGACAGGAAAAACCACGGCAGCAAAGCATCTGCAGCCTTTGCTTGATAAAGAATGCAGGATTATCCCTATGGCGATGGTCCTGAGAGATGAAGTGGAGGCTTTTCTGCGGGCTATTGATGCAGAGGAGTCGGTGCCCCTGGTTTACGGCTGCCAGGATGACAAGGTCCGGATTTTTTACGTCGATGAGCAAAAAGCCTTGGAGGAGTGTTCCAGGTGGGCGCATTTTATTTCGGAGCATCAGGAGATTCAGGATCGTTCCGGCCGGACTGCGGTGACCGTGAGACGTATCCTGCAATGGTGGGGAACCGAGTATCGAAGAGCTCAGGACCCTGATTACTGGACCAAAGCCTGGGGGCGCAAAATATCGGAGTATGATGTCGAGCAGATCTACGTGCTGGTCGACGACGTGCGTTTTATGAACGAATTGAAGGTTATCAAGGAGCATGGCGGCCTCATCGTCAAAATTGAACGTCCCGGCTTCGATGGTGCGAATAACCATGCCAGCGAAACGTCACTGGATGATTACGCTGACTGGGATGGCAAGATTCTCAATGACGGAACTCTGCAAGAGTTTGAACGGAAGGTTGAAATCCTTGTCGGCTCTTTGATCCGGCGATGACTCGAGAAGGTTTTTGCTGAGAGCTTGATGCCGACTGTTAGAGAGCCATCCCTCTGACAATTGCCACTAGTGTCCCGTGCGGCTAGTTCGCCGCACAAATTGCGCGTGATTTTGGTTCCTGGCAAGGCACGATGACGTAGGTCTAGCCAGGCTTAAACCGAGGAATCGTAACGCAGTCAGGGGGCAAAAGCGCCGAAAATTGAAGGTATGAATTAACCGCACGGGGCACTAGCATACAGCGAGTAAAACATGCCCAGCGCAGCGTCAAGGTTCTTTTACTTTCTTGCCTGTGGCAGAATCAGGTTGAGTACGACTCCGACAATTCCGGCCAGTCCGATACCGCCAAGTTTAACGACGGTGAGGTCGAAGTTCATGCCGCCGATACCGAAGACCAGGATCACTGCAACGATCGTCAGGTTGCGTGGCTGCATGAGGTCTGTGCCGGCTCTGACCAGGGTGTTAATGCCAATGACGGCGATCGCACCGAAAAGCAAAACCATGATGCCGCCCATAACCGGCACCGGGATAGTGTTCAGGAAGCCTCCAAGCTTGCCGACGAAAGCAAGCAGAATGGCTGTAATTGCAGCCCAGGTCATGACTCCGGGGTTGAAAGAGCGGGTCAGGGCGACAGCTCCGGAGACTTCTGAATAGGTGGTGTTGGGTGGGCCGCCGAGCATCGCTGCCAGGCTGGTGGCGAGACCGTCGCCAAGCATCGTCTTGTCGATCCCCGGATCCTCTACATAATCCTTGCCGGTGATGCTGCCGATGGCGAGAACGTCGCCAAAGTGTTCAATGGCCGGGGCAATGGCGACCGGTACGATAAAGAAGATGGCCTCCAGATTCCAGACAGGCAGGGTGAAATCGGGCATTGCCAGCCATGGAGCAGCAAAAACCTTCTGCATCGAGATCAGGGTGGGGCCGGTCCAGTTCTGCAGTGCCCCGGGATCAAAGCTTGCCTGGATTGAAGCCGAGGTTCCCGAAGCATCAAGTATCAACGCTGCCAGGTATCCGGCAGGCAATACCACAGAGGATGGGGATCAGCCGAAACAGGCCTTTGCCGAGCAGGGAGACCAGGATTGTGACCACCAGTGCGACTCCGGCAATAATAAGTGCTGTCGGCTCCGGAACCAGCCATGCCGAGCCATCCCCGGTGCGGCCAGAAGCCATGTGTACTGCGACAGGAGCCAGGACCAGGCCGATGACCATGATGACCGGGCCGGTAACGATCGGCGGCAAGACGCGATGCAGAATGTCAGAGCCGAAGATGCGGATGCTGAAGCTGATGATGACGTAGAGGAGGCCTGCAGCGAGCAGTCCGCACATGGTGCCGGGGATGCCCCATTGCTGAACACCGTAGATGATCGGCGCGATGAAGGCAAAGCTTGAGGCAAGGAAAACAGGAACCTTGCCTCTGGTTATGACTTGAAACAAGAGGGTCCCTGCGCCGGCCGTAAAGAGGGCAACATTGGCGTTCAGTCCGGTCAATAAAGGGACCAGGACCAGCGCGCCGAAAGCGACAAAGAGCATCTGGGCGCCAACGAGCATCTCTTTCGGTTTGAGGCTGTAGCGAGTGTTCTGCTGGATGTCAGGCATTGTGTCCCTCCGTAGTGGTTATTTGGTGCCGAAAATCTTGTCGCCGGCATCACCGAGGCCCGGAATGATATAGCCGATTTCGTTCAATTTCTCGTCGATTGCCGCTACATAGATGTCGACATCGGGATGTTTCTCCTGCAGGTTGGCGATCCCTTCCGGAGCCGCCACCAGAAAGAGCCCCTTGATCTTCTTGCAGCCGGCTTCTTTGAGCATGTCGATAGTGGCGATCAGGCTGCCGCCGGTCGCCAGCATCGGGTCGAGGATCATGGCAGTGCGATCTTCGATCTGGCGGGTGAATTTCTGGTAATAGGCGATCGGCTCAAGTGTCTCCTCGTTGCGGTAAAGGCCGACAACGCTGACACGGGCACTTGGAATCAGGTCGAGAACACCGTCCATCATGCCGAGACCGGCACGCAGAATCGGTACAACCGTGATCTTTTTGCCCTTAATGCTGTCAACGGTCACCGGTCCGGCCCAGCCGTTGATGGTTTCTTTTTCTGTTTCCAGGTCGTTGGTTGCTTCGTAGGTCAATAGCCGGGCAACCTCTGAGGCCAGTTCGCGAAACTCCTTGGTGCTGATGCCGTCTGCGCGCATAAGACCCAGCTTGTGACGTACCAGTGGATGTTTTATTTCATGAACCGACACGGTGTCCTCCTGAGGTTGGTGGGTAATTGTATTGCAGAAGAAAATCACGACAAATTATCATGATCATCTGCCTTGCGGCAAGGAATTGAGGACAGTTATTTTCTGTCATGAAAAGAATTTAAGACAGAGACCATCGCCGATAGTTTTTCAGCCTCATTTCTGCTATCGTGAGCAGATGATCTAAATCATATATCCTGAAATGCCATTTCTGGTGACTGCGGCTGTTATTTTCGACGGAGAAAAAGTCCTTATCACACGACGGCCGGATGACAAGCTTCATGCCGGTTTATGGGAGTTCCCCGGCGGAAAAGTTGATCCAGGAGAGGGTCCGGAAGAGGCGCTATGCCGTGAAATCCGTGAAGAGCTTGGCGGTTGAAGTTCAGGTTCTGGAGATTTTTGAGGTGGTCTTTCATCGTTACGACTGGGGGCCTGTGCTGATCCTTGCTTATTCTTGCCGACTTCTCTCAAATGGCCATACAAGATATTGAGCGTTGCCGAACATCGTTGGGTTCATCCTCGTCAGCTGCCAGATTTCTCCATTCTTCGCTGCCGATCAACCGATAATCGACCGACTGATTGGCATAGTCCTGTTGACACTATAGCGCTCATTCTCGAGTTATCTAGCCTAAATTTAAAACAGTATTTTTATAATTCATGGTTGCATATCTTTGTAGCCCTCAGGTTGCTGTAATTTCCCTAAAAATAAGTTGTATCTGGAGTGTAAAAACCCAATAAATGGGATTTTCTACAATCGTAAAAATGGTTATTTTGCAAACTTTTTATCAGCAAACTGTTGACAATAATAAAACAGCGTATTATTTTGTATGTCATGTTTGTACTTATGCTTTTTTTCGATTCCATAAGGAGCTACCGGTGCCCTCAAGAGATAAGGAATCCTATTCAATACAGGCGGTTGAAAACGCTCTCGATGTTCTGGAAGCGCTCAGTGAAATTGATGATGATGTCCGCATCAGTCAGTTGAGTGAAAAACTTGCCATGAACAAGACGAGCGTTTTTCGTTTGCTGGCAACTTTTGAGAACCGTGGTTATGTTGAACGTGAGGAACAGTCAGGTAAATACCGACTGGGCCTTTCTGCCTATGAAATTGGCCAGAAGTTCCTTTCCCGTATGGGGCTATTGAGACATGCACGACCCGTTGTCGAACGCCTGGCCCGGGGATGTAATGAGGCTGTCTATGTCGCCGTGCGGCGTCGTAAGGAAGTGCTTTTCCTGGATATGGTTGATACCACTCAGAAGGTTAAGATTGTGTCTCTGATTGGTAAGCGCTTCCCCCTTGAAACAACTGCCGCTGGTCAGGTGATTCTGGCGATGAAAAATGGCCAGAGCGTACAACCTGTTCAAGGGAATACAGCAGTTCCCAGTCAATATACCAATATTTGTCGTCAGGGATATGCTCAGGATTCTGGTGCGCTGGGAGAAGGCATTGCCAGTGTGGCCGCACCGCTCTTTGGCAGTGGCGGCAAACTCCATGGTGTTCTCTGTGTCGTCGGGCCCGAATATCGTCTCCCTCAGGATGTTATTGACAGTCAGATTATCAGCCCCATGTTCGATACCTGCGGCATCATCTCCTCCAAGTTGGGTTGGCATTCTCCTTATGTGCCCCGTAACCTGACCTGACCGACTCCTCCATGCTGCAAGTCTATGCTTCCGCACGTCTCATTACCGCGGGCAGTAATCTGACTTCTCTAAAGGGATTGCTCTCTCTGTGCGATTGATGATAAATTAATCTTCAGATGTTAACCCACCTCTCTGCAACTGCGTGTTTTATCCTATGCCTCTGATTAAACGATTACAGGAAACAGAACCTTTCGGGCATCTCCCCGAATCTGTTTTTAAGGAATTACAAGAGGCGGCAATCCTGAAAAAATATCCGGCTAATCACGATATTTTCAAGCAGGCTGATTCCCCTACTGGTTACCTGTACGTTGTTAAGGAAGGCTTGATTTCGATCACCCTGGTTTCGCCGGGCGGGATCGACATGGTGGTTGACTATCGCAAAGAGGGACAGTTCTTCGGCGGCACGCCGATTTTTACCGGTGAGCCGTATTCCGGAGGCGCCCGGACTGTTAATCCGACGGTTTGTTATCTCATCCCTGCCGAAATACTTCATCGCCTGCAAAAAGACAATCCGCAACTGGTGACCTTTTTTACCAGTGCCGTCCTCTCCCGGGTTCGTAAACTCTACTCGGAAATTGTTACGGAACACTCTGGCTCAGCCCTGAACCAGATGGAGGCCTTTCCCTTTAAAAAAAGGCTTTCTGAGATCATGACCATCGCCGGCGTTGACTTGTTCTCCGCAAGCATCTGTGCGAACAGTTGCCCGGCAATTAACCGAGCATAACGTCAGTTTCCTGGTTGTCGTTAATTCTGAGAATGAACCGGTGGGCATCATGACAGGCAATGACCTTGTCGCCAAGGTCCTTGCGCCTGAAAATGTCGATGCAGAGCTGCTGAAGGTCAAGGACATCATGCGTGTCAAGCCCAGGACGATGGCTCCTGAAACCTACATGTATGAAGCCATGGCATACATGACCCGTCACGCTTTGAATTACCTGCCTATTGTCGATCGGAAACAGTTGGTCGGAGTGATCACTCCCGGGGATCTGTTGCGTTACCGCTCCCAGAAAGCGCTTCTGCTCTTGGGCAACATCAAGGAAGAGGCAAGCCTTGAGGGGCTCGCATCAATACATAAGGAGATGGTGCGTGTCGCCCGTGCGCTGCTCTCTGAAACGCGCAGTACTCCTGAAGTCATGGAGATCCTGTCGCACATTCATCACGCAATTATCCGTCGTACCTTCCAGCTGTGTCTTGACGAGATGGCCGCTGCGGGAAAGACGCCTCCTGATATCCGTTACTGCTTCCTGATTATGGGCAGTGCCGGCCGCAAGGAGATGTTGTTACATCCTGATCAGGACAATGGTTTTATTTTTGAAGATTTTGCCGATGCCCGGCAGACGGAAGTCGATGCATTCTTTATCCCCTTCAGCGAAATACTTAACCGCGCACTGGCCGAGGTTGGCTATCCGATCTGTGATGGTGGTGTCATGGTGCGCAACCAGGAGTGGCGAGGGCGTTTGAGTGACTGGCAAACACGGATCAGCAGCTGGCTGCTTGATCCGGAACCTACGCATGTGAGGAATTCCTCGATATTTTTTGATTTCATGCCTTTATTCGGGGACCTGGAGTTGGCCCATGACCTGCGTGACATCGTCGCCAAAGGGATTGAAGTTCACCAGGGCTTTCTCTACCACATGATGACCCTTGATCTGCGCTACAAGGTTCCGCTCGGTCTCCTGGGCCGTTTTCAACTGGAAAAGGAAGGCGACAACACAGGACTCCTCTCTGTCAAGTACGGTGGCTGTGTCTACATCGTCGATTGTGTCAGAATGTTTGCCCTGGAAAAGGGCGTACAGGCGATTTCAACGATGGACAGGCTGCAGGCTCTGGTCGAAGAAAATGTCTTTGCCGTGGAAACAGCGGAACACATCAGGGCCGCCTTTGAAGCGCTTGATATTTCTTCGCTTACGCCATGAGATCAGCCTGATCGAAGCGGGGCAAACGCCCTCACATTTTCTCGACCCCCATCTTTTAAGTAAGACCGAACAGGACCTTCTCAAGGAATCTTTTCAGGCGGTCGCAAAACTTCAGGATGCCAGCAAAAGGCACTTCTCCCGCACACCCTTCTAGCAGTCTGTTCCGATAGACTGCCAGTGCCCCGTGTCAATCGCCCCACATATATCAGGTCTCAGCTTTAACCTGGAGAGGCCGTTTGCGTCTGCTGCTCAGCCAGACACCACTGAAAACCAGGCCGCAGGCAAACCATTGCGTTATGTTGAGGCTTTCGCCGAGGATCAGCATGCCGAGCAGCACACTGAAAACCGGGATCAGGTTGACAAAACCGGCGGCCTGGCTTGCCGGGATGCGACTGACGCTGAAGTTATAACAAGCGTAGGCGCCGAAAGTGATGAAGGTTCCGAGGTAGAGAACTGCCAGAGAAGGCTCCAGGCTCCAGTGGCCGGGAAAGCCAATGTCGGGCAGGAGCAGAAAGGGAAAGAAAAACATGCTGCCGACAAAGGCCTGGAACGCTGTCAGGAACAAGGGGGGGTAGTTGCTGGTCAAATGTTTCAGTGAGACGGTATAGCCAGCGGCGCAAACCATTGCCAGCAATTCGCAGACATTGCCGAGCAGAGGGTTGGGTGCGTTGTTGTTTGCTTCACCGGCCAATCCCAACCAGCAGGCGCCAAGAATCGCCAGGCAGAATCCGGCCAGTGTTTGTCTGGACATCTGCTCTTTGAGAGCGGCCCAGGCAAGGATTGCGATAAGCAAGGGCAGCATGGCCGTGATCATGCCGGCCTGAGACGCGCTGGTCAGTTGCAGGGCCTTGGCTTCGAAAATAAAATACAGGCAGGGTTCGCAGACGGCCATGATCAGGAGGTATTTAAAATCTCTTCGCCGCCAGTTGAGCTTACGGAAAGAGGGGATGAAAACCGTAAAACAGAGGCTGGCGATAAGCATTCGCCCGAAAATGACCTGCATCGGCTGAAACCCGCGGAAAGCCAGTTTGAGAGCTACAAACGAACTGGCCCAGAGAAACATCGCCAGAACCAGGCTTGCGAAAGGCAGTATGCGGCGTGTTTCTTCAGTCAATAAAAGCTCCTTGCATTTGACGGGATTTGCTGAGAGCCAAATTGATGCTTTTGCGAAAGCATTATTGTTGATCTTTATGAAAAAGGAAAGAGACAAACTGCTGGCTATCGACTTGATGATTTATCGATTGTCCCTTGCCTGCCCGGAGAACAGCAATAAGCTTTGTTTTCACTCCGATCTCTTTGCCCGGGGTCTGACATTTTTACTGACATAAGCTACGGTCACCATGTTACAAAATCGGCGTTTCCTATTAATGAGGCATAAAGGCAAATGGCTAAACTTACTGATAAAGGTCGCGGTATCCGCGACATGTTCGACCGGATCGCCCCACGCTATGATCTCCTGAACCGACTCCTGTCGTTGGGGATCGATAGGCGCTGGCGGCGTTTTGCTGTCCGTCAGCTTGCTGTGCCTGAAGGTGGCATGGTTCTGGATATTGCCACCGGAACGGGTGACGTTGCCCTGGAGATTGGGCGCCAGACTGATTCTTCGGTCAAGATTGTCGGCTCCGATTTTACCCAGGGGATGCTTGTGCTGGGCAAGGACAAGGTTGGACAGTCCCCTTACCGCGATCGTATCCTGCTGGTCAATGCTCCCTGTGAATCAATGCCTCATCCGGATGCGATTTTCGACGGCATTACCATCGCTTTCGGTATTCGTAATGTTGTCGACCGTCAGAAGGGGCTCAGTGAGATGGTTCGTGTTCTCAAGCCTGGCGGCCGAGCGGTGATCCTGGAATTTGCTACACCACTGAATAGCTTCTTCCGTGCTGTTTATCACTTCTACTTTCTCCGCGTGCTCCCCTGGCTGGGCGGTTTGATCTCCCAGCGCAGCGCCTACCAGTATCTTCCTGATTCCGTCATGGAGTTTCCTGATCGCGAGAGTTTCAAGGCGATGATGCAGGAGGCGGGCTTTAGCGATGTCAAGGTCCACGATCTGACCGGTGGCATTGCTGCCGTACATGTTGGCACAAAGGGCTGAATCAGTTTTCTTCCTTCACTTCGCTGCTTGCATCCCCTCCCCAGAGGATCTGAGGATCTTCGAACAGCTTGAAGGGTAATCCCAGCGTGCGCCGTAACAGGCCGATGGTCGGCTCAGTCAGCGTTTCGAGGGGCATGGCGTTGATCGTATAATCACCAATCTTTCCTTTTACCGAAAAGTGTGCGGTCAGTAGCGCCTTGTCCTCACCGGTGAGCAGCCATCCGGCGATCGGCACGTGTGAGACGATCTTGTCTACCGTGCCGAGAGGATGAATTGCGACGGAAAAATCGGCCGTCTTGTTCACCAGGTTCAGCTCTCCCAGGTAGGATTGGTTCATCGCGTCGCTCTCTATTTTCAAATCCTGCGCTGCTGAGAACACCTTTGTCCAGATTAAAGTGGGCTGTCAGTTTGTTGAACGGCATACCATCACGGTCCATGTCGGGAAGTTCCAAGGCGAACAGCTGCGAGACATTCAGCAGGGAAAAGATCTTGCTCAGAAGCTGAAATTCATGCAGGACGCCGTCCTTGACCTGGATGTTGAAATTACCGAAGGACGAGGGAAGGTAGTTTGCGCCGATCTCACCGTTAATGTAAAAGTCTCCGCGAAGCTTGCCGCGCACGATATTCTTTTGATTAAGCAACTCCCGGTAGACCTCCAGCGCATCCACGTCTTCTGCATGTCCGGAAACCTGCAACCTGGATGGTTGCTCATCGGTTGCAAATTCGGTGATGACCTGGGCATTGCAGTAGCCTTCTCCAACCGAGAAGTGGAGAGGGTGGATGATCAGGCGTTCCCGCGAGGGTGTGATGGTTGCGCGTTGCGTCATGAAAGTTCATGCCATATAAGTTGCCGTTTTTCGCATGAGCATTGATCGTCACAGTGTTCTTTGCTCGAGTGCCCTTGGCTTTTACACATATGCGCTTGCTTTGGTTTGTTTGCGTGGTCTGTCCACAAAGCAACGATCTCTCCAACCCTGGCAAACTCCGAGGTTATGTCGAGCAGTACATCATAAGGCGGATGGAACGAGATTGTTCCTTGTACCGATGCATTCGTCCCCCCATCCAGACGAACATCAACCGGTGCGAAAGTAAGCCCGTCCCGGTCGATCTCCAGGTGACCGTCGACGTCACGCAGCAGCGCATTCTCAGATTTGAAAACCAGGTCGTTGGCATGAATTGAGCTTGCTTTGGCATCGAGAAGCAGGCGTGGCTTACTGAAGTCGGGGACTTGTGCCTGCACGGTGAGAGGGGACTGGCCAATGTGCACCTGGAGATCTTTCGCGATCATGCCCGTTTCGGTGAGTCTGATGCGACCGTTGATATGGTTTAAGTCGGCAATGAATCTCGTCGCATGCAAACCAGCCTCACGCAGGGTCAGAGTCATTTCGGGGAGATTCTCTTTCAGCCTGCCTCGTTGGCTGATGCTCAGGTCGGCCTGACCACGCAGTTGCAGCTTTTTCAAAAGCGGCAGGGTATCGGTCACGCTGGACAGTTCATCAAGGGTCATGAGCGCGTCAAAGGTGAGACTGTCAGGATCCTCTGGCAGGTAGCTGCCGGAAACATGCCCTTTGAGGGCCGACCATTTGATTGACCCGTGATCAAGGCTTATTCTCTGTGGCGTTATGGTGCTGTGCAGGGCCAGCTGGTCTGTTGCTCCGGGGGAGAACTCAAGCCCTGAGGAGTGTCTTATGTTGAGTTGTGACAAGTCCGCCTGCAAATCCAGAGTGAGTTGGTCCAGGGGCCCTTCAAGGTGAGCGTTGACGGCAATGTCGCCCTTTGTCTGCAGCAGGCTCCTGCCGGAGTTGCCACTCTTCCAGAAAGGCTTCAGTTTCGATCCTTCCACTCATATCCAGTGTTGCTAGAACCGGCTTGCCTCCGTTGATTTCACCAGCCCCTGGCAACGGCCAGTTGCAGTGAGCCGAGCGTTCCTGTGGCATTAACGATCTGCCAGTTGTCACCGTTGATATCGAAGGGCAGAGACACTAACTCCGCATCGGGACCATTCTCCATGACCCAGCCGATCTTCAGCAGCTCCCCTTTGAAATGCCTCGAGCTGCCAACTTTGACCTGTTTCGGGCTCGTCCCGGAGGGTCAGGCGTGCCTTCTCGACATGCAGGGAGCCTTGATCTTTAAGGTGCTGACCGCAGCTGTTGCCAGCTTTGCTGACGATCAGGGAAGCCATCGTTTGATAGCGTTAACAGGCAGGTCGCTGTCAAGGATTGTTAGCGTTGCAGAGAAGGGTTTTGACTTCGGCAGCCATTTGATTTTCCCCGGCCAGGCTGGATTCATCGACCTGTAAGGCAAGGTTGTCGATGCCGGGCTGCTCGTTTTGACAGCTGCAGTCGACCCGTGGCCAGAGAGCTTTTTCAGGGTGATCGGGTGCGTATAATCGGTATTGGGGCGCAGGGCGATACTCTCTGAAGAAAGGTTGAACTGAAAATCAATCTCCTCGCTTGGCGCTCCCGCTACATGCAGCTGTAAATCAGCTTTTCCCTGGACCATGTCTTTATCTGCCTGGCGGGCAAAGTCCTCTCTGAGGCTTGCGAGGTCAAGGTCTTTTGCGTCCAGGTTGACGTTGAAATATGGCTCCAGTTTCTGGTTGTCGTCAAGCCGCAAACCGCCATTACCCTGTATCTGGCAGAGGCTTGTGATGCTTTTGGCTGGGGAGCTTCAGCTGTCCTTTGAGCTCAAAATGGCCAGTATTGTTGATCCGAAGGCCGGTGATCACGGCAGCGAATTCGTTGAATTCGATACGTTGCAGCGGCTGTCCGCTCTCTGTTGATTCGATCACCAGTCGGCCGTCGATAATCATCAAGAGCGGCAATGTTGAAGATCTGTAACAACTCCTGATCGAGACCTGGCGACGCTTGCCGGGAACGATCGCTGTCTCCGGGAGCTTTCCCCATGGCCTTTTTGATGAGAATTTGCGGCTGGATCAGGCTGATTTTGGCTAAATTTGAACTCTCGTTCAAGGAGTCCCAGCCAATGCAGGTTGACAACAACCTGTTTTGCCTTGACCTGCAGGTTCGAACTGTCATCCCCTAGCTGCAATCCGTCGATATTGAAGGCCAGGTCGGCATCATGCAGATTGTATCTGATCTTGCCCAGGGTCACTGGCAAGTTCAGCAGGGACGAGAGTCTCTGCTCGGCATTATTCCGGTAATCGTTGAGATCAAAGGTGAAAAGGAAATAGCCGGTTGAGATCGCTATAAGGATAACGGCGGTCAGCAGGCTGAAAAACAGCAGCCTTTTGCGTTGTGGAGGTTGTGAGTGTGTTTCTGTCATGAGCGTTCAGCGATCGTCTTCGGTGTCTCCTGCCGGCTCTCCCGTTCCGTGACGCGAGGCAGTAGAACAGTAAAGGTGCTCCCTTCGCCGAGGCTGCTTGTGACCTTGATCGTGCCGCCATGTAGAATGATGATCTCCTTCGCCAGACATAGCCCGAGGCCGACTCCGCCTGTTGTGCGCGTATCACCTGTGTCGAGCCTGTGAAAGGGCGAGAATATGGATTTCAGCTCATGTTCTGGAATACCAATACCCTGGTCTGTGACACGGATGGAAACCCCTTGCTCATCGTTTTGTGCCGTCAGTTCGATGTTGCCTCCCCGGGGCGAGTAACGACAGGCATTCTCCAGGAGTTGTGTGAAGACCTGGGACAGTTCCTTGCGGTTGCCATAGATCTTCGAGTCTGTCTTGCAGCTGACCTTGATAATGTGGTGCTTTTTACAGTCCCGGGCGTTGGTTTGCACTTTTTCCAACAGCTCCCGAACAGGCAGGTATTGGTAATCAACCCGAGCCCGGTCTGTTTTGAGTCGCTTGATATCAAGAAACCTGTTGATCAGTTCCGTAAGTTTCTCTGCTTCCTGGGCAGATGATACTGATGTGGCGCCTGTGCTGCTCCGGAACTGCCTCTTCCCCTTCCAGGAGTTCGGCAAAGCCACTGATGGCTGTCAGCGGGGTGCGCATTTCATGACTCATCGCCGAGAGGAGATCCTCCTTGATCTTTTCCATCTCCTTGCGTTCGGTTATATCCTGGGCGACTTCGAGACGAACCAGCCGACCATCGGTCCAGCGAATGGCCTTGTCAAAGCATTCATACCAACGCTGGTCTTTGGGTTGAAAAACTCCCACACCACCGGATCACCAGGTTGTCCATCTTTGAGGAGTTGTGGATTGGTGCAGAATTCACAAGGTTGATCCTTGTCGACCTGCAGGTAGTCATAGCACTTGCGCTTTTGCCAGTCAGGCCCAAAAACGTCTACGGCAAAGCGGTTGACGTAAATCAGTTCGTAGGTTTCCAGGTCGGCGACATAGATGACCGCGTTCATTGAGTCGAAGAGGGTGTTGAGTTGATGAATGTGCTCCCGCATGTCCTGTTGGATTTTGTCCCGTTCGCCTCGAGCTCTTCTTCGTTGTCGCGCAGTCTTCTGCAGGCAGTGTGACAGGTAGAGGTAGAGCAGGGCTGCCGTTACCACCACGAACAGCCCACCCTTTACGGTTTGTGCCTGTGTCAATTGGGTCGGGTCGCTGAAGAACACCGCCAGCAGGGTGTCGGAGAAGTAAATCCAAAGCAGGAGAAAATGGAATAAAAAATCGCCGTCCGTGCTGCCGTTCGTTGATGTCAGTGCTCTTCTTCTCTGTAGATTGTTTGAGGACATTTGGGTGAGGAACTCTGTTGTTGAGTATTGAAATTGAATCTGGCAGCCCATCGGACGTCCAATAAAATGGCTGTAAATTGGCCTGTTCGGCCCATGTCTCAGCTTCTTTCGACCTGTATCTGCAGCTGTTACTCGCAGGCCGGCCAAAATCTGGTCTCAAATTCCAGCTTTTCGTTTCAGCCCTGATTGCTCGACAGGCTGCCCGTGTCGAGTTCCTGATGATCAGGTTGAAAGGGACAGGCTGAACCAATTATAACTGTATTTATAACCCTGTGGCGGAATTTATCGTTCTTTTTTGCATAGCCTCCCGTGAACTCATGATGAATCACAAGATGAAGGTCGGCCGATGAAAACTGCAAGGTCAGCAGCAGGCTCGTCAAGTCTTCAGGCAATGGTGCCTTGACGGTTATGGTTTGCTCGTCATGTGAACGGGGAAAGGTCAGCTGATGACAATGCAGAAAGGGACGGTTAAGCTCCATTCATGGGCTCCCCCCGATAGCGGGTGTCTCCAACAATGGGATGGCCCGCAACCGCCAGTTGATATCTTATCTGGTGGTGACGACCGGTTATCAGCTCCAGTCTCCAGCAGAGTGTAATTGCCTGAAGAGGCAATTGGCTTGTACCTGGTCAACGCCACTTTACTTTTGCCTTTGGCGGGGACCTCACAATCAATTTCCCCTGGAGCGGTGAGCTCTGCCGCTGACCAGCGCCAGGTAGCTCTTGCTGAACTGGCCCTCTATCATCTTCTTGCCGAGCTGGCTGATCGCCGCGCGACCTTTGCCAAACAGGACCGCGCCTGACGTGCCTATGTCGAGGCGATGAACGGGCGACACCTGGAAGGTTTCTTTGCGCAGGGATAAAAAATCCTGAACGCGATGCAGGAGGTTGTCTGTGTGGCCCACAGCGCGATGGATTGCCAGACCTGCAGGTTTGTTGAGCACCATGACATTCTGCGTCTTCGTAGAGGATCTGCTGCGGTTTTACCGGGAGTTTGTCGATGCAGTCAAGCCAGCGCTGTGAGTCTTTGACGGCAACCGTCTCGCCGCTCCGGGTGAGGCTGCCGGCGTCGGCGACGACTCCGTTAACGCTGACCCTCTGCTTTTTGCAGAGTTGACGCAAGAAGGCGGTGGGTGCCGCGGAACCCTCAGTGCCAGGGCTTCATAGCAGGGAGAGGTTTGCTTCGCGTAGATTGATTTGCCATTGAGTCATAAACACTTCTTAACATAGTTGCTGCGGGTTTGCGAGGCTGCTCTGCGTGGTGGGGGAAAAGCAGGTGCAGCAGGTATTAAATCTCCTTTACTCCGCTGCCATAGCTTGCTAACATCTCCGGCTAATGACTGCCCGATCGTTAATGCTTCCCGGGCACGATCAATTGAACAGTTTGTTATAGGGTCAGGGCGGTTCAGCCGCTCTTTCAGTACCGACTCCCCAATGAAAATAAAACGTATCGAAATTACTGGGTTTAAGTCGTTTGTCGAGCGTACCGTTCTTGATTTCGATGATGGCATTACCTCGATTGTCGGTCCGAACGGCTGCGGCAAGAGTAATGTTGTTGACGCGATTCGCTGGGTCATGGGCGAGCAGAATGCCCGTTACCTGCGCGGCAAAATGATGGAAGATGTTATTTTCGGCGGCAGCGAAAATCGCAAGCCTCTCGGCATGGCCGAAGTGAGCCTGATTATGGATAATTCGGCCGGCTTGGCGCCCGCCGCTTTCCGCGAATATTCCGAGATTCAGATCACCCGGCGGCTCTACCGCAACGGCGAGAGTGAATATCTGCTGAACAAATCCTCCTGCCGTCTCCTCGATATTACCGAACTTTTCATGGATACGGGCGTGGGCAACCGCGCCTATTCGATCATTGAGCAGGGCAAGATCGGTATGATTATCAATGCCAAGCCCGAAGATCGCCGCAGCTTGATCGAAGAGGCCGCCGGTGTCACCAAGTTCAAGGCCCGTAAAAAGTCCGCCCTGCGTAAAATAGACGCAACTCGCCAGAACCTGCTGCGCCTCGGTGACATCGTCAGCGAGGTCAGGCGGCAAATGAACAGCCTGAAACGACAGGCTCAGCGGGCACAACGTTTCCGTGAGTTTCGCGAAGAGTTGCGTGAACTGGAGCTGCAATTTGGTTTGCGCCAACATGCGGAGCTGAGTGAAAGGGCTCAGGCAGATCAGCAGCTCGGCTGATGAGCAGACCGGGCAGGTCGATAACGCAAGCCGGCGACTCGAGCAGGCGGAGCTTGATCTTGAGCAGGCACGACTGACAACATGCCGAGCGTGATAAGGAAGCGACCCAGGGGCAGACCGGCGTCTTTCACCTGACCGGCTGAAATCCAGCGCATAGAAAGCCGTCTGGAGTTCGGAGCGAAAGAGATCGAGTCTCTCGATCGTCAGCAGGAAAAGATTGCTGTCGAGCTGGCCGATAGCGACCGGCGCTTTGCAACATCCGTGCAGGAAGAGGAGGCTTTGCACGCAGAGCCAGCAGGACCAGAGCCGTGTTTTTGCCGAGGAAGAGGCCCGCCTGGTCGCGAGCGAGGACGTCCTGCTTGACTTGACGGAGCAGGAAGAAAGCCTCGGCCGCCAGCTGGAGCAGGCACGGCAGAAGCTTTATCATCTGCTCGCCGAATTGACCCGCATGAGCAGCCAGCAGGAGGAGGCCGACCGGCGTCTTGCTGTTCTGGCCGATCTGAGTGAACGCAACCGCCAGGAGGCCGTTGCGGTGACCGGCCAGCTTGAACGCCTGCAAAATAACAGCAGCAGCCTGGCAGACACTCTTGCAAACCATTGAAAAAGAGCGTGGCGATCTGGTTGCCCTGCGTCAACAGCTGCAGGATCGTCAGGTTCATCTCAAGGAGCAGGTTGAACAGGTCGAAAATGAACTGCTGCAACGTCGCGAAGAGCTCAGCCGTCAACGCTCCCGACTTGAATCTCTACAGCAACTCGAGCGCAACCTGGAAGGCTACGGCCGCGGTGTCAAGGCGCTGCTCTCTGAAGCGCAGCACAAGGCCCGAATGAAGGGCTGGTCGCCGATATCCTCGATGTCCCGGCCCGTTACGAAGCGGCGATCGAGGCTGTCCTCGGCGAGCGTGTACAGGCCCTGCTGCCCGACAACCTGGAGAGCGCTCAGGGAGGCGCTGGCCTACCTGAGAGACAATGAAGGCCGTTGTACCTTCCTGCTGCCGGAAAGCCCCGCTCGCCGATGCGCCGGCGATTTCCGGCGGGACCGCACTTGTTGGGCTGCTGAAGGGCCGTAGCGGTTTCCAGGAGGCTGTGTCCCGATTGATCTCCGGGGTTTACCTGGTTGATGACCTGGCTGATTATTTTACTCAGAAGTTACCCTTTGGTGTCACCCTGGTTACCGAGGATGGCAACCTTCTGACTCACCGCGGCGAGGTGACAGGCGGCGGACGCCAGGCCCTGGACCAAGGTCTGCTGCACAAGAAACGCGAGATGAAGGAGCTGCAGAAGCAGGTCAAAACTCTCGATGCCGAGGTGACCTCACTGAACCAACGGCGCGAGACCCTGCGCGATGAAGCCCAGGCGACGGAGAGTCTCGTTGCGTCGCACCGAGCAGGAACTGCACCAGCAGGAAATCCGTGTGGTTGACAGCCGTAAAGATCTTGACGGGTTACAGCAGGAAGATGCCCGGCTCCAGGAGCGCATCGAAGTCCTCAGCCTCGAGGAGGAGCAGCTCCACGAAGAACACGAGACCCTGCAGCAGACTTTGCGGCTATCAACGGACACACGCGCTTCGAGCGAAGGAGAGAAGCGTGAGTTGGAAGCGCTGGTGGCACGTCTGCAGGAGGAGCTCCAGACCTTGCGGGAGCAGGGCAATGAGGCGCGTCAGGGGGTAACAACCCTGAAGGTGAGTCTGGCAAGTCTGCGTGAACGCGAAGAGAGCAGTCGGCAAGCCCTTGAACGCCTCGGCCGGTTGCGAGAGGAGTTGAGCCAGAGACAGGTTGCTCTTAAACAGGACGCCGTTGAAGCTGTTGAGAAACAAGCGGCCCTGCGCAGTGAAGCTGAGGAGCTGAAAGTCGAGATGGAGGTCCTCTATCGTAAACGTGTTGAGCAGGAGGGTTCACTTGCCGGGTTGCGGGAGCGCTTTGAGGAGAGTCGTCAGGATATCGAACGCCGCGAAGCAGAACTCAAACAACTGCGTTCCAGAGCCCAGGAGTTGCGTGAAGACTTGACCTCGCGGCAAATGCAGAGTCGTGAGCTGCAGCTTGAGATCGAGCATATGCAGCAGGCTTTTCTTGAGCGCTTCCGGATTGACCTGACGGATCCCGAGGTGGTCGGCAGGTTCGATGCTGAGTTTGACGAAGCCGGGGCCGTAACGCGCCGTGATTATCTGCAGAGACGTATCGATGATATTGGCGAGGTCAACCTGATGGCCATCGACGAGTTCCAGGAGCTCGAAGAGCGCTACACCTTCCTGAGCGGACAGCAGGAGGATTTGCAGACCTCTCTGGAAGGCTTGCAGTCGGCGATTGCCAAGATCAACCGCACCACCCGCAAGCGTTTCCGGGAAACCTTTGACCTGGTCAATGAGCGTTTCCGGGAGCTCTTCCCGCAGCTCTTCAACGGAGGTCAGGCCGAACTGATCCTGACCGATGAAAATGATCTCCTGGAGACAGGGATCGAGGTGGTTGCACAGCCGCCCGGCAAAAAGTTGCAGAATGTGACCTTGCTCTCCGGTGGTGAAAAAGCTTTGACGGCCGTTGCCATGATCTTCTCCATCTTCCAGATCAAGCCGTCTCCCTTCTGCCTGCTCGATGAGGTGGATGCCCCACTCGACGATGCCAATATCGGGCGTTTCAACGATATTGTTGCGACCATGGCCAAGACGTCACAATTTATTATCATCACCCACAATAAGCGGACGATGGAAATTGCCGACAACCTCTATGGCATCACCATGGAGGAGCCTGGAATGTCCAAGCTCGTCTCTGTGTGCATGAAAGAGGTCGCTTAAGTCATGCCTTTCAAGACTCTGCTGAAGGCACTTGGTCGAGCGTGTCCCCGGAGCCCAGGGTGCGATTATCGCTGATTGGGAGGGCGAATCTGTCGACCATGTCGGCATCATGGATGATTATGATCTCAAGGTGATCGGTGCCCATAAGGGGGTTATCCTGCATAATATGCGGGAAGTGGTTGATCGGCTTGGCGACGACGAGCTCAAGGAGATCGTCATTACGACCAAACAGGCACAGACGCTCGTCATGCCGGTGACCAAAGATTATTACCTGGTGTTGACGCTTGATCGTTCCGACATGCTGGGACGGGCTCTGCTGGAAGCCCGGCGCTGTATCCAGGCTCTCTACCAGGAGATTGTCTGAACTTGTTTTTTCACGAAGAGCAGCCTCATAACTCTTCAACCTTTTACACTAAAGACGTCTGTTGATGATTCTATGGCAGGCTGTTTTTTTATCTGCTTCAGGATTGGTTATGGAATTCGAACTCTGGTTGCAAAAAATTGCTGATTTACTTGTAAGGGCAGGTGTTCCGGCCGAAGATGGCTCGATGGCTGCCCTGGCATTGGTTTATCTGGTTTTGACCTTTTGTTCTCTCGGTATCGTCATTCTGCTGTTACGAAGGAACTTGCGTGCCCGGAAAACCTCTGTCGAAACCGATGGACGAGACTTCTAGCAGGAAGCGCCGGAGGTTGATGCCGAGGCTGATCAGGCGCCTGTTGAAGGCGTGGATGATTCTGCCGTGCTCCGAGCCGGCCTCTGCTGAAGACGTTCTGCATGCTCCTGAGCCGGAACCGGTCAACCGGAACCGGTGCCGGAAGAGGCCATTGAAAAGGAACCGGTCAGCCTCTATCAGCGCATGCGCCAGGGCTTGTCCAGGACCCGCAGCTCTCTGGTCGGCCGCATGGATGACCTGCTTGGCAGCCATGCCCGCCTCGATGAGGAGTTCCTCGAAGAGATGGAAGAACTCCTTATTACTGCAGACTTTGGCATGCAGACGACTCAGGCCCTGGTCCAGGCCCTGGCCGGACGGCTTAAAGAGATAGACCCGAATGAGCCCGGGCAATTGCGTGATGTGCTGAGCGAAGAAATTCGCGCACGCTTGAAGACCGGCCCCTCGGAATGGCCTTTGCCGGAGAATGGGCCCCTGGTGATTATGGTGGTCGGTGTTAACGGTGTAGGTAAAACGACAACGATTGGCAAACTGGCCAAACAATTTGCTGATCAGGGCAAGAAGGTGGTGCTCGGTGCCGGCGACACCTTTCGCGCCGCTGCTGCTGAACAACTTGAAGTCTGGGGAACGCGTTCCGGCGCGGAGGTGATACGTCACACGGAAGGCTCCGATCCCGGTGCCGTAGCTTTTGATGCTGCCAGGGCTGCTGTCGCTCGCAAGGCCGATGTCTTGATTCTTGATACGGCCGGTCGATTGCACACCAAGGTCAATCTGATGGAAGAGCTGAAAAAGGTCCGTCGGGTCGTTGACCGGGAAATACCGGGCGCCCCTCATGAGACACTGCTGGTTCTGGATGCCACCACCGGTCAGAACGCTCTGATCCAGGCGCGAACTTTCCAGGAGGCTGTAGAGGTTACCGGCATCGCCCTTACCAAGTTGGATGGAACGGCCAAGGGTGGCATTGTCGTGGCTATCAGCTCACAGCTTGATTTGCCCGTACGTTTAATCGGTATCGGTGAAGGCGTCTCTGATCTGCGTCTTTTTGATGCTGACGAATTTGTTTCAGCCCTCTTTGCTAACAATTGAGATCGCTTGACTTTTTTTAGTCTTTCACCTAGGCTGAACGTTATTCTGAAGGGGGATTGTTAAGTGGCCTTGGAAGCTATTGCGCGGCTTGAAAAACTTGTCGATCGTCTGCTGGCTGAACGTGCTGATTTGCAGGGCCGTAATCGCGAAATCACAGCTGAACGTGACCGCTTGCTTGAAGACCGCTCCCGGGTGACTGATGAGTTAGACAAACTGCTGGATAAGCTGGAACGCCTGGAGGGGTAAGTCAATGAAACAAAGCGTTCAGGTCTCCATTCTTGGCCAGCAATTTAACCTCAAGAGTGACGCTGAGCCCGAACAGGTTCACAGAGTCGCCAGGTTTGTTGAGGATCAGATCTCGCAGGTGACCTCCAGTGGCCGGGCCGTTGACTCATTGCAGGCGGCGATCCTTGCTTTGCTCAATGTCTCTGCCGCTCATCTCGGGGGGGAGGCTGCTCCGGATAGTCCGGAAGCTGCAAAACAACGCCTGGGGCAACTGATAGAAAAGATAGAAGCAGCTTTGGATTAAAAATGTTACAATAACAGGAAAGTTGCCTTGTTTTAAAAAAGTATCTCCGTACGGAGATTTTACGATAGATTGGCTGATGGTCTTGCCGCCCACAGCAGGGCGTTTTGAAAAAACGACGTGATACCAGGTTGTATCAATATTTATGAATCCAGGAACTCCAGAATTTTTTATCAAGTGCAGACAGCGACTTAAAGCCGGTCGTTATCTGCTCTCTGTGAATAATCCGGCTCGTATGATTTGATCCGCTTTCTCGTGTCGTTATAGCCCCGTCCTCTATCTGAATCCTGCCGTCCGGAGATCTCGAATCACGGGATCTCTGCTATGCCAAAGCGATCCATAAGATCACATTTTCTGGCCGAACGTAAGTCTCGTTCAAAGCAAGCCTGTGCTGATGCGAGTGCAGAGATTCAAAAGCGCTTTATGCGTTCCGGTCTCTTTCGTGATGCCCGCTGCCTGGCGCTCTACAGTAGCATTCATAATGAGGTGAGTACTGACGAGGTCATCGCTCAGGCTCTTGCTCAAGGTAAGACCCTGGCCTTGCCGCGCGTCAGCAGTCAGGATCTCGAGTTTGTCGTTGTCGAGAGTGATGCCGAACTGGTCCCTGGAGCCTTTGGTGTGAAGGAGCCGCAAGGGATGAACCTGGTCGCGGTCGAGGAAATTGATTTAATCGTTGTTCCCGGTGTCGTCTTTGACCAGAGGGGGCATCGTCTCGGTTACGGTCGAGGTTATTATGATCGAGCCTTGGCGAAGTGTCAGGGCTACTGCACGAAAGTTGGCTTTGCCTATGATTTTCAGCTGGTCGAAGAGTTGCCAGCAACAGACTATGATGAAACACTTTCCGTATTGGTCACGGAGAGTCGCACGTTAAACTTTTCCGCCTGTTGACCGCTGTGGCGGTCGGAGGCGTTTCACGAAAACAATGCCAATAGGGAGGTGACGGCTTTGAATACAGAAATGATCATTTACCTGATTGCCGGTTTGGTCGTCGGTGGTGTCATCGGCGCGATAATCCGTAGCTAAGTCATCAGGGTCTAAACTGGCCAACGCAGAGCGTGAGGCGGCACAAATCGTCGAGAGCTCGAAAAAAGAAGCAGAGACAATCCGCAAAGAGGCGGAGATTCAGTCAAAGGATGTTGTTTTTAAGGCAAAAGCAGCACTGGGAAGATGAGGTTCGGGAAGTCACGCAAGGAGCTTCAGTCCCAGGAAAAGAGGCTGGTCCAGAAAGAGGAGAATCTCGATCGAAAGGTCTCGCAGGTTGAAACCCGTGATCAGGATTTGACTCGTCGTGAGCAGTCCCTGCTGGACCGCGATCGCAATCTGCAAAAGCGAACCGACGAGGTTGATGCGCTGATCACTGAACAGCGCATCAAGCTTGAACAGGTCTCCGGTATGAGCTCGGAAGAGGCCAAGCAGCAACTGATCACGGCGATGGAGAGTGAGGCACGTCACGACGCTGCCAGGCTGATCAAGCAGATTGAGGACGAGGCAAAGGAAAACGCCGACAAGAAAGCCAAGAAGATTCTCTCCCTGACAATTCAGCGCTATGCCGGTGATTATGTCGCTGAGAAGACCATCAATTCGGTGGCTTTGCCCAGCGACGAGATGAAGGGCCGGATTATCGGTCGTGAAGGGCGCAATATCCGCGCCATTGAAGCAGCAACCGGTATCGACCTGATTATCGATGATACCCCCGAAGCGGTTATTATCTCCGGCTTCAATCCGGTTCGCCGGGAAGTTGCCCGACTGCTCTCTGGAGCGTCTGATCACTGACGGCCGTATTCACCCCTCACGCATTGAAGAGGTGGTCAAGAAGGCCGAGCAGGAGGTCGACAGGCACGATCCGTGAGGCCGGGGAACAGGCCACCTTCGATGTCGGTGTGCATGGCATCCATCCCGAGATCGTCAAGTTGGTCGGCAGGCTGCGTTACCGTACCTCCTACGGCCAGAATGTCCTGCAGCACTCTCTGGAGGTCTCTTTCCTCTGCGGTATCATGGCCGCTGAACTTGGCATCGATGTCAAGCAGGCGAAGCGTGCCGGCTTGCTCCACGACATCGGCAAGGCTGTTGACCATGAAATAGAAGGTTCCCATGCCGTCATCGGTGGCAGACCTGGCCCGCAAGTACGGTGAGGCTGCCGGAGATCGTCCATGCCATAGCCGCTCACCATGAAGATGAGAAGCCTGATACGATTCTGGCCGTTCTGGTCCAGGCTGCCGACGCCTTGTCCGGTGCCCGGCCGGGCGCTCGGCGCGAAATGCTGGAAACCTATGTGAAGCGACTCGACGATCTGGAGCGAATCGGCACTTCCTTCAACGGGGTGACGTCCTGCTACGCCATTCAGGCGGGACGTGAGATTCGCGTCATGGTCTCCAGCGAGATCGTTTCAGATGCACAGTCGCATGTTATGGCAAAAGACATTGCCCGCAAGATTGAGGATGAAATGACCTACCCAGGACAGATCAGGGTGAATGTTATTCGCGAGACGCGAGCGACAGATTATGCGAAATAAGTAAGTACTACCGGTTGGGCTGAAGAGCTGGCTGAGGTGGGGGGATGGATTTGCCATCTCCCCATTTCCCTCTCTTGCTGGCTCCTTTTTGGCTTTTGGAGTTGTTTTGAAGATTCTCTTTATCGGCGACATTATCGGTCGCCCCGGGCGACAATTGATCCGTGATCTGCTGCCTCGCCTGGTTGATCAGCATATGATCGACCTGGTCATCGCCAATGGCGAAAATGCCGCCGCAGGTTTCGGGCTGACCCCGGACGTGGTCAGTGAGCTTTTTGATCTTGGCATCGATGTCCTGACCACCGGCAACCATATCTGGGATAAGCGTGACGGCCTGGTCTGCCTGGATCAGGAACCGGCGCTGCTGCGGCCGGCCAATTATCCCGAAGGCGCACCGGGACGCGGAGTCGGTATCTATGAGACCGCCGCGGGTGTTGTCCGTGGCGGTCGTCAACCTCGAAGGACGCGTCTTCATGAACGGCCTCGATTGTCCTTTTCGGAAAGCCGACGCCATTCTTGAAGGCTTAGGCACTGAGCAGCGAATTGTTTTTGTTGATTTCCATGCTGAGGCGACCAGCGAAAAAGGTGCCCTTGGAGCCTATCTTGATGGCCGCGTCAGCGCCGTCGTTGGCACGCATACCCACGTGCAGACAGCCGATGAGAGGGTTCTGCCGGGAGGAACAGCCTTTATCAGTGATGCCGGCATGTCCGGGGCGCGTGATTCGGTGATTGGCATCCGTAAGGAGCTCTCTGTTCAGCGTTTTCTGACCCAGATGCCGGTTCGCTATGAGATTGCCAAGAAGGATCCCGTCCTCTGTGGTGTGGTTGTCTCAATTGATGAGTCGACCGGCAAGGCTCAGAAGATAGAGCGGGTCATGGAGCTGGGTAATTGAGGTGCCTGTCTCTAGTCTTATGCAGACTTGTGTCCCGTGCGGCTAGTTCGCCGCACAATTTGCGCGTGATTTTGGTTTCTGGCAAGGCACGATGACGCAGGTCTAGCCCGGCTTAAACCGAGGAACCGTAACGCAGGCAGGGGGCAAAAGTGCCGAAAATTGAAGGTATGAATTAACCGCACGGGGCACTAGGTCAAAATTTAACCTGAATCAGTGAATTAATTGGTATTGAAAATGAACTTTGTCGAAGAATTGACCTGGCGAGGCATGATCCACGACATCACGCCCGGGACGGAAGAGCAACTTCGAAAAAGAAATGACAGCGGCCTACGTTGGGATCGACCCGACTGCTGATTCTCTGCATATCGGCCACCTGGTCAGCGTGATGATGCTCAAGCATCTCCAGATCGCCGGCCATAAACCGATCGCGCTTGTCGGTGGCGCGACCGGGATGATCGGTGACCCGTCGGGGAAGTCGGCCGAGCGCAATCTGCTCGACGAGCAGACCCTCCGTCATAACGAAGCCTGTTTGAAAGAGCAGTTGGCGAAGTTTCTCGATTTTGAATCGGATGCCGCCAATGCCGCCGAGCTGGTTAATAATTACGACTGGATGAAAGACTTCAGCTTCCTGGATTTTATCCGCGACATCGGCAAGCATATTACGGTCAATTACATGATGGCCAAGGACAGCGTCAAAAAACGTCTGGGTGAAGAAGCCAAGACAGGATTGTCCTTCACCGAATTCACCTATCAGCTGGTTCAGGGAACCGATTTTTTACATCTGTACCGTGAGAAGAACTGCAAATTGCAGATGGGCGGGTCCGACCAGTGGGGCAATATCATGACAGGGACAGAGCTCATCCGCCGCAAGGAGAGCGGTGAAGCCTTTGCCCTGACCTGTCCGCTCATCACCAAGGCGGACGGTGGTAAGTTCGGCAAAACGGAAAGCGGCAACGTCTGGCTCGACCCGAAACTGACCACACCGTACAAATTCTACCAGTTCTGGCTTAATGTCTCTGACGCCGATGCCGAGAAGTACATTAAAATCTTCACGCTCTTAAGCCAGG
>CAVYNW010000010.1:0-73571 GCA_963769955.1 uncultured delta proteobacterium
GAGCCAACGCCATCTCCGGCATCACCCTGGTCGGCGCCCTGGTCGGGGCCGGAGGAGAAGGGTCCGCTTTGACAATCTGCTTGGTACTGCGGCGGTGGCTTTTGCTACGATCAATGTCGTCGGCGGCTACCTGGTGACCGACCGGATGCTGGCCATGTTCAAGAAGAAAGGGGCCGGGAAGTCATGACCAGCGTCATGCTGATCAACCTGAGCTACACGATCGCTGCCGTACTCTTTATCCTCGGCCTGAAGTTTCTCGGCCATCCGGAAACGGCGCGACGGGGCAACGCCCTCTCCTCCCTGGGAATGTTGCTCGCGGTGGTCGTAACGCTTCTGGACCATGCCATTATCGATTATCGCTGGATCCTCCTCGGCATGGTTGTCGGCGCGGTGATCGGCAGCCTCGCAGCCCGCCTGGTGGCGATGACCGCCATGCCGGAGATGGTTGCCCTCTTCAACGGCTTCGGGGGCATCGCCAGCCTGCTGGTCGGCTGTGTTGCGCTTGCACAAGGCCAGCCTGATCGCTTCATTCTGCTGACCATCTATCCTGTCGATCATGATTGGCGGGGTGACGTTCACCGGGAGCCTGGTCGCCTGGGGGAAACTCAGCGAGAGGATGACGGGCCGGCCTTTGATCTTTCATGGTCAGCGCTTTGTCAACGGCGGGCTGCTGTTGGCGAATATCGTTTGCGGTGTCCTCTTTGTGCAACATCCGGAGCAGGCGTTCTGGCTGATTCTCGCGATTCTTCTCTCTGCAACGCTGGGCGTGATGACCCTGTTGCCGATCGGCGGCGCTGACATGCCTGTGGTGATCTCCCTGCTGAACAGTTATTCCGGCCTGGCGGCCTGTGCGGCCGGTTTTGCCATCAACAACAACATCCTGATCGTGGCGGGCTCCCTGGTGGGAGCAAGCGGTATCATCCTGACCAACATCATGTGCAAGGCAATGAACCGGTCCCTTGCGAACGTGCTTTTTTCCGGTTTCGGCGCAGCTTCCGTAGCCGGCGAGAAAATCGAGGGTGAGGTTAAGCCTATATCAACCGAGGATGCATTCTATATTCTCGAAGCCGCCGAGAGCGTGGTCATCATCCCTGGTTACGGCATGGCGGTCGCCCAGGCCCAACATGGCGTCAAAGAGCTGCAGGGTTTGCTTGAGAAAAGACGGCTGCGAAGTAGTGTATGCCATCCACCCTGTTGCCGGTCGGATGCCGGGCCACATGAATGTCCTGCTGGCCGAAGCGGACGTCCCCTATGACCTGTTGCTGGAGATGGACGAAATCAACCCACGCATGGAGAGCTTTGACGTGGCAATCGTGATCGGCGCCAACGATGTCGTCAACACTGCCGCGCGAGAACTGGAAGGCAGCCCCATTTACGGAATGCCGATCATCAATGCAGATCGTGCCCGCACGGTTTTCGTCCTGAAGAGATCAATGGCTGCGGGCTTCGCGGGCCTCGACAATCCACTTTTCTACAAGGAGAACACCCGGATGATTTTCGGCGACGCCAAAGAGACGGTCAATAAGTTGATCCGCGAGCTCTCCAGTTGATCCTTGCCAATGACTGTCAAGTCATCAAGCCAGGGGTCTTTAAACCTGTCAACACTGTCTGTATGATGGCAGGGTTGTTGCTTTCCCCCGATTTACTGGTAATCTTGTGTTGTTGTGAACATTTGTGCGTTCTCATCGCTCTTCGTTTGACATGGTGTCAGCACTAAAAAACAAGCAGAGCACACAGGCAATGTATTGTTTCTATTTCGGGCGAACGGAATTTGCACAACAGAAAAATTCCCAAAGGGAAACATGGAGGAAAAGATGGCAGAAGGTACCGTGAAGTGGTTCAACGACGCGAAGGGCTTTGGTTTTATCGAGCAGGACAATGGACCGGACGTGTTCGTCCACTTCTCTGAGATTCAAGGTGACGGCTTCAAGTCTCTCGCCGAGGGAGACCGGGTAAGCTTCGAAGTCACACAGGGCCAGAAAGGCCCCCAGTCGTCTAACGTACGCAAAATCTAAACAAAAAATTACTCACAGTCAACACAGGAGCCCTGCGGCATTGCCGCAGGGCTCCTGTGCGTAGATAGAAGTAGAAACAGTCAGCCTTGTTGCCCTCATCTCTCAGCTTTTAAGCCACAACTTCAACCTTGCCTGAGCAGATTCCCGGAATGGATTCCGTTTACGGCTCCTTGATTGACATACAGGCAAGCTTGACAACCTCTTCCAACGGCAGACGTTTATGAGTCTTGGCAAGGAAGCCGCTACCATGCACAAAGCGGATTTCCGGATTCTTTTCGATCGCACGAAAATCCACAATGGTATGATTACCCAACCGCAAAAGCTCCCAACCTTCACCACGGTTGGACGGGATGATGCTCATCACTATTTTATCGTCGTCAAGAAACCGCAAATATAGTTCCATTGCTAATTTGGGCGAATTTTTAATGTCACTTGTAACAGCTTTAAGGTGCTTCACTTCAACGACCTTCGCCTCAGCTTTAAGCCGTTCAAGCCGTTCCATTTTCTGGTCGATCAAGGCAATCATGTTCTCGCCAATCGCCTTCATAAGGTCATAAAGTGGGTTCTGATCGTTTAACGACTCCAGGCTGGCAAAGGTCGAAAGAATGTAACCGTCGATCGGCGAAGAGGAGGCGAAAAGTATGCTCGAGTCGACGCCGAGATGCTCGGCCGTACGGTAAGGCCCACTAACGTCCATCATACTCATGTGAGGGTACCATGCGAACATCAGCATAGCGGCATCATGATGACCAAGGTGTTGCATAACCAGATGAAAAGCACAGGGCAACGAACTATCCTGATGATGATCGAAATTGTGGCGGCCAGGAGCAAGCTGCTGACCGACATCGACGACGTAAGTGTCGGGATCGTTCAAGTCTTCTTCGGTTGCTTCGCGACGAAAAATTTCCGCATGACCAAACGTTGCAAGCAAGACACTTACAGACAGGAAATCATCCTTGTGGGCAGTACCTGGATGGGTTACGATTTTATACATTCCTATAACCTCTTACCGGCAGATAACTGGTCGTTGATGCACTCAACTTTACCAGATTAAATGACTTAAATGGTCAGTCGTGGGAGGATTGTGTCGAAGCCTTATACTTTACCGGCACAGTCTTTATCGGCTTCTGAACTGATAGCTGTCGTGTTCTTCCTGAGCGATATCCGCCCTGACCTGCTCAACGCTCCGCTCGTAGATGAGTTCTCGCCCCAGGACACTCCCTGCGTAAGCCAGGCTATTGCGCGTAGGCATCAACTTGCACTTGGCGTTGTGAATACCTTCACCCAGAATAATCCAGATGGCATCCGGTTTTTTGCTTGAGACACCGACCTCAAGGATCTGTCCGCTTTCCGCCTTCACTTTAATTTTATTCTTATCCATTGAGCTGATCCCCTCCTGCGGGTCTGGAGATGTTGCAGATGCTGGACATGACCTAACGAATGCGAACCTGAGAGCCGTAATCGTCCGGGGTCTGTTGGTCTGTTTGCTGATGTAGACTGAAATTATCAAGGGGAACCTGCATCGCCAGCATGCCAATCGAGGTCACCGCCAGCAAAGCCAGAAAAGCCAAGCCCATACCGATGCGCTTCCCAGGAGTTACGGCATAGTAACGAGCTTTTTCTGCCGCAGAACGTTTTGAAGACGTATAAATCTGGACACTGCCCATGATAACTATCAAGGCAATGATCGGAGACCAGGTCAGGTAAAACAGTCCAATGGCTCCGATCAGGCCGAGAATCCATAATTTCGGGCTGATAACACCTATGATACGCCCGCCATCGAGAGGCGAGATCGGCAGCAGGTTAAAGAGATTCAGCAAAAAACCCGTAGTCGCCAGAGCGTACCAGAAAGGGTTCCCGGTCAGCATACCTGCGGCTGCGCAGCAGAGGGCACCGATAGTCCCGAGCAGCGGTCCACCGTAGGCCATAATAGCTTCTGCATAAGCATCTTTGGGCATCTGTTTCATACCGATAAAGGCCCCCATAAAAGGGATAAACATTGGCGCCGTCGCCCTGACACCCATCATCCGTAGAGCCAGCACATGTCCCATTTCATGAATAAACAGCAAGGCGACAAAGCCGACAGCGAAAGGCCAACCCCAGAACAAGGCATAAGCCCAGATACTGATCAGCATGGTGATGAAGGTTTTGAACTTGCCAACCTGCAGAAGAACGCCGACATACTTGAGTTTGCCAAACACAAACAGCAACAGCAGGCCGACGGGTCCGAGTTTGCTCAAAAAGCCTTTTTTCCCCGGACGGGGCTCTGGCGGAGAAACCGGTTGAAAAGAAAATTGAACATCGTCTTGTGAATCTTTTTGTGGATCATTCATAAACGAGTTTTAGCCCCTTGAATTTTCGAACGAAAAGGTCCAGCTGTGACGGCTTAAATCAATACGATTTTTCCCATCAAAGCAGACCCCTTCGCTTTCCAGTAAATCTCGCTGCAGCAAATGACTGTCACCATCTGCACGCGGGCTGACCATGCCCTTGCTGTTGACGATGCGTTGCCAGGGAACATCATTACCTGCCGGCAGCGCCGCCATGGCGAAACCAACCGTGCGTGCAGTGCAACCGATTACTTGCCCTATCTGGCCATAACTGCAGACATGACCGGGTGGAATCTGTTTTACCAGTGCATAGATACTTGCATAGAGGGCGCTGGTCTTGTTCCCGCTTCATCAGAACCTCGAGAGTTTGCCAATCCGCAACATCGTCTGAGACAAAAGTCCCTTGCGCTATGCCGGGCCGACTGGTCATCATAATTATCCACAACGTAATCAAAGAAGAGCCGCTTTCAAACGCTCACATCACACCTCGGATTCAATAGCCTTGTATTCCACCTTGATTATCTCCAGTTCACTCACACCGCCAGGCGTAACAAAAGAAATCGCGTCCCCTTCAGTGCGACCAAGAAGTGCTTTGCCGATCGGCGAAACCCAGCTGACCTTTCCTTTCCCGGCATCGTATTCATCGATGCCGACAATAGAGTAAACCTTTTCTCTGGCTTCCTCATCCTCAACGGTTACCGTCGCACCGAACAGGACACGGCCGTTGGCAATGCTTCCCTGTTTAACCGGGTCTACCACTTCCAGGTTTTCAATTCTTTTTGTCAGAAAGCGAATTCTTCCGTCCATTTTCCGCATCGCTCTTTTGGTTGCCTGGTATTCATAATTTTCTGAACGATCCCCTTCTTCGGCGGCAATCCTCGCTGCTTTAGCGAGTATCGGCCTGTCTGTATAGAGCAGCTTTTTCAGTTCGGCGCGCAAGCGTTTTGCACAGCCGGGGGTCATATATATTTTTTGCTGTTGCGGCATAGCTTACAGAAGGTCCTTCTAAACAGATGATTCACTCAGGTTGAGGGGGTGTTTCCAGGAGAGGTTTTATGAACTTTTCAAAAGTGACCTGTTGCTTGGCGGTCAATAAATCGACTTCACCCCGATTGTCGAGCAACACGGTGCCGACGCCTATGACGGTCTTGGGCAAATAGCCGGTTCCGGCAACGATCAATTCAATTTCATCAAGACGTTTTTTCAGCAGTCGCTCAAGTGCGTAGAGGTCGATTTCCATAGAATTCTCCATCATTTATTTGGTCTCTGCTCCAGCTCCGCAGCCACAAGAAGATTTTTTGCCGCAGCATCCGCCGCCCTGCACCCGACCAAGAACCATAGCTTCTATATCCGCTTCCATCGCCTCTTCCAGATCAGAGACAACTGCGGCAAATTGACTGGCGGCCAAACCTTTGTCGCAATGTGGGCACGTGGAAAAGGTCTTCTTGAACCAGAGCAGGGGTTGATAGATTGTTTCACTGCAATAGGGGCACTCCAGGCCAATGTTTGTTTCTGTGTACAAGTTTTGAATTCTCCCGCGTAGTATTTAATTCAACCGGTTTTCACTTATCATAGCAGAACACGAGCGCAGGATGCCATCATTGAATCACGGCGGAACAGGATCAAATGTTCACCGCAGGAGGCCAGCGAAACAGCCCCTGCTGCAGGGTTACTTGACGAGCATGCTACCGATAACAAGGCGTTGAATCTCGCTGGTCCCTTCGTAAATTTCGGTAATCTTGGCGTCGCGCATCATGCGCTCGACAGGGAAGTCACGTGTGTAACCATAGCCGCCATGGATTTGTACTGACTGGGTCGTGACTTTCATTGCGGTTTCACTGGCGAAGAGTTTAGCCATGGCCGATTCCCTGGAATAAGAAAGGCCGTTTTCAGCGCGATAAGCTGCGTTGTAAACAAGATGTCTTGCCGCCTCGATATTGGTCGCCATATCGGCCAATTGAAACTGTACGCCCTGGAAGGTTGCAATAGGGGCGTTGAATTGTCTGCGCTGCTTTGCATAGGAGAGCGCTGCATCCAGTGCCCCCTGGGCGATACCAAGGGCTTGCGCTGCGATACCGATACGCCCGCCATCGAGAGTTTTCATGGCAATGCTGAACCCCTCGCCTGCCTCTCCCAATAAAGCCTGGTTGGGAACGCGGCAATTGTCAAACACCAACTCCATGGTCGGAGAAGAGCGAATCCCCATCTTTTTCTCTTTTTTGCCAAAAGAAAACCCCGGCGTGTCTTTCTTGACGATAAAGGCACTGATGCCATGATGTTTCTGAGCATTTTTATCCGTACGGGCGAAGACGATATAAGTGTCGGCGTCACCGGCGTTGGTTGTGAAAATTTTACTGCCATTCAGAATCCACTCTTCACCACTTAAAACCGCAGAAGTCCTGGTCCCGCCAGCATCGGAACCGGCCGAGGTTTCCGTCAGACCGAAAGCACCTAAATGACGCCCTGCAGCAAGGGCAACCAGGTGGGTTTGCTTCTGTTCCTCGGTGCCGAACAGGTAGATAGGATTGGCGCAAAGTGAGATGTGAGCAGAAAGAGTCACCCCGGTCGAAGCACAAACCCGGGAAAGCTCCTCAATTGTAATCGCGTAGCTTATATAGTCGCTTCCGGCGCCTCCATACGCTTCCGGAATAATGATTCCGGCCAGGCCAAGCTCTGCCAGGCCATTGAACATCAAGTCACGATCGAAACGTTCTTCTTCATCGCGAGCTACCGGCACTGGGGGCAATTTCATTCTCGGCAAAGTGTCGAACCGTGTCCCGGATCAACTTTTGCTCTTCAGTCAGCTCAAAATTCATCGAGGTCTCCTAAGCCGTCAGCAAGAGTGCTGGTTTTGAACATCAGGCATCGGTATCGCGACCAAATTGATGGAACTCTTCAAGATTGCTGAATTCACCCCATTCGAGGCTTTGGTTGGGCGCGTTGACGAAGTGATAGAGGTTTTCCAGTATAATGAAGTGCTCATGCTCCTCGCTGGCGATCTGCAGCAACAAATCTTTGATTTTGACGTCGACCTCTTTGTTTGCCGCTTCCTCGTAAAAGCGAAAGCTGTCGGCCTCCAGTTTCATGGCGTGCTGATAAGCCGCAAGGGAGTCGGCCACATTTTTCAATCCCTCAGAACCACGGGGCAGCAGTTTAAAAACATTTTGAGCGGTGTCGAGAGCATTCGACACCGGGATAGAGTCGGATGGTTCTGCAAGCTTAAGAGCACGGAAGAGCCCGGCATGTTTAAGTTCATCAGCGGCCAGAGAGGTAAAAATAGTCTTCAGTCCAGGCAGCGTGGCTGAATTTGCCAATTCTATGTAATATTCGTAGCCATCGTCTTCCATCTGAATTGCAAAATCGTATATGTTCATGAATAATCCTCCGATAAGTTTTATGTGTTCAGTATGTTCAACTTTAGTTGAGACGGAACGGCTGTCAAGCAAACCATGCGTTGCAAAAAGTGCCGGCAACCTCCTCTTGAGAGTTCTAGTGTCCCGTGCGGCTAGTTCGCCACACAAATTGCGCGTGATTTTGGTTCCTGGCAAGGCGCGGTGACGCAGGCCTAGCCAGGCTTAAGCCGAGGAACCGTAACGCAGGCAGGGGGCAAAAGCGCCGAAAATTGAAGGTATGAATTAACCGCACGGGACACTAGGCTCAGGGCAAATTAGCCCCATTTCAAACAGACAGGAGATCAACTCTTTTCCTGTGAGCGAAACACCACGATCGTTTCCTTTTCGCCAGAGCGAAGACGGATCATCCTCATAGTGTAGCCCTCAAACTTCTGATAGGTATGACGCGTTCCATCCAGCCGAACAAAACTGATGCCATCCCTGCCCTCGGCAATTTCAACAACCCTGGCCGGCCAGTGCTTACCGAAATAACCGGTACGCACAAAACCTGCTGAGACTTGATCGTCGGCCAACTCTTCAAGGGAAGCATAATTGCTGCCAATGGCCAATCTGTTCGCATTGATCATCTGGGTCTGGTTGGCTTTATTGCTAACCCCTCGTTTCGTCGAGGGCATGGCAACAGTTGTCGTCTCTCGGCTTTGGGGATTAAAGGACACAACCGAGCCGAACTCAAGATAGAGCGCAGCGGCAAGAGAGAGCAAAAGAAAAGGCAGCCAGATTTTTGTCATCCAGTTTTTCATAGCATAATATTCTGTAATGCTTTCAGCTTTTTGTCGCAGATTAACACATCCCCTTTATCCCTTCATCCATTTCAAACAAAAGATTTCAGACTGTCTTGCTGATCAGCCAATCTTCTGGTCTAATGACTTCCCTTTTATACAGTAGTAAACGGCAAGGAGAAACAGATGCAGATATGGGTTGACGCTGACGCCTGTCCCAGAGTGATCAAGGATATTCTTTACCGGGCGGCCGACAGAAAGAAGGTAAAACTAACCCTTGTGGCGAACCAACCGCTGCAAACGCCCTCTTCTCAATTTATCAGTTCACTGGTTGTGGGCTCGGGGTTTGATGTGGCCGATGACAAGATCGTCGAATTGATGCAGGCAGGGGATCTGGTAATCACTGCCGATATTCCACTGGCCGCAGCTGCAATCGAAAAGAATGGACACGCCTTGAATCCGCGTGGAGAGTTTTATACAGAAGATAATATCCAGGAACGCCTGGCCGTTAGGAACATGCTTGACGAGTTGCGCGGCTGCGGGGTTGAAACAGGAGGGCCTGCTGCCTTCAGTTCGTGCGACAAGCAGGCCTTTGCCAACCAGCTTGACCGATTTTTGGCGAAGCACTGAGAAGCAACAGTGATCAGTGATTAGAAACTTTTGCCTCTGACAACTGACAACTGTTCACTGATTTATGTACAAAATTCCCGCCAGGAAGGATGCTCCGCATCCGTCTCAACCAGCAGGCTACGGTTATCAAAAGCACAGGTCGTCAGCAGTGCGGCAATCTCCTGCTGCAGGTGAACCAGGCTGCTATTGATCAACTCTTTGTCAAAGCCCTTCTCACCAAGCCTGAGGACCAGATCCATGGAGACAACGCGACTGATCGTCTTGCCTAGCTCGGTCATTTTGCGTTGCGGAAGTGAGGGGTCAATTTCGAAGTTAACCAACTCTTTGATCAATCCGCTGGCCCGGTGGGTAAGGTCATAGCTATGGAGATGCTGGAACAGGTTCTTCTCTTTGGCAACCTTCATCTGCTTGATGAGCGCTTCGGCAATCTGAATGTAGAGAATGTCGTTGGATCCCTCGAAGATCTGAAAAGGTCGACTGTCGACAATGGCGCGGCCGGCGAAATGATCCAGACGATAACCTGCCGCTCCAAAGAGCTGCAACAATGATTGGGCGGCGCTCTGCATGAGATCAGTGACACAGGTCTTGATGGCGTTGGCCTCCAGGCCGTGAGCCGCCAGATCATTCTCGATACCCGCGCGTTCACTGGTATTGACACACATCGCCGAGCAGATGGTGAAGGCTGATTGAATTCGGGCCAGACGGGCCTGAACCTGGTCATAATCATAGAGCGCTTTGCCGCCGACCAGACGCTCGCGGCAATGCTTTGTGGCTTCATCAAGAATACGGGTCAAAAACCCCATCGCCATGGATGGGAACTGCATGCGGCTGCGATGCAGCAGGTCGAGCATCATCTTGATGCCGGTGCTGTGAGGGATCAAGCGATGTGTTTTTGGAATTGTGACGTTAATGCGGTTGCGGCCGTAAGGAATCATATAGAGGCCAAGGTTGTTGAATTTCTCCTCGACAACGACCTGCTGGCCAGGTGCATTAGCATCGCAGATAAAGAAGTCGATGTCCCGTGACAGGCTCTTCTTCTCGGTAACCTGTCGTGCCGTAAGCAGCCAGTAATCGGCCCAACCAGTCAGACCCGGCCCAATGCTTGACACCTTGAAGACGACAGAGGCCACCCTCTTCACTCCACGAACTCTGCATATGCAAGGCATCACTGCCATAGTCAGGCTCAGTGATCATCAGACCGCCCATTTTCTTGTGTTGGACAAAGTCATGCAAAACAGCTTGTCGCGCAGATTCCTGAGCCATATTTGGTGACCGGCTGGATAAACAGCGCCCAGTTGATACCGAAAACCAGCGCCAGCGCCAGCGACTCGTAAGAGGCAGCTTCAATCAGGGCAATGCCTTCACTGATTTGTCCGCCCCGACCACCCTGCTCGGCCTGAATGAAAGTCGATAAAGGGCTGGAGGCCATGATATCGCGCAGGACATAGGGCGGCAGGCCACGGTTGACGCTGAGCTTGTCAAAATCTTCGCGGTTGTGAAAGACATTATGTAAATTTGCTTTGAAGGCTTGGAGGAATTCAGGAAAAGGCGTTGCGTTGCTGATTTGTTCAGGTCGTAGAGTGGACCCCTGGTGTTCTTCTGCTTTCATTATCTGCCCCAATGAGGTTGATGTAAGTCGATGCTATTATTAATTGTATCGTTACTCCCCCCTTACACAACCTCGGTAACGCCAAATTGGCTGCTCAGAGCGCCTGCTTCCATGCTGCGATGATCAACAACAGCCAGCCGATCAGGAAAGCGACACCGCCAAAGGGCGTGATAATTCCCAGCACCCTGACGCCCGAGAGGACCATGACATACAATGACCCTGAGAAGAGGATGATGCCGACCAGAATGGCCCATCCCGCATTGCGGACCAGGGCAGGGTCCGGCATCATCTGACAGAGGATGCCGATCAACAGAAGGCCGAGGGCATGCGCCAGGTGATATTGAACACCCGTCTGCCAGACAACCAGCATATCAGGGGCAACCCGGCTTTTCAGACCATGAGCGCCAAACGCCCCTAATGCGACACCAAGCAACATATTAAGACTGCCGAGAAGTACGAAGATTTTCATCATGCCCCCTGTATTGATACCGGTAATCAGTTATCAGTTATCAGTTATCAGTTATCAGTTATCAGTTATCAGTATCAGTTATCAGTGATCAGTGATCAGTAATAGTATCAGTGATCAGTAATCAGCTTACAGCTTACAGCTTACAGCTTACAGCTTATAGCTTACAGCTTATAGCTTAAGCTTACAGCTCCTACCCCCCGCTCCGCTTCACTGTCCACCCCTTGGCCTTGAGCAATTCAATCAAGGTGTCGCGATGATCTCCCTGTATCTCGATCACGCCATCCTTGAGGGTGCCTCCGGTTCCGCACTTTTGTTTCAGTTCTTTGGCAAGACTTTTGAGTTCGTCGCTGGGCAACGGAACCCCTGAGATCAAAGTCACCCCCTTGCCTTTACGCCCCTTGGTCTCTCGCCCGACACGAACAACACCATCTCCGGCAGGTGCTGAGACTGCTGATTTACGACAAATGCACCCGGCGATCGATTTTTTACAGTTTGGGCAAACACGGCCTGTTTCGCTGGAATAGACGAGACGAGAGTTGGTGTTTTTCATTTGAGATCCAGTTGTTAGCTGTCAGTTATCAGTGATCGGTTGTCAGTGATTTCTTCAACTTTGGGACAGTCCCCTTAATCCCGGGGACAGTCCCTGTGGTTTGCGCTGTGAGCACAAGCTCTATTTACGGGCTACGATCAAATAACGCAAAGCGTACCAGACCAGCATAACCATGGCAATAACCGGAAGTGCCGGAACAAATAGTCCTGTGGTCTGAGCAAGGATCATCGCCAGGAAAAGTGCAACAACGGAAACCGGTAGATAACGACCGATTTTCCCGTGTCGGGCCTGCTTCTCCCCGGTTGAGCCGAGCAGGTTGTCATTCACTTCATGACGGGCAGCAACAATGGCAAAGAAGACGACCATAATCCAGTCAGAAAGGCCGAAGCTAGGGAGCAAGGTTGAGGCACCGGGATAGGCGAGCTTCACCAGGATCATATCAACAAGGGGTGGAGTGCCATCAGGGGCCTGATAGTATTGCTGAATGGCTTGCGTGAATCCGGCAGTTGGGCCATAGAGCCAGCTGTAAAAGTCGGCCAGCGTCATCACCAGGCAGACAGGGACAATCTCCCACAACCGCCGGATGTAACGTGCCATGGCAGCGCCAGTCACTGTTGCTACGAGAAGCAGCAACGCAGACTTGAATGAGTTCATTAGTGGCTGCCACGTGGCTGTTGTATTGACCTGGCTAAGTAACCAGACAGAGAGGAGCAGAGTCCCTCCCCAGAAGAGATAAAACCCCCTGTTGCGTTCCTCCGGGTGAAACAGCAGCGCAGGCAAAAGGAGTTGTGCCGCGGCATAAAGTTGGAAAGCCAGGAAGAGTCCGGACCATAGGGGAGACGCTACTTGAAACAGGCTGCCACTTGACCAGAAGCCAAGCAGGGCAAAAGCCCAGACCAGATGGCTGACTATCAACAGCAGGATCATTCTCTGATTAGATTTACTGAAGGTGGTGAAAGAATGGAAAGGCATGACGCTATTATGCCTCGACAGGGCAAAAGTGGACACCGAAAAAGCAAGGGGCGTCCCAAATCCGGAGACGCCCCTTGCAGAGAGGACCAACATCACAACTATTTTATCAAACGGCCGATGCGATCCCAGCGCGGCATGAACTTCTCCTGATCCCAGGACCAGTACTTGATAAAGGCCAACCCCTTGATCGCCGAGCGATCGACAAAACGCCAGAAACGGCTGTCGTAAGAACGGTCGCGATTGTCGCCCATGACAAAATAATTGTGCGGAGGCACTTTGATCAGCGGCATGTTGTCGCGTGGACCGGAAGTGATGTTGCCATCCTTGTAGACCGCTTGAGGTGTAATGTATCGATTGCCATTAACATAGACGTTTTTGTTGCGAATCTCGATGCTGTCGCCGGGCAGGCCTATGACACGCTTGATAAAATCACGGCGTTTGAAATAGGATTTGTCTTTATCTTCGGGAAATTCGAAGACGATGACATCTCCACGCTCCGGGTCGCGAACCGTCAGAATAGCGATCTTCAATAAAAGGCACCTGCAGTCCGTAGGTAAACTTGCTCACCAGAAGATGGTCGCCGATCAGCAAGGTGTCTTCCATGGAACCTGAGGGAATCTTGAACGCCTGAACGACGAAGGTACGAATAATCAGAGCTAGAATAGCGGCAACTATCAGAGCCTCTGTCCAGTCGCGCAACTGCGATTTCTTCGGTTTTTCCTGGACGTCAGTATCCTGCTTCTTGGCAAAAAACTTCATTACTTGTTTTCCTTAACTTTTAATATGGCCAGGAAAGCTTCCTGTGGCAGCTCAACGTTGCCGACCTGTTTCATCCTCTTCTTGCCTTCTTTCTGTTTCTCCAGAAGCTTGCGTTTACGGCTGATATCACCTCCGTAACATTTTGCCGTAACGTCCTTACGCAAAGCCTTCACGGTTTCACGGGCGATAACCTTGTTGCCGATTGCTGCCTGGATCGCAACCTCGAACTGCTGTCGCGGAATAAATTCCTTCATTTTGGCGACCAGGTCGCGACCCCGATATTGCGCCTTGTCGCGATGAACAATCAGCGAGAGAGCGTCAACCAGATCTCCGTTAATCAGGATATTGAGGCGCACCAGCTCACTCGGCCGGTAATCAAGGCGTTCGTAATCGAGAGAAGCATAGCCGCGTGAGAGGCTCTTGAGACGATCGAAAAAGTCCATAACGATCTCATTGAGGGGCAGCTCATAAATAACCATGACACGGTTTGCGGTCAGGTATTTGATTTCTCGCTGCACCCCGCGCTTTTCCTCGCACAGGGCAAGCACGGCGCCGACAAACTCGTTGGGGACATGAACCGAGGCCAGGATGAACGGCTCTTCGATATGCTCGATATTCTGTACGTCAGGAAGTTTGTTGGCACTGTCGACGTTGATCGTTTCCCCTTTGACAGTCGTAACCTTGTAGACAACCGTCGGCGCAGTGGTAATCAGGTCAACACCGAATTCACGTTCCAGGCGTTCCTGGATGATCTCCATATGCAGCAGGCCAAGGAATCCGCAGCGGAAGCCGAAGCCGAGGGCCACCGAGTTCTCCGGTTCGAAGGAGAAAGAGCTGTCATTGAGGCGCAGCTTCTCCATGGCGTCGCGCAGGTCCTCATAATCCCCGGAGTCGATCGGATAAAGACCGGAGAAGACCATAGGCTTGACCTCTTTAAAGCCGGGCAGAGCCTGGGCTGTCGGATTGCGTACATGGGTGATGGTGTCACCGACCTTGGCGTCTGCGACAACCTTGATGCTGGCCGTGATAAAGCCGACCTCTCCGGCCGACAGCTCGCTTACGGCGATGGTATGCGGCGAAAAGACACCGACCTTGAGGATTTCATGTTCTGTACGACTCGCCATCAAGCGAATCTTGTCGCCCTTCTTCATGGAGCCGTCTATCACGCGGACCAGAACGATAACGCCCTGGTAGGGGTCGTACCAGGAGTCAAAGATCAGGGCCTTCAGAGGGGCATCGGGGTCTCCCGTTGGTGGCGGAATCTTCTGCACGATGGCCTTGAGGATGTCTTCGACGCCCAGCCCCGTTTTAGCGCTGGCAACAACGGCATCACTGGCATCCAGACCGATAATTTCCTCGATCTCGGCACGAACTTTTTCAGGCTCTGCGCTGGGCAGATCGATTTTATTCAGGACAGGAAAAACTTCGAGGTTTTCATCGATGGCAAGGTAGACGTTTGCCAGAGTCTGGGCTTCGACGCCCTGTGAAGCGTCAACGACCAGCAAGGCGCCTTCACAAGCAGAGAGAGAACGGCTGACTTCGTAGGTGAAGTCAACATGCCCCGGGGTGTCAATCAGGTTAAGAATATAATCCTGGCCATCATCTGCATGGTAGCTCAGGCGCACGGCCTGAGCTTTTATTGTGATGCCGCGCTCTCTCTCCAGATCCATCTTGTCCAGGAATTGATCGGTTTTCTCCCTGTCTGTCAGGGTTCCGGTCATCTCCAGCAAGCGATCAGCAAGAGTGGATTTGCCGTGATCGATATGAGCAATAATAGAAAAATTACGAATCTGTGACTGTTTCATAGGTGTTAAGAGATTATTTCCTTACTCTGGCTATCCAGGGACTGTTTTGAAGAACAATGAAAAATATCGAAATACTGATGATTTGTAAAGAAGCAAAAGGCCGACGACCCTTATTAGCCGCAGGGCAGCGACAAGAGGTGCCGGCTTTATACTTGCCATAGCTGCGTGCGCGTGATTAAGATGCTGATAATATAATAAAGATTCCGCTATGGAGAGGCGCCATGTCCTTGATTACAGAAATGCTTCAGGAAAGCTGTCGCAACCATGCTGAAAAGTCGGCCATTCGATATAAGGTGGACGGTCTCTGGGTTGAGTACAGTTATGCAGAGATCTGGAGCACTTCTGACAAGATCGCCGCAGGCCTTGTCGAATGGGGGCTGGAAAGTGGTGACAGGGCGGCATTGCTGGCCCCATCATCGCCTTCCTGGGTCATGGCATATCTGGGAGTCCTGAAAAGCAACGCGATAGCGGTCCCTATCGACAAGGACCTCAAACAGAACGAGTTGCGGCACATCCTCTCAGACTGTGGTGCCCGCGTACTCTTTACGGAACAGCCATACCTCGAGATCATCTTTGAAATTGCGGAGAGCTTGCCGCAGCTTGAAAAAATCATCCTGCTTAACCATGCGCCCGTACAAAAGCAACAGATGTCGCCGCAGGCGGAGAAGGCCCTTGCTGCGCTGATCCTTGAATGGCAGCGACTGAGTCAAGGCTACCAGATCAAAGATGATGACATACAATCCTTTGAAAACCTGGCGGAGGGGTTTCATCAACTGGTCATGCCCGCAGAGGCTAAACAGGGAGACAAAAAGAAGAACTTCTTCGCCCGCCTGCTGGGAGAGCGAGACGAGAAAGCTCCGATGCTACCGTTCGAGACTCTCGAGGCGTTCCAGAAGACCTCCCCTCCCCCATTGCCGCATGGCACGCCTGATGACCCGGCAGTCATTCTCTACACCTCGGGAACAACGGGCCGCTCCAAAGGTGCCATGTTAAGTCATAGAAATATAACCAGTAATGTGCGTACCGCCATAGAACTCTTTGAACTTGATCCGAGCATGCATACCCTCTCCTTCCTGCCAATCAATCACGTTTTTGAGCAGGTCGCCGGCATCATCTTGCCGCTTGCGGTAGGTGGCACCGTCTCTTTTGCCGAGAGCCTGCGCAAGTTGGGTGATAACCTTGGCGAAGTTAAGCCGAATTTCCTGCTTGGCGTCCCGGCCGTGTTCAGACTTCTGGCTGAACGCATGACCCGTAAGATTGAAAACCAACCACTGTCCAGGGTTCTGTTCAGGTTCCCGCCGACCCGCGGCGTGATTACGAAAAAAGTCCGCGAAGCCTTCGGTGGCAACCCGGTCTTCATCAGCGGGGGGGCCGCTCTCGACCCGGCGGTCGCAGAATCTCTTATGAACCTGGGGCTTAACGTCTACCAGGGCTACGGTATTACTGAGACTTCTCCTGTAATTGCTGTTGAGACGCCGAAAGTCAGACGCCTGGGCACTGTCGGCAAGCCAATGCCCGGCATCGAAGTCAGAATTCACGAAGCAAACGCAGAAGGCGTTGGAGAGATCTGGGCCAGGGGACCGAACATCATGCTCGGCTACTACAACAACAGCCAGGCAACCAAAGAAGTCATTACCGAGGGTTGGTATCATACCGGCGACCTGGGCTGTATTGAGGAGGATGGTTATCTGAGGATTTGCGGCCGTCTGAAGAATCTTATCGTTACGGCAAACGGCAAGAACGTCTATCCGGAAGAGGTCGAGAATGAGCTTCTCAATAGTCATTTCATTGCAGAAATAATGGTTTATGGCCACAAAGTTAATGAAACTATCTGAAGAAGTTTATGCCATGATATACCCTGATCAGGAGGCGCTGGATGCTCACGCCAGCGAGGCGGGAGAGGGACACTACGGGCCGGAAGACATTGAAAAAATCATCCGTCAGGAGGTTTTGGCCAGAGGGAAGAACCTGGCGGATTACAAGCGGGTCAAGCGCTTTACATTGCGCGAAGATGAGTTCCCGAAAACCACGACGCGTAAGATTAAGCGGTTTGTTGTTGAGGCGGATATTGAGACCGGTGGATAACCATGACTCTGTGAGGGTTGCCTGTGCCGACGTGACACGGCCGCAATGAAAAGGGTCTGAGGCATGCTGAACAAGCGACCATCAAACATTAACTTCCACTTAAAGACGTAAAAAAACGGCGACAGGTCATCCCGTCGCCGGCAGCTTGAAAAGCAGAGACAGAATTCTCAAACGCCCTCCGCTAAGCCTCTTCCACAATACAGATTGCATCATGAGGGCAGGCAGGGATACAAAGCCCATCCAGATCACAAAGACCGTGGTCAACAACAGCCTTGCCGTCAATAATCTGCAAAGCACCGTGAGGGCAAGCCTTCACGCATTCACCCGAGCCCTGGCACTTTTTTATCGTCGATATAAATCTTCATTGTCGCTCCTGATGGTTACATTTTTGGACTGATCTTTTATCAGAAAACCGGGCATTTGTCAGCTGCAAGTTTTCTTCTCCGAAATACTCAGAATTGCCTTATGAACAGCATCCGTGAGGTTAACAAAGGAAATGCCGAGGCCCTGAGGATAATGCGGCTTCATGGGCTTGGGCTTGCGGTTCAACCATGAGACCACTGCACTACAGCTGAGTTGAGTCTCCGACCCACCAGGAAGCCTGAAGTTTATCTGTATCTCTGTGCCAGGCTCAAGATCGACCTTGATTTCAACGAACATTCCGCCACCGGAAATATCCAGACACTTACCGATCAGCTCTTCACCTGCAGAGATGATGGTAACAGGGAAGAAACTGGGTTGTCGGTGTTCCCTGATGCACTGAAGGAACTTCCTTCCCGCCTGAAGGAAGCTAAGTCGATCCAAAGGTTTGCTCAGGCAGGCGTTGCAACCCTTCAGGCGGGCAATCTCCGGCTGATCCGTCGCTTCCGGGTCACAGATAATAACCACTGGGATTGTTCGCAACTCGGGATCATTTTTTATCTTTTGACAAAAGTCAGCGCCGCCAGATGGCGGCAAAGAGAAGGAGATATAGACCAGATCCGGTCTTTCATTGCGAACCAGGGCCAGTGCCGTATCACAATCAACAGCTTCGAGAATTTCCGCCGGCGTTTTTTGCAGAAACTGCCTTTCGATGGCCCTGAAAAAGCGGGAGTCATCCGCCAGCAGGATCCTTAACTTTCGACTTTTCATGTCCCCTCACATTCAAGTCAACAACAGACTGCCCATAAACCATTCAAGTCCCGGAACAACGGCGTAAAGCGGCACCGACAGAAGCAGTGCGAACAATAAACTCGACACCATAGCCAAGAGGAAAGCCTGGCTTGATAATGGCTTCGCAGGGATTCACCCAGGCAACCCTGCCTTGCACTTCGCCAGGGTTTTTCGCGTCAGGCAAACAAAATTTCAGCAACAGGGACTCGCCAGCCTGTGCTGACAGGCTGAGGCTCAAGAAACATACCACCACTGCTGATATCAATGCAACGACCCATCAGACGTCGCCGCGACAGGTATATCAGACAGCAACCTGGCAATTCAAGCGTGGTTGACGTCGATCAATACTGACCAGGAAGTGGTGCCCGACAGAGGGGTGTTGCCATAAAATCTGAGCTTCAAGGCATTATTCACTAAATTTTCACTGTGGTGCCTACGTTGGCAAAGAATACCTTGTTGGGGAAATGTGCGTGCAACTGCGCGGAACGGATTTGACCCGTGCAATGAGAGACACCCAGTCGATCAAAATCAAGGGCGCTGAGGTAGTCGACGGTTGCAGCAAACTGTTCGTCACTGGCAGGACCCAAGATGTGTGCCGCCGATGATAGCGTGAATCCGTGGTTGGCCCAATTCACCGCGGAAATACTCAACGGTGTTGATCAGACCTGAATGTGCGCAACCAAGCAGGACGACCAGACCTTTTGGAGTTGTAATGGCAAGGGCGGCATCATCGACAAATTCGTCTGGTGACCATCCCTCCCCGGCTTTCTGCTTGCGAACCAGGTGCGGATCACCTTTTTCAAGCGGGTCAAGGCGCGGGATAGCGCCACTAAAATAAATCCCGGGAGAAAACTCAGTTAAGCAATCCAGATGTTGAAACATGGCTCCGGCGGATTCCAACTCCGAGCGGGTATTCGGCACACCGATAGCGCGCTCTTCGTGTTGTCCCTGCCAGAATCTTTCCGTGAAGATTTGGGAATGTGAATAGACAGGCCGTGGACCAATCTTCTGCAGTAGAGGCAACAATCCGCCGCAATGATCGTAATGTCCATGACTCAGGATCACTGCATCAATCTGACCGGCCTCAAGCTCAAGTGCGTCCAGGTTGCCCAACAAGGTTTTTCCGCTCCCGGTATCGAAGAGCCAGCTTCCGGCAGCGGTTCTCACCAGGCAGGAAAAACCATGCTCGCCGCAGGCGGAGATCGGTCTTCCAACGGTATTTTCACAGACTATAGACAAGGTATAGGGTCATAATGGAAAATATTGTCAGGCTCTCCCCAGAAACAGGCTTCCACGCAATCCGCTGTCGATGGTATAGTGCCGCACTCAAGCAGTCAATTCTCTTGTTTCGCCCGCAAACCTGGCCGGGCTGAAGCCGATAAAGGAACAAACCATGTCAGAAACAGCAGCAAGTCAGCTCACCGGCAAGCAAAACCGCTATTTACGTGGCCTCGGTCACGGCCTTAAGCCCTTTGTCATGATCGGCAAGCACCACCTCAGCGAAGAGGTTGTCAAGGCGACAAACGAAGCGCTGGAGGCTCACGAACTGATCAAAGTAAAGATCCAGGAGGGCTGCCTGGAGGATCGCAAGGTCGTAGCAGCAGAACTTGCCTCTGAGACAGACTCGGCAGTTGTCCAGGTGCTCGGCAAAACCTTCCTTCTCTATCGTCCGAGCGAAGACCAAATCATCAACCTCCCCAAATCCTGAAGCGTCGGATCAGACCCTTTCGTACGGATCAAAGAGACGCTTGTATTCGTCCAGAGCATAACGATCGGTCATGCCGGCGATATAATCACAGACAACCCGCTCCTGCCCGTACTGCTCGTACTTTTCCTGGTAACTGGCCGGCAGAAGCGTCGGGTTCTGCAGGTAGTTGTCAAACAGGATGGTCAGAAAGCGCTCCGCCTTGATGCGCATCCTCTCGACCTTGTAGTGCCTGTAAAGGTTTTTGTAGAGAAATCTTTTCAATTCCCTGTTCCGCGCTGCCGTCTCGCTATTGAACGTCACCAGGTTGTCGGAATGATTTCGCACGGCTTCTTGCGTTGATATCCCCGCTTGCAGAATATTTTCCCCGGTCTGCTCCACGAGGTCCATGATCAGCAGGCCGATCAAATGACTGATCGTCTGCAGGATTTGACGATCTTCGGCCAAGGACGGATATTTTTCTTTCACCCTGGCATAGGTATCAGCCCAGATATCAATCTTCATCAAGGCTTCAGGCTTCAGGTAACGCGCCTTGAGACCGTCATCGATATCATGATTATTGTAAGCGATTTCATCGGCAAGGTCGATAATCTGCGCCTCCAGGGTCGGCCTTAAATCAGGCCGGTACTCTTCATATCCTGATCCGTTCGGAAGATCATAGTCAGAAGAGTGTTTGATGATTCCTTCCCGGGCCTCCCAACTCAGGTTTAAGCCGTTAAAGTCCGGATAGCGCTCCTCCAGATTCTCAACGACCCGTAACGACTGTCGATTGTGTTCAAACCCACCATAAGGAGCCATCAGGCGGTTCAGTACATCTTCACCGGTGTGGCCGAAAGGCGTATGACCAAGGTCATGAGCTAAGGGCAAGAGTCTCGACCAGATCCTCATTGAGTTTCAAGCGACGGGCTATGCCTCGCCCGATCTGGGCAACCTCCAGGGAATGAGTCAGACGTGTCCGGTAATAATCTCCTTCATGGTTGACAAAAACCTGGGTCTTGTACTCCAGACGCCTGAAAGCCGCACAGTGGATGATGCGATCACGGTCACGTTCATAAGCCGGCCGGTCATCCTTGTAAAGCTCAGGATACCTTCTCCCACGCGAGGTTTCACTTTGTGCGGCATAATCTGCCAGATCCGGTCTTTCCATCAAAGCCTCCTATTGATTTTTACCGCGCAATCATCATTCATTTAAGCCATGCAACAAGCAAACTGTCAAGGTCGACTACACTTGGCTTAACTTGACCGCATGACACGATTGTGCTAGTTCTTTTCATAGTTTACGCTATTTTATTGTCTTTAAAAGAGGTATCTTGATGCGGGTTATCGCCGGGACTTCACGCGGCAGACGATTAACAGAGTTTGCAGGCCTCAAGGTACGCCCTACACCCGACCGGGTTCGTGAAGCTCTTTTCAGCATACTGCAAAGCAAATTAGGCAATTTTTCCGGCCTCAGGGTTCTGGATCTCTTTGCCGGCTCGGGAGCCCTGGCGATAGAAGCGTTGAGTCGGGGCGCGTCCTCCGCCTGCCTGGTCGAAAAAGACCGTACGGCAGAAAAGGTGATTCGCAAAAACCTCGCCCTCTGCAAGCTTGAGGAGAAAACAACTCTCCTGATCAGAGATGCGCTGGGTTGTCTGCCTGAATTTGCCGCTGGCTTCTTTTGATCTGATATTTCTCGACCCGCCCTACGCTCAGGGGTTGGCAGAACAGGCATTGATCGAAATAGAGGATATAAGGCTCCTGAGTAATGACGGTATTATCTGTGTTGAGACCGGCGTCAGCGAGGTCTTGTCGGAGGACACTGGTTCTTTACAGAGGATAGACCAGCGCCGCTACGGTACAATTATGGTAAGCTTTTATGCACATAAACATAAGGGATGAAAATGAACAAGAAAATTGCCGTCTATCCAGGCTCTTTTGACCCCATTACTTACGGACACCTCGACATCATAGAACGAGGCCTGTTGGTATTCGATGAGCTTATTATTGCCGTAGCCCGCAATTCTGGAAAACAAGGGCTCTTCACTACGGAAGAACGCATCCGTCATATCAGGGAGGCAATTGGTGACAATCCGCGTGTCAAAGTAGACACCTTTGAAGGTCTGTTGGTTGATTACGTCGTTTCTAAAGGTTCGAAAGTGATTCTGCGGGGACTGCGTGCCGTCTCGGACTTTGAATACGAATTCCAGATTGCCCAGATGAATCACAACCTGAAGAGTGAAGTGGAAACTGTCTTCATGGTGACTTCAGTGCCTTACGGTTACCTGAGTTCATCGATCGTCAAGGAAGTTGCCAGCCTGAAAGGACCGGTTGAAAGTCTGGTTCCTCCTGTAATCAGAAAAGCATTGGCAGAGAAGTTTGGGGAGAGCACGTGATTGAATGAAGCTAACGGCTTGAGGAGGTTACATGATCACACGTGAGATGACTATTTCCGAGATTATCGCCAGTTACCCGCAGACGATAGAGGTTTTTCGATCTTTTGGCCTGGATTGTAGAGAGTGCCAGATCGCGGATTACGAAGAAGTTGAGCATGGTGCAGGAGTTCATAATGTGGACATTGCTAAACTCCTCAAGGCTTTGAATGAGGTTATTAAATAATGACGCCTTCGCCATGAGCTAAAGCTGACTATCTCCTGAAGCTTTCAGGGGTCGCCTTTTTAAGGCGATCCCCAGATTGTTGACAAACTTCACTCTGAAAATATTTGGGGTTTGTTTTTTTGTGTCTGACCGTTTGAGGCTTTCTGTGTTTTTTAGTTCGCCTTAGAGCAACAGATCATTAATCTGTTGCTCCATCTTCACCCATCAGGACAAGGTCAACTTTGTAAGCAGTCTGGAGGTCGACTTTATTAAGGTGCCCCCTTTGCTCTTAAGTGTTTATGTTGCGATAATTCAATAAAGCAAGCAGAGAACAGATCAATCAAGATCACTCAACAAACTCCTCCAGTTCAGCAACCAATCTCTCCAAAGCCCCCACGACAAGTGCTTCAATTTTTTCGCCCTTCTCTGCACTTGCCTTGCAAGGATTCCCCCAGACACCGCTCGGCCAATAATGGAGTTTATTACGAACCAGTATGTGTTTAGGAAACGCTGGGATAGGCTTCGCTTGCTCCTGCTTTGACCAGATGAGGCCGTGTCGCCAGCATCCGTGACGCTTCTATCTCACCGGCATGTGAATCCCCCGGTGTTTCGATCAACTCTTTCCCCGCTTCTGCAGCCAGGTCATATTCTGTAACCACGGCAATCTTTGCTTCGGGCAGTGATGACAGCAGACACTCACCGGCATCAAGGAGAATTGCATTATGGGTCCCACCAGCATGTCCGGAGAGGACAACAAAATTTCGCAAGCCCTGGCGATAGAGAGCTTCGACAATATCCATAACCAGGCTTTTTAAAGTTTCTGTGCGGATACTCAAAGTCCCGGGATGTTGCGAAGTGGATCGACAGACACCATAAGAAATTATTGGAGCAACGAAAATAGTGCGACGATCAGCCAGATGCCGACAGACATCAAACGCCTGGAAGCTATCAGTCCCCAGAGGGAGATGTGCACCATGCCCTTCGGTGGCGCCGACCGGAATCAGCACTGTGCGGGTTTTTTCAAGACCGTCAGAAAAATCCTCTGATGTCATTTCTTCGATAAACATCTCTACTCCAAAAAAATGGGACGGCTATGCTGGGAACCAGGCGAGGCAGGGTTTTAATCAACACCCAACCATGGATGTATTTGAGGGATAACACGAACATCACGATGTTCAGCAGCTGCAGCAATCTGTAACTGCAGCAACGCTTCTCCGCTCAAAGCGGGGGCTGAGTTGACAGTCCGAGGCTGCAGGACAAAAGGGACTTTCGGAGCATAACGGTTAACAAGCCTTGCAGCTTCGAGCAACTCGTCCTCTGTCGTGCTTTTATCGATGACCAATTTGACATGGCAAAGTCGCTCTCCGGCAATAGACAGAAAATCAGCATGGTCGGCCCATGGTGTCGGCACACCTGTCACAGCAGAGCCTTTGATATCCATGGAAACCCAATCCACCAGGGGTAGAATTTTTTCAAGTTCTGCAGGGAGAGTGCCGTTGGTCTCGAGAAAGACCGGCAAAATAGAGATAATTTCGGGAAGCCATTGCTTCAGAACCTCTGCATGAAGGAGCGGCTCTCCGCCGGTGAGTGCGACGGAATGATGCACGCGGTTGCTGATATGTTGCCAGTGCGATATCAGTCGGGTGATATCAGCCAGGCTGACAGGGTTGTTAAGACTGTTGAACTGACCTGAGCCTGGCTCTGACTCGACCTGATAGAAAGGACCTGCGTGAAAAGGAGTATCACAATAGTCACACGACAGGTTGCATTCGGCAAAGCGCACAAAAATCTGCCGACAGCCGATCAGCACACCCTCCCCCTGCATGGAAGAGAAGATTTCGATCAATGGCGCATTAATCGAGGGAGTAGCTGGCACAGGCGTTCTCCGATTCCCAGACGTTAACCTGCTCTACGTTAATATTTCGTTGTTGAGGGTCTTGCATAAACGTTCAAACAGATAACGGCTGATATTCTCCGACGAAGGGCTGTTGTTTTTGAAGGGCGTCAGGTCATTCAGATATTTATGGTCCAGCTCATCCAGCAGGAGGTTGGTTTGTTTCTTCAGAATTTTGAAGTCAATACCGAGGCCGGCCTTATCAAGCTCTTTTGCTGCGACAACAACTTCAACGCGCCAGTTGTGACCATGTAGATTTTCACAGTCGCCCTGGTAGTTGATCAGGTTGTGAGCAGCGGCGAAAGACGTTTTTATCATCAAGCGATACATTAATTATGACCTTTCAATTGATTGTTTTTCTTTGTGAAAATCCACAACATTGTCGTCAGAAAGAACCTCCTGCGAGGGGCCTTTAATACGATAGGACTCATCGGCCCACTGGCCGAGATCGATCAAGCGGCAGCGTTCGGAACAAAATGGTCGATCCGGATTGTCTTGCCAGGCAACAGGCTGACGACACTGTGGACACTTGATTTCTGACTTCATAAATATCTCCGTAAAGACAAATTAGCACGGTGTCGTAAAAGCAGGCAACCGCCGGCAGTTAATAAAGCAGATAAACAGGCAGGATTCCAGTTTTAGCTGGAATCCTGCCTGTCAGATTTTCATGCTAGGGCCGATAAAAAGCAAGGTAAACCAGCAGTGGCTTTAGCCTATCTCAGCATAATCAATTCGTTGATTTCGATCGCGATCTTCTTGCTCAGGTCAGCAACAAGAAGACTCTCCGCCCTTATCAATGCAGGATAACCAGACTCTTGAAATGACTCACGCGAGTTGATTTTACCACCGGCAATCAGCTCCCTGCCATCAGCATCAGCAACGGCCCAGTGAGCACTCAGCTCCGCCTCGCCAGCCAAAGATCCATCCAGACGCTGAATGACAATTACGACCCGGTAGGTGGGGTTAAAATGGTTCATCCAGGGGAAAAAGCCGATCTTCTCCACACCGAGGAGGACCCCGAGGTTATCACCAACAACCTCAGTAAGATCCTTTTCCAGCACACCGGCCCAGCGGTTGAATTCATCGAATGCATATTGGTTGTCATGCTGCCGGGTTGCTATTTGAGAGCGCTTAAGCCTGTCCGGAATGGTAATCGGGCCTATACCCAGATTGATCTCCGGGTGAGAGGAGATGGGTTGCACTTCATCCATCTGTTCCATGGTTAAGAGACTGTAGTAAATAACCTCCGGAGGCGAATGCTTGATACAACCGGTCAGCAAAACGATGCAACAGAGCAACACAACCCACTTATTGATGGCATGTCCGATCATTTTTTGTCTGCCTCCTTCCCAAACAGCAAGGCTTGGGGGTCACGCTCCAGGTATTCCAGCAATGAACGAATGGAACGAATTGTCATTGATAGCTCATTGGTCACCTGACGGGCGTTGTAGTTCAAAGCAGAATCCGGACCCAGAGTCGATTCGATGCCGGACAGGGTCTGCTGAAGTTTATCCAGGGAATCATTAATTTTCGGCATCGTCTCCAGATTAACAGTACCCGAAATCCCCTTCACCTCTTTGAGTGTTGCCGTCAGTTCAGTCATGACGGCCTGCAACTCCCGACTAATTTTACCGAACTGAACCTGCTCGATTTTTTTGAGAATGTTATCGACCCGTTGGACGACCTGCTCAAGCGGGGCCGGAACAGTCGGGAAGACCAAGTGACCATCCATGGGAGTAAGCTTTGCCGGAGCGGCGTCAGGATAAAAATCCAGGTCGACGTACAACTGCCCGGTCAGCAGGTTGCCGGTCTTGAGCTGAGCACGCATCCCTTTAGCAACGAGCTTTTTCATGTTGTCTTGCGATTCCTGCTCACTGGCAATGTCCTCTGCTCCGGTCAGCCTTGACATGGTCTTCGACCACAGTATCAATCCGCTCAGGCTCAATCACCACAAGCACGGCGATACGCGCGGAGACATCATCAGTATTCATCTCGAGTTTAACGTCAACGACTTCACCGATATTAATTCCCATGATCTCAACGGGAGCTCCGGGAGCCAGGCCACGCACATTCTGGTCGAAATACATGCGGTAATAACGCTTGACCTTATAGGTCTTTTTCTTGCTATCCTCATGACTTGCATAAAGCAGGAAGCTGCGGTTTTCTTCCGCCTGAGGGGTTGATTCAACATGCTCTGGCAGATCGAATGCGATACCTCCCAGCATAATTGAAACCAACGACTGGGTATCGATTTTGACCCCTTCCGTACTAAGATTGACATCAATGCCACTGGCATTCCAGAAACGGGAAGTTTCCATAACCTTTTCATGATAGGGCGCGTTGATGAACACCCTGATATCAACAGATTCGGCGGCAGTATCGAAATCATACTGAATCACCTGGCCAACCTTGATCCCACGGTAATAAACAGGCGAACCGACATCCAGTGAACCAAGAGACTCAGCCTTGAGTATGAATTGACGACCTGGCATCCCTGCCGTTACGACCGGCGGTTTTTCCAGCGCTGGTGAAATTACGGGCTGACTTACCCTTCACCACCGGGTTGCAACCAATATAGGCCCCGGACAGGAGTGTTCCCAAGCCGCTGACCTCTCCCGCCGCCACCCGCGCCCGGACAATCCAGAACTGAGTTTTATCAGTCATGTATTTCTCTGCGCCTGCAACCATTTCGGCTTTTACCACAACTCCGGAGAGATCCTCCTGGAGTTTGATCTCAGCCACGGTGCCGATCTCAACGTCCTTGTACTTGATCTTGGTCTTGTTGGCCACAAGCCCATCGGCAGATTCGAAGGTGATCGAAATTTCGGGGCCCTTTTCAGACATGGCCTTAAAGGTCAGCCAGCCGCCGATCAGCAAGGCGATAATCGGCACCACCCAGATGATCGAGAACCTTCGCTTGGTCTGTACCTGTGCTTCAGGAGCGCGCTCGACATGTTTCATCCCAGAGCCCTCTTCATTCATGATTTGTCCTCCACAACATCCCAGATCAACCGCGGGTCAAAACTCTCTGCGGCGATCATGGTCATTACAACGACAGCGGCAAAATAGATGGCGGCCGGTCCGGCTTCGATATCTGCGATAAAACCTAGTTTAACCAGGGCAACCAGGATGGTCACAACATAGATGTCCAGCATCGACCATCGGCCAACCGCTTCCGTGAATCGATAGAGTCGGGTGCGATCTTTGGGTCGCTTTATTGATTTGAAATGCACCGAAAGCAATAGATAAATCAAAATGGCAAACTTCAGAAACGGGACAAAAATACTGGCAGTAAAAATGACCAGGGCAATTTCCCAGGAGCCACTGTGAATGAAATAAATGACACCGCTCATAATGGTGTCCGACTGAAACGCTGCCTAAAGCAGAGGTAATTGTCATGGGCAGGAGATTTGCCGGGATATAACAGACCATAGCCGCAATGACCAGGGACCAGGTTCGCATGATGCTGTTCGGCTTACGTTGTTGCAGTTCTCCGCCGCATCGTGAACAATAAGCGGCTTCATGAGCCAAGGTTTTCTTCATGCGGCTGAGCAGGTGACAATCAGGACAACTGACCAGACCTAGTTGCCGGGCCGAGGCGTGAGTCGTTTTCACGAATCACCTCCAAGTTTCTCCCAGACCATATGCTCATCAACAGAAGAGAGCGCGAAGTTCAGAACAAAGATCAATATGCCGAAAGCAATGACGGCCAGTCCCGGTACAATCGTCGCCATCTTGCCCAGTTTGACAATGGAGACCAGAATCCCGAGCATGTAGATCTCCATCATGCTCCAGGGCTTGATATGTTTGAATAAACGAAAGACGGAGATTGCGAACTTGACGCGAAAGTTCAATTTTAGCGGGATAAAGATGTAAAGCAAGCCAAGCATCTGAATCAGCGGGATCAGAATGCAAGTCAGCAGCACCAGCGTTGCAAGAGGAATAATACCTTGATTAAAAAGCTGCTGAATACCTGTCAGGAGACCTGTTTCGTTGCCAATCGGGCCATTTTTCATAGTCAGAAAAGGAAAGGAAACCGCAACAGCATAAAGAACAAGCCCGGCCAGGGTCCAGGCAAGGGTGTGGTCAACGCTGTTGTCCCGGGCACGAAAAAGGACTGAGCCACAACGTACACAACACGCGCTAGCCCTTGACGGCATCGCCGGGATATCATGGATCAGGTCACATTCATGACAGGCAATCTGATGCATCACGACCTTACGAATGTAAGCAAAAAACGGTTACCTGAAAAAGGCTGAAGCCCTGACGCCTGAGCATAAGACTCATCCTTAAACATATTAGGCAGTTGAGTGGCTTCTATCGGGAAATTATAACATAGTTACAATCAGCTCACATAAGTTAATCAATAATTTTTCACAACCTGAAGATGATCTTTTCGTAGTCGTGACAGATGAACGCTAATCGATCAGCATTGAGTCCTGTAAAAGGGCAGAGACAGAATCGGACGGATGAAGAATGTATAGGCTCATGGCTCTTTCGGCTTTTTCTGCCGTGGCAAGGTTTATTTAAGCACACAAAACGTAACAGGACGAGACAGGTTGTCAATCCTGGAAACAAACAAAGAGGGTCAGGCCTGTTGGCCTGACCCTCCTGCTTATTGGAGCGGGAAACGGGATTCGAACCCGCGACCATCAGCTTGGGAAGCTGACACTCTACCACTGAGTTATTCCCGCAGATGAAGCATGATTATTTTCGAATCCAACAACGGCAATGCGTTGGGCTGTGAAACGTATGCAAGAATATAAAAAGCACCCGCCGCACAATTACGGCAGGTGCTATAAGTCAATCATAGTCAACAATCAAAGAACAGCCTTAATTGCTTCACAGAGGCGATCCATATTGTCAGGTGTCATGCCGGCGACATTGATCCGGCCGGAACCAACGATGTAGATGGAATATTTCTCCCGCAGTTGCTCAACCTGCTCCTTGGTCAGACCGGAGAAGCTGAACATACCCCGCTGTTCAATGATCGATGAGAAATCCTGATCAACGCCCTTCTCTTTAAGAGTCTTGACAAACAGATGGCGCATCTCTGTGATTCTATTACGTATCTCGGCAACTTCCTCAAGCCACTGAGCCCTTAGTTCTTTATCTCCAAGCACCGTGGCGACGATCTGGCCACCATGTGAAGGAGGATTCGAATAGTTATAGCGGATACGCAATTTAACCTGGCTCATGACTGTGGAAGCCTGCTCTTTATTATCAGCAACAACTGTCAGAGCCCCGGTTCTTTCACGGTACAGACCGAAGTTTTTCGAGAAACTCGAACAAATCAACATCTGCTTGACTTTTTTGCTCAACTCAAGCAAACCGGCTCGATCCTCTTCAACGCCTTCTGCCAGTCCCTGGTAAGCGAAATCGACGAGAGGCAACACACCTTGTGCAGACAGCAGATCGCCAATCAGGGACCACTGTTCAACGGTGGGGTCGATACCGGTTGGATTGTGGCAACAGCCGTGCAGCAGTATCACATCCCCCTGCGGGATCTTTTTGATCGAAGCGCACATGGCGTCGAAATCAAGGCCGTTGGTAGAGGGATCGCGATAGTCGTATTTTTCACAGGTCAGACCGGCTGCTTCAAAAATGGTGTTATGGTTCGCCCAGGTCGGGTTACTCAGCCAGAGCTTGGCCCCGGGGTGTACAGTGTTCAGATAATCACCGGCAACCCGCAACGCTCCGGTGCCACCGGGACATTGCGCGGTAGCGGCACGGTTGGCGGTAATGATTTCGTGCCCTTCACCAAACAGCAATTCCTGAACCTGAGCGCAGTATGCCGGTTCGCCGGTCATTGGCAGGTAACCCTTGGAACTTTCCTGCTCCAGAATGCGCTTTTCAGCCTCTTTTACCGTATTCAGAACCGGCGTCTTGCCTTTAGCATCTTGATACACGCCAACGGAAAGGTTGATCTTGTCAGGATTGGGGTCCGCTTTGAACAGCTCAGTCAAACCAAGAATCGGATCGGGGGGGGCAATCTGTACCTTTTCGAACATGACAGGAGAGCCTTTCTTGATGAGGGTATAAAGGTTAGACCTAGGCAGTCTAAGCTTTGTTATTGTTGGAGCGGGAAACGGGATTCGAACCCGCGACCATCAGCTTGGGAAGCTGACACTCTACCACTGAGTTATTCCCGCAGAATTGGCGTGATTATAGGGTGTCGAAATTTAACTTGTCAATGCTTATTCTGATAATAGCAGGACAGATATTCTTTCGCACTATCGCTGTCGACAACCTCACCGGAGATTTCAGCTTTTTTGACCAATTCCAGAGCCTTCGACATTTCCGGGCCCGGTTTAATGGAGAGCTCCTGGTTGAGCCAGTGGCCATCAACCAGGTCAGCAGGTCGAGTGTTTTGCAAGGAATTTACAAGAGGAACCCAGGCATGAATCATGGCGGGAACAACCCCTGTTGCTTTTGAGCCGACAGCGGCAATAGCGAGGAGCAGCAACTTCGGCTCCACATGGTAGCTATCTGCCCACCAGGCATAGGCTCGCTCATTATGAGCCACTCTAGACAGCACAGAGACGACCTGTCCATCCAGGTTGGTCAATGCAGAGATGCTCGCCTCGGACTTTCGGCTGAGACGCCATCCCTCGGCAAGAGCAACCGGTAAAGCTGAAGCGACGTTTCTGAGCAGAAAAACCATGAGCAACAAGGTGTCATTCCTGAGCCCTTGCTCGATCTCCTGAGACAACCACTTGGAGACTGTGTTGTTGTTACGTATCAATTGTCGCCAGCTGTCTCGACAACCGTTAAGAGTCGTAAGCAGGTCCGGGATTGCCGAAGTGTAACCGGCTCCAAAAAGAAAATCCCCCACCCCGCTGTTGCCGAGGAGTTGTAGCCCGCGCGCGGCTTGTTCATCTTCCAGGACCAACCAAATCTCTTTACGAATACGCTCCGGAGCAACGTGAGCCAGGCCGGCCGAACAGCTGTGCATAGTTTCCTGGGTCAGGTCATCGATCTGCAGGCAGAGTGTTGTTGCGTGCCTTAAACCTTTAAGAATCCGCAAGGGATCGGATGATAAAGAAGCAGGACTGACCATGCGCAACTTGTTCTGTCGAAGATCTTCAAGTCCCTTGCACGGATCAATCAACGAACCAACTGACAAGTCGCCGGCCAGGGGGATGGCGAGAGCATTAATCGTGAAATCCCGGTCGAGCAGGTCCCTTCGCAGGTCTGGAGCCCGGAACAGGGCAAAATCATAAAAGAGAGAAGTGTCGTGCGTATTTATAACCACCCTGCTCTGGCGACGACCCTCGTCAAGCCAGAACCAGTGTCCATTAATTTTCCTGGCAAAGGTTTTCGCCAGAGAGGTTGGGTCTACAGGAGAGATCAGGTCCAGATCAGAGATGGGACGACCGAGCAGCGCGTCACGAACAGCACCACCAACGATGTAAGCGTCAACATCTTTAAAGAGGGAACGCAGAGCGACGAGATGCGGGCAGAGAGTCAAGGCGTCAGGCAATTTATCGATGGCAACCTGCATGATGTGCCCCTTTGGAGAGAACCGCAAAACATAAACAGACAGGCTGCTCGCATAATTATAAACCCCTGCACGGTTATCTTAACATCAGGAGAGGGCTTTGAACACGTGAGAGTTATGCTGGCTCAGTTGCCTTTCAGCCCTGTCGCGAGGGGACATTAATTGTTCTTTCAAAGGTTATTTTTTTGTAGTCAGATGACGTCCTCGAAAGGGGTTGACAATGCAGCTTGATTTAATCATGACAGCCTAAGAAATATAAATTGTATTTCACCATGAAAAATGAAAGATTTACAGATACCTTATATTCTTAACAAGCACTTTACTGAGACACTTCCGGGGCTTTAAAAATGCTCTTTTTTCAAGTCATTCTCCCTGTATTCCTCATCGCCTTTGCCGGTTTTATCTTTGAACGCAAGTCGGACACCGACATCAGCGCCTTGGCAAACAGCGCCCTCTTCCTCTTTGCGCCCTCGCTGGTATTTTCCGCGCTTATCAAACAAACTGTCGAAACCGAGACAATAAGCCTTCTGACCGGGTTTATGATTCTTTATACTGCCATTCTCTGTTTATTCGCCTATGCTATCGCGCGTTGGCGTAAATTTGACGGCAATACAACCCGGGCGTTCACACTCACAACGTCGATGATGAATATCGGGAATTTCGGACTACCGCTGGTTTTCTTTGCCTATGGCGAAGCCTCACTGAATGTTTCTGTGGTCCTCTTCGTGCTGTTTACTATTCCTCTCGGCACGCTGGCGATCCTGATTGCTCAAGGGCAGGACGTGAAATGGCACGAAGCACTCAAAAACACACTGAAGATCCCCATATTCTATGGTGTTGCACTGGCTTTTATCTGTAAGCTGTTGCAATGGCATCCTCCAGAGTTCATAATGCGTGCAACAGAGCTGCTGGGACAAGCGGCCATACCTATTATGCTGGTCTTGCTTGGCATGCAATTGTCACGCGCGAAGATACAACAGGAATGGGGCTTTTTCGGGCTGGCAACATTGATTCGCTTGCTGATTGGACCAATCCTGGCCATCGGCTTGACCGCGTTGCTTGGTCTCGATGGGTTAACGCGTAAAATCGTCATACTGCAAAGCAGCACGCCATCAGCAGTACTGCCGTTACTCTACACCATTCGCTCAGGCACCCGCCCGGACCTGGTTTCCGGAACAATCCTGGTCAGCACGCTCTGCAGCGCATTTACCCTGACTTTTTTGTTGTACTGGTTATCGTAAGGAAGCGACTGCGGCGAGATTAACGAATAACACGGCACACGCCAGTCAACACAGCTTAGGTTGAGACAGGCACAAGCAGTCAAAAAACAGTAGTAAGACCGCAATAAATGCAGAAAAATCCTTAAAATATCTTACGCAATAAATAATGTAAAAATTGCAGCTTCGTCAGTATTTTTCAGAAAAGGGTTCCGAGCACAACACCAAGTGCAGACAGTGGGCCCGTATCGCTCAGTCCGTCAACCGACTTTTCAACTTTATGCAAGGTCGTCTTGGCATCACGATAGAGGTCGTCTTCATTCACCAGACGGCCCAGAGTGCCCTCCCCGTCGTCGATTTTTGTCGCGATGCTGTTGATACGGCTCATGCTGTTACTGGCGTTATCATAGAGGGTGTCATCATTAACGAGCTTGCCAAGAGTGCCTTTCCCTTGATTAACCTTATCTGAAATACTATTGAGGTTGCTCAAGGTCTTGGTTGCCTCTTCATACAGGCGATCATCGACCAGCAACTTCCCCAAAGTTCCCTGGCCCGAGTTGATCTGGTTTGAGAGTTCTGCAAGATTAATCATGGTGTGGTTCAGATTATCGTACAAAGAGGGATCGTTCATCAGCTTGCCGAGAGTTCCCTGACCATCATCGAGGCGAGACAAAAGCAGGTTCAGTTTTGATGATACAGCTGTTATTTCATCATAAAGAGCGGGATTGTTAACCAGACGCCCCAGAGTTCCTTCTCCTTCATCGATTTTGGTCATGATGCGTTCAAGCCGGGTGATAGCATCAGTCAAGGGTTTTCGGCTGTCTTCAACCATGTCGCCCAAGGGGCGGAGGACTCGCTCCTGGTTTCGATCTATATTGGTAAGCAACTGGTCAATATTCGAGTTTCCTTCCGTTTGAACTTCACTGCCAGGCTCGAGTATTTTGCTTTGCCCTGAGCCGAAGTCCAGACCGAGAAAGGTCCCTCCCAGCATGTTAGCCTGCCGGATTTGTGCCAGAGAGTCTTCTCGGACACTGTCAGCGAGGTTGACATAAAAATCAACACGAACGTGTAATTTGTCGATCGTGATATTCTTGACCTTGCCAACATCAACACCAGCGACCCGAACCGGGTCCCCGACCTTGAGGCCAACAGCGGACTCAAAACGTGCATGATAGGGATATTGGTCTTCAAAAGGACTGCCAGTCCTGAACCAGTTCTATCATTACAGCCAGCAAAATCAGCGCTGCCAGGAAAAACAGACCGACTTTTTGCTCAGTTGACATGACCATACTAATCACCTTCTCCCTGAATACCCTTAGTCGTCGTATAAATAAAATTTCTTACAATCGGATTTTGACTCTTCTTGATCTCATCTGGCGTACCAAGAGCAATGATTTCGCCATCGTGCATCATGGCAACACGGTCAGAGAGATAAAGAGCAAAGCTAAGATCGTGACTGACAATAATTGTCGTCAATTTGACCTTATCTTTAAGTGACATGATGACCCGTGCCAATTCGTCGGAGGTCACCGGATCCAATTCTGCGGTTGGCTCATCATAAAGGATCAAGTCCGGATTCATCGCCAGAGACCGAGCGATGGCCACCCTTTTCTTCATACCTCCGGAGAGCTCAGAGGTGCGCAGCTCTTCTTTACCTTCAAGACCGACCAGGCGCAGCTTTTCCTGGATAATGCGACGAATACGCACCTCGGCACAGATGCGTTTCTCGCGCAACCAGAGGCCGACGTTTTCGCCAACGGTCAATGAGTTAAAAAGTGCCGATGACTGAAAAACCATACTGTAACGAAAATCACTATCGGCATCTTTCTCAGCAGTCTCGTTAATATCTTGGCCATTGATAAGAATCCGACCGGAGTCAGCCTGAATCAACTTGACGATATGCTTAAGCAATAAGCTTTTCCCGGTGCCGGAAGGGCCAATGATGGAAAAAGTTTCACCCGGTTTTATCGACAGGTCAATATCCTTGAGAACATGATTCTCGCCAAAGGATTTGTTCAGTTTTTCAATCTCTATGCTGACGCCTTTTGATCCTTCATAGAAGATCTGGCAGGTCTCCCCTTCAATAATGGCTGGAGAGAAACCGTGGGCGAGCTTGGTCCAGAAGTTCTCCAAAAAATTTCCGCTATTTGATTTATCGTCAGAAGTCATAGCAACCAGGAGCCTTAAATCATAAATCGTGTCAGCAGATAGTTGGCAATCATGATCAGCAAAAAAGAAAGAACCACCGACCGGGTTGTCGATTCACCTATTCCCCTTGCACCACCACTTGTTTTGAAGCCAACGTAACAGCCGACGTGCGCGATTATGCCGCCAAAGACCATCGCTTTGAAAAGGCCTTTGGAAATTTCCTTATAGTCAAGAGCGCGCGTCATATTCTCGTAATAAACACTAAAAGGAACGCCTATTTTCGGGTTGATGTCAGCGACAACACCGCCACCGATGATACCGACAACCATGGCAAAAGCAACCAGGGCCGGCACGGTAAAAAGGCAGGCAATCAGTCTCGGCATGGCGAGGTAACGTACCGGGTTGATTTCAAGGGTCTTAAGTGCATCAATCTCTTCATAAACCTGCATGGCACCGATCTCTGCCGCCATAGAGGAACCAATTCGTCCTGCGACCAGGAGACTGGTCATGACGGGTCCGAGTTCCTTGACCATGGAGAGACCGACAATGGCACCAATAGCCTCTTGCGTACCGTAAAGTGCAAGCTCGGAGCCTGTTTGTACGGAGAGGACCATACCGACAAAGAGCGCCACCAGCATGGCAATCGGCAGAGTGCCGATACCGATGATGCTCATCTGACGGAAGATGCTGGTCAGATTGCGGGGAGCCTCCTTGAAGTAGTAGAGCATTTCGCACAAAAGTGCGAGCATCTCACCGATGGTTTGGCCTACGGCGAGGACACTACTTCCTAAGGGCTTCAAAATTTGCATTTAATTTGTGTCTCTTTGCTCGATGATTACAAACAAAGCCAAAAGGCTAAACACCCTATTCGGGATCACTTCCCCAGTGGAGGCCCCAGGGTAAATAAAAGAGGTTGAGCTGCTTGCCGTCTAAGCCTTTACGATAACGAATCAGACCCTTAAGGAAAGTGATATCACTTTTCACTTGCGCGTCCTTGCGGTACTCAAGAACAGGGAAGAGTTCCCATGCAAGGCGATCACCCTGCGTCTCACTCCAATAGAGATTCCAGAGCAAACTGACAACACGATTGCCCTGTTGATCCCATTTTTGCTGATAGACCCTCCACAGTGGAGACCATAACCTTTCGATCGACTGATTGCCGGGGAAAAACGGTTCAAGCAGAGACAGCACGTAAAGGTGGCTCACACCGTTTGTGTTTTTATAACCGAAGAAAGGCCAGAAATCGATCCTGTGCAAGGAATCGCCGGTTTCATACTTAACCTCCTTCACATCGGAGTAAAGGAAGAAAAGGACACGATCCCGACGCCGCATTATCAACTCTGAATGCATCTCTTCGATTTTATATATCGGCCAAAGATACCATCTCTCTCTTTTCACATCCATGGTTTCGTCAGAATAGAACGGCAATATTTTTCGACCATGATATTTGTCACCCTTGGTTACACGCACCAGGGGCCAGGGCGCATTCCAGGTAACATAACCTTTTTCACGGTTTTCTACCTTCGAAAAGAAAGGCCATAGAATTGTCCGGGATGACCGCTTTGGAGAATCTTTCTTGATATAGAAAGGCCAGGCAGCGCGCACTTCCTGCGGGTTAGCGGTATTTAGTTTAAGCGATTCTGAAAAGAAGATCGGCCAGAGAAAAAACTTTTTACGATAAACACCCTCTTTCTGGCTTTGTCCATATATCGGCCAGGCTTTGAAACCAGATTCATTCTCCCCGGAGATGCGTGCGAAGAAAGGCCAGAGGACGTTGTCGATACGCGTACCCTTACGCTCGGTGCGACCATAGAGGGGAAAAAGAGCAAATGAGATGCGGTCACGACCGAACCATTTGTAGAGAGTCCCATAAATGGGAAAGAAGGCGGCATACTCACCCTGCTCTTCTTCGCCATAAAAAAAGAACGGAAAAAGGTACGAACGATTACGACTGCCCGATTCGGGGCGGCCATAATCATAACTTAACAGTTGCAGGACATTAAAGCTGCTGGCTCCCCGCTCACTTTTACGACTGAACACCGGATAAAGGACATCTGTCTCAGAGACACCATCATCGTCAACGGCCCGATAAAAAAGTGGCCGCAAGGCATATTCTGTTTCGCTCCCCTTGGTTTCATATTTCAGAAAGGGGCCAAGCAGATGTGTGCTTTTATAGTCTGCGGCGTCGGAAGCTCGATAATCCCAAAGCGGCCACAAGGTGGACAATGTGGCATCGTAAGCCAACGCGGACGAAGCGCACCACAAAATGCTAAGCATCAAAAGTAATGTGAAGCCTTGTTTCATTTGATAAAACCAGGTATTAGGTTGCAAGCCGAAAAAACTTGCCAATAATAGCACGAGGAAAGAGGCGGAACAATAACTAGAGATCATTAAGATAGGCTAAAAAAGTATATTTTCAAGGTTGTTCAGAATCGCCCTCTGATGAAGATTTTCGTTTTCGGCTCAACCCGACAAGATGCATGATGCCGTGAACAACACCAAGGATCAGGATGATAAATATGACATCGCCTAAACCGACATTCTGCATAACAACTCCTTCAGCTTTTGCGCTAAATATTCATACTTTATAAAAAATGAGCGAGGGAACTGAACCTCATAGGCCTTCAAGGACGACCCTTGCCTGGTCATGATCTGGATCCATCTCCAGAGACTGGCTTAAAGCATCAAAAGCGCCGGCGCGATCATCTGTCTTGATGCGACACATACCCAGCAGACAAAGGAAATCTGCCGATTTAAGTTCTGACATGAAGTAAGCGTCCTCCTCAAGGCGTTCCAGCAATTCGGTGGCCAAAGCGTAATTCCCGGTCGAAAAAAGCTGCATCGCATGACCGATAGACTCAAGATCATTCAGCAAGGGATGATCCGGCAAGCCGACTTCGACACATCTCTCCAGACGAGCGGCAACCTTTTTGATCATTGCTTCATCACTGAGAAGATCCAACATTTTGCGTAATCGGTTTATCGCTGTCGGATAATCACCGAAAAGAATATCGATATCTGCCAACAGGCTGAGTGCCGCAGGATCCTCTGGTTTAAGTTTTAACAGGTTCTGGGCAAAGCGCATGGCATCGAGCAGATTGCGACGAACTTGAGGCAGCTCGGTAAAGGTTAACGCGAGCGCGTAGAATCCATGCGCCAACTGCCACAAAAGGCCTGAGTTTTCCGGCTCCAGCAGCCTCAGAATCTTGAGATAAGTGAGTTTTCGAAAAACGTAAGATGGCTCAACATCCTTTTGATCAAGCATGACGACATGAGCAGCCAGATCAGCGAGAAAATGTGAATAGCCATCACGCAGAAGCTCTGCATATTCCACGTTGTTGAGGCACTCGGGAAACTGGCGGAGGTAATCATAGACACCCTCGCCGATCATATTGTCATCGGGCCCCTGCTCGGCATCTTCAAGCGATTCCATATCTGCAATCTTGATCGGCAATGGCACAGGTGGCAAGCCAACAGCCTGTTGCTCAGGCCCGACATGAATCGTGGCGTTAACAGGAGGCAGCCAGAAAACAAACTGCTGGGGATTAAGGTTGTTCCTGTCCAGATCTGTCAAAGTAGCGGTCCTTTAGGGAGTCTATCCTGCTTAAGTTGTTTAATTTCGTAAGTTTTACTAGAGAGGTTGGTACAGGTCAATCAGGATTTGACAATCAATCGACTGGAGAATAGGTCGTTTAGCTGAGCCAGCAAACATAATCATGTAATTACGAGGAGAACAAATTGGCTATGTGGAAATCTGCTGTTGAAATGATCGGAAATTATGCTCCATTAAAATTTTACACCGATGTTAAAAAAAAGCCCCACAGTCAGGAGGTAGAGACTGTGGGGCAAGCTTTTCTATTTTTTCAGGAGGTTTTGAAGAAGATTCTCTCAGACCCGCCTGCCACAGCAAGTCTTCGATGGTTGTTAATTTATCGAATCCTTCAAGAAAAATATACGTGGTGTTCCGTAAACTTTGAATCGACACTTCACGAAACTGAACTGTGCAAAGACGCATAACAGAGCTTCATTTATAGATAGTGCAGTCTGGTAGCGCACCTGATTTCTGGAGCAGGAGTCGCTGGCTCAAATCCAGTCACCCTGACCATGTTTACACGAGAGCGACCTCCCCGGGGGCACTTTTTCTTTTGGTGCTCCGGTCCATGTCCGGTCCAGGGTCTTCTCTTGGTCGTTTATGAGGCTTTACAGATCAGATGCCCATATTGAGTTGACCCAATAATTTAGTAACTGTATGGTCTGAAAAATGTATTTTAAACATTCTCACATAATTGTAATGACCGCTTGGCTGATCCTTCTTTGGGGGATTGTGTTTGAGCGGTGTGCCATTGCGGCGGATGATGCCATTCCGCCCCAAGAGTCTGTGGACATATCCATATCACTGGGACTATTTACGAGGCATGTGGATCCGGGAGATGACACCAATGAAGATTCGATTTCTTCGGTCTCTCTTACGACAAATACTCCATATCCAGATTCAAAAACAGTTACGACGATGAAACCTGGTTCGGAGGAGTTAATTATCGCACAGCAAAACTAAACACAGCAAAGGCTTTAGATTTTTATCTCCAAGGGAATCTCTACGCCGGGTTGGTTTACGGTTACAAGGATCATCTGCCTAACCTAGGCGGCGTAACACCCATTATAATTCCAACAGTCGGGCTCGGCTATAAGTGGTTGTGCCTGGAGATCTTTTATTTTCCCACTCCTTCCGGCGGAGTTTTTTCAAGCGCTCTGCGATTTGATCTGAACTGGACCAAAGCCAGTGGAAGCCGTGATCAACAGAGCAATAACCCTGGCACTCCTCAGGCAAGCCCGCAACGGCAGACAATTTCTTCGACACACCCGGATTGAAATTCTATGCAACAAAGACTATAACGCGACCTGCCCCTAGAGCTTAATCTGCATTCCCAGCTCGACCACCCGATTCGGCGGCAAGCCAAAGAAGCTGGTAGCGGTGCGGGCATTGCGCGACATCAACCTGAAAAGGTGCTCTCGCCAACGCCACATCTGGGGCTTGTCTGAAAGGATGATATTCTCACGACCGAGGAAAAATGTTGTCTCCAGCATCTTAAAGGGCTGCTCGCCAACAGTTATTTTTGCAAGCATCTCAGGGACATCCGGTTCGTCCATGAAGCCGTAGGTCAGAATCAGCAGGTAGAGCCCCTCCCCCAGGTCCTCTGTCGTAGAGCGTCTTGATTGAGGAACATGCGGGACATCTTCAGTAATAACCGAAAGGATAACAACACGGCGATGCAGCACCTGGTTATGCTTCAGGTTGTGAAGCAATGCCGATGGGATAATATTCAGATTCCCAGACATGAAAACTGCGGTGCCATTGACACGCTGCGGAGGAGAGCTATGAATGTCATCAATGAAACTTGAGACAGAGATAGCCCCTTCCCGCATTCGTCTGGCCAGGATGGAACGTCCGGTTTTCCATGTCGACATCAAGCTGAAAACGATCATGGCCACCAGCAAGGGGAACCATCCGCCATGGAGGATTTTTGCAAAGTTGGCGCCGAAAAAAGCAAGGTCAAAAACAAGGAATCCACCACAGAGCAACAGAGCTTTCCCTTTCGACCACTGAAATCGATCGATCAAGACAAAGAAAAACAGGAATGTCGTTATCACCATGTCGGTCGTTACCGAGAATCCGTAAGCCGAGGCAAGATTGCTCGCTGAGCCAAAACCGATGACCAGGCCGATACAACAGATCATCAAAAGCCAGTTAACAGCAGGAACATAAATCTGTCCCCTCTCCTTGGCCGAGGTGTGAGAAACTGACAACCGTGGACAGAAACCCAGCTGCACGGCCTGCGAGGTAATTGAGAAGGACCCTGAAATTACTGCCTGTGAAGCGACAATGGTGGCAGCCGTGGCCAGCAAGACCAGGGGAATTAAGGCCCATTGCGGGGCGAGATAATAAAATGGATTTTCCAAAGCTTCGGGTTTTGCCAGTAAGAGAGCACCCTGGCCAAAGTAATTGATCACCAGCGCAGGCAGAACGAGACTGAACCAGACCAGGCGGATGGGCCGGACACCAAAATGGCCCATATCTGCATAAAGAGCTTCACCTCCGGTCACGACCAGAAAAACCGTGCCTAAAACCAGAAAAGCGGACCAACCGTTATGCAGGAGAAACAGTAGCGCGTAATATGGGTTGACCGCAGCAAGGATGGCAGGGTGGTTGAATATCTGCACAGACCCGAGAAGGGCCAGGACAAGGAACCAGACCAGCGTCAATGGGCCAAACACGGCACCAACTTTGCCCGTACCGTGGCTCTGGACAAGAAAGAGCAAGATCAGGATCACAACCGTCAAAGGGATGACCATATGTGACACGGCGGGTGTTGCTATTTTCAGCCCTTCGATTGCCGATAGGACAGATATGGCAGGAGTAATCATGCCATCACCATAAAGCAGAGCAGCACCGAACAAGCCCAGGATAACCAGGAGCTTACGGTTGCCTTGATTCCGCTCATGTTGCGGAAGAATCAGGGCCGTCAGAGCCATGATGCCACCTTCACCCTGGTTGTCGGCACGTAATATGAAACTCAGATATTTTATTGATATGACGAGGATGAGAGCCCAAAAGATCAAGGAGAGAATGCCGAGGATATTTTCCGCAGAAGGAACGAGACCATGGCTAGCATGGAAACATTCCTTCAAAGCATACAAAGGGCTCGTGCCGATGTCACCGAAAACTACACCCAAAGCGGCCAAAGAAAGTGCTGCCAGTGAACTTTTTTCTGGCTGGATGTGGCCAGACGGCGTAGTTGCTGAATGGTTCATGAATATTATTATATCAACTTTTTAGATTTGAGATTTCTTGAGATTTCGGCAAGGAGACAACAACCGTGAGTCCGGGATGGTTATCAAGAAGTTCGATTTCACCATGATGTAAATTGATAATAGCCGCGACCAAACTCAAACCGAGACCGTTGCCGGGTGTTGAGCGGCTTTCTTCAAGGCGGAAGAACCGCTCGAAAATTTTCTCTCGCATCCCGGCAGGGACCCCTGGGCCGGAATCCCGGATAATCACCTGAAGCCGACCAGGCAGGTTTTTTGTTTCCAGCTGGATCTGCCCCTCTGCTGGGGTATATTTTATCGCATTATCCAGCAGGTTGGAGAAAGCCTGGAATAAAAGATCTCGATCTCCAACGACAGGTTCATTCGTCGAACAGTCGCAGTTTAAAGTCTGATTGCGATCTTCGCTTAAGGGTTCATAAAATTCAATCAAATCGTTGAGCAACAGGGCGACATCGATACTGTCGAATTCTCTTCTGCTGCTACCTGTCTCAAGTTCGCTGATTCTCAGAAGGGCCTTAAAGGTCAGTAGAAGCCCATCAGCCTCAACAATAGCCTGATCCAAAAGCTCCAGATTGCTCTCACTGGCTGATGAGCTCTGCCGAAGCATGTCAAGGCGCCGGCGCAATCGGGTCAGAGGTGTCCTGAGGTCATGGGCAATGTTATTGGTGACTTGTTTAACCCCCAGCATCAGGTCTTCAATCCGGTCAAGCATCAGGTTGAGGTTGTCAACCAATCTGTCAAAGTCATCTTCACCGCCGCTGTGTGGAATGCGCCTGGACAGCTCTCCGCCCATGATTTTCTGGCAGGTCGTATTGATGATTTCGATCCTGCGCATCATGGCCCGGCTCATCATGGTCCCTCCGGCCAGGGCCAGGCCGACAGTGATCAACAACCCCCAGAAAAGCGCTTCACGAATCAGCGACTGGGTCTCTTCGAGATCGTGAATGTCCCTGCCGACCAGCAGGTGAAAATTGTCTCTCAGTCGAAAAACCCTCGCCAGCCCCTGGTGGTTATCATTCTTTTTATCCTCGCGGTCGAGTCCGAAGCTCAGCCAGCCCTGTTCAGTCGGAACCTCTTTTGGCCATTGCTTGAGATTGCCAATAATTGGCTTGAGCTGGGCATCTGCAAGAAGGTAGATCACCGTATCATTTGTCTGGCGTGCGAGACGGTCTCTGATTACCTTACTCAATCCAGGCAGACCGGAACGATCATATTGCTCCGCCAGACCGGTGATTTCAGCTTCGATGGTGGCCTCTGTCTGTCGTAGCATGTAACCGGCGGTTGACCAGTAAATAAATATCAGCAGCAAAAGCACAGAAGTGCCAAAGATCCCCATATAAATAAGGGCGAGACGGAAGGTGGAACTCTGGAAGAGTTTAGGATGCCGCACGTAGCATATATCCTGCACCACGAACAGTATGCAACAGTGATTGATCAAATTGCTTATCGATTTTACTGCGCAGGCGGCTGATGTGTACGTCTATAACGTTGGTCTGCGGGTCAAAGTTGTAATCCCAGACATTTTCAAGCAGCATGGTCCTCGTAACGACCTGACCACTGTGACGCATCAGGAATTCAAGCAGGCGAAATTCTCGTGGCTGCAGTTCGATGGCCTGACCGTCTCTGACAACTGTCCGGGAAAGAAGATCCATTTCGAGTTTGTCGACCTTGAGCAGCGTTTCCTGATTGCTCGACGACGCATTGCGCCGCAGGAGAGCCTCCAGCCTTGCCAGGAGTTCGGAAAAAGCGAAGGGCTTAACCAGATAATCATCACCACCCGCGCGTAAACCCTCGACCCGTGCATCGACCTCGCCGAGGGCACTGAGTATCAGCACCGGCGTCTTGACCTCTGCATTGCGCAAGGTTCGAATCACCTTCAGGCCATCCATTCCCGGCAGCATACGGTCGACAATCAGAAGGTCGTAAGTCTGATCCAGGGCCAGGAACAAACCGTCTCTGCCGTCGTGGGCCAGTTGCACGTTGTGGCCACTCTCTGAGAGCCCCTTGCTGAGATAGGCTGCCGTATCAGTATCATCTTCGATAATCAGAATCTGCATTTTATATTCCGTAAAAGTGGCGACCAGGGACAACAAGTTAATTTAATTGTAGTCGCTCAGTCATTAATCGGCAAGCAGGCCAGTTCAGGTTCCGGATAACAGCTCACCAGAGGTGAGGAATTGTTACCCATTTTTAGCATGTGCAGCACTTAACAACCTCCTTTCTCATGCCACTCGACGCTTCTTTACTGTCCATACTCTTTTCAGGGAATTATCCCCGGTCGCCACGTATTTTTTGCCACTCGTGTACACTGCATTTGCTGTGACAGCGCACTGAAGAGCCAGGATTATTACTCAGGCTTCAAAACCACATACTGCGTAGCTTCACCTATTTTCACCAGCAAGAGTTGAGCCTTGCCAGCACCATCCTTTAGCAGACGTCTCGCTTCTTCGACAGTGGACACCTGATGTTGATTGATTTCGAGGATCAGATAGCCGCGTTTAATACCCGCACGGTCAGCAATGGATCCAGGTTCCACCTCTGCGACCAGAACACCCTCTTGGTCCTCGTAACCAAGCTGCTTTGCCAGCGCCGGTGTAAGTTGACGCAGGCTCAAGCCCGAGTTGGTGACTTCTGCCGTTTTATCAGGCTGATCAACCTTGTCCGAATCCAGCGCAGCGAGCACGACCTTGACTTGTTCTGCTTCGCCGTCACGGATAATCGACAGACTAACCTGTGTCCCCGGTGCCGTCAGGGAAACCCGGTTGCGCAAAGCTGAGGCGTCATCAACAGGATCGCCGTCGATCTTTACAACAACATCACCACTCTTCAGACCTGCGTCCTCAGCGGGAGAGCCCTCAACAACCTGGGAAACGAGAACCCCTTGAGTGTTCTTCAAACCAAAAGATTCAGACAGATCCGGGGTTAAGTCCTGAATGTAGACGCCCAACCGCCCACGCCGGACTTCACCATGCTCGATGAGCTGATCTCGAATGTTTTTCGCCATATTGACCGGGATAGCAAAACCGATCCCCATGTAACCACCGCTACGGCTGAAGATTGCCGAGTTGATGCCGACAACTTCGCCATCGAGGTTAACCAGGGGACCCCCCGAATTGCCGGGGTTGATCGCCGCGTCAGTCTGGATGAAGTCTTCATAATCATTCAAGCCAATACCGCTACGACCCTTGGCACTGACGATGCCAGCGGTCAAGGTATGTGAAAGCCCGAAAGGGTTGCCGATTGCCAGGACCCAGTCACCAACCTCCAATTTTTCGGAATCACCGAGTTGGAGGAAAGGCAAATCGCTTTCATCGACTTTTATGACGGCAAGATCACTGCCCGGGTCGGTGCCGATGATCTCGGCCCGGTACTCACGGCCATCAAGCAACTGTACAGAGACACGGTCGGAATCACCAACAACATGGTTGTTGGTGAGGATGTAACCATCGGGAGAGATCAGAAACCCCGACCCCTGCCCTACTTCGCCGACGTTTACCATGTGGTTTATCTGGTCTGTGCTGATATGGCGCCCCGAAAAACCGTTGCAAGAAGTCATCGCCTAAGGGGCTGTCGTATGGGAAGGGCATGCCGCCCCCAGCCCGTTGCTTGACTTCACTCTCAGACTTGATAAAAACGACTGCCGGTGAAATTTTCTTGGCAACACTCCGGAAGGCCACTCCCGTTTCTTTCAGGCTTTCCAGCCCTTTGTCCTGGGCCATCACCGACGAGGGGTTTGTAATCCCTGTACCGAAGGCGATCATAAAGGCACAGGCTATTAATGTTGAGACAAGTTTCCAGCGCATAGCAATCACTCCTTAAGTCTTGGTTATGCTTTATAAAAATCGAACTCATTTGTTAAAAGTTGCCCGCCGGTGATAATCTCCGATTCCAGCCGGTATTTACCGGTGGGCAGATGATTGATAGCTACGGTATAGCCACCCTTGTAAATACGGGAACGAGACATCTTTTGTAACCCTTCCTGGTTGATAACCGTATGGACGACCTGGGCATCTTTAACCATTTTGCCGTCTTGATCGCTGATGAAGAGCATCATCGTGTCGATTGGCCTTTTGGCAACTTTGTCAGCTGTCTGCAAACCAAAATCCCCGGTTAAAAATGCCAGATGATACTCGTTGTCGAGCTGTTCCGTATCGGAAGATTGCTCGATTTGTTCATCATTGATATCAACAACCACCTCCGAAGGTGTCGCCAGCGCATTCAACGGAACTGTGATAGACATCACACAAAATGCCGAACAAAAACTCCTGATCAATTTTTTCATAGCGCACTCCTCTTGCAATTGGTCTGCCGATGCAAAAATCGATTTATGCTGGGATTATATACAAGAGGGTTTAACTGGAGGTTGCCGAATCATTACAAATTGGCAAGGTTGCGAAGCATAGCTGTCAGGCAAAAATTTCTGCAGGTCCGAGTTGAGGTAAACCCAGGAAACGGTGGTTGAGGGACAAACGTCAAACTCAGACATGTCAAGGGCGTAAAATCTCGCAAGGCTTGGAAGGATACAACAATCCGACCAACTTCTCACCGTGCGTTGAGATCCTCAGACGAGTCAACAAAACAAAAGCCCCGCAACTCGATCGAGTTGCGGGGTTTCTGAATGGTACGCCCTAGGGGATTCGAACCCCTGTCGCCGCCGTGAAAGGGCGGTGTCCTAGGCCAGGCTAGACGAAGAGCGCATAGAAACTATGCTCTCACGGGGAAAATGTTCCCCTGTTGAATCTTGGCTGGGGTGGGAGGATTTGAACCCCCGAATGGCGGAATCAGAATCCGCTGCCTTACCGCTTGGCGACACCCCACTGTAAATGGAACCTCAATGCAATGTGGTCAAATGTGCCACCGTGTCGCAGTCTCAATTCAAGGTGTTTATCCAGGCTGTCCATGGACAATTCGCCGTTAATTGAGACGCGTAACATACTAAAATGAGTTCTGCTTTGGCAAGAGAAAAATCAATAAACAACTCTTTTTTTCAAACTGAATAATCAACCAGAAAAAGTTCCCGGCAAAAAAAATCAGCATAATGGTTTTCCAGCCAGGCAAAACATACAAATCTATGCTGAACTGCAAAAATATTACCGAAGCTCGGGAGAAACGATTAACCAATATCAAATGAGGTTAATTCATTCGACTGTTGAATATTGCGCATTATTCTTCAGCCCCTTGAAATTGGAGAGACCAACCAGGAAGGTCCTATCATCTTATATATATACGCTTGTGCTTGGTGATTAATCTGATATTTGGTTTAGTAAAGCAAGGTTACTCACAACGCCAAAATTTTCTAAATGGATCTATTGACATGACCCTGAAAAGCTTACGCCGCAATATTCTCTCACGTCCCCTGTTCAAGATCGCCAAACGCGCGCTCCCTTCTCTCTCTGAAACTGAACGGCAGGCGCTCAGTGCCGGTGATGTCTGGTGGGATCGTGATCTCTTCAGCGGCAACCCCGACTGGCAGAAATTGCTCGACACCCCGCCAGCCGCACTTTCCGAGGAGGAGCAGACGTTTCTTAATGGGCCGGTTAAAGAACTCTGCAGGAAGCTTGATGAATGGGAGATCAACCAGACCCGTGGGGACCTCTCCGCTGAGGTCTGGGAATATTTGAAGCAGGAAAAGTTCTTCGCCATGATCATCCCCAGGCAATACGGTGGTCTCGAGTTCTCTGCCTATGCGAACTCTGAGGTGATCCGCACCATTGCTTCCAGATCGCTGGTTGCCGCGGTCACAGTCATGGTTCCCAATTCCCTCGGCCCTGCCGAGCTGCTGATGCTGTTCGGCAGCGAAGCGCAGCAGGAATACTGGCTTCCCCGCCTGGCGGACGGTCGGGAACTCCCGGCTTTTGCCCTGACCAGCAGCGAAGCCGGCTCTGACGCTGCAGCGATGATCGACTCCGGCACCGTTCGCAAGAAAACAATCGACGGTGAAGAGGTTCTTGGCGTCGAACTGAACTGGAGTAAACGCTACATCACTCTCAGTCCGGTGGCGACGGTTCTCGGTCTCGCCTTCAAACTCTACGATCCTGACCACCTGATAGGCAATGAGGCGGAACGAGGTATCACCGTCGCCCTGGTTCCCACCAACCTGCCTGGAGTCGTCACCGGCCGGCGACATATTCCGGCCTTTCAGATGTTTTTGAACGGACCGACCGAAGGCAAGGATGTCTTTATCTCTTTCGACCATATCATCGGCGGCCAGGAACAGATCGGCAAAGGCTGGCCAATGCTGATGAGCGCTCTCGCCGCCGGCCGCGGCGTCTCGCTGCCCTCACTCTCGGCGTCGGCAACCGCCCTGTGCGCCCGAACCACGGGTGCCTACGCCCGCATACGCCAGCAGTTCAGAATCCCGATCGGCAAGTTCGAAGGCATCCAGGAGCGCCTGGGGCCGCTGGCAGCCAACGCCTACCTGCTGGATGCCGCCCGAAGGCTGACCTGTGCAGGACTGGACCAGGGACACAACCTCTCGGTCATCTCGGCGATCATGAAGGTCCATGCCACCTATATGATGCGCGACTCTGTCGATCACGCCATGGATGTCCATGCCGGTAAAACCGTAATCGACGGCCCCAGCAACTACCTCAGCGACACCTATCGCGCAGTGCCGGTTGGCATCACGGTCGAGGGCGCCAACATCCTCACCCGCAGCATGATTATTTTTGGCCAGGGCGCGATCCGCTGTCATCCCTGGGTGCTCAAGGAAATGCTGGCTCTCGAGGAGAATGATCCTCAGCTGGCGCTGGAAGGCTTTGATGAAAGTTTCTGGGGACACGTCGCCCATAGCCTGAAAATCTTCTTCCGGGCCTGGATTACCAGCTGGAGCTTCGGCCGGTTCGGCGCGGCCCCCGATGAAGGTGCAGCGAAACCCTATTACCGCCAGTTGAGCCGCTATGCCGCAGCCTTTGCGGTGATGGCCGATGCCGCCCTGCTGCTGCTCGGTGGCGGTCTGAAGCGCAAGGAGATGCTCTCGGCCCGCTTCGGCGACATCCTCTCTGAGCTTTACTTTCTATCGGCGGCACTTAAACGCTGGAAAGATGAAGGTCACCCTGAAGCGGATCTGCCGCTGCTTCATTTCACCCTGCGCCGGGGTCTGGCAACAATAGAACAACGCATGGACGCTATCATCCGTAATCTGCCGATGCGACCGGCAGCCTGGCTGCTCAGGTTTTTCCTGCTCCCCTTCGGAGTGCGCCAGGCCGGGCCTTCGGACAAACTGGTTCAGCGCTGCGCCGACCTGCTGCTGGAGCCGTCCGAGGTTCGCGACCGCCTCACCGCCGGGCTGTTTCTGGAAACCGGCGCCAATAGCAGTATTGCCGAACTGGAACAGGCCTTTGAGTTGACCTGCGAGCTGCAACCGCTCACCGAACGCATTAGAGACGCTCACTGCAGCGGGATCGAGGATGCCCTGGACGAAGGGACTGATCACAGACGCCGAAGCAAAACAACTCAAGCAAGCGCAGGAACTGGTCGCGCGTGTGATTGCCGTCGATGATTTCCCTGCCGAAGAGTTGGGCGAGCTGAACTATTCCATGAACCCGGACGCTGAAACCGACGAGGAGCAATGATGAGCCAGACACGCAGCAAAGCGAACCGAACGGCTCCGACAGCCAACCGACCGGTCTACCTGATCGACGGAGCCCGTACGCCATTTCTCAAGGTCCGCGGCAAACCAGGGCCCTTTTCTCCGGTCGACCTCGCCGTGCAGTGCGGCCGACCGCTGCTGCTGCGCCAGCCTTTCCCTCCGGAGGCTTTCGACCAGGTGATCCTCGGTTGCGTCAACGTTCTGGCCAGCGAGATGAACCCGGCCAGGATCGCCGCCTTGCGGCTGGGGATGGGCGAACGGATGCGCGCCTATACCGTGCAGATCAACTGCGGCTCCGGCATGCAGTCCATCGACTCGGCGTTCCGGGCGATCCGTGAAGGTTCCCGTGAACTGGTGCTGGCCGGCGGAACCGAGGCGCTCAGCCATGCCCCGATGCAGGTCAAACAGGACGCTGTCGAATGGCTGGCCTCAATGCGGGGGGCCGACTCCCTGCTCGAACGTGCCCGGCAGTTGACCGACGTCAAGGCCGACTACTTCATGCCGGTGGTCTCTCTCAAGCAGGGGCTGACCGATCCGATTGTCGGCCTGAGCATGGGCGAAACTGCCGAGGTATTGGCCCAGCTGTTCGCCATCAAGCGCGAGGACGCCGACCAGTACGCGGTCATCAGTCATCTGCGGCTCGCCAAGGCACAGCAGGAAGGTTATCTCGATGACGAGGTGACGCCGGCCTTCAGCTCCGATGGCGAGATCTTTACCAGGGACGACGGGGTCCGCAGTGACACTTCTGTCGAATCACTGGCCAAGCTGGAACCGGTCTTCGAGCGACCCTACGGCCAGGTCACCGCCGGCAACAGCTCCCAGGTCACCGACGGCGCCTCCTGGGTTATTCTCGCCTCGGAAGCCGCAGTCAAGAAGTACCAGCTGGAACCGCGCGCAGTGATCCGTGACAGCGCCTGGAGCGCCCTTGATCCTGAGATCATGGGGCTTACCCCGGTGCTGGCGATCGACGCGCTGTTGCGGCGCAACCAGCTGCAGCGGGAGCAGATCGACCTCTGGGAACTCAACGAGGCCTTCGCCGCCCAGGTTCTTGCCTGTCTGAAAGCGATGGAGGATGCTGATTTCTGCGCAACCGCCCTCGACCGCAAGCAACCGCTCGGGGCCATTGACCGCGCGACCCTCAATGTCGACGGCGGCGCCATCAGCCTCGGCCACCCGGTCGGCAGCAGCGGCAACCGGATCGTTTTGCATCTGGTCAATGCCCTGCGGCGTCACGGGGTCAAACGGGGGATCGCCACGGAATGTATCGGCGGCGGCCAGGCCGGCGCCATGCTGATTGAGACACATATAGGAGACAGCACCATGACTGGACCGATTCTGGCACACCTGCAAAGCCGCACGATGGAGTTCGGACCTCTGGCGGATGACGCCGCCGAGCCTGAACGCTCCTGGCGGCACTGGAAACTCGCCCGCAACGAGGAGGAGATCGCCTGGCTGTTCTTCGACATGCAAGACGCCTCGGTCAACGTCCTCTCCCAGGAGGCTATCAGCGAGCTGGGCGAAGTCGTCGAGCACCTTGAGGCGCAGATGCCTAAAGGCTTGCTGATCCGTTCGGCAAAACCTTCCGGTTTCTGCGTCGGCGCCAATATCGAGGAGTTTCAGGGACTGAGTGACGACGAGGAGATCGTCAGCAAGCTGCAAAAGGCCCATGGCATCGTCGATCGGCTCGCCGCCTTGCCCTGTCCGACCGTCGCCCTGATCCACGGGCCCTGCCTCGGCGGCGGCCTCGAGCTGGCGCTTTGCTGTGATTACCGACTGGCTTTGCCAGGCGCCAGGCTCGGCCTGCCGGAGATTCGGCTCGGCCTGCACCCGGGTCTTGGCGGCACCGCACGCCTGACCCACCTGATCGATCCTATCGAGGCGATGACCCTGATGCTGACCGGCAAGACCCTGGATGCACGGCGGGCAAAGAAGCAAGGTCTGGTCGATGCGGTGATCGAAGAACGGCATGTCGTCAATGCGGTCAGAGCCGCGGTCGATGGCAAGCTCAAAGCCCATGAAAGTCGGCCTCAAAGACCGCCTCCTGACCACCGGCCCGGCCCGCCAACTCGAAGCACGGCAGATGCGCGCAAAGAGCGCCGAAAAAGCCCCGCCGGAGCATTACCCGGCCCCCGAGGCGTTGATCCGAGCTCTGGGAGGAACATGGCGGAGACGCCCAGCAGATGCGCCAGGCTGAAATCCGCTCTTTTGCCAGCCTGCTGACCAGCGCACCGCCCAGAACCTGATCAGGGTCTTTTTCCTCAGCGAGAAAATGAAGAAGCTCGACCAAAACGACGGAGCCAAGATCAGACAGGTCCATGTCATCGGCGCCGGCGCCATGGGAGGGGATATCGCCGGCTGGTGCGCATTTCAGGGGTTGCGGGTCACCCTTCATGACCCCGAGACCAAAACTATCGCCGACGCCAGTCCGCAGGGCCGCCGAATTATGTGAAAAAAAGCATCGATCGGCATGCCGAGACCCGGGACGTGCTCGACCGCCTGATTCCCGACCCCGACAACCTGGGCGTCAGCCAAGGCCGACCTGGTTATCGAAGCAGTCCCGGAGAAACTCGAGATCAAACACCAGGTCTACAAGGAGATCGAACCACGCCTGAAGACAGGACGCCCTGCTGGCGACCAACACCTCCAGTATTCCGCTCAAGGAACTGGCCAGTGTGCTCAAGAATCCAGGGCGCTTCATCGGACTGCACTTTTTCAACCCGGTCGCCAAGATGCAACTGGTCGAGGTGGTCGACCAGGCACGGGCGCACAAAGACCGACCCGGGCACAGGCGAATGCCTTCGTCGGCCAGATCAACCGTTATCCGGCCCCGGTCAAGAGCGCGCCGGGATTCCTCGTCAACCGGGTGCTCATGCCCTACCTGCTCGAAGCGATCCTGCTGATCGACGAGGGAGTCGCCGCAGAAACCATCGACCGGGCGGCCGAAAAATTCGGCATGCCGATGGGCCCGGTCGAGCTCGCCGACCATGTCGGTCTCGATATCTGCCTCGATGTCGCCGAGATGCTCGCCGAAGCGACTCGACCAAGCCCTTGCCGGTGCTGCCCGACTGGTTTCGCAAACAGGTTGAAAACGGCGATCTCGGCCGCAAGTCCGGCAAAGGCTTCTATACCTGGAAAAATGGCGAGCCGCAAAAGAACAAAAACGTCGACAGAACCGGGAGAGGATCTGCTCGACCGTCTGCTGCTGCCGATGCTGAACACCTGCATGACCTGCCTGCGCAAGGGGATCATCGCCGACGAGGAGTTGCTCGACGGTGCGGTGATCTTCGGCACCGGCTTCGCCCCTTTCCGTGGCGGACCACTGCACTACGCCAGAAGCCAGGGCTACGATAAAATCATCGAACGACTGGAGAAACTCGCCGGAAAGTACGGGGAGAGATTTAAACCGGATCCTGGCTGGAACGAGGAGTCATGACCAGGGCCAAACCGGAATCGTTTACGGATGTCGAACCGCTTGTCGATGCCATCATTGCCAGAGTCGGCAAACAGATCAACCTCGCCCTGCCCCTTGGACTCGGCAAGGCTAACGGGGTCGCCAACGCCCTGGTCGAGCGCGCCTGCCAGGACGATGCATATCTCCCTGACGATCCAAACCGCACTAACCCTCGAAGTGCCCATTGCCGGCAGCGAACTGGAGCAGCGGTTCCTCGAGCCACTCATGGAAACCTTCTTTGCCGGCTACCCGGAACTGCGCTACGCCAGGCTCATGCGCGACGGTAAACTGCCGGACAACATCAAGGTTCAGGAATTCTTCCTTGCTCCGGGTAAGTGGCTCAATAATCAGACCGCCCAGCAGAGCTATCTCTCTGTCAACTACACAGACGTCCTCGGCACTCTGCTGCGCTCAGGCTTCAACGTCCTCGCCCAACAGATCGCACCGCCCGAACGGGAGGGTCAAAAAGGCTTCAGTCTCAGCTGCAATCCGGATATCAGCGTCGATCTTTTTCGCGCCAGGGATGAGGGCAAAATCGACTTTTTGACTGTCGGCCAGGTCAATGACCAGCTGCCCTATATGGGTGGTGACACTGAATATTCGGCAGAGGATTTCGACCTTCTGTTCCATGGCGAAAAGGCCAGCTTCGGACTTTACAAACTCCCCCACCAGGCGGTTTCGCTTGCCGACCACGCCATCGGCCTGCGGGTGGCCAGCCTGGTCCCGGACGGTGGCACTCTGCAGGTCGGCATCGGCTCGATCGGTGACGCCATCTGCCACGCTTTGCTGCTGCGCCAACGGGAAAACAACGACTATCGCAAGCTCCTCAATAGTCTTGGGGCGGCCAGTCCAGCATCAGTCCCGCCCGAGACCTTTTCCCGCGGGCTTTACTCAGCAAGCGAAATGCTGGTTGAGGGCTTTCTGGATCTGCTCGAGGCCGGCGTCCTCAAACGCGAGGTTGACGACGCAGTGATTCATGCCGGCTTCTTTGTCGGCAGCCCTGTGTTTTACGACAAACTCCGAAAACTGCCTGACGTGCTGCGCGACAAGATCGCCATGATGCCGATTTCCTTCACCAACCAGCTTTATCACCAGGAAGAAGCCAAACGCGCGGCGCGTATCCGACGCTCGCTTTATCAACAGTGCCTTAATGGTCACAGCGCTCGGAGCCGTGGTTTCAGATGGCCTTGAGGACGGCCGGGTCGTCAGTGGTGTCGGAGGACAATACAATTTCGTCGCCATGGCCTTCGCCCTGGATGGCGCCCGCTCCGTCATCACCCTGCCGGCAACCCGCACCAGCAGCGGTCGCACAGAGTCAAACATTCGCTGGAGCTACGGCCACGTGACTATCCCACGACATCTACGGGATATCGTCGTCACCGAGTACGGCATTGCCGACTTGCGAGACCAGAGCGATGCCGAGACCATCCGACGCATGCTGGCGGTGACAGACGCCCGCTTTCAGGATGAACTGGTCGATGCCGCGAAATCGGCCGGCAAACTCCCTAAAGGCTACCTGATTCCCGAATCACTGCGACGAAACACACCGGAGGAACTTGAAGAAAACCTTCACAAAGCAGATCAAACGAATCGGCTATCCGCCTTCCCACTGGGGAGTGCCTTCAACGAGGTCGAAGAACGACTGGCGGTTGCCCTGCAAGAACTTTCGAGTCAGGCAGGATCGAAAGTGGCAATTGCCAAACTGCTCATGAAAGGATGGCGAAAAAAGCCAGATGACATGACTAGCGCAGGTCTTGTGCGTATGGGACTGGACCAACCGCAGACCACTCGGCAATGGATCTATAGGTTCTTGCTGAAAGCGGTTTTAAAGTAACAGGAATATTTAGCTCAATCACTGATATTGAACTCGGAAAGATTCCGGCTCAAACAGGCATTTTCAAGTTCTATGGCGGGTACAGCCCAGGCGGCTTCATTGACTCTCTACAGAAGAATGCTACCGTATAAAAAAGAGGGAGGTAAAAATGTCCCAGAAGCCGGAACTGATCAGCTACAAGCTTTGACCCTACGTCCAGAGGGCGGTCGTCCTGCTGAACGAAAAACGGATTGAGGCCAAAATCACCTACATTGACCTGGCAGACAAGCCCGACTGGTTTCTACGAATCTCGCCTTTGGGCAAGGTTCCCGGGCTCAAAGTGGGGCAATCAGTGTTGTTTGAATCTATGGCGATCTGCGAATACCTCGATGAGACCAGCCCCCCTTCCCTGCATCCTGCTTCCCCGTTAAACAAGGCGATCAACCGCGGCTGGATCGAATTTTCCTCAGAGTTATTCGTCGACCTCTACCGCGTGGCCCATGCCAAAGATTTGAATGAATTTACACAGAGCTGTCAAGAGACCGAGAGAAGCTGAAAAGACTCGAACAGCAGCTTGGTGAAGGCCCATTCTTTAATGGCCCGGATTTTTCCATGATGGATGCCGCCATCGCGCCGGCATTTTTCAAGCTCTCCTTGATGGAATCAATTCAGCCATTACCTCTCCTCGACCAACTGCCCAAGGTGAGGTCCTGGAGCCATGCCCTCCTCAGCCGTGATTCCGTCAGCAACTCGGTGGTTCCGGAATATTCGCAACTCTACCGTGACAACCTCACTGAAGGGGGATGCTATCTGATTAGTGGCGGCACTGAGGCTTAAAACATAGCTTTTATTGAGGCAGTGGACCAGGCGTTTTGATTCGCTTCATGAAAAACTTTCTCAAGGTTCAAAGTCAGCCTCTCCGCAATACTAGCCATTTTCTTTTAACCGTCGGACGGTTATCGACTCGCCACCAATCCCCCAGTTATCAGTATCGACTTCCTCGATAACAACAACTGTTGTCGCCGGATTTTTGCCAAGAGTTTCAACCAGTAAATCAGTGACACCTTTGATGAGTGCAGCCTTTTGATCCGGCGTTGCCCCCTCTCTGGTAATCTTGATGTTTACAAATGGCATGTTTTGTTCCTTTCCGTGTTAATCCCCTTGATGGTAATTTCCTGTGACGGCAGAACGAACAATTAAGCTGACATTCAAAAAATGGCAAAAAAATCGTTATCAGGATCAAAGGGCCCTTATTTTAGCGGCAAGAACCGGGATAAACTGTTTCAGATCTGCCACCACCATCACATCTGCGACCTCACCTATAGGGGCATCCTTGTCAGTATTTATGGCAACGATGAAGTCGGACTTCTTCATTCCCGCCAGGTGCTGAATGGCTCCCGAGATACCGCAGGCAACATAAAGTTTAGGAGCAACAGTCTGCCCGGTGGTGCCGATCTGACGACTGTGATCAGCCCACTCGGAATCAACCACCGGCCGGCTGGCGCCATATTCTCCACCTAAAGATTCAGCCAGGTCGGCAATCATTGAGATGTTTTCAGCCTTGCCTACGCCACGGCCGGCACTGACAATAATTTTGGCCTTGGACAGATCAACACCACCTTTTGCAGCTTCCTCATAGCCACAGAATTCTATCTGGCGCAGAAGCCCCTGTATCGATTGACACAACCTTTGGATTGCCGGCCGGCTCTCCAGACAAAGCAAAAGCACCACTTTGCAGCGTCAGCACACTTTGACCGGTCTTTGCCTTCACATCACGCCTGAGCTTGGCATTACAGACCGGGACAACCGGGACGCCGTCAGAAAAGTCGACAACTTCTGAAACATGTGCGGCATTAATAGCAAGGGCAATGCGCGGTGCGAGGTCCCAGCCGTAAGAGCTGTGTGAAAAAACGATCATATCCGGCTGCTCCGTAGCGATAACATCAAGCAGCAACTGTTTGTGAACAGGCGGATTAAATTCACCATGTTTATCAACATCAGCCAGATAAAGGGTGCCATTGCAGGCGGGCAACGCACCTTCATTACCAACCAGGAACATGGCACTTTCAGCACCGATCTGCTCAGCAAAAGCAACCAGTTCATACGTGCTGTTCAGCAGTTTTCCATCCCTGTATTCTGCAACAAGTAATGTTTTCATGATTCCCTCCTATGCCAGCACTGCAGTTTTATCCTTGAGGATATGGATCAACTGATCCGCCACATCATCGACCTCACCTTCAAGCACCAGGCCGCCGCCCTTCTTTTCCGGGGAGAACAACCTGGCTGTTTCCTGCTTGCCTTCAACCTTAAGGAGCTCGGATATCTGAACAGTCAAAAGCTCTTTCTTCTTCGCCTTCATAATGTTCGGCAAGGTCGGGTAACGTGGTTTATTCAGGCCAAGCTGGCAGGTCACAAGAGCAGGGGCCTTTGTCTTGACGATCGATTTGAGGCCGCCTTCAAGCTCTCGTTTAGCTGTGATTTCCCCATCCACTAAAGTGAAGTCAATGATTGTGGTGATACTTGGCAAACCGAGCATCTCGGCAACCAGAACCCCGACCTGGCCTGAACCACGATCCTGAGACTGCATGCCGGTAAAGATAAGATCGAAGCCCTTATCCCTGGCAAATTCGGCAATCACAGCTGCAATTTCATAGCAGTCTTTTTTGAAAAAATCGTCATCAGAGACATGAACGCCTCGATCACAGCCCATAGCCAGGGCCTTCTTCATCATCTCCTTGACCCGTTCAGGACCGATACTGAGAACCGTCAGCTCGGCATCGCCGACCTGTTCTTTAACCTGGACCGCCTGCTCTACGGCATACTCGTCATACTCATTCATCCGCCAGGCGAGATCGGAGTTATCATACCAGTCGCCATCAGCGTTGATTCTGAACTTTGACTCCATATCCGGAACCTGTTTAATACATACGAGAATTTTCATCGTCAGCCTCCTTACTTGCTGCTGATACCAGCCATACAGAGGTACTTGATTTCCAGGTAATCATCGAGACCGTACTTGGAACCTTCGCGACCGTTACCTGACTCCTTCACGCCACCAAATGGGGCGACAGCGTTGGACACCAGCCCGGTATTGATTCCAATCATGCCGTACTCGATCCCTTCACCAACACGCCAGCTACGAGCAAGGTCCCGGGTATAAAAATAAGCGGCCAGACCGAACTCTGTATCATTGGCACGCTTGATAACTTCTTCTTCTGTTGCAAATTTAAAGATCGGGGCCAAGGGGCCGAACGTTTCTTCACGAGCAACCAGCATCGAGTCATCGGCGTCGGCAATCACCGTCGGCTGGTAAAACGTGCCACCCAGGGAATGACGCTTGCCGCCAGTGAGCAGTGTGCCGCCCTTGGTCAGTGCATCCTCAACATGCTCCTCTACCTTTTCAAGGGCAGCCATATCAATCATCGGGCCCTGCTGACTCTCGCCTTTGAGACCGTCACCAACCCGCATCTTTTCAACGGCCTTGACCAGTTTTTGACAGAATTCATCGTAAACTCCGGACTGAACAAAGAAACGGTTGGTGCAGACACAGGTCTGCCCGGTATTACGGTACTTGGAAATCATCGCCCCTTCAATCGCAGCATCAATATCGGCATCGTCGAAAACGATAAAGGGGGCATTGCCGCCCAGCTCCATGGAAAGCTTCTTCATGGTGCCGGCAGACTCCTTCATGAGCTGCTTGCCAACCTCTGTGGACCCTGTGAAAGAGAGCTTACGGATAATCGGGTTGGCGGTCATTTCGCCGCCGATGGCTGATGAAGCCCCTGTGATGACACTGAAAACACCTTTCGGCAGGCCGGCGCGTTGACCGAGTTCAGCCAGGGCAAGGGCTGAAAATGGAGTTGCTGAGGCTGGTTTCGAAATCATGGTGCAGCCAACGGCCAGGGCAGGACCTGCCTTACGGGTAATCATCGCCGCGGGGAAGTTCCAGGGGGTAATCGCCGCACAGACTCCGATCGGCTCCTTGACGACCACAATGCGCTGATCATTGTTGGTCTGGGGGATAACATCACCGTAGGCACGCTTACCCTCTTCAGAGAACCACTCAAGGAAGGCGGCAGCATAAGCAATTTCACCTTTGGCTTCGGCGAGAGGCTTACCCTGCTCTGCTGTCATAATGAGCCCCAGATCATCCTGGTTCTCCATCAAGAGATCACGCCACCTGCGGATAATCGTACAACGATCGCTTGCAGTCCTGGCACGCCAATCAGGCCAGGCTGCATTTGCTGCTTCTATAGCACGCCTGGTTTCAGCAGCCCCCAGCTTTGGCACCCTACCGAGGATTTCACCTGTTGCCGGGTTATTAACCTCAATCGTCTGACCACTATCGGCATCCTGCCAGGAACCATCGACATAGCACTGTTGTCGTAGCAAAGTCGGGTCTTTCAGTAATTTTTTCAACAAAGCTCGCTCCTTTCTGAGTTCAGAATTTGATTTTATCTTTAGATATTATAGCCTTGGCAGACAGACTGCGCAGTCTTTAATCGTTAAGATTATGTCTATTTTTATAGTGTTGCTTAATGGTTGTCACTATTTTTTCATTTTCTACATACAGGATACTAGACGTGTGGAGAATGACCAGAACAAGTAAAAATAACAAGCCAAAGGAAAGGGATAAATTATCCGCAAAGTCAACCGACTCAGGGTACTCACAGGAGGAGATTCTAAAGGACTGGGGGCTTGTGAAGGCTGAAGGATGCCGTCGGGAAGGTTCTTACCCCGCCGAACCGGCGGGGAAGTGACAGAGGTTAAGGAACTGCAGAAAAATTAATCGAGGAAGGCGAGAGCCTTCTTTAAACGGCACAAAACCGCTTGCTGCCCCAGCACGCTGACAACATCATAGATGCTCGGGCTGACCGTACCACCGGTCAGGGCGACACGCACAACCGGGCCAATCTTGCCAAGTTTCAGGCCACTTTCCTCCATCAAGGCCTTGAAGGCTGCTTCAACATTTTCAAGACTAAAAGACGACAGCGCGCCCAGATGTTTGATCAGAAGTTCCAACACCGGACGCTGTTCAGCAGTCAGGAACTTTTCAACAGCCTTTTCATCATAAGCTTCAGGAGCCACAAAATAAAAGCGGGCGCCCTCGGCCATCTCAACCAGGGTTTTGGCACGTTCCTGGAGGGTTTTCACAACAGCCGTCATCTCCGGCCCGTCGGCAATATCAACCCCCTGCCCCTCAAGCAGCTCTGCAACAAGGCCCGCCAGACGCTGAGGGTCACCGGTTTTAATGTAATGTTCGTTCAACCACAGCAGCTTATCAGGGTTGAAAACTCCGGCTGAGCGGCCAACATTATCGAGGCTGAACTTTTCGATCAGATCGTCCATTGAGAAAATCTCTTCATCGCCGAACGACCAACCGAGGCGAACAAGATAATTGACCATCGCTTCCGGAAGGAAGCCCATCTCCCTGTAGACCATCACGGAGGTTGCGCCATGACGCTTGGAGAGGCGCTTTTTGTCTGCGCCGAGGATCATCGGTACATGGGCGAACTCGGGCACATCGTAACCCATGGCTTTGTACATCGGAATCTGGCGGACCGTGTTATTGACATGATCATCGCCACGGATGACCAGGTTGATGCCCATCTCGGCGTCATCGATCACCACCACAAAATTATAGGTCGGGTTGCCATCGGTCCGCTGGATGATCAGGTCATCAAGTTCCTCGTTGTCAACCGATATAGTTCCCTTGATACGGTCGACAAAGGCGGTGCTGCCGTCGCGAGGGGTTTTGAAGCGGACCACGAAGGGCGCGTCCGGTTGGCCGCTGCGTTCACGACAGGTGCCATCGTAACGAGGTTTGCCACCGGCCTTCATGGCTGCATCTCGTTTGGCGTTCAGCTCTTCAGCGCTGCAATAGCAGCGATAAGCGAGGCCCTTATCAAGCAACTCTGCGACCTTGCTCTTGTAGAGTTCATAACGTTCAGACTGGTAAAAAGGGCCTTCATCATAGCTGAGGCCGAGCCAGTCCATCGCTTGCAAGATAGCATCGACAGATTCCTGGGTCGATCTCTCCACATCTGTGTCCTCTATCCTGAGGACGAAGATGCCCTGCTCTTTTCTGGCCAACAGGTAATTAAACAGTGCCGTCCGGGCTCCACCAATATGCAGATAACCGGTTGGACTGGGGGCAAAACGAACTCTTAAATCAGACATTCAATACTCCTGAGGCTATTAATTCAACGCGGAGGCAAGGCGCGGAAACTATTTTTCTGCGCCTCCGTGTCTCCGCGTTGATATTTTTCTAAACTAATGATGCCGCTTGAATCAGTGACCCGCTTTATACCGGAATTCAGGGTGAGTGGCAAGTCTGTCGCGAGCTCAGAAGATCCGTACACCAGCATAGCCGACAACCGCAGATTGATCTCCGGTCACATCACCGGAGTTGCTGTAGGCGACCAGCTCGGCATGTGACGCACCAAGGGCGAGTGCGGCTCTAAGCATGATAACGGTCGGCAAAACACCACACATTGAGATTCTGTTCTCATTGACGACCTCGTAAAGGCCTTCGGCATCAAGGGCCAGGACTTGATCAAGGGCCAGCTGATCTTTTTTGCGGGCCAGATCACCTGATTCGTAATGGGTCATGTCGGTACTGGCAACGATCAGTGGAGCCTTTTTACATGAAGCAATAACCCGCGCCATGCCGTCGCCGAGTTCAAGCAGCATGTCCAGGGGCATATGACTGATGCAGATCGGGACAATCTGGAGGCCAGGTGCGAGGTATTGCAGGAACGGAAGCTGTACCTCGAGAGAATGTTCGTCCATGTGAGCTGTAAAATCATCTGCCGTCATGGTGCATTCTGCCAACAGACGCGCCGCTAAGCCGGAAGCTATCTCAATCACGCCCAAGAGGCGTCTCCCAGGTGCCCCGTGCGTAGACAGCGGCAGCATGACCATAGCCATGATGATTGGGCCCGAGGATAATCACTTGGTCCGGGAATCTTTACCTGAGAGAAGGTTTTCGCGGCAATAGCTCCAGAGTAAACATAGCCGGCATGAGGTGACATGACAGCGATGGCAGATTGTGGCGTCGTGTCTACCATCATGGCCGCGACATCATGCTGAAGTCTTTCTCTACTACCGGAGTAAAATTGTCCTGCCACAGCAGCTGAACGTAACATGAAAAAAGCTCCAGGCTAAGGGGGTTACACAAACCAGGCACGATAGATCATACGCAGACCGACGAGGACCAGGAGTCCGGCGAACACCTTAAGCAGTTTATCATGGGTCGTACGACTGGCAACACGTACGCCAATACGGGCCATACCGATTGTAAACGGTGCGACAAGGGCAAAAACCAGACAGTTAACATAGCCGAGAGAAAATGGCGGCAGCAGGTCGGCACCCCAGCCATGAAACATGTAAGACAAGGTGCCAAACAAGGATGAAATAACAATCAGTGCGCTCGAGTTTCCAACCGCGAGATGAATGGGAAAGCTTAAGACGATGACCATAAGTGGTACGGCTATAACACCGCCGCCGACACCGAAAAACGAGCTGAAGACGCCACCGGCAAAGCCAACCAGAGCCAATGGCCAGCGGGAAACCTCATCATTACGTTCCGGTGGCAGCCGCGGGTGAAAGACCAGCAACTGAACGGCAACCAGGATCTGCATGACCCCGAACAAGCCTTTCAACCAATCACCGCTCAAAAGTGAGGCAAGCCATGCTCCGCTAAGAGCACCAAGCATGCCGCCAAAACAAAGAAACAAAACCTGGTTCCATGCGACGTTGCCGCGCTTACGATGGCCAAAGGTGCTGCTGAGCGCGGTCGGAATAATAACAGCGAGGCTGGTGCCAAAAGCCGTATGCACCATGATCTCCGGTGCAAAGCCTGATGTGTCAAAGGCCCAGAGAAAGAGCGGCACCAGGATAATGCCGCCACCGATACCGAGAAGCCCGGCGAGGAACCCTGCCAGACTGCCCAGCAAAACAAACAGGAATATGGTCGCTATACTGAAGGTGCCCATAAATCAGCCGAAAGCAGAACAGGCCAGCCGCAAAGCGACTGACCTGTTGAGTTTGGAGGCTCCGGGCGGATTCGAACCGCCGATGGAGATTTTGCAGACCTCTGCCTTACCACTTGGCGACGGAGCCATCAAAAAAAGAGTGTCTTGAATACCAAAGGGCAGGTTAAGTGTCAAGCTCAAATTCCTTATTTCAAGTGATCAGCAATGCTTTTCAGCTTATCCAGCACAGAATCAATCTTACCCTGGAGTCCATGACTGCCGTGATCGCGTCGATCATCAATTTTGATCAAGGTTGAAACCCGCTCGGCGCCTTTGCCAAAGGGCACTTCATGCATCTTCCTCAAGAGAACAAAGACCTCGTCAATGTCACCTTCGATAACCGTTCCCATCGGGTTCAGTTGGTAAACCAGGCCAGAATCAGCGACGAGTTCGAGACATGCCGCGACATAATCTGAAACACCCGGAGTCGCTGTACCGAGAGGCGCGACACTGATTTCGACAACAGCCATAAACCACTCCTTATCAATATTGTTGGGCAAATGTTTGCAGGTGCTCTTTATGTTCAGACTTATCGAGATTCCACTTTGATACGAACCGAAGAGGCCATCTCCGCACTCTTCGTGCCTCCGCCCAGGATTTCTCGGCTCAAGCCATCCTGAAGCTCCCCGTGTCCGCCCAGCTCGTACCAGGTGTCAAAAGGGAGTGAGACCTTCGTCCCTAATTCCTGAAAAATAATCTGTTGGGGAATGTGTGGATCAAGAAAAGCCATAAAAGGCCTGACTTCCAACTCCACCATATCATTATAGACTTCCGGCAGGACTTCAAAACCGGTATCCACATGCTCATAGGAGGTCGTTGTTATAAATTCGGGATGATGTCTGCAATAGCTCAGCATCTGACTGGTAAAAGGGACAGCGCGTCCGACACTGATGAGAGCAGGTTCGCCTTCCAGCACAGAGACAAATTGACTGAACTGACGGCTTTCCCGCTCACTGCTGTTATGACCACGTACCTTGAGTCGGTTCTGACCAGAGCCAATAAGAACAGACGATTTATTGCCACGGGAGGCTTGCCCCGAAGGGCCGAGGACAACCTTATTCTCACCATTCTGAAGACGGCCGGAGACGCTGACCTCGCTTTCCAGGGCCGAAGAGCTCTTGCCCTGTTCGATGATGATGCGCAGCATTTGCTTGGGCCGGTCATAAGTGGCAACCAGGGTGGCAACCTCATCAAGCGCGGCAGGTGTCGCATTCACAGCCAGAGTGTTTCGATATGCGGCAACTCTGGCCCCCTCTCCAAGCAAACTCCTCACCAGCTCGGCAAGTTCGTTAACCGGGCGGTGCTGCAGTTCAAAGATTCGCATCTCCGCCGAAACCGGAGGCGCTGTCAGCCACCAGGAAAACAGGATGAAAAAGAGGGCAACAAAGAGCTGTAACCGATGACGAGCCATCATAATGTGACTGAAAGCCTCAAAAACAACGTTGAACAGTTGAATAGTCGCTGACACAAAGCTACACAAACAGGATACCAGAGAACAGGCTCTAACGCAGAAGAGTTAAATCAGCAGGCCGATCACCGCCCCGGTCATACAGCTAGCCATGGTACCGCTCAATATCGACTTGAAGCCAAGCGCGACAATCTCTTCACGGCGTTCAGGGACCATTGCTCCAAGCCCTCCAAGCATGATCCCCAGGCTACCAAGGTTTGCGAAGCCGCAAAGGGCATAGGTCATGATCAGGCGACTGCGTTCGCTTAACACGTCAGGCCCAAGGGCAGACAGGTTCAGATAAGCAAGCAGCTCGTTGAGAATTGTTTTTGTGCCGAGCAGACTTCCGGCAACGGCCGATTCGTGCCATGGGATGCCGAGGGACCATGTCACCGGGGCAAAAAACCAACCAAGCAGGCGCTGTAAAGTGAGCGCTGTACCATCCACAGGAGGAAGGATGCCAAGACATGTATTGACGATGCTGACCAGTGCGATCATAACAATTAACATAGCGGTAATATTGAGCAAAAGGCTTAAACCTTCAAGTGTTCCATGAACAATTGCATCCATGGAACTTTTCGCCTGAACCGGCGGTTCAAGGGTGCCGGTCGTCATAACACCTGTGTGCGGCACCATCAGTAATGCGATCGCCAATGCAGCAGGTGCGCTGATCAGGGAAGCGGTCAGAATATGCCCCAATGCGTCAGGGACAACAGGCTGCAGGATTGAAGCATAAAGCACCAGCACTGTGCCGGCGATGGTGCTCATACCACAGGTCATAACCGCAAAAAGCTCACCACGGCTCATCTGCAAAAGATAGGGTCTGACCAGCAATGGCGCCTCAACCATACCGACAAAGACATTGGCAGCGGCGCTGATGCCCAAGGCGCCGCCGATGCCCAGACTCTTCTGCAACAAGGAGCTGCACCCCTTGACAATCAGCGGCAGTACACGCCAGTAAAAAAGTAGAGAAGAAAGTGCGCTGATCACAAGCACCAGGGGCAAAGCCCGAAAGGCCAGCACAAAAGAGCTCCCCGGGAAAGGCTCCTCAAAGGGCAGAGGAGCACCGCCAAGATAGCCGAAAACAATGGAGGTGCCCGCCATGGTCGCCTGTTCAAGAGCCAGCACGGCCGTTATTCATCCACTCGAAGGCCAATCGACTGATCGGTATTTTGACCAGAATCAAAGCTAAAACAATCTGCAGAAGAAGACCTGCAATCACCGTTCGCCAATGAATGCTTTTACGGTTTTCAGAAAGGACCCACGCCAGGGCAACCAGAAAGAACAAGCCAACGAGACCCTGCAATTGTTGCATAGAAACGACTCCTACCTTTTATCAAAACAACAGGACTCAGTAAAAAGGGGTTGGCCCGTTAAGGCCAACCCCTCGGGGTTCTTAATTACAATAAAATATTCAAGTATCTACTTGACCGGCAGGTCGTGAGCAACGTTATGGCAATCTCCACATTTCGGGAAGCGCTTGTGCATGCTTTCTGCGTGTGGCAGACCATGGCAATCGGCACACTGAGGAATCATCATATGTTTGTCAGCGTGGCAGGTTGCACAGGCGATCTGGCTGTGTTTGGCCGGGCTTGCGGCAAGCGTCGCAAAAACCGTGTCGTGACATGCAGCGCAGAGCTGTGAGTTTGTGGTTGCAGGATAATTCAGGGCAAGGGGTTTGTGAGCCTGGTGACAGGTCGCACAATCAGCCTGAGTCATCAACTCGCTGTGAGGCTCATGACAATCAACACAGTTCGGGATGTTGCCGTGAGTGTCTGCATGGCAGAAGGTACAAGCGAAGGTTGCGTGTGTGCTCGGGCTTTCAACCATCTGCTTGTTCGGCTCTACATGACAGGAGACGCAAACGGCCTTATACTCGCCTTCCAGAGTCACATTGAGCGGTTGGTGGGGATTATGGCAGTTCAGACAGGGGACTTCCAGTTCATAATGGTCACTGCCTTCATGGCAATCGCTGCAAGCAGGAATATTCTCCGGAGAGCTGGGACGATGCCCTTCATGACAGGACTGGCAATCAATCTCAGTTTTGTGGGACGCCCCATTAGCAGCGATTTGAGCAGGTTGTTCAGTATGACACTTGACACAATCAGATACGCTAAGAACAGCATCTTCAGCGATGGCTACAGAGCCAAGGCAAGCAACAATTACCAACGCAAAAGTTGCCACCAGCAGTTTCTTCATCATCATTTTCCTCCTGACAGAAAACCCTGAAAGATATGTTTGTATAGACAAACGACTAATGAATATCATCAAATAAATAGAACTGTTTTTTTAACTTTTCGAGCTATTGAGTGTCAATAATAAAATGGGAGAAGTTATATCATTGTAAAAGTTGAATACCTGCTTTAATTGTCAACATAAGTGAGCTTTCATTCTGTGTGTAAACATAACAGTATCGGCATCTTTCCTGCCTGGATTCCGGACAAAAGAAACGCCCCATGGCAAGTAAGCCACGGGGCGTTATTTTGGAGCGGGACACGAGATTCGAACTCGCGACTTCAACCTTGGCAAGGTTGCACTCTACCACTGAGTTAGTCCCGCAAAATTTTGACCGTTAGTGCTAACGGATGCACTTTATAACAAAAGCCTTTCGAACAAGTCAACCGAAATTTTCAACCTTTTTAAAAAGACTAGCGAGCGAAGACACGGAAGAACTTCTGCAGGTAATCGATTCCTGACCAGAGGGTCAGGACAAAAGCTATACAGAAAAAGAAAATGCCGAAATTATGCATATTGACGTGGAACATCCGCCACTCCAGACCGAACAGCCAGTAGAAGTCGTAATGCAGCATCAGTCCTGGAATAGCGATCATCTGGTAAATCGTCTTGTACTTGCCCAGATCACTGGCATCGATGACGATGCCTTCCGAGGAAGCGATCGAGCGCAAACCTGTCACCACCATCTCACGGGCAAGAATCACAAAGACCGCCCAGGCCGGAACCCGATCCAGGGGAATCAGCATAATAAGTGCCGCCATGACAATCAGTTTATCGGCGAGGGGATCAAGGAATTTTCCAAGAACGGTTACCACACCCCACTTGCGAGCCAACCAACCATCGACAAAATCTGTGACTGCAGCCAGGCCGAAGATTGCGGCCGCCCACATACCGGAGGAGCGTGTATCGGAGAGCAGCAGGACGACCACTACCGGTACGGCAGCGACGCGTGCCAGAGTTAACAGGTTAGGCAGATTAAGTAAACCGGTCCGTAGATTCATAGGAGAGTATCCCCGGCCTGTCGATAATAATCCAGATAATGTTTAACTTTTTTGACATAGTTGCGGGTTTCATCATAAGGAGGGATACCGCCATAGCGTTTAACCGCATTCGGGCCGGAGTTATAAGCAGCCAGGGCCAATTCAACATCATCATTAAAAAGGTCGAGCATCATGCGCAGGTACTCACTGCCACCGCGAATGTTTTCATAGGGATCAAAGGGATTGGAGACTTTAAGGTCCTTTGCCGTCTCGGGAATCAACTGCATCAGGCCCTGGGCGCCCTTTTTGGAGACGACACTCGGCTGGTAATCACTTTCGACCTTAATTACCGCTTTAAGCAGAGCTTCTTCAAGATGATATGACGAGGCATGTCTGCGGATAATATCCAGATATGAACGATTGGACGTTTCAGCGGTGAGCTTTTCTTTTAGATACATATCATAACGCCCGTGAGTCGGCGTGTCGGTAAAATGCACCCGACCGTTGGCATCAACATACCGATAAATGTCAGCTTCAGCAGGCGGTATAACCACAAGCAGCGGTATGAGTAGTGCCATGCCGAGAGCTATTTTACACACGGGAGTCATCAATAGGGACCTTTCTATGACATTGTATATATGAAAAACCTCTGTATTTCAACAAGTTTAGGTCTTGACAGAGACGAGTTGCGCTCGGATAATGAGTTTCCATGATATAGAGTTATATTTACATTATTGTTCTTATTTGCAAACCACAGGCCATTTCCCACATGAAGATAACATCTGATTTTCTCGTAGTCGGAAGCGGCATTGCCGGCCTCTGCTACGCCCTGACAGTTGCAAAGCATGGTCAAGTAGCGCTGGTAACAAAAAGAGAAATTTCAACAACGGCAACCAGACTTGCCCAGGGAGGCATTGCTGCCGTCTCCGCGGCAGAGGACTCTTTTGACCAGCACATCGAGGACACCATGGAAGCCGGGGCCTGGCTGCCTGACGCAGAGATTGTCCGCATGGTGGTCGAAAATGGCCCAAAAGCCATTGAGGACCTGATCCAATGGGGCGTCAACTTCTCTCGCAAGGAAGACCAGTCATACGACTTGACCAGAGAAGGCGGCCACAGCCAAAGACGCATCTACCACTCCAAAGACGAAACCGGCAAAGAGATTGAACGGGCGCTGGTCGAAGCGGCCCAGACTCATCCGAACATCACCATCTACGAGAACCATGTCGCCGTAGACCTGATCACGGAGGCCAAGGTGACCAGACGCCGTCTCAAGACTGACCGTTGTCTGGGTGTCTATGTACTCAACCGGGAACTGGGCCAGGTCGGAACATTCGAGGCCCCCTTGACGGTGCTTGCCACGGGAGGAGCCGGCAAGGTCTACCTCTACACATGTAATCCGGATATTGCAACGGGTGACGGCATTGCCATGGCATACCGGGCCGGGGCAACCATCGCAAACATGGAATTCATGCAGTTCCATCCCACCACCCTCTACCACCCTCACGCAAAAAGTTTTCTCATCTCAGAGGCGGTCAGAGGCGAAGGCGCTATCCTGAGACGTAGTGACGGCACCGCCTTTATGGAAAGCTACCATCCGCTGAAGGACCTCGCCCCGCGAGACATCGTCGCCAGAGCCATAGACCATGAGATGAAGGTCCACGGTGATGACTGCGCCTTCCTCGACATGACCCACATGGATGCCGAGTTCATCAAGGATCGTTTCCCGTACATCTACGAAACCTGCCTCTCTTACGGCATAGACATGACCAGGGAGGCCATACCGGTCGTTCCGGCAGCTCACTACCTCTGCGGGGGCATCAAGATCGACTCCTGGGGTGAAACGGATATCGACAATCTCTTCGCCATTGGCGAAGTTTCCTGCAGCGGCCTGCACGGTGCCAACCGCCTGGCCAGCAACAGCCTGCTGGAAGGCATTGTCTTTGCCCAGCGCGCCGCTGAGAAGTCGCTGGAGCTTGTCCGCAAGACCATTCCACCCTGCCCGAGCATTGACTCATGGGATTCAGGCAGCGCCAAAAATAGCGATGAGGAGGTGGTCGTCGCCCACAACTGGGATGAAATCCGACTCTGCATGTGGAATTATGTCGGTATCGTGCGCTCTGACAAGAGATTGGTCAGGGCCTTGAGACGCATCCAGATGGTTCAGGAGGAGATCACAGACTATTACTGGGACTTCCTGATCACCCCTGACCTTATTGAGCTGCGCAACATCGCCACGGTCGCCGAGCTGATTATCCGTTGTGCGCTGCGCCGCAAAGAGAGCCGCGGGCTTCACTACAATATTGACCACCTGGAAAAAGACGATATCCACTGGAAGAAGTACAACCTGATCCGTAAAACATTCTAAAACCTGCAACCCCAAGCGCTGAGGGACCCCAGAACGGGAGAAGATTGTGACAATTGATGATTACCGCAAGGAGATCAACCGTCTTGACAGCGAACTGTTGCGCATCTTCAACGAACGCGCATCACTGGCATTAAAAATCGGTGAGATCAAGAAAGAGATGAACCTGCCGGTTTACGATCCGGCGAGAGAGAAAAGGATCTTTGAAGCCATGTCCAGGGCCAACCCGGGGCCACTGGAGAACGAAGCGATCACCCGCCTTTTTGAACGCGTCATTGACGAGTCACGCCGCCTCGAGCGGATTCGCACGAAAGGTTTATAAAAGATGTTAATTGTCATGAAAAAAAATGCCGACCAGAGTGAGCTTGAAGACGTGAAACAATATCTTGTCGATCACGACTTCGACTTTCATCAGTCGACCGGCGCCAACCGCACCATCATCGGAGTCATCGGCGACACAGACACCGCCAACCGTGCAGAGCTGGAGAGCAAGAAAGGTGTCCACGTGATCTTCAAAATTCCCGAGGAGACATAAAAAAAACCGGGAGAAACATAAGTGATCATAATGTTTCAATCCCGGCTTTCTGCCCCGTATTTATATCCTTTTACTGGTTCATACTTCCTAAGATCTCTTTGACTTCCTGATCAAGTTTTAAGCAGGGTGTCACCACAACCTCTTTCCCGGCGACGTTGGTTTTGAAACGCTGCGCATCCATATTGTGTATGTATGCATCGCGAAGCTGATCGTTCAGCAATTGAATACGTGCGGGAGAAAGGCCGTTTTCCTTGGCTGCGGCAACAAAACTCTGGACGGCACCATCCTCAATCATGGCAACACCAAACTTCTTCGGTGGTTTACCGATAAATACATAAGCATGGTCTTGCGCCGGAACGACCTCGAGAGGGTCTCTTACCTGGTTCATCAGGTCCTGCAATTGATCTTCAAATTCCTGAACCTGTTCGGCTGCGGGGTTACTTGAGTCAAGCTCAGGGTACTGCAATTTTTTGCTGAAAAGTCCCATCGTTACCTCCTTCCATAAATTGACGGGGCAAAGGTCAATTTAAATGTTAACAGGAAAGAGGATCACTTCAAGACATCTAGATAAACAGGAGCTTGTTATTGGACAAGAAAGACCATGCGAATATGAGCAGATTGTCATTTTTTTAAAGGCAACTGATAGAAATCTATTTGGCCCTCCGCCGGTGACCTCGCCGGAGTAACCAAATGAAAGGCTTCTGGTCCCATCGGGGAGTTTATAGGAATATGAAAAGAGCCGTCTGCTCGGTGCTACCGGTCAATGTTTGATTCAATGGTTCAGTCAACAGAACCCGTGACTCGTCATCCAGGAAGAAAAGGTAGATATTCAGGGAACGAATAATGTCGTAAACCATTCTCTGGTAATCACCGAGAACTGCCTGCCCGGAGATTTCAAGGACATCACCTTTGGCAACAAAATTGTAATCAATCGTGAGATCGAAAGTTTGCCAGGTACCGGACCGGACGGCATTGCTTTCCAAAGGGACCTGTTCCGCGGTCACCTTATTGCCGACATACAGTTCTTGTGTCGGCAGACAACCGGAAACAGTGGAAAACCAGCACACAGGAAAAAAGCAGGAAAATGACTTTTCAGAGGCTTGAACATCGACAATCTCCTCTTTAGTTTGTATTGCAACACATTATAACGCAAAACAGGGATGCAGCACGCATCCCCGTTCGTAATAAGTGAGTCTTTGTTAAGAGCTTAGCCGACGACCTCAGTTCTCGTAAAAACAGACTTCAGAACCTGTCCCTGCCCTTCGATATTCTCACGAGCGCCCTCTTCACGATCGACCAGGGTAATGATGCCAAGGACCTCGAGACCTTCCTGCTGAGCACGATCCACGGCTTTCAGCGAAGAATCACCTGTCGTAGTGACATCTTCCACAATCACGACACGTGAGCCTGGTGGCAGGTTTTTGCGTCCTTCAAGCCATTGACCGGTGCCGTGCCCCTTGGGTTCTTTCCGGATAATGAAGGCATGAACAGGCTGTCCATCGAGATTAGCGGCAATCGAAGTCGCCGTAGCGATCGGGTCGGCCCCCATGGTCAAACCACCAACGCCATGAATCGGCCCGTCAAAGGTTTTGACGATTTCCCAAAAAGCTTTGCCGACCAATAGACCGCCCTTGCAGTGAAGGGCCGTCTGCTTGCCATCGAAATAGAAATTGCTCTTACGTCCTGAAGCCAGGGTCACGTCACGCTCCTCGTAAGACAACTCACGCACAATCTGCATCAATTCGTCACGTTCCTGCTCAGTCATTTCTCTCTCCTAAAACATTAATCAAAGGTTCAAGGAAAAGGGTTCAAGGTCCAAGGTTAACCATTCACCCTGAGCCCTTACCCCTTCACCGTTTTTTACTTCTAGAATAGGCCAAGCTGACTATCAGCCTTCAAGCGGGGAAACTTGACCGGATATTCGCCACTGAAGCAGGCATCACAAAAACGCTTGGTTGAGCATCCTTGCGGCACCCCCGCCGCAGTCAAAAGGCCCTCACGGCTCAGGTAGCCAATGGAATCAGCGGTAATGTAGCGGGCGATCTCTTCGATCGTATGCGACGATGAGATCAACTCCTTGCGAGATGGTGTATCTATGCCGTAGTAACAGGGGAAGCTTGTCGGTGGGCTGGAAAGACGCACATGTACTTCACGGGCGCCTGCGTTGCGAATCATCTTCACGATCTTTCTCGCCGTGGTGCCCCGCACCAGGGAATCATCAACGACAATGACCCGTTTACCCTCGATGACCTCACGAACAGGATTAAGTTTGAGCTTGACTCCAAAGTGACGGATCGACTGCTGCGGTTCGATAAAGGTTCGACCGACATAATGATTGCGAATCAGGCCCAGCTCGAAGGGGATTCCCGATTCCTCAGCATAACCCATGGTCGCCGGCACACCGGAATCCGGGACAGCAAGAACGACGTCTGCGTCGACATGATGTTCACGGGCGAGCTGGCGGCCGAGTTCCTTACGCACCTTGTAAACCTGCTGGCCGAAGATCGTGCTGTCCGGACGGGCAAAATAGACAAATTCAAAAACACAGGGAGATGGCGTCGTCTCTTTAAAGGGTCGGTAAGACTTCATGCCGTCCTTATCGACAACAATCATCTCACCCGGATCAATTTCACGAATAAACTCTGCTTCGATCAGGTCAAAAGCACAAGTCTCGGAGGCAACAACGTAAGCCCCGTTAAGTCTTCCCAGGGCAAGAGGACGGAAACCATTCGGGTCACGAACC
>CAVYNW010000011.1:0-38406 GCA_963769955.1 uncultured delta proteobacterium
GCGACCAGGCGAGTTTCAGTGAGAAAGACGATGCTGTATGCACCCTTGACTGACATCAGGGCCTCAGCGACACGCTCCGCTAAAGAATCACTCTGGGATTTCGCCAGGAGATGAACGAGAACTTCGGTGTCAGAGGTTGTAGAAAAGATCGACCCCGTATGTTCCAAGCCGTTCCTCACCTCCTGGGCATCAACCAGATTGCCATTGTGAGCGACAGCGATGCTGCCGCGGGCGTAATCAACCATGATCGGCTGAACATTCTTGAAATCACTGCTGCCGGCGGTTGAGTAACGCACATGGCCGATCGCGTTGCGCCCCGGGAATTCGTCAAAGATCGAATCCCGCTTGAAGCGGTCAGAAACCAGTCCCATACCTTTGTAAGCGTGCAATCTCTTGCCGTCACCGGAAACGATGCCACAGCTCTCCTGACCACGATGCTGCAAGGCATAAAGACCGAGGTAGGTCAGGTTGGCGGCCTCCGGATGACCGAAGATACCGAAGACACCGCATTCATCATGAAACTTGTCAAACATGATTTATAAATCTCCGCCGCTGGAAATCAGCGTTGTTTGTTGCTTTTGATTGTACCACGAACCGCGTCCTGAATAGCGCGTCCCTGGTCTTAAAGTAATTCCTCACGAATGTACTTGACTGCATTGATATAAAGCCACAATCCCATCCCCTCTTCCGGCAAATCAGGTTCCCGGGTCCAGCGGGGGTGATGGGTTCTGTGAATATAAGCTTCCGGGTGCGGCATCAAGCCGAAGAGTCGACCTGATTCGTCGCAGACACCGGCAATGGCCGCCACGGAACCGTTCGGGTTCAACGGATACTCCATGACCGGGGCCAGATAATCCGCATCGTGTATTTTACTACAGCCAGGTGCTTTGCTTCAATCTGCTGCAACAGCGCGTCATTTTCAACAACGAACTTGCCTTCACCATGACGAACCGGCAGATAAATACCTTCGAGACCGCGGGTAAAGACGCAGGGCGACTCCTGATCAACCTTGAGGTAGCACCAGCGATCTTCGAAACGGCCGCCATCGTTGAAGGTCAAGGTCGCCGACTGCCTCTGGTAATCACCACCAAGCGCCGGCAGCAGGCCCATCTTAGTCATCAACTGGAAACCGTTGCAGACCCCCATGACCAGCTTGCCGTCGGCAATGAAGCGCTGCAGTTGATCACTTAAGGTCTCTTCACTGCCTTTAACTGCGGCGTGGGTTAAGCGGTTCGCTCCGGCCTTGGCGCTGCCCAGGTCGTCACCGTCGAGAAAACCACCAGCCAGGTTGAGAAAATGATAGTTATCCAGACTGGAACGTCCGGAGATCAGTTCGGCAACATGAACGATATCGACGACTTCGGCACCGGCAACGCGGCAGGCGTTGGCAACTTCACGTTCACAGTTGGTGCCGTTGCCGGAGATGACAACAGCCCGTACTTGTTTAGACATAATCACATCTCCCGCAGCGGGCGCTGCCACGCTTCCTTGAGATCATCAATAGTGCTTCGAATCAAAACTTCACCCTGCAGACCGGTGATCTTCAGCTATTCATCAGCAGTCACTTCGCCGATACAGGCGAAAATCTGGCCGGCAAAAAGTTTTTCAAACCGCTCGCTGTGCTCTTCTTTAACCGTCACCAGCAATCGACTGGCTGACTCACTGTAGAGAACCTTGTCATCTCGCATGGCAACAGTCAACCGGGACATCATGCAGGTCAACAGTGATACCGAAGCCGCCGGAGAAAGCCGTTTCTGCAAGAGCGACGGCAAGGCCGCCATCAGAGAGGTCATGGCAGGATGCGATCAGGCCCTCCTCCTGGGCAGCGTTAAGGGCACGATAGCGCTGCATGGCGCTCTCAGCATCAACCCTGGGAACATTGCAGCCAATCTGGTTGTGCAGAGCATAATATTCGGAGCCACCGAGCTCGTCCCGGGTTTCACCGAGCAGGTAGACCAGGTCGCCGGGCGCCTTGGCGTCCATGGTGACCGCTTTGCGCAAGTCCTCGATTTTACCAATCACCGAAAAGAGCACGGTCGGAGGAATCGAGATCTTGGTGTCACCGATCATGTAATCGTTTTTCATTGAGTCTTTACCGGAGATCAGTGGCACACCGAAGGCAAGGCAGTAATCGTAGAGGGCCTGGTTGGCCCGAACCAGCTGGGCAGCCTTGTATGCGCCGTCCGGAGTCTTGGCGCTGACAACGGGGTCGCACCAGCAGAAATTGTCCAGGCCGGCCACATGTTCGATATTGCCGCCCACAGCGACGTAATTACGCAGGCCTTCGTCAACCGCGTTGGCCATCATGTGATAGGTATCGATATCGCTGTAGCTCGGGCAGATGCCGTGGGCAACAACCACCCCTTCGAAGGAATCAAAGAGCGGCTTGACAACCGCGGCGTCGGACGGTCCGTCATTGGCAACTCCGACCAGCGGTTTGATCACTGTCCCGGCCTGAACTTCGTGGTCGTAACGACGCACGACCGATTCCTTGGAGCAGATATCGAGACGTCCCAACATGTGACGCAGGGTCGCGTCCATATCGAGAGGCTGGGCGAATTCAGGCTCCTGCAGCTGCGGTGGGGTCCAGCGTGCCGGCAGAACCATCTGCGGAACACCGTCATGGATGAAATCCATCGGCAGATATGACGCTGTCTGGCCCTGGTAAAGACAGTGGAAATATCCGGAGTCTGTGAACTGGCCAAGGTCAGTGACTTCAACGCCCATTTCATCAGCCAGGGTGGTAAATTCTTCGAGCTTCTCAGGAGGAACCGCCAGGGTCATACGCTCCTGGGCTTCCGAGATCAGGATCTCCCAGGGCTGCAGACCGCTGTATTTAAGGGGCGCACGATCGAGATGCATCTCGAAGCCGTTGGTAAACTCAGCCATCTCGCCGACCGACGAGGAGAGGCCGCCGGCACCGTTGTCGGTAATCGCATTATAGAGGCCACGATCGCGAGCGATGATCAAGAAGTCGAACATACGGCGCTGGGTGATCGGGTCGCCGATCTGCACCGCCGTCACCGGTGAGCCTTCGTGGAGCTCCTCGGAGGAGAAGGTTGCACCGTGGATACCATCCTTGCCGACGCGACCGCCTGCCATAACGATGCGATCTCCGACCTTGGCTTCCTTCTCATGACCGGGCTTGCCATTCAGTTCACGCGGCATGATCGCTCCCGTTCCACAGTAGACCAGAGGCTTGCCGGCGAAACGCTCATCAAAAACAATTGAGCCGTTTACGGTGGGGATGCCGCTCTTGTTGCCGCCGTGCTCGACACCTTCGACCACGCCTTCAAAAATCCGTCGCGGGTGAAGCAGGCGCGGAGGCAGAGGCCTGTCGTAAAAGGGTGAGGCAAAGCAGAAGACATCGGTGTTGAACATCAGGCGGGCGCCCATGCCGGTGCCGAAAGGATCACGATTGCAGCCAACGATGCCGGTCAGTGCGCCGCCGTAAGGATCGAGGGCGCTCGGCGAGTTATGGGTCTCAACTTTATAGACCAGGCTCCAGTCGTCGTTAAACTTGATGACCCCGGCGTTATCCTTGAAGACCGAGAGACAGATATCGTCCTCACCGCGAGCCTTGCGGACATCGGCCGTCACCTGCATGATATAGCTTTTAAAGAGGGAGTTGATGACTTCCCGGTTGCCCTGCTCATCCTCATATTCAATCCGGGCAGAGAAGATCTTGTGCTTGCAGTGCTCGCTCCAGGTCTGGGCGAGGGCTTCGAGTTCAACATCGGTGGGCATGGCGTCAAGGCCGACAGCCTTGCGTGCAGTGATCACCTCCTGCTGGCGGAAATAGGACTGGATCGCCTTCATTTCCTCCAGGGTCAGGGCCAGCATGCCGCTGCGACTGATCTCCATCAAATCGTCATCACTGACTTCGAGGCTGAGGGGCCTGACTTCAGGTCTCGCCGTGCTGGTCACCCTGGGCACAGTTGCCGTGACACCCTTGCTGCCATCAAATTCGTCACGAGAGACAATGTCCCAACGCTGAATCAAAGCATTGCCAAGAAAATCTCTGGCAATCCGTTCCGCGTCAGCAATCGAAATATCACCCGAGAGCAGATACTGGACCGAAGTGTAGACGCCTTCCTCCGGAGCAAAAGCGCGGCCGGTCTGGTACTGGATCGCTTCACGTGCAGTACGTCCGACATTATCGGTCACACCGGGACGATAACCAACCTCGACCAGTACGTCAAAGTCATGAGCCAGAGGTTGATTGATGGCAAAGTCCTGAATAACGGGGTCGCTGAAAGGTCCGGCAGCGGCAGCGGCGACCTCAGCTTCTGAAATCTGCGCATCGACGGTATAAACATCAATCGTTCGCACCGACTGTAACTCTATACCGAGGTGCTCACGAATCTCGCGCCGTACCCGCTCACCGCGAGCATCACGAACATTCTCTTTGAGTCCGACTACTATTCGCCAGGCCATCTAAAACTCCTTTGGAATCAGCTGTCAGCCATCAACTATTAGCTATCAGCACTTATATAAATATTTCTTTTCGAATTTACTTACAGCAGAAAGCTTAAAGCCTACAGCTATCGGGCCACCGTCCCGATCATGCCGACCACCACACCGGCAGCTGCTGCTTGCCGAGGAGAACCTGTGGTTGACTAATATTTTGTCCGCCCAGGATTGTACTGACAGCCTCTAGAGCCAGCTCCGGGCGATTATTGGTTTCACTCAGGTGCCCCAGGAAAACTGTCTCAAGGCCGCTCCAGAGGAGGTTCTTCAATAAATTGCTGCCGGCATGATTAGAGAGGTGGCCGTGATTGCTGCGCACACGTTGCTTCAACTTCCAGGGATAGGGACCATCACGCAGCAACTCCTCGTCATGATTGGCTTCAAGAACCAGAGCCCGGCAGTCCTGCAAACACTCGGTGACCAGTCGGGTGACGACACCGAGATCCGTGGCTATGCCCACTTTGCCCTGTTCACCGTTAAGGGTAAAGCCAACCGGAGCCAGACAATCATGAGTTATCGCAAAAGGTCTGATCGTCAGGTCGTTGATGATAAATTCTTCGCCATCAACAAATTCCCGGACACATGCGGGCTTGCCCGGGTCAGAAAGCTTTCCGGCCAGATCTGTTTGCAGGTAAACCGGCAGGTTAAGTTGGCGAACCAGGGGTCCAAGGCCACGCACGTGATCGCCATGCTCATGAGTAATCAGCAGGGCATCGAGGCTCTCGGCTTCAACACCAACGGCATCAAGACGTTTACGCAGTTCTCTTGCAGACAGGCCAGCATCGATCAGGAGCCGTGTTTTGCCGCTTTCAACAAGGATCGAATTGCCTTTGCTGCCGCTGGCGAGAAGACAGATTTTCATAATTCACCTTCAGCAACGGGCTCATGAATCTGGCGACAGTCAAAGAATCTTTTTGTGGGCGGATACATAGCGTAAGCGAGCCAATGATGCAAGGGTGAAAGTTCCAGAGCTGTCGTTCTAGCCATTCAGGTTGATGGCCGGAAGCAGAATATAGAATGTACTACCGGGCATAGTCTCCGGATTGTATCCCGGGCTCTCCGCCCAAACAGCCCCGCCATGCAGATCAACGATACCCTTGACAATACTCAGCCCCAGACCTGCGCCACGGCTCTTGAAAGCCACTTTGCCCGACGAGTGTTCTTCTACATCACCCACTTCGTGGAACTTGTCGAAGATAGCGTCCTGCTCCGACTCAGCAATCCCGATACCTTTATCGCAAACAGCAATTTCGACATACGGAAGCTGTTCAGTGCTGAGGCTACATGCACCATTGATACCGCCGGAAGCAAATTTCTCAGGCTTGCGTGGGGTATGGATCAGCTTGGTCTGGACAATAATCGTGCCCTGGTCCGGGGTAAACTTGATGGCATTACCCAATACATTGCCAAAAGCCTGGATCATGCGATCAACATCGCACTTGACCAGGGGCAAATCACGCGCCAACTCCAGCTTCAGCGTCTGCTCGCGCTGGGCAACGAAAGGCTCGGCCTTCTCGAGAGCGCGCTGCAACAGCAGATTGACATCAACGTCCTGGCTGATGAGGTCAATCGTGTTGCCATCGAGCAGGGAGACATCAACCATATCCCTGACGATCTCAGAAAGGCGATCACCTGCCTTGGAAATATGCCGGATCAGTTCGAGTGTGTCTTCATCAAAAGGCTCTTCGCGTTCTGACAGCAACAACTCGACGTAACCCATTATTATTGTCAGGGGAGTCTTCAGTTCGTGGGAAGCTAAACCGAGGAAGGAATTTTTCATCTGGTTGAGGCGTTCCATCTCTTTAGCAGCACGTTCGAGATTTTGCCTGGTTTCCTCCTCCTTGGTGGCATCACGAATAACCACCTGAATAAGACGATTGGCCTTGCTGACAACGACAGAATTGGCGGCTTTGCCTAAAATCACGCGTTGATCGGAAGCTCGCCAGAACCTGATTTCCGATTCCGTCGATTGCCGGGGCTGAGCCAGTTGATGCTGCTCGAACTGTTCATCAAGCTTATGGCACTTGATCGACTCCAGGAATGAGAAGTAGTTGGTTTGCTCCATTCTCGCCTTGGGTATGCCAAAAAAAGCCTCGGCGGCTTTGTTGGCAATGACCACACTATCGTTTTCATCACAAACCAGGATGGCGTCACTGGACTCATCCAGGAGAGAGCGATACATCTCCCGGCTGCGACCCAGTTCGGAGCTGAGGCTCTCAAGATGTTCATAAGACGTTTTCAGCTCGAGGTTGGTCGCTTCCAGTTCATGATAGTTGCGGTTCAACTCTTCGTCACGTTCTCGCAGGGATTTGGCCATACCGGTCATGGTGGTGCCAAGCATGTCCAGCTCGCGGGTGTTCAGTTGAGGAGCTCTGACATCGAACTTGCCGGCGGCCAGGTCTTCGGCCATCGCACAAAGACGGCGGATTGGCAGCACCAGGTCGTAACGGGTAAAAATTACGATCAGGGTAAAAGCCACGACAAAAGCAGCAACAAGGACGAGGATCGTCGAGCCGAGATGGTCCATAACCAGCTTGGCTGAGCATCATCTCTGTAAAGCCGATGCGGACGCGCCCTACGACTCTATCATTATAATCGTGCAGCAGAGAGGCCTGATCATAGATCTTGCCCATAAGTTTGGATTCAAGGATTGAGCATCAGGTGAAAGGTTGCCGGCATAAACGACTTCGCTGGTTTGCGGGATAGTCCCGTGAATGGTAAAGAACTCTGCCTGAGGAGTTTTCAATCAGGCAGTAGCTGATCTCCTGGTCGTTCTGAACAATATCCTGGCACCGTTCAGCCAGGCCTTCAATTTCTTCAAGAGGCAAGCCCAGAAGGACGACAGCTTCAACCTGATTCTTCAAGGCCGAGGCGAAGGCCTTGGCACGTTGAAGGACAGCGTCGCGATAACTGCGCCGAAAGCTCTCGACATTAAAGCCGGTATTGACAGCGATGGTGAGGGTGAGTGCCAGCAAGCTGAAGATCAGGATGCGTTTTTCCAGAGAGTTTTTCATATCTTGTGGGAAAACCCCAGAGCATCCATAAGATGGAGGGAAAACGGCACTTTGATGTAAGGATTGGATTAAACTCAAATCCAGAGGTATTTATTAGCACAAATCAGCGCATCAGGGCAACCTGCGATTGTGCGAAAAACGATTAAAAACGGTTGACCCTCGGCAGGCGATTCGTTATCATCCGTCAGTCTCATAATATTTCTGCCTGAACGGCTCTCCGTCAGGCATCTTTCTTTTTTTAACACCATTATCGGGAGGACGAGTACATGTCGGTAAAAGTAGCCATCAACGGTTTCGGCCGCATCGGTCGGAACGTATTTCGTGCGGCACAAAACACTTCAGAATTCGAGATCGTCGCCATCAACGATCTCACCAATCCGCAAACGCTCGCGCACCTGCTTAAATACGACTCGATCCACGGCATTCTTTCCGCCGAGGTTGTCCGCTGCTGACAACAGCATCCTCGTTGACGGTAAAGCGATCAAGGTTTTCAGTGAGCGCGATCCTGCCGCCCTGCCCTGGAAAGAGCTTGGCGTCGACATCGTCATCGAATCGACCGGCTTCTTCACCAATGGCAAAGATGCCGGCAAGCACATTCAGGCCGGCGCACGCAAGGTCATCATCAGCGCACCGGGCAAAGAAGTCGATCTGACCGTCTGCATGGGCGTCAATGACAACCTTTACGATGCCGCTCAGCACAACATCGTCTCGAACGCCTCCTGTACCACCAACTGTCTGGCCCCTGTCGCCAAGGTCCTCATGGAGAGCTTCGGCATCGTCAAAGGCCTGATGACCACGGTCCACGCCTACACTAACGACCAGAGCATTCTCGACCTGCCGCACAGCGACATGCGCCGTGCCCGTGCCGCCGCCCTGTCGATGATTCCGACCACAACCGGCGCCGCCAAGGCTGTCGCCCTGGTCCTGCCGGAGCTGAAAGGCAAGCTCGACGGTCTGGCCGTTCGCGTACCGACCCCGAACGTCTCGCTGGTCGACCTGGTTGTTGAAACCGAGAAAGCCACCAGCATCGAAGAAGTCAATGCGGCACTGCAGGCAGCGGCCAACGGCCCACTGAAAGGCATCCTCGACTACTGCACCGCTGCCCCTGGTCTCCTGCGACTTCAACGGCAACCCGGCATCTTCCACAGTGGATGCAGCGACCACCAGCGTCATCGGCGGCACCATGGTCAAGGTTATGAGCTGGTACGACAACGAATGGGGCTACTCAAACCGCATCGTCGACCTGGTTAAACTGATGGCAAAAGCTTAAACGTGACACATCGAAGGGCAGGTTCTCAACCTGCCCTTCCTTATGCAAATAAAGGCAAGCAGATGTTAAAAAAGCTCTCCATCAATGATATTGATTTCAAGGGTAAGCGGGTTTTCTGTCGCGTTGACTTCAACGTTCCACTCGATGACAAAAACCATGTCACCGATGACACCCGCATCAAGGCCTCCATGCCGACGATCCGCCACATCATCAACAACGGCGGTCGCCTGATCCTCGCTTCACACCTCGGCCGTCCGAAAAACGGTCCCGAGCCCAAGTTCAGCCTCGCCTCGGTCGCACCCTGTCTCTCGCAGTATCTGGGCAAGTCGGTCAAGATGGCTCCGGATTGCATTGGCCCCGACGTCAAGAGGATGGTCGACCAGATGGCGGATGGCGATGTTCTGCTGCTCGAGAACGTTCGCTTCCACGCCGGCGAGACCAAGAACGATCCTGATTTCGCCAAAGCATTGGCTGCAAACGCCGACATCTACGTCAACAATGCCTTCGGCACAGCTCACCGCGCCCACGCCTCGACGGTCGGCGTCACCGCGTACCTGCAGCCGGCCGCAGCCGGCTTTCTGCTCGAAAAAGAGATCAAGTATCTCGGCCAGGCTCTCGCCTATCCGGACCATCCCTTCGTCGCCATCATCGGCGGCGCCAAGGTCAGCGACAAGATCGCCGTCATTGAGAACCTGCTGGACAAAGTCGACACCCTGATCATCGGTGGCGGCATGGCCTATACCTTCCTGCAGGCCAAGGGCCGCCCCACGGGCAAATCGCTCGTCGAAAGCGACAAGATCAACCTGGCCAAAGAGCTGATCAAGAAAGCCGCCGACAAGGGCGTGACCCTGCTTTTGCCGCAGGATCATATCGTTGCCGCGGAATTCAGCCCGGACGCAGAGCACAAGATCTGCAGCGATGCCAACTTCCCGGCCGACTGGATGGCTCTCGATATCGGTCCGGCAACCATCGCCACCTATACCGGCGCCCTGCGCAATGCCCGCATGGTGGTCTGGAATGGTCCGATGGGCGTTTTCGAGTTCGACAACTTCGCCAAAGGCACCATTGCCGTCGCCGAAACCCTGGCGGAGTCAAAGGCCCGCTCGATCGTCGGCGGTGGCGATTCTGTCGCGGCCGTCAAGAAAGCCGGCGTCGAAGACAAGATGACGCACATCTCAACCGGCGGCGGCGCCTCACTGGAGTTCCTGGAAGGCAAAGAACTGCCCGGCCTCGCGGCACTGACAGATGCGTAATCTTCAGACGACAGTTTGAAGATTGACAGCTGTAGGCGCTTTAAGCTGTAAGGCTGTAAGGTTAAAACCCTGAAGCCTTATTACCCTATAGCCATACAACTCAAATGCTTTATAACCTTACAGCCCTATAGCCTTACAGCTTATAGCTAAGGAGTTTATAATGCGTAAACCAATGATCGCCGGCAACTGGAAACTGCACAAGACCATCGCCGAAGCAACCAGCCTGGTCTCTGAGCTGATTCCTGCGGTTGCGGCCAATCAGGACGTTGAAATTGTTGTTGCGCCGGTTTATACCGCCCTGTCCAAGGTTGCGGAGACCCTTGCTGGCAGCAACATCAAGCTCGCCGCCCAGAACTGCTACCCGGAACCACAGGGAGCCTTTACCGGTGAAGTTTCTCCGGCTCCTGCTGAAGGATGCAGGCTGTGAGTATGTCATCATCGGCCACTCGGAGCGTCGTCAGCTGTTTGGTGAAACCGATGACTCGGTCAACAGAAAAGCTCACGCACTCGCCGAAGCCGGACTGGGGACCATCTTCTGTATTGGCGAGACCCTGGAAGAGCGTGAAACCGGCAAGATGTTCGATGTTCTCCGTCAGCAGGTGACCGCAGGTTTGAAAGACCTCACTGCCGAGCAGATGAAAACTGTCGTCGTTGCTTATGAGCCCGTCTGGGCCATCGGCACCGGTAAAGTGGCCAGCGATGAGCAGGCCCAGGAAGTCCACGCCTTTATCCGGGGGCTTCTGGCCGAACTCTACGATGCGCAAACAGCTGCAACGACGCGCATCCTTTACGGCGGCAGCGTCAAACCCGGCAATGTCGACGGGCTGATGACCCAGCCGGACGTTGACGGCGCCCTGGTCGGCGGAGCCAGCCTCAAAGCTGAAGATTTTGCCCGCATCGCGAACTTCGAAACAGGCTCCTAATTCTTTGTGAAATATGTAATTTCGGGCTTTTCTCGTAAAAATTAATGTGATAAAGTGCCGTTCTTGAAAAGACAGAGATCGATACCTTAAGGGGATAAAATGAATTTCATACTAATGGCAATACACATTCTGGTCTGCCTCTCGCTGATCGGCATTGTTCTGATTCAGGGCGGCAAAGGCGCTGAAGTCGGCGCAGCTTTCGGAGCTGGCAGCAGCGGCACTATTTTCGGTGCAACGGGCGGTCAGTCTTTCCTGAGCAAATTGACCACGGGCGCAGCCGTCATCTTCATGTTGACCAGCCTTGCACTGGCTATTTTCTGGGGCGAGCCAGGCTCCTCCAGCATCATGCCAGACCAGGTTGCACCGACCTCGGCACAGACGGCAATGCCAGCACAGAGCGCTGATGCCGGCAGCACCTGCACAGGATTCTGCTCCAGCTGCACCGGCCCAGGAGGCCGCTCCTGCAGCACCTGCACAAGACACAAAATAAAGCGTCAATTTTATTGACAGCGACGCTTCATATCAGTATAAATACATCGCTTGCCGAAGTGGTGGAATTGGTAGACACGCACGCTTGAGGGGCGTGTGTTCGAAAGGACGTGCGAGTTCGAGTCTCGCCTTCGGCACCATGTAACAAATAAGCTTCCGATTTTTCGGAGGCTTTTTTTGTGTCCAACTTCATCCGCCCAAAGCCAATAAAGTCCTCTCGCCTTGCACCAATTAAAAACGATAAAACGGTCACTTAGATATTTAGGTGGCCGTTTTTCATTGTACAGATGTTGTACGATATATAAATGATGTGAAGTCCTGCCACCTAATATTAAACAAAACTGCCACCCCTGTTTTCAGAAGTGGCAGTCTATCAAAAAATCACAATAATTGAGACTCGAAATATCGTGCAATAAATGTGCGATTTGTCCTTAGGTGATCCAAGAATTAGTTGCGAGAGATTTAAAATAAGTACTACTCGGTCACGGCAACATTCGGAATCCCTGTATGGACACTTATTTATTCTTTTGTTTCTGGTAGCGGGAATCCACTCTCATGCAGAACATTTTTGCAGGAGTGATGCCCCCCGAGACCGAGGTCTCCGAAGGGAACAAGTGCTGCTAACGGGTCGATGAGGGCGAGGCCGATTGCTGCTGCAACTTTTTCCAATAGCGTCTTCATGGACCCCGTCACGACAGCCGGATTCGCAAAAGTGCCCGTTATCATGGTAGGGACCCGAAGGGAGAAGAGCGCTGGTTTCTTGGGCTTGGGGTCGAAGACGAGGTGAATTTTCTCGTCCCGAAAATCGATGAATCCCTGCCCTACAATTGTCACCTCGTCGGTTTCCATTGCGATTGCGGGACTTTCCACATATCCACTTGCCGCTTTAAAGTGGGACGCGGCACAGGTTATGGGGGTCGACCTGCGCTGCGAACTGAGGAACAATCGGGGCAAGAGCTCATCCGCGAACAACTTGGTCACCAGCCCCTGGGCAAGCAGGTTGATCACCCTGCCCTTGAGCTGGCCATCTCTCACCGCCAAAGTTGCCTCGCCGTTCAGAGAAGCGACAAATTGCCGTAGGGAGTCTCCTCGCGTGGTGAGATCGACCTTGGCGTCGAATCGGCCTTCTTGAATTGCCTCCACGCCGTGTTTCCGGGAGAAGCTTCCGAGGTCCCAGTCGGCCGCGTCGAGAGTGAATGTCACGTCGGCCTCTTCGTCCCGTGCATCGACTACCAGGTTCGTGGTCTGACTGCCACCACCGTACATCTTGCCGGCAAGATTGGTCTCCAATCGACCGTCCTCGAGCTGAACCCGGACTGCTAATTCGTCCAGATCTTCGCCATAAGCAGCCACATGATCTATCTGAATCTTACCGTCGAGATCGAGCCATTTCAAGGAATCGAGGGGCAACTGCTCGTTTCCGAAAACCCAGCGTCTTTTTTCCAGCGGGGCTTTCTCTTTCTTGTCTCCCGCAGGAGCTTCGGTCCCCTGCGGATCTCCGGGCGGGGTCGCATTCCCGCCGAGGCCCAGATCCTTCACCGCCAAGAACGGGGACTCGATCTGTGCAGTGAGGCGAGGACGGGGGCCGGCTTTGACATAGTGAACATCGCCCTTGATCCGTGACTGAGCGACGGTGAGCTCCAGCCCGCTGAGATGAAGGCTCTGTTTGGTCCCGGCCAGCCGGGCTTTCAGATTTACCGGCCCGACAGGCGAAAGTGGCCGGTTGATGATCTCGGAGATGTCCGCGAGGTCCTTTGCGAAAAGTGTAACATCGACTTGGATATCACGAAGTTTTCGTATGTCGCCGACTCCACCCGCCACGCTCACTTTGAAACGCCCCGGCCGACCTCCGTCGATCTGAAGCCCGTCAATTCCTAGGCTGGTATCACCATCGGAGATCACTGCTGACGCAGTTATTGGGCCGAGGTCCGGGAGGCGATGTCCGACCAGAGGGTCGAGCAGGGGAAGCGCTGTGGCTCCAGCTTCTGCTTTGAGATCAACGTCCATGAATTCAAACAGTTTGCCGATCCGTCCCGTCAGGTTCAGCCAGGCGGTTTTGTGTGTTCCAAGGGCGACGTTGATGTCGCTGGCGGTGAGAACACCCTCGGGGTCCTCGACCTTGAAGTGTCCGTCCACCGGACCGACGTCGGGCAGCTCGCGGCCGACGAGGGGCGTCAGAATCGGAAGGCGACGGAGGTGGACTTGGGCATCGAGGTCAACACCGCGCCAGGACACCAGGTCGACAACGGTGCCGGTCACCTCGACCCGATCGTGTCCGGATTGGCCCAGGGTGAAATTGAGTTTGGTCAGCTCCACGGTCTTCTCGGATCCGCTCGAGTGTGGCGACGCCACGAACCGGGCCGATGGAAGGAAGTTCTCGTCCGAACAGCGAAGCGATATCGGTCAAGTTTTTCAGGCTGACGTCTGCGTTGAGATCGAGGTTTCGAAAGTGAACCACGTCGGCGATGTGGCCCGTCAGCTCAATCCAATTCGTCTCCCGGCTGCCGATACGAACGTCGATCGGGTTGGCTTGGAGGGTTCCGTCGAGGTCGTCCATGCGCAGGGTCCCCTTCACAGGACCCAAAGCCGGCAGTTCGCGTCCGACAAGAGGATTCAGGGCCGAGAGATTCGCAAGGGCAATGTCGGCCGTGAGCTCCACCTGCCGAAGGTCTATAAGGTCATCCATACGTCCGTTCAGCCGAACGGTTTCTGGTAATTTCCCAAGGGTTATGTCGATCGACCTGAGACCCAGGCTCCCGCCCGTGTCCGAAAGGTTCGCTGACCCGACAACCGGACCGAGATTTTTATCACCCTTAACGGCAAAACCGGTGAGGTCCGAGAGTAGCGGGGCATCCAGGACGAGGCTCAACTCCACGCCCGAGATGGGGGGCCGAGCCTTGGGAGCGATCCGGTCGATGTGACCCGTGAGCCGTGCATAGCGAGACTTGCCACGCCCCAAATGGAGATTCACGTCTTCGAGGGCGGGTGCTCCGCCCCGGTCGTGGAGACGCGTCTCCACGAGCGAGAGGGCCTGCAGGCGGCAGAGTGTGCCCAACCAATTTCGACCAGACGGAAAAATCTTGCCGGTTTGCACAGAGACCGCGAGGTCGAGGCCTGCAAATAGCAGGGCGCCTTTGGCTTGGAGGTCCCCGACCCGGCCGGTAAGGTCAGCCGCAAACTTCTCACCATGAACGCTAAGCTCGAGGCCTTCGATCCCGAGAAGGCCGTCCGCATCGGCCAGGTGCCCTTTGACGGAGACCGTATGGATCGACGGAAGCTTTGGTCCGAGGACTGGGCGCCAGCGCTCTCCATCGCGAAGATCATACTCGATGTCGAAACTTATCCCATTTCTATGGCTGAGATCCGCAACGCTTCCGGTAAGATGGGACCGACCTCGTTGGTCGTCTCCAACATAGAGGGAGAAGTCCCGCAGACCAAGCCGGTCGAAGTCGCCGACCAGTTGTCCTTTGGCTTCGAGAGGCCCGATTGAAGGTATATAGTAATGGAAGATTTGGAGAATCTCTGAAAGCTCTTCGAGGTGAATGGAGAACCCAAGGTTCACCCCCTTCCCATTGATGGGGTCGGACACGGTGCCCTTGATGGTCGAGGTGGCATCTGCAAGCTCAGCCGAGAGCTCGACGTCGTAAGGCCGGGTTGGGTTCAGAAACTCGTCCATGGAGCCCAAACGGCCGTTGAGTGAGAGCGGATAGCCGTTCAGGAGACCTTTTCCTGTTAAGGACAGCGGGACTCCAGCGTTTTCCTCCTTCACGGTGAATTGGTCCAGCAAGAGTATTGTGCTTCGTTGTCCCCCATTGGGTGGACGATCACGCGCACTTGATCCAACTCAGCATCGCCCAGCAAGAGTGGAAACGGATGGTGTTCAGCAGCCGCTGATATCTCTGATTTTTGTTCTCCTCGCGGAGGCCGGATGTTGAAGGTCCCGTCCCGAATACGCAAACGTTCGATGTGCACAACACGCTGGAAAAGATCCAGCAAGGACATGGTAATTTCGAAACGCCCGAGGCTCAGGATGGGCGTCTGGTTGCTCGGTTCGACGTTGTCCAGTCGAACATCCTCTACCGAGAGTGCCGGGTGCCACGAAAGGGTGAACGAGAAGTCGCCAGCGATTGTCAGTCGATTTCCGGTCTCTCGTTCCACCCAATATGTAAGAATTCGCCGCCAGCCGTCGTCATCCAGAGTAGGGAGGTAGAGCACAGTGCCAGCCACACACACCACGAAGAGGGCAAACATCAGGAAGAGCACAATCCCCAGACGTTTCACGAGTCTCTCCATTGTTGCTCCCTAGTTTACCAAGCAGATTAAACATAATATCATAAATCAGACGTTGACAATTATAGCTGATCATAAGTTGAGGGCAAAGAAGAGGGTTTCTTATTTTACTACTACATTGTTTTGAGTGCCTTAGATTGGCTGATATGTAAAATCTTTGTAACCCTGATAAACAATAAAAGGCCACCTAGGATCGTCCACTGGTGGCCATGATTTTGTCTTCCTTAATGTCTCTATTAATAAGAGGCCGTTTGTCGTCTCAAAAGTCGTGATTTATCGGACACACAGTTCACTTGGCTACCGGCCTCCAGCGCGTGAAAAAAAGCCGTTGTCCAGACGGGCAGCGGCTTTGGAAACGAAGCAGGTTGCGTTACACTAACATTTGTTGTGGACCTTCTAGATAGGGCATCTCAATGTTGTTTGCTGTCTTTTTTGGTGCTAACCAACCTTTGCTTAGAGTAACATTTTTCACAAAGGTACCCCAAAGTCCAAGGCTGTTTATGATATGTAGCACAGCCGCTGCAGACAAAATATTCACAACTGGGGGCATTATGTAGATTGGCTAATGGGGTTTTTGTCCCACACGAACAGCACGCTTCAGGAATATTATTATCCACGGAACAAATCATGACTATTCCCCTTTCTTTGGGAGGTTAAATAACTATGAAGGCTCCTCAATAAGCTAAGTCAATCTCTTGTATCTACCGTTGGACTAAAAAGATAACAGAAAATTATTTAAGTTTCATTAATTTTATCATATGAAAGAAAGTTTGCCGCACTTCCGCGCATTACATTGCATGAATTGTAAGAATGGATTTGTAGACGAGGGCGCGAACGATTGGTGAAGATCAAGTATTCCTATATTTCATGCCATGTTATCAGAAGGTGGTCTGATTGGCCGAGAGGCGAAATCCTTACGGACCCTAATATTTAGAACCAAACCCCACTGTCAAACGAAGGAATTGATGGGCAACCTCTATAATTTCTGGAGGTAACATAAGAGAAGATGACAACTCATTTTTAAAGGACATCATTGGTATTGTAACAAGATCTAAAAATTCCAATCCATCCCAATTCTAGTAGACTTTGAGACTCGAATTGGCACTAATTTGAAGACAGGAGTCTTTAGAGAACATTAGGTTGCACATTCGGTGCGTTTAAGTGTCTACAAAACACAATATAGCTAAATAATTTTTTCAATGTTTTCTGTTACTTATAAGTTGACCATGGAATTTAGCCTTCGGCACCAATGATAAACAATAAGGTCTGTAATCTTTAAGATTGCAGCCCTTTTGTTTTGTCATTATTTGCAGACTCGTAAGTAGTCGACCCGTCTATTATAATTAATTACAGACACGACGGAGTTCCCATGCAAAATCTTGGCTCATTCCGCTATCTACAACCGAGCTTTTTCTCAGGCCTGCTCGACGATCCGGTGATGTACATCAATGTCCGGCCAACAGGTCGTGGCATCTTGCTCGACTGCGGGCAGATCCACCATTTAGCCAAAAGAATTCTGCGCTCTATAGACGCCCTGTTCATAAGCCACGCCCACATGGATCACCTGATGGGTTTTGATCATTTTCTGCGGCACGTTCTTGTTGCGCCAAGGACCATATCCATATACGGCCCATCGGGGATTGCCGAGCGGATCGGCCACAAGCTGGCAGGATACGACTGGAACCTCAGCGAGGAGAACTGGTGCACCATCATGGTTTACGAAGTTCATCCGGGACAGATCGAGCAGTTTGAATTTGCCGGTAGCCGAAGGTTTATATCGCGCCACCTAAAAACGACGCCACGAGAAGATCAGGTTATTTACCAAACCCGTCATCTAAAAGTTGAAACCGAAATCTGTGATCACAAAATACCTGTACTGATTTTCCGGGTCACGGAAGAGCGCTCTTTCCTGCTCGACCGACAGCGACTGCATACAGAGCGGCTTCTGCCAGGGCCATGGATCAAGGAATTGAAGAGACGTTTTTATACAGACAATTTTGAACCCGGACCGATTGAGGTCTGGAGAATTGCGGCAGATGGGCACAGGGTCGAGACGCTTGATAATGCAGAAGAGCTTTACCGAAAGATCAGCCGTGACTCGTCACCCAACAGCATAGGCTACCTCAGCGACGTCGGCATGATGCCGGACAACCTGAAGAAGATCTCGGACCTTATGCGTGGTGTCACGCTGCTGGTCTCGGAATGTACGTTTCTGGATCAGGATCAAGAGAAAGCGCGGGTCTCCTTTCACTTATGTACAACTGATTTGAACCAGATCAGTCACGAAATTAAACCGCAACTTCTACTGCCGATGCATTTGAGCAAATCATATCTCCGCGACACAAAACGGCTCTATGCTGAGCTTGACCCACCGCAAGAGACACGTATCCTCAAACTGCCGGATTACGTCACTACACGGCCGTTGCTGCCGGAGGAGCTGCCATGTCTGAAACACGAAAATCAAGGCAACTGAATGTGACTATGGGGTCAGATCTACACATTTCACAAAAAATGCATACGCACAGGTTCCACGGCACATGAAAATCTTAAGGGTTTGCCTGCGCCACAAATGCAGTGTCAGGAAGCAAGTGCCAGACCCTTAAAAACATAAAGAGTGCCAAACGACAACATCACAGCACCCTCCCTAACGACATAAAAAACAGGGACGACGAAGTATCCCCAACCATCAGTGACAGAGAATTTCTTGACTGAGTGGTGTGGCCTGCCTTAAGGTCAAATCGATTTTCGGGCGGGACTCTGCCGCGAGAAAAGCTTTCTCAACACCACAGGCAAAAGGCCCCGGGGAACAAGGCTCTTTCAGCCGATCTAACCATCAACAGAAATGAACCCATGAATCTAAACGACCCTTTCGGACGCATGCAGACCAGACGCCAGAAAGAATACGAATCCATACGCCTTTCGTTAAAAGAAGTCGGCATGACCAACATTGCTGATGCTCAGGCTCTCCTGGAGAAACTCCGCCGACGGGGTATCTGGGGCTTATCAATCCTCACGCCGGTCGCCCTGCTTCTTGCCCTGGCGCTGCCGCAGTTGCGTGCCTTTATCCTGGCGTGCGGTATATTGGCCGCCTTCTGGTTGATCAGAGCCACCCTGAGCAGCCAGGAGTATATCAAACGCTATATCCGTGAGGAGCTGGGCGAGCATAGCGAGTAAGCAGGGGCAGTTAGAAAAGTCCCCTTCCCTTTTGGGTTGACAATCCTTAGCCGCTTCACCTTAAGCTATTGATATCATAAGCAGAACGTCTAAACTGTTCAGGACAAATGTGAAGACAGATTAGACAATGGACACCTGGGCAGTTTCCATACATCAAAGAACTCACCGACTCCGGATAGCGGGAAATCACTCTTGGCAAGAGAACAGCACTTAGAGCAATTAAAATCCGGCCAGCTCTTCGACCTGCTCATCATCGGTGGTGGCGCAACCGGTTGTGGCGTCGCCCTCGATGCGGCGACCCGCGGTCTGAAAGTGGCTCTGGTCGAAAAGAATGATTTCTCGGAAGGGACCAGCAGTCGCAGCACCAAGTTGGTCCATGGCGGTGTTCGCTACCTGGAGCTGGCGATCAAAAGATTCGACAGAAACCAGTACCACCTGGTCAAGGATGGCCTCCGCGAACGCTACCTCTTGTTGAAAAATGCTCCGCATCTGTCCAATCGTCTGCCGCTGGTCACGCCGCTCTACCGCTGGCTCGACATCCCCTACGTTTTTTCAGGTCTCAAACTCTACGATTTCCTCTCCGGAAAACGGCATATCGGTCATAGCCGCCTGTTAAGCCGCAAACAAGCCCTGCGACGGTTCCCAACTCTGAAAGCTGACCAGCTGAAAGCCGGGGTGCTCTATTATGACGGTCAGTTTCACGATGCCCGCATGGCGCTTTCCCTGGCCTTAACGGCAGAACAACATGGCGCGAGCCATTATCAATCATGTCGCTGTGACCAAGCTGATCAAGACAGATGGCAGAATCGCCGGAGCAGAGCTGACGGATTCGTTGACAGGTGAAAGCTGGCAGCTGCATGCCACGGGCGTGATCAATGCGACTGGCCCCTTTACCGATCAAATCAGGAAGCTGGATATCCCTGCCGCCCGCGAAATCATTTCAGCCAGTACAGGCATTCACATCGTGCTGGATCAACGTTTTGCTCCGCCCGACACCGGGCTGATGATTCCGGAAACCGAAGATGGCAGGGTTTTGTTTGTTCTGCCCTGGGAAAACCATGCCCTGATTGGCACCACCGATGAGCCCGCAGAAATCAGCGAACACCCACGGCCCCTCGAGGCAGAAATAGACTACCTGCTGCGTCACGTCAGCCGCTATTTCAATCTGAAGGTCTGAGAAATCGGATATTAAAGCCAGCTGGTCCGGCTTAAGGCCGCTGGTGCGCGATCCCAGGGCCGTTGACACCGCCAGCCTGGCCCGTGATCATGTGATCGAGGTCAGCCCGAACGGTTTGCTCACCATTGCCGGAGGCAAATGGACAACCTACCGGAAGATGGCGATGGACACCGTAGACCAGGCGTTAAAACGGTTCAACCTGTCAGCACCGAAGCCAAGCTGTCAAACGGAAAATCTGCCGATAATCGGTGGCGCCAATTACAGCAAGGACGGCGATCTGGAGCTGATTGAAAAATATGGCTTTGCCAAAGACGTCGCCGCTTATCTGCACCGAACCTATGGCGACCAGGCAGAACAGGTCGCCCTGCTGGCTCAGCAGCACCACGGCGAACGCCTGGTTGAGAAGCATCCAATTCTTGAGGCAGAAGTGCTTTATGCCGTGCGTTATGAAATGGCTGAAAGGATTATCGATGTGCTGGCCCGGCGCATGCCTCTGGCCCGACTCGATACAGCCGCTGCCAGACTGGCGGTTCCCAGGGTGCTGGAAATCATGGCTGCGGAACTGGACTGGGATCAGCAACGCCGTGCAGAAGAAATTGCTCTAACGGAGAAACGTTTTGCTGAAGGGCTTTAGGTAAGAGAGCTTCTGTTAATAGACAGGTTTTATCTACGCCGTTGCCAATGATTTCCCCTGCAGAGACCAGCCGTTTACTCGATCATTGCCAAGATCTGGACGCATACCATTGATGATTTTATAAATGTTTTCCTTTGAGCCCTCATTAATACCGGAGTAGGTCACATAATATTCTTTGTCATCGGCAGCAATTTCATAGTTGATCGGCATATAGTACTTTTTCATAATCGTCAGTCTGGCTTTGCACATTCTGCCTTCCCCGGTGATTTGGACGGATTCAATCTCTTTAAAATCGAGAAAATTATTGAATCTGCGCTGATCACCGCCTTGCGCGATATCGCGATACAAAGCACCTTTGACACCGGCCAGTGCAATCTCATTGTCGCATTCTGGTGATGCGTTATCTTTTGAACAAGAGGCGAGAAAGCAAATAAGCCCCAGGACAATGGCCTTTACCAGGATATTTGAATCCATACTTGATCTTTCTTGCTGAACGCGAACAGTATCCATCACTGGTTAGCGATCAATCGAAAGCCCCATCTCATTCAATCTTGCATCCACCCGCTTTAGCAATTCATCCTCAAAACGTTCATTCCATAACCGAACAGGCTGTTGGCTTTCAGCCGCAATCTGCGAACTGACCTTTAACGACTTGCGAGCCACATCGGTTTTGTAAAAAGATAACAGCTGATGAATTTCATCGGCCGTGTAATATCGCCGGTAGATCGGCACCAGGGCATCAATAAGACGTTGGTGTTCGTTATCCGCCACAGATTTGATGACTTCGCTGATGATCTGTTCAGCCTGCTCTGCCGGCACCTCCATTGATGCCAACATGGAGCCAAGCTGATCGGAGTAGTTGTTCTCGACATTTTCCATGATTCGCCCGGTGAGGCTGTAACGAACCAGCTGCTCTGCTTCGAGGGCTTTCCCGTCTTCAGAAGTTGGCACTGCCGCCGTGGCCGCACAGGCTGTGAGAGCGATGGCCAGCAGCAGAATCGTCAGGATACGCATAGAGGTCTTTCCTTTATTCATAGTTTGGAATCCGGGGAGCATAACAGCTGTATTGATCTCACCCCTTGCCCACCAAAAATAACCCTGCTACTGCACAAGCCGCCCCAGCAATATAACAATACATCACCTCATCGGGCGTAGATCCGGACAGTTTTGCAGTCAGTTGAGAGGTTAAGGTATCTGAGATCTCGAAACCCCAATAGGCAAGTCCTACACCGACAACGATCAGGGCCAGGCCGATAGCTTTATTCATCTTCACTCCGTTCTTTAAGAACCGGTACGCTGGACGAGCAACGCGGCAACCTGAAAAGCTGATTTTAAAGCAAAAATCGCCTGATTGCGTAAACGCAACCGGGACGGCATTGCAAAACATCAGGCAGTATCTGTAATGCTCACAACGAACCCCTAACAAGCAAAAAGGCGCCACGCCTCAACAACCCAGGCCCCTCCATTGTTGGCCGAAAAATATGGCAGAAGTGCCTGCCCAATCACATAATAACATGATGAAAATATAAATTTCATGTCGAATCGTCAAGCAAGAACGGGACGCGGGACGAGGGACGCGACATGATGAGGGCTAAAGCATTGAAAGCTGCCTGGGACGCAGGCCAATTATAAAACGGTTCAAGGTGTGAAGGTGATGAAAGTCTGTCAGAGTCTGTAGTTATTAAAGGGACGAGACGGCTGCAGTCTCTCTGCGGGATTTGCGGAAGCTGCTCATAAACAAAACGATTATCACAATCAGACCGAGAAGATGAACCCACAATGTCGCCGGCCAGAGCAGCGCAACGGCGCAGCCGAATGACAGCAGGCGGATCGGCAGGGGGACGCGTGCTTCCATGAAACCCTCCAGTGCCGGCAGCAAAGGCATATAGACCGAACAGGGCAAAGAAGAAGATCGTGAAGTCGTCGATCCAGGAGCCGCCGATGAAGGGGGTGTAGGCAAACAGCAGCGGGATAATGTACAAACCCTTGGCCAGCTTCCAGGACTGCAAGCCGGTGGCCATCGGCTTGGTTCCGGCGATGGCGGCGCCGGTGAAAGCGGCGAGCGCGACCGGCGGCGTAACGTTGGAATCCTGGCTCAGCCAGAAGACAATCAGGTGTGCGGAGAGCAGCGCATAAGTCAGCGCATGCGGAGTGAGGACCGCTTCACGGACCATGCTGGCCATATCGACCGGCACCGCGTCGACGATCGCCCGGGCGGCGGCGGTGGTCATCGGGTTGCCGATCTCCGCCAGTTTGTCCGGCGCGGCGAGCATGAAGATCGCCTTGGCCGCTTCCGGGATCTGGCCGTTGACCAGCGCGTTGACCAGCAGGCCGTCGGAGATCAGGGCATGCAGGGCCGGCGCCGAGAGGGTGCCGAGGACGATATAGGCCGCGGTGACCGGCAGCCCCATGCCGAGCACAAGCGAAGCCAGGGCGATCAGGACGATGGCGATAACCAGGCTGTGTCCGGCCCACTCGTTGATCATCAGCGAGAAGGTGTTGCCGACTCCGGCCGTGGCGATGACGTTGACGATCAGGCCGACAGAACAGAGCAGGATGGCGGTCATGACCATGTTCTGTGCGCCCATGGCCAGGGCTTCGATGATCGCCTTGGGGCCCATCCTGTTGGGCTGAAAACCAGGAGGCGACGATCACCGCGAGGATACTGATGCCGGCGGCATAAGTGGGGGTAAAGCCGTAGATCAAGAGGCCGATCAGCACGCCGATCGGCAGCAGGAAGACGATGCCGCCTTTCTTGAAGACCTCGATCGCCGAGACTTCTTCGGTATCCAGGGCATCGACATGACTGCGCTTGGCCTCGATGCGGACGAAGAAACCGACCGCGGCAAAATAAAGGATGGCCGGCAGGATGCTGACAACGACGATGATGTTATAGGAGATCTGCGTGTAGGTGGCCATGACGAAGGCCCCGGCGCCCATGATCGGCGGCATCAACTGGCCACCGGTCGAGGCCGCGGCTTCGACCCCGGCGGCAAACTTGGCCGGGAAACCGGCACGCTTCATCAGCGGGATGGTGATCACGCCGGTCGAGGCGGTGTTGGCAACCGCCGAACCGGAGATGGTGCCCATCAGCCCGGAGGCCATGACCGCCACCAGGCCGGGGCCGCCGACCATGCGCCCGGCGACGGCGCGGGCCAGGTCGATGACGAACTCACCGGCGCCGGAACGGAGCAGAAAGGCACCGAACAGGATGAACATGAACACGTAGCTGGACGAGATGCCGGCGATGGTGCCGAACAGGGCGTCGTCACCGTAGATGCTGCGGAACAGAATGGTTTCAGGGCTCAGACCGGCAAATTTGAAGACCCCGCTGATCTTTGCCCCCCACCAGCCAACATAACTCAGGGCGATGATGATCAGCACCGGGATAAACCAGCCGGCCACCCGCCGGGTGAATTCCAGGGCACAGAGAATCAGGATGATGCCGGCCACCCACTCGCCGGGGAGCATGCGTACGCCGCGCGCGTAGATGGCGTCTTCCATGGCGATCAGGTAGAGAGCCGACCCGGCGGCGAGAAGCCCCAGCAGGACATCCAGGGCTCGCCAGACGATGATGGGATCCTTGCGCAACGGGTAGACCAGCGCGGCCATCAGGGCAAAGCCGGCAAAATGCAGCGAGTTCTGCCAGAGCGAAGACAGCACTGTCACCACGTTGAACCAGATGTGCATCAGTGAAATAGCGACACCGAGAATGATGAGGGAGCGGTTGAGATGGGTGCGTTAGGTTCGGTTGCAGGATCTGTCATCACCCTCTCCTCGAGGGAAGGAAAACGCCCCGGCCGCAGCTGAACGGCGGCCGGGGATAGCACGGTTAATTATTGAGCAATCAGCCTGGCAGGGATGGTGATGCCGACTTCCTGGTAATACTTGGCCGCACCGGGGTGCAGCGGCATCGGCAGTCCGGCGATCGCTTTTTCAATCGCCATCGCCTTGGTTGCGCCGTGGATGGCGTTCAGAAACGGCAGGTTCTCGTAAATGGTCTTGGTGATCTGGTAGACGGCATCCTCGTCCACATCGGCACGTACCGCGAGGAAGTTCGGCTGGGCGATGGTCTTGATCTCCTTCGTCTGCCCCGGGTAGGTTTCGGCCGGGATCACATAGCGGGTCCAGAGCTCCATGCCGCCATCGGCCTGCTTCATCTGCTCATCGGTAAAATCGAGCACGACGACCTCGTCGCCCATGTTCGCCATCGCCTTGGTCACGGCGCTGACCGGGACGCCGGCCGGGGTGCTCATGCCGGCAGCCTGGCCATTCTGCATGGCGTCGGCCGATGGCCCGTAGCCAACATAGATCAGGTTGTAGTCCTTCTCGACATCGGCACCGAGGTTGGTCAGCAGGACGGTGTTGGAGCCGAGGGTGCCGGAATTCTTTTTCCCCAGCGACAGGGTTTCGCCCTTCATCGCGACCATGTCTGACACGGTGCCGGTTTTGGCGAATTTCTTGTTGACCGCAAAATGCTCGACGTTCTGCCAGAGCATGGTCACCGAACGCAGGTTTTTCTGCGGCCCTTCACTTGCGATGGGACCGGTCCCCTTCCAGGCATAAGCGCCATAGAGACCCTGGAGAATGGCGAACTGAACTTCGTTATCGCGCAGCAGCTTGATGTTTTCGCCGGAACCGGCCGAGTTGATGGCCGACATGCCGATCTTCTGGGTTCGGCTGCAGTTTGACCTTGATCAGGGTCGACAGGGCGACACCGACCGGGTAGTAGGTTCCGCCGGTGGAGGCGGTGGCCATCAGGTAACTGCGATCATCAGCAGCCTGAACATTGGAGATAGAACCGCACAGCATGGCGACTGCCGCGACGACAAACATGAGTTGCCTGATCCGCATCTTCATCGTTTCCTCCTCAAGGTTAATGGGATTGCTTCTCTCGAATCCGTTACCCTCAATCATGGGGATAAAGGTGGTGGCTGTATTCCTGAGAAAAACTATTTCCTCATTAAATTTACTGGACAGCCATGAAGTTGCAAGTCCGGTGACCAAACAAGTGGATTTTCATGCAGCTCAAGAGTTCAGGATCAATAGCCCTTGACCATGCCGCCATCGACCATGATTGTACTGCCGGTCACGTAGGAACTGGCCCCGGAAGCGAGGAAACAGACCACTCTGGCAAACTCCTCGGTCTCCCCGTAGCGCTTCAACGGGATGCTCTGCAGCGATTCGGCGACCACCTGCTCTTTGCTGATCCCCCGTTTGTCAGCCTTGAGCTGATCAAGGTAGCTGGTGCGATCGGTCGCAATCCGTCCCGGAGCGACCGTATTGACCAGGATGTTGTAGGGGGCCAGTTCGTCGGCCAGGCTTTTTGCCAGGCCGAGGATCCCCATGCGGAAAACGTTGGAGAGAATCAGTCCCGGAATCGGTTGCTTGATCGATGAGGAGGTGACATTGATGATCCGTCCGCCCTGCTGCTTCATGTCTGGCAGAACTTCGTCGGATCAGCCGCACATAGCTGAGCAGGTTCAGCTCGAAAGCGGACTGCCAGGCGGCATCATCAATCTGCTCAAAACCGCCGCCCGGCGGGCCGCCGGCGTTGTTGATCAGGATATCGACGGGGCCGAGACGCTCGCGGGTCACGGCGACCAGCGACTGAATATCCTTAAGCTTGGTAATATCGCAGGGGCAGCACTCCACCCTGCCCCTGGCGCTCGGTAATAGCTGCTGCCGTGTCGCTGCCAATTGCTCTGCGTTGCGACTGGTCAGCATCACATCGCAGCCCTCTGTGGCCAGTTGCGTGGCAATCGCTTTACCCAGCCCTTTACTTGAAGCCACGACCAGGGCAATTTTTCCGGTCAACTGCAGATCCACATCAGACTCCTTTGGGGTCTATTATTGTTCTTATTGCAGGGTCAGTTCTACACATTTCACAAATAATGGACGAAGCTCAAGACAAAGGCAGGGCCTGGCATCGATTGCCAGGCCCTTAAGATCAGCTTGTCACTTATCCCTCAGTCATGGGCGCAGATATCTTGCTCTGGAACCGACCTGTCCAGGGATTATTTTTTGTGACAATCCTTGCACGCGGTCGGTCCTGCAGCTTCTTTTTTGTGGCAGTCCTTGCAGAGGGCATGAGCTTTTTCCTTGTCCAGTCCAAACAAACCGGGCGTCCCTTCGCCGTGGCAGGTCGCACAGGCGTAGCTGCCTTGGTGCATGGCATGGGGGAAGGTGACGTTGCCGAAGCTGGCTTCAAGCACGATGGTTTCGGGAGAAACCGCCTGTTTCGCTGTTTCAACGGCTTTTTCAGCAGCCATCGTGGTTGCGACAGCGGCTTCTGAGGCTGTTTCGGCCGTCTTGTCAGCAGCCTTGTTCATGGTCTCCTTGGCATCGGCCATCACCTGTTTGGTCTCATCAGCAGCCTGGTTCGCCATTTCTTCGGTTTTTTCAGCCGTAGATGCGGCCATCTCCCTGGCGTCCTCGACGGCTTGATTAATCGCAGGTTCAGCCTGTTTTTGAACCTCTCCAGCCTTTTCCGCGACAGATTCAGCAGATTCCTTGACTTCCCCTGCAGCGCTTTGGACTGCCTCTGTCATCTTCTCGGCAGCCGTCTCCTTGGGCTCTTGTTGACTTTTCGATTCTTCGGACTGCCCGCAGCCGAACATTACCAAAACCAGTAAAACAAAACCCATTGTCAGCAACCTGATCATCGTTCTATCTCCTTTTGTTGATTTTAGGGCCACAACAATTGTGTACCGCGAATTTCAGTTAAAGTTGCAACCTCTGCTTGACCCGGCCAAAAGCCTCTATGGCAAAGCTCAGATCATCCGGCTGTCAGGGCCGCCGACATCTGCGTGCGAATCCGCGCCTGCCCTTTCGGCACCACCGGGTAAGAAAAGGCTACCACGTAGATGCCTTGCTGCAACATGGCTTCGGCAAACTTGCCGGCGACCACGGCATCGTGCAGCATAACCGGAACGATCGGATGCTCACCCGGCAAGAGTTCAAAACCGTGCTTCTCCAGCCCGGCACGGAAGATCGCCGTATTCTCGCTGCAGCTGATCACGCAGCACACTGGATTGACTGACCAGTTCAAGGGCTTTCAGGGCCCCGGCCACAGCCGGCGGTGCCACGGTATTGGAGAAAAGATAAGGGCGAGAGCGCTGCCGCAACAGATCGACAACCTCCTTGCGGGCGCTGGTAAAGCCGCCGCTGGCACCGCCCAGAGCCTTGCCCAGGGTGCCGGTGACAATATCGACCCGATCCATACAGCCACGATACTCGTGGGTGCCGCGGCCGCCGGCGCCGATAAAGCCGGTGGCATGGGAATCGTCGACGTGAACCAGCGCCTGGTATCTTTCTGCCAGGGCACAGATCTCATCAACCCTGGCGATGGTGCCGTCCATGGAGAAAACACCGTCGGTGGTCACCAGCTTGAAGCGCGCCCCGCCGGCATCGGCGGTCTTGAGCTGCTCTTCGAGGTCGGCCATATCGTTGTTGCGATAGCGATAGCGCTTTGCCTTGCACAAACGGACGCCATCGATAATGCTGGCATGGTTAAGCTCATCGGAAATAACAGCATCATCTTCACCCAGCAAGGTTTCGAACAGTCCGCCGTTGGCATCGAAGCAGGAGGGATAGAGGATCGTGTCTTCTGTTCCCAGAAACTCGCTGAGCCTGGCTTCGAGCTGCTTATGCAGGGTTTGGGTGCCGCAGATAAAACGGACCGAGGCCATGCCGAAGCCCCACTCTTGCAAAGCAGCCCTGGCTGCGGCATTAACCTCCGGGTGCTGGGCCAGGCCGAGGTAGTTGTTGGCGCAGAGGTTCAGCACCTCGTCACCGCTGCTGACGCCGACATGGGCGCCTTGCGGGGTCGTGATCAAACGTTCCTGCTTATACAGACCTGCCGACTTGATCTCTTGCAGCTCGGCTCGCAAATGATCCTGAAATTCACCGTACACGGCTTTTCTCCTTGTAAGGGCCCATGGCCCCGGATAAACTCACGAGTCCCAATTGAGGATGACCTTGCAGGCCTCACCGCTATTCATGGCGGCAAACCCCTCTTTAAAATCTGTATACTCGAGCCGGTGGGTGATGACAGCGGAGATATCCAGCCCCGACTCGACCATGACGGCCATCTTGTACCAGGTCTCGTACATTTCACGGCCGTAAATGCCTTTCAGGGTGAGCATGTTGAAGATCACTGTGTTCCAGTCAATCATCATGTCGTTGCCGGGGATTCCCAACAAGGCCATCTTGCCGCCATGCTTCATGTTGGCCAGCATGTCTTTGAAGGCCTGAGGGCTGCCCGACATCTCCAGCCCCACATCGAAGCCTTCCGTCATGCCCAGCTTCTGCTGCACGCCGCTGAGGTTTTCCCGACTGACATCAACGGTCAAGCTCGCCCCCATAGTGCTCGGCCAGGGCCAGACGTGCGGGGTTGATGTCGGTGACCACAACATGCCGTGCGGCGGCGTGCCGGCAGACAGCCGCGGCCATGCAGCCAATCGGGCCGGCGCCGGTAATCAGGACATCTTCGCCGAGCAGATCGTACTGCAACGCGGTATGCACCGCATTGCCCAGGGGATCGAAGAGTGCCGCCACGTCCAGATCAATCTCCGGTCGATGTACCCAGACGTTGGACATGGGCAGAACCAGGTACTCGGCAAACGCCCCGGGCCGATCGACGCCGACGCCGCTGGTATGTGCGCAGAGGTGGCGGCGCCCGGCCATGCAATTACGACAGCGTCCGCAGACCAGGTGTCCCTCACCCGAGACGATCTGGCCGACGCTGAAATCAATCACATTGGAGCCGACTTCGACGATCTCACCGACAAACTCGTGGCCCACGACCATGGGCACCGGGATGGTTTTCTGCGCCCAGGCGTCCCAGTTGTAGATATGCATATCCGTACCGCAGATTGCGGTGCGCTTAATCTTGATCAAAACATCGTTGATGCTGATTTTCGGGACAGGCACCTCTTCCAGGCTCAGCCCGGGTGCCGCTTCTTTTTTAACCAGTGCTTTCATCATGAGACCCTCCACCAGAAAGTCTAATACATGAGAACAAATTCACCAGCGAAGAAGGACTTAATTGCTGAGTTAAACTGTGGTGGGATGGCGCAGACGACAGGCTGAATCTTTTTCATCGCTCTACTTAAGCGTTGCCAGAGGGGTCAGTACCAGATCGAATTGCCCTTCCCCTGCCCCTTTAACAGGATAATGCTGAGTCACCAGGGGCTTAAAACCTTCGGCGGTCGCCCTGATATGAATATGCGGACGGCGGCTGCCGAAATCGGTAGCAGCATGGCTGGTAAAATAGTAAGTGCCGTTCTTGGCGCTGAAGAGACTGGCCCACCATTCATCACCGTAATGACCATCCGGTCCGGTCATCCAGAGTTCAATCATGGCCGCAGGGACAGGGCTGCAATCCGCTGCCGATTTGACCGTGCCGAACAACAGGTAGCCCGTACCGACACTGTGACGGTAGGGGGCACCGGGTTTATAGAAGGGACCCATCTCATCTTCTGTGGTCGGCTGGCATGCCAGGGGTTGGTCTGCCGCAGATAAAGGTGTCAACCAGAGAGTGACGACGGAGAGTATAAAAACAGGGATTCTGATGAAACGCCGTTCAGAGACAGGTCATCGGTTTTTGCCGCCATGATAAAGTCATTTGCATGCAAACCGGAGATCTTGTGAGTCCACCAGGTGACGGTCACCTTGCCCCACTCTGTCAATATGGCCGGATGATGGTTTTCTGCTTCTGCAACGGCACCGACCTTGTTAGTAAACTCCAGTGCCAGGCTGAAGTTTTTAAATGGGTAGGTTTTTTGTAAATGATTGACGCCGTCCACAGATATGATCTGCCAGCCATCGAGTTGAGACAAAAAGTCCATGCACTCCTGCCGGGTTGCCAATGGGGCCCCTGCCCTGCAGGCTTCACAGGTTTTATCAGCTAAAGAAGCCATCGCTACTCCCAATGATCACCGCGCCGTCGGCGCATTTCTATATCGAGTGATTCGACCCTTCCTCTGCCACTGATGAACGAACTGAGCAGCAAGCTGACCAGGCTGATAACCAGAGAACCAAACAAAGCGGAACCGAAACCCTCAACCACGAGGCCACCGATCACACCTGAGGTCATCAGCAGCAACAGGGCATTAATGACAAAGGTGAACAGGCCCAGAGTCAAGACATTGATCGGCAGGGTCAGAATAAACAGGATCGGCCTGAAAAACGCGTTCAGAATTCCCAATACCATAGCAGCGAAGAACGCGGAACCAAATCCGCTGACTCGAATACCGGGGAACAGATAAGCAGCCGTCATGATGGCAAAGGTCAGGATAAACCATCTGAGCAAAAGACCTTTCATTCACAAAACTCCTCTTCCATATTATAAGGTGCAATGCCATTTTATCGCATAGCAGGCATGACACAACCGGATGCGCAATCAGGAACGGCAAGAATAAAAAACCACATGGTCGCTTTTGATGGGCTTTTCCAAGAATCGTGTCGATCTGGAGTAGTCGAAATCGAGAGTCTAAATAATATGAATCATTCCTCTTTATTTGATGCCATTCCTTTGATGTCCTCTAATGTTTGGCGAAAGGTCTCTTCAAATGGTCCACTAAGGTCTACAGCATGTTGCGCAGCTTTCAGTGCTCTCCAGCTTACCTTGCTCAGCCAAGACATAAGCCAAGTTGTTATAGGCTAATCCATTGACCGGTTGCAGCCGTGTCGCCTGATAAAAAGCCTCCGCAGAGGAATCGAGTTCGTGCAGATTATATTTGCTGTTGCCAAGCCCCATCCAGGCGATGAAACTTTTATTCCATCGCTTTAAAGCAGCTGTATAGCCGGTTGCGGCAGCCTGCCACTGCTCCGACGTTCTCTAAACCAGCAACGGCGGTCAAGCCACTTATTCTCTTCAGCGACTGCTGGCAAACGATTTGCAGGCAGGACTAAAAGGCCCCAATAGTCTCCACGTTTCCAGATGTTATTGAATTGCCAGAAACTGATGACTTCTCTAGCCGTCAAGCCGGAATGTAGTATCATCGCTTCTTCATTTTGATCATAGCCAATCACTACAGCATAATGCCATTGCGGATACCAAAAAAAACCCAGATTGACGAGAACGATGACCGGATGACCGGCTGCTATCTCAGCCATCAGTGCTTCTATGCCGTTAAAGGGATATGCAACTCGTCCATGTCTGCGTGTCGATCCAATCAGGGAGCTCTGCAGGCTCCCTTTGAGACCCGGGGTATAGACCTCTGGAGAAAGTTCGGAAGGATCAACAGCAATGCCGCTCCAATTTAAGGCCATTGCAAGAGCTGCCGGCCCACACTGTAATTCATCTTGGGGGAAAAAAGGCACATCTTCAATCATTGCCTTTGTTGGTCTTCCAGAACCCTGAGACAAGAAGCCCGACGGGGTAAGACTGCATCCTGCAAGCATCAGATATAAAGCGAACAAGAACAGGTCGGCAATCAAATGATTGCCGACCTGTCTCCAATTCCTATTGGATTTGCGTTTAACGTGGATGGTTAACAAAGGGATAAACATGTGTTAAGCCAATAACGTCAGTAATCAACAAAACTAAAAAGATTAACAATGCGGCACCGACGACCGCACCAACCGCACCACCGCCGGCAGGCAACTGATCTATGGAGCTGGAAATTTCAGCTAATTCTTCATTCGAAAGGCTGTTAATTCTTTGTTGTACTTCGATAGGTTCAACTCCATTCCGGGTCAGGATTTGCTTGACGTCTTCACGTGCTAAAAAGTTTTCAACCTGTGCTCGTTGGTCTGAAGCATACTGCTCTGCCAGCATGGCATGAGTTCCAACCATCTTAGCCTGAACATTGGGTACGTTAAAATTAAGTAGACAGAAAGAAACCACCAAAATTAAACTAACCGAACGTTTGAGTTTCTTTAACATGAAAGGCTCCTTTATCGATTAATGGTTAAGACGAACAGCATCCTTTGCTAAATTGTTATATAAAAAAACTTTTCAATTACAAAGGCTCCCGATTAAATAGTTCGTCAATGACCGTGCAATTTTTTCAGAACGATTAATCTGAATTATCAGAAGAGCTTGTCTGCTTTTTAAGCGGGCGCATCATCCAAAGCGTTATAAAATTGATCAAAGATAATACTAGAGCGACTTCAAATCGGCCCCAGGCGACAGCCGTTCCTATGGCACCGGTATTCCAGATGCTTGCTGCTGTAGCTGTCCCGGAAACCCGACCCTTATCCTTGACAATTGCTCCCCCCCCAATAAAACCAATCCCGGTCATGATGCCGTACATAACCCTTGCCTCTGCATTGGTCGAATCGAGGACAGATATGCCAATCAGCATGAAACCGCAGGACGCGACGGCTACAAGCGGAAAGGTCCGAAGGCCTGCAGATCGCACGCTCTTTTCACGATCCCACGCAATCGGCATTGCAAGGACATAAGCGACTGCCATAAAGGAAATATTCCGGATGACTTCGTGAAAATTGATGTTGAATTCCATCACTGGTCACTTCCGGTTAATTTTTTCTTAATCTTTACAATCCTAGTATAATAGTGATTTCTTTTCGATAGCATCCTTCCTTCGTTCATATTCACTTTGCGAAATGCGGCCGTCTTTGTAGTCATCTTCAAGATCATCCAAGGATGTCTTGTTGGAATATTCGTAAGCTGCTCCGGCTGCTCCCGCACCCAAGGCTGCACCGCCAACCACTCCACGGCTGCAACCGCTTAGCAAGGCGAGATACAGACTGAACAACATCAGGATAATCAGTCTGGTCATGATCCGCTCCTTATGCTGTTTTTCTGGTTAACATTATCCTTTCTGGTTAACATTATCCTTATAAATTGACGATCAGTCACTTCCTGATGACAAGATCGTTTTTCACCTCTTTGACGCCCTGCACCTTCTGCGCAATACCTGCAGCACGTTCTTTTTTGTCTTCTGTATCAACAAAACCACTTAACTGGACAATGCCATTATAAGTTTCGACTTCGACCTGGATGGCCTGGGTGATTGAATCAGCGGCCAGTTGCGCTTCAACCTTGGTCGAAATGGTTTTGTCGTCGATATAGGTGCCTGTACTGCGCGAGGTTTGTGTCCCTGCACAACCAGCCACTGTTAAGAACGCCAATACGAGCATGACGTTGAAAATCCGTTGTATGTTCAACATTTTCTGTTCCTTTCATTACTTTAGAGAAATTCCTCAATCGACATAATTACTTCATATGTCGATTGAGGAGGTGCCTAGCAGTTTAAGTAACTAGGCCCTGGGACGTTGTGTAAGACCCAGAAGCAGGGTCACCAGGAAAATAACCAGGAAAACATAGAAGAGTATCTTGGCAATTCCTGCTGCGGCTACAGAAATTCCGGTAAAGCCGAACAGGCCAGCAACCAGGGCTACGACGAAAAAGATCAGTGCCCATCTCAACATGATTGTCTCCTTTCTGAATTATACGGAGCATTTATGGCCATTTGCGGCTCTCTGCTCCGGAAGCATTTAAAAAACACACTAGTTCAACAATCCACTGATTCCAATCAAGATCAGATAAATAGCAACGATAAAGTTCAAAAACCTGGGAATCGCAAGGATTAGCACCCCAGCGAGAATCGACAGAATTGGCTCCAATTGTACGTACATGAGAGCGCTCCCTTAGAATGTCCCTCTTTAATAACTATTCACGGCTTCTTTGACATTTTTTTTGGCCTCTTTGGCCTTTTCCTCGGCGGCGTCAACCGTCTCGTCGATTTTCTCGCCAGCTTTTTCGGCAGGCCCTTGTGTCGTCATTTTGTCTTCGACAGTCTCTTGGGCTTCCTAGTTTCTTGGTTTTTTCGATGGCCTGGTCGATTTTCTCGCCAGCTTTTTCAGCCGGTCCTTCTTTCTCGCAGCCCGTTATCATAAACATCATGCTGAGAGCTATTCCTGTAACACACAATATTTTTATCCATTTTGTTGTCATGTCTTAATGTCCTTTAGTAAATTTAGAGATTAATTTACACAAACCACTAATTTGACTTGTATAAAAGTCTACATCCAGCCAAGGACTCGACAATGAGCAGGTTTCTACTTATTGATGGAGAAATCTTCTACTATCAGACATTTTTGAAGACAGTCGGAGTTCTACAAGAAAGGCCAGACAAGAAAAGACTGGATGAAGACTGTAATATTATTGTTTTGCCCACGTGCAAGCTACGACAAATTGAATCTAAAAGGGCACGTAATTCCATGAGACCACGCTTTTTTTGCAACCTATGTGGTCCTTGATATAGACCTTATGCTTTTCATCTTAAATTGAGCTGTGCTTTTTGTCACAGCCCCTGATAAAACAGCCCCTGATAAAACACCCCTTGAGAATTGGCTCAATGGGCCATCGTTTCATTTTGTCAACTGAAGCTGCCTTAGCGACGGCTTTGCAGGAAGGCCACCAGCAGCGGCACCTCCTCCGCCTTGAGAATGCCACCATAGGCAGGCATGTTGTAGCCACCGTTGAGAATACGGATGGTCATCTGTTGCGCGGTGAGCCGATAAGCGACCCTGGTCAACTCCGGGCCCCGGCGTCCGCCGTGACCGGAGATGGTGTGGCAGTAGATACAGCCGCGATCGGAGAACAACTTGCCGCCGCTGGCCACAGGACCGCTGTCAGCGCCGATGATCTCCCTGGTCAGGGGCTCGGCAGCGAAATCTGGTGACCAGTTGGCTTGAATCCCGGCGAGCCACAGGGAGCCAATGCCGATAAACACCAACAGCAGCGTGCAGAGCGCCCAGGGGCGTTTGCGCAGATGGCGATCGCCTCGAGGTGCCACCAGAGGCAGCAGCACAAAGGCCAGGAAAGCCAGCGGCGGGGCGAGCAGGATGACGTAGTCCTCAAGACCGTGTGGCAGCAGGGCAAGAACCGCGAAATACCACATGAAGTACCAGTCCGGTCGCGGATTGGCGTGGAGCAGGCTGGGATCAGGCGGCGTCTCAAGAGGCGGCGGGCCAATAATCATCGACAGCGCCAGTACGACCGCTACGACCAGCAAGCCGAAGACTGCGTCCCTCCAGACCGCTGTCGGCCAGAAGGGTTCTCCCTGCTGCTGGAGGAGGTCATCGTACCATTGCCGGTAGTTGCCCGGATCGACCGGGCGATCCGGATGCGGCGGCTCGGAGATACCGTTGCGGATGACCAGGTAAAGATGAAGCCCCAGGACCAGGAAGATGACTCCCGGCAAAACAAAGACATGCAGGGCAAAAAAGCGACTCAGAGTGTCACCGGCAACGAGGCCTCCGCCCAGGAGAAAGTGCCCGACGGTGCTGCCGACAAAAGGAGTACGACCAGCCTGTTCGGCACCGACCACCAAAGACCAGAAGGCGTTCTGATCCCAGCGCAGTGTCTGACCGGTAAAGCCCATGCCCAAGACAGCAAACAGCAACACAGAGCCACTGATCCAGTTCATTTCCCGGGGAAACTTGTAGGCACCGGTCAAAAAGATTCGCATGACGTGGGCCACGAGCAAGACAACCATGGCCGACGCGCCGAAATAATGAACCCCTCGCAGCAGGTTGCCGAAAGGTGCCTGTTCGCTCAGAAACTGGAGACTCTGATACGCCTGGCCGGACGATGGCACATACATCGTTGCCAGAACGATGCCGGTGACAACCTGAAGCTAAAAAGATCGCCAGGGTTGCGCTGCCGAAGACGTAACTCCAGCCGACCCCGGGTGGCACCGGATGCACGGCCAGGGCCTTGACCCGCTGCCAAAGTCCGGTGCGATCCTCCAACCAATGGGCAATGTCTCGCAATAGTTTCATTGAGCTGACTCCTTCGTGGCCATGGCCCTTCAGGTGATCGGAATCGACCGGGAATGAATCTGCAGCTTGCCGTTCTTCACCCTGGTTTTATATTGGTGCAGCGGTTCAGGAGGAGGGCCCCCCGCCACTTGGCCGTTGCCGTAATAAACACCGCCATGACAAGGGCAAAGAAAGAGTTCGGCCTGGGCATCCCAGCGAACAGGGCAGCCGAGATGAGAACAGTTGACGACGAAGGCAATGAACTGTTCAGGGCTTTCACACCGCAGCCAGGCAGCCGTGTTGCCGACAACTCCGGACCATGACTGCGCCTCGGGACTGTAGAAAACCACTTTGACCGTTTGGCCGACCGTGTAATGGTCGACCTTGTCCAGGTCAATCCACTTGCCAGGCTGCTGCCGTAAAAAGGGGCCAAGTAAAAAACCTACGACAGGGATTCCCGCCAGCACGGCCGTCGCAGCACCGCAAGCCACGGTCAGCAGCGTCAACATGCTACGACGCGAGAGGTTTTTGTCCCCAGTGTGAGATGTCTGCTTGCGATTGTTGACCGTCATTGGCGCAGCTCCATGACCCAACGATAAAGGCTTAACAGGCTCAACATCATGCCGGCCACGACGAACACCCAGGAAGTGAGAATTCCCCACAGGCTGATCGAGACTCCCAGCGCCAGGACCATTGGCCAGAAGGTTGGTTCAGGGATCACAGCGGGCTGCGCTTCGCACCACTCGGGTTCTGCTGCAGAAGACTCTGCAGCGGCCTCATACTCCCTGTTCTGTTTATTTGTTGACATCATAATCATCCTTCAATGTTACGGGTGCAAGCTTGCAAAACCGTCCGCAGCTATCTGGCTATATCTGGACGGGGGGCGCCATACCAACGCAGCAGCACAGCAAGCATGGCGACCAGAAAAATCAGTCCTCCTCCAACCCACATGAAAAGCCCTCCCAGTTGCTGGTCCAGCAAGGGCGAGAGCCCCCATTTCTCACGCAGCAGCGGCAGAACATGAAGGCTGTCTTCGGGCATTTGATAGCCCGTGTAGATCAGGAGTCGGGGCAAAGGTGAAAATAATCCCCAGGATGCTATTGGCCAAGGCGGCGGTAAAGAGATAAACCAGGCTGAAAAAAGTATTCAGGGCCTGCGAGGCCGCCGGACTGACCAACGGCCACCAGAAGATAGCGCCGGTGACCAGAAAACTCAGGTGCTCGGCGATATGCACCCGCTCGTCGATGAGCGTCTCGGCATAAAAGACCGGCAGGTGCCAGACCCATAATGTGCCGATGCCGAGGAGCCAGGCGATCAGGGGATACCCCAGCCACCCTTCGAGGCGACTTGGGAGCTCGCGCGCCATAAGCTGTCGGAGCGGAGCCTCGGGGAGCCCGATCAGTAGCAGCGGTGGAGCGATCAGTAACAGGAGCAGATGCTGAATCATATGAGCACTGAACAGGTACTTGTCGCTCAGGGATATCCAGCGGGGAAAGCAACGCCAGGACAATCGCCAGCAATCCCAGGACAAACCAGGCAAACCGCGGCGGCGGCCGCAGCCCGGTGATCGCCAGGTAAAGCACCAGCAGGCCAATGACCCCAGCTATGACCGACGGGTACCAACTCCATGCGCTGACAATCTTAAAATCATAAAAACGCCCACATATAGACCACGCCGAAGATGACAACCCAAACGATATCGACGAAGTGCCAATAGAGAGAGATCGACTCGGTCGCTGTCTGGCGTGGTTCCTCCTCACCGCCGAACATGGCGGGAGCCAGTTCACGCTCAGCAGGGCCAGGCCAATAAAGACATGCAGGCCATGAAAACCGGTCAGGGAGAAAACGTGGTGGCAAACAGGCTGCGATCCATGGTTACGTTGTGGAGCAGCAGGACCGGTATTGAGTCCTGGCCAATCAGGAACACGGCTCCAGCAGAATAGTAGCCATCGGCCACCAGCCACCTCGGCG
>CAVYNW010000012.1:0-115653 GCA_963769955.1 uncultured delta proteobacterium
GGGCTGGGGGCTCAACAACCACTGGAGGCACAACAACAACCGGAGGCTCAACAACAACCGGAGGCTCAACAACAACCGGAGGCTCAACAACCGGAGGCTCAACAACAACCGGGGGCTCAACAACAACCGGGGGCTCGACAACAACCGGGGGCTCGACAACAGCAGGGGGCTCGAACAACCGGAGGCATCGGCGTCGGAGCTGTTACACCGTCATCGTCATCACGGTCATTATGGTCGCCACGGTCGCCATGGTCGCCACGGTCGCCATGATCGCCACGATCACGATGGTCATAACGCCCGGAGGTGTTGTTATCTCTGCGGTATTCATTTTCACCGCGGTCGGCAAAGCTTACTGCGGAAAAAGTTGTCAATAAGAGTGCGATGATACCAAGTGTGGAAATGAGAGCTTTGAATTTATGCAACATGTTTTTCTCCAATGTCATTTATCAATTAAGAGTTGTCGTTAAAGTTCTGTTCAGAAATTATCCCCTGAACCTCTTGTGTTATTCGGGGGGACAATTCTCCTTTGGAATGGCTTCTCTTCTCCCCTGTCCGGACAAGGGCTTTTGCTAAGCCGTTTTTGGGAGATATTTCGGCAACCCGGCTGTCTCAGGGAGACCCTATGGGCTTTCCGCCCCATTCTCGCGAATGGTTAAGTATTGTCGATTATCGCTTTTTTAAACGTCCAGCGCGGGCATCTCCTTTCTTGAGTATTTGGTGAATGCTGAAGCGGCAAATCACCATTTTTTCCATACGCTGGTTCGTCGGCTCATTGGTATGCGAGGTCGGCTGCAGGCACGGGCCTCGCTCTAGTATTGTGCCAACGTGGTTACAACAATGAGCAGAGAGTATGCCAATGGGGGCTTGTTGTGATTGGGCGTTTCCAAGAAAGGGATGGATGTGGCTGAAATCAGGATGAAACAGAATGGCCTAGATAAAACAGATTCGTGTTAAGAGCCCTGGTCACGCTGTGCAGGTGAACAGTCACTGGACGGATTAAGAACCCGTAAAATATTGAAAAAATGGAGGGATTGATACTATGGTGTGGCCGTTTGACTACAACGATGAGCTTTGCTTTCCGTAAAATCCCGCAAACTCTCGTGAATGGGCAGAGCCTTTACGAGAGATCTTCAAACCTGGTAACGGGGGCCCTTGTTAAAAAAAGCGCGTCCCCGCTCGCGGCTGCTGGCGTTCCTCCTGGCTAGCGGTTGAGCATTTTCATCATGCTCTCCGGGTAACGCTCGCCACTGGCTATGCCCAAGGGCATGGCTGCGGCGATTTCGGCAAGATCCTGGGGCGCTAAGGCGGACCTGGTTGGCGTCAATATTTTCCTCCAGGTAGCTGCGTCGTTTGGTCCCGGGGATCGGTACGATATCATCTCCCTGGGCCAATACCCAGGCCAGCGCCAACTGCCCGGCCGTCACTCCGTGGCGATCGGCAATGGCCTTGACCCGAGCCACCAATTCCAGGTTCTTCTGAAAATTATGCCCCTGGAAACGCGGTGAATTGCGGCGGTAGTCGTCTTCGGCAAAATCTTCAAAATGGGTGAACTGCCCGGTCAGAAAGCCGCGCCCCAACGGGCTGTATGCCACGAGACCTATGCCGAGTTCGCGCAGGGTCGGCAGAATATCGTCTTCGATGTCCCGGCTCCAGAGAGAGTATTCACTTTGCAGTGCGCAGATGGGGTGCTGGGTATGAGCACGCCGGATCGTTGAAGCGCCGGTTCTTCTGAAAGTCCGAGAAAGCGAACCTTGCCCGCAGTCACCAGGTCAGCCATTGCGCCCACGGTTTCTTCGATCGGCACCTCGGCATCAACCCGGTGCTGATAAAAGAGATCGATGTGGTCGATTTTCAGACGCTGCAGCGAGGCGTCACAGGCCGTGTGTACATATTCCGGCTTGCCGCAGATGGCAAAGGTTGGCAAGAGGCTGCCGTTTGCAGACCGTTCTCTGCCCCTGACGATACCAAACTTGGTGGCGATGACCACCTCATCACGCCGTCCCTTGATGGCCCCGCCGATCAACTCTTCATTTGTGAAAGGGCCGTACATATCCGAGGTGTCGAGGAAGCTGACACCGAGTTCCAGAGCGCGATGGATGGTGGCGATGGCCTCTTGCTCATCGCGTTTGCCATAGAAATCTGACATTCCCATGCAACCCAACCCCTGAGCGGAGACTGTCAGACCTTGTGTCCCAAGTGTACGTTTTTGCATTTATTCCTCCTCAATGAACTGTTCTGCTTGGCTTTCCTGAGCTGCAGAAGAGGGGCAAACCCGTCTCACTATTCATGCACCGATGACCCCTCTTCATCCCTCAGGGAATAAACGGGAGAGCCTCCGGTGACACTCTCACGAGGCTGAGCAGGATTACTCTGCCCGCAGTTCCATATCGATCAGCACCTGTTTTAATCGTTCCAGGGTCACTTCCAGAATCTTGTTGTCTTGAAAGAGCACTTCCTTCTCTTGTTGGGTGTGAGCGAGTTCCTCATCCTTCTTCTCCAGCCGGACCTGCTGTTGCTCGTGTTGCTTCTGAATTTTGGCGAGTTCTTCGTTTTTCTTCTCTTGCTGCTTCTGAATTTTAATGAGCTCCTCGTTTTGCATCTCCAGGTATTTCTGCTGAGCCATTTGTTGCTCGGCTATATCGATAATGCCTTCAGCCCTGGTCCGCCATTCCCCTTGCGGATATTGTAGTGGTAACAGTTTCAAAGTCGCCAGGTCGCGGGATTTTATGTACTGATCCAGACCCTGTGCGAAGAGCTTGGTCTCTTCAGATTCCTGCTTGTCAGGTATGGGAGTGCCCGGCATGGGCAGGTTGCAGCCGGCCAGCATCAGGCACGCCAGAAGGAGAGAGAACCAACGGATTTTTGTTGTTGTCATAGTAGTTGCTTCCTGCGGTCAATAAGATAGTTGCTGTTCTTGAGCTGTTTCAGGTGCACCTTCATCCTTGCACAGTTGTGGCTGATGGTCAAAACGGAAGGATGATCTAAATTCTCGGAGAGTGTAATGGCAATGGACATGGTCAGTAGCGGGAAGGAACGCTTGATGCCATGGCGGTCAGTGCCGATGATAAATCCCGCTTTGAGGTCTTCCTGCTCGTAGAGTTCGGGGACATGGCGGTCGAAGGAGCTGATTATGGCCTTGGCAAGTTCTTCGGCCCGATTTGGATCCGTCAGGACCACATAATCGTCTCCGCCGATATGGCCAACCATGTCGTCATCACCGCCGTGCTGTTCAACGACCTTCTGAATCAGGTTGCCGACCAGATTGATTGCATCGCTGCCTACCTTGTAACCGTAGTGGTCACCGTAAGCCTTGAAATTGTCCAGGTCGATATAGAGGTGGGCGAAGGGCTGCTTCTGCGCAATGCGCTCTTCCAGTTCACGGTCAATCGCCAGGTTCCCCGGTAGTCGGGTCAGGGGGTTGGCATCCAGATGCAGTTGTTCCAACTCCATGAGCTTGTGGGCCATGCTGGCAAAGTCCCGGGCAAGTTGACCGAACTCGTCATTGCTGCGGATATCAATCGGGACCTCAAAGTTTCCGGCCGCAATGTCCCGTGTGGCTTTTTGCAAAGCCTTGACCGAGTTGTGAATGCTGGCGATCACGGTGAGAGCAACGGGCGCCGAGAGGAGGATGCCGATCAGGGTGATGATCAGGGTCAGCTGGTAGGCCTTGTTGCTCTGCAGCGACAGCTCGAGCAAGGCCTTGTCAAGGAAAGCCTGGTGCCGTGCCCTGAGGTCGGCCAACTCTTCTAACAGTTGACTGCGCATCGGTGTGGTCGTCGCTGTGGCAAAGGCAGCGGCCCGATCCCAGTCGGCCTCGGCAAAGATTTGCATGAGGAATCGCACCTTTGAGGTGTATTGGTCCACGGAGGCGGGCAGGGAGGTGAAATAGTCGGGCAGGGGGGAACTCTTCACGTCAGCGAGGAGCTTGTCGAGGTCTGTGGCGCGCAATTTGAGCAATCCCAACAGCATTGGGTCGCGCAGTATGACGAGCTGCTTTTCCAGGTTCTCCTGGCCGAGCAGGTTCTGGCGGATATCCCCCAGCAGGGTGAACGCACGGAACTGTCCTCCTACCAGGTGCTCGGTACGAAGATTGTGGTTGTGCAGGCTGAGCAGGGCATAGCCGAGCGCTATCAGGCTGAATGTGATGATCACCCCATAGCCGAGGGCCACTTTCCGGGTTACCGTGAAATAAGACCGCATCTCTGCTCCAGTGGTGGGCCGAACTAATTTGCGCAATGTCTATATTTATCACATTCTGCCTGTGGTGATAAGCCTCATATGACAGGGCCTACTTGTTGCCTGTATTGCTGCTGGTTTTGTCGATGGAGAAATGGCAGCGGAAGCCCTGAAGTTTGCCTCATAGTGTATTTGCTGGCCCATCTCCGACTGTTGGCGGCGGCTCTTGGTGTTATAATGAAATCATGCTGCGGATTCAGCTCCTTATATTGATTCTATGGTCGCTGCACATCACTCCGGTGATGGCCGCTGAGAATGGTTTGGTTGACCAGGACCTGTTGATCCGACTCGTTCCGGAAGAACATCGCCTGGAAGGGCAGGCGGTCCTGACCTCTGCTGGCAGGAACTCCAGTTTGCCGGAAGAATTCCTTCTGGCGGCCCATGCTGATATCGATGCGGTGACCGCCAACGGCAAGCCGGTTCCCTTTTCGTTTGTCAACGGACTCCTGCAGGTCGCGCAGCAGAGTGGGCATCCACTCTTTCCATCACCTACCGGGTTCGTTTCGATGACCCCGTACCACAGGATACGGTCGGTATCGAGGATCCGTCTTTTGGAGTCACCGCAACGATTATGCCACAAGGCAGCTTCCTTTCGGCGGCTTCCGCCTGGCATCCGCTGCCGGTCGGCAGGAAAAGCCGTTTCCACGTCACGATTATCGGGCCGCCAGGATTCTACGGAGTCACCGCCGGCCGTCTGATCGACCTGGGGCATAACGAGACAAGTTCAAAAACCATCTGGCAGACGCATCGACCTCAGTCCTCACTGGCCCTGGCTGCGGGGTACTATCAAAGTTCAGAGGGACGTCCTTGGCGAGACCCAGCTCTTGGTCTTTACCAGCGCCGAGAATGCCCAATTGGCCCCAGGGTACCTGGAATCGTGCCGTGAATACCTGCAGCTCTACGAGAAATTGTTCGGTCCCTATCCTTACGCCAAATTCGCCGTGGTGGAAAATTTCTATCCTACGGGTTACGGTCTGCCCGGCTGGACTTTGCTCGGCAGCAGCGTGATCAGGCTGCCGTTTATCCGCACGACCAGCTTGCCCCATGAGATCGTCCACGCATGGTGGGGTAATGCGGTCGGAATCGATTATCACTCCGGCAACTGGGCGGAAGGGTTGACCACCTATGTTGCCGATTACTACCTGAAAGAGCTGAATGCCTCTGCAGAGGCGCTCGAGTACCGACGCAAGATCCTGCGTGACTATGCGACACTGGTTGATGCTGATGACGACCTGCCGTTGACCGCTTTTCAAAGCCGTACGACAAAGCGGGATCAGGCGGTCGGTTACGGCAAGGCAGCCATGGTTTTTCATATGCTGCGCACCATGATTGGCGATGAAGCCTTTTGGCAAGGCCTGAAGGACGCGGCAAGGCACGGGCTCGGTAAGCGTTACGCCTGGAGCAATCTGCAGCAGCACTTCGAGACAGCGTCCGGCATGAATCTCTCTGCATTCTTCCGCCAGTGGATCAGGCGCGCCGGCGCCCCGCAGCTGCAATTGACGGATGTCAGTGTAATGCCTGTCGCTGCCGGCTGGCAGGTCTCCGGTCGTCTCCTCCAGCAGGAACCTCCCTACACCCTTGCCGTGCCATTGCGATTGGAATCGGCGACGCAGAAGTACGAACAGACGCTCAGCCTCTCCGGCAGCCAGAAACGCTTTGTCTTTACCGTCAGTGATCGCCCGTTAAACCTCACAGTTGACCCCGAGAGCAACGTGTTCCGCAGACTCTCTCCGGATGAATTGCCGGCCACTGTCAATAGCCTGCGCGCATCAAGGGTGCCGCTGGTCGTCGTCGCGAGCGGATCAGAGGCGCTGCTCGATGCCTCCCGGGATCTTCTGCATGGCCTGCAATGGCAACAGGCTCCGGTAATGAGCGAGGTCGATTATCTTGCCCAGCGACCGTCCGACAGCGACCTGCTCGTGCTCGGCTGGCCAAAAAGCCAGGCTTTGCGTGCCAGGCTACCGGACAATTTGACCGTTGCGCCACATCAGTTCTCGATCGATGATAATGTTTACGAGGAGGCCGAAGATGTGTTGTTCATGGTCATGGCCAGCGATGAAATCCAAGCGCGTCACGGGGTATTTCCTGCCCGGCTCACTCAGCTGCAGCGCAGGATACGGCGCGTCGCATACCCCACTACGGCCGCTACAGTTACCTGGCTTTTCGCAGCGGTCGCAATCAGGTCAAGGCGACCTGGGAAACGGAACGATCATCAATGAGGATGATTTTTGAAAAGGAAAATGTACCATGAAATCCATGCGCATATTGATCCTGCCGGCGCTCGTTGCCGGTTTCACCCTGTTTCTGCCGCTCGTGACTCAGGCTCACCCGCATATCCTCGATGTTGCCAAGGGGGGTTGAGATCTCTCCCGTCGATCTGCTCGACGACCTGCGCCGGGCCCAGGTCATATTCATGGGTGAATTCCATGATCATGTCGGACACCATCGTGCGCAGTTGGCGGTAATCGATGCCCTCGATAACGATGATGAAAGGCCGCTGGCGATCGGACTCGAGATGTTCCGCAAGGACAGCCAGGCGGTTCTCGACCGCTGGACCGCCAATGACCTGCCATTGTTGCAGTTCCTGTCGGTCTACAACGACAACTGGAGCATGTGGCCGGTTTACAGGGAGATTTTCCTCCATGCCCGCAACGAGAAATGTGAAGATGCTCGGGCTCAATATCCCGCGCAGCCTTTCCAGCAAGGTCGCGCGTAACGGATTCCAATCCCTCCCAGCCGAAGAGCGGCAGATGCTTGGCAATGTCCAATGCCAGGTCAGTCCGTTTTACAGCGATTTTATCCGCCAGGCGATGGGAGGCTTTGGCGGTCACGGCGACCGATACCTCTACTTCTGCGAAGCCCAACTGCTTTGGGACACCATGATGGCACGTAACCTGGTCGAATTCCTGCGGGAAAACCCGGACTACCGGGTGGTCGTTCTGGCCGGCAGCGGCCATGCCTGGAAATTTGGCATTCCCAGGCAGATGCTTGAGGAAGAGAAGATCAGTTACCGGGTTATTTTGCCCGAAGTATTCACTCGCGTCGACCGAACTAATGTGACCAAAGAGATCACCGATTATCTGTGGCTTGACGAAGGTGAGGATGGTTGGACATTTGCAAACTAGTCCTTGATGCGCAGGAAATAGCTGTACCGCCATAAAGGTACCGATGCATAGTAGACCCATTGAATTTATCGATTCGTAATCATGGTATTAGTGTCTGGCGCCTAAACTCTGTGTAGCGAAAGAATCAACCTTGTAGAGCGCAAAAAATTCGCTGGATTGCGCTGGAGTTTGGCGGAGCAGCAGGTGCGAGATACTCCGTTCCTGGCATCGTGGTCCCTCAAAGGGACACGTCGTCAACGGCCGAGGCAAATTCTCTTGCCTGCCCGCTTGGCTGGCGCAAGATGCCTTATGCAACCACTTATACTGACCAAACCAGCCAGAATGTACAGGAGCTGATATGGCAAAGAGATTTAAAGTCGGCCTGGCCCTTGGTGGCGGCGCGGCGCGGGCTTTTTCCCACATCGGGGTCCTCGACGCACTCACCAGGCATGGTATCCCCATCGATATCGTTACCGGCACCAGCATGGGGGCGATTATTGGCGCCATGTTTGCTACGCAACCGGACGTCGCTGCGATTAAATCGCGGTTTCGACGCCTATATCAAAAGTAAGGAATTCGAGGAGTCGGGCTTTAACTTCTTCAAGGAACTTGATTCCCATGATGAAGGAATCCTGGCCGAAATGGGGCGACGGGCGCGGCGCGGAGTGTTTAACGCCCTGATGGTCACCAAGACCGCCCTGGTCAATGAAAAAACTGCAGCGAGCAGTTATGCCTACCTGATTGACGATTTAGATGTCGCACAAACCCGTATCCCTTTCGCTGCCGTCGCTCTCGACCTAATGAGCGGCGAGCCGGTCGTTCTCGACCACGGGCGGTTGCGCGATGTGATCGCTGCCTCCTGCGCCATGCCGGGAGTACTCAATCCGGTTGAACTCGCAGGCCGGCCAGTTGGTCGATGGCGGCTGGGCCGAAACTGTTCCGATCAGAGCTGCACGCCTGCTCGGTGCTGATTTTGTCATCGCCGTAGACGTAGGTGATTCGTTCAGCGCCTTCACAGCTACCGCGCAACGCTCTCGATGTCATCGCTCGCGCAGATTCCCTGGCGCGCAATGCTCTCAATAAAGAGCAGCTCAAGGCCGCCGATGTCGTCCTTTCCCCAAAAAACGGGATAACCCACTGGGCCGATTTTTCCACTACCGAACACGCTATTGATCGTGGTGAAGAAGAAGTTGATCGAAAGATTATTGGTCTGCGGCGCGCACTCAAAAAGGCCCGCTGGCAGAGGTGGCTCGGTTGGGGCGGATGGTGATGTTAACGTTTGGAAAAGGCCGATGTGGTGTTAACGACCAGAATGATCGTCGAAGATGTAAATTGGACAAGAGATGCGTAAATCGACTTAGAATTATCTACTCATTACTCTAAACATAGAAGGAGATTGATTATGGCTAAAGCAAGCGCCCGGCACATCCTGGTGCCCAGCGAGGCGGACTGCAATACCCTTAAGAACATGATCGAAGGCGGTGAAGACTTTGCAGAAATCGCCAAAGTGCACTCCAAATGCCCGTCCGGCAAACAGGGTGGAGGACTCGGAGAGTTTTCACCCGGACAGATGGTCAAGGAATTTGACGAAGTGGTTTTCTCTGGCGAGGTCGGCAAGGTTCTCGGGCCGGTCAAAACCCAGTTTGGCTATCATCTGATCGAAATCACCAAACGCACGGACTAAAGGGCGTCCCTTGGCCTGGGCCGGCAAGACTCTCTTGCATCAGTGCTGCAAACACCTGAGCTGCCGGTGACGCCGTTCGTCGCTGCGCGTGACCAGCCAGAACTGCCTCTGCACGACAAAATCGGTCACGTGGACCTTGACCAACTCACCTCGTTTTAACTCCTGACGGACCGAAATTTCGGATAGAAATGCTGCACCGAACCCGTTAAGCAGAGCCTGACGCACGGCTTCGTTGCTGCCGAGACGCACGGCGATTTGGAGCCGTGCCGGGTCGAAGCCAGTCTGGCGCAGGGCGTGTCGCAGGGCCTGATCGCTACCCGAACCGCTTTCCCTTACAATCATGGGGTATTCTGCGAGGTCGTCGAGAGTAATTGTCTGACTCTGACTCAGGGGATGTTGGGTACTGACGGCCAAAACTAGCAGATCTCTGGTCAATGGCAGGTACTCGACTCCCCGGTCATTATCGCGGCTGCCGACCACCGCCAACTCCACATCATCAGCCAACAAACTCTCGAGCATGGCTCGGCTGTCACCGGTCTGCATGGTGAGTGCTATCCCAGGATGTTTGGCAGCCAGACGTGGCAGTATTGCCGGAATCAGGTAGTTGGCGGGGATATTGCTCGCGCCGACGATCAGACTGGCCTGCTGCAAACCGCGAAACCCGGCCATGGCCTGACGCAGTCTATCGCATTCGGCCAGCACCTGGCGGGCATGCTGCAGAAAAAGTTCTCCGGCGCTGGTCAATCATTACCCCTTGGCCGGTGCGATCCAACAGGCGCAACTCGGCTTCGTTCTCAAGCGTTGCGAGATGCTGGCTGACAGTCGACTGGGTAAGAGATGCGGCCTCGGCGCCCCGAGAAAAACTACCTGATTCGACAACGGCGATGAACAGCTCAAGCTGATGTAAATTCATAAAGCACCCTTATCGGAATTAACGATAATTGCTATCGTTTTTATTTAAATTATCAATTTGACCAGGGGCTGTCAATAGCTAGAGCCTGTCCCAATTAGGCAATTTTTCAAGGAACAGGTGGAGGTGGGCGATTTCGGTAGGCTGACGAAATGATCAGCAGCCGTCACTCTGCAGAAAGAGGGATGATTCTCGGGCACGACCCACGATTTTAGATAGACTTCTCCCTTTGCGATTTTGACGGGACTTCGATCCGTCAGGCGGCTTCTTTTTGTTCCGTAGCTGCTTGCCGGTTTTGTACGGCGATGCGTGCCAACTTCCAGAGGTTGTGCGCCAGGATGCACCATTCAATGCGGGTCATACGGTTTTCGAAGCCTTTGCTTCTCAGGGGAGTTCCAAGGTAGGCGTTTTTGAAAATGCTGATGCGGGCCTCGGTGCTGCCACGCCGGGTTTGTAGTTGTCGGAAATAGGGATCTTCGAGGCGTTCCTTGAGCTGCACAACGGAACGAGGACAAATCCCGTTGGCAATTTTCTTCTCAGCGAACGCATCCCGGTTGCCTTGGGCATCGAAGCCCCGATCCCCGGAATAGCTTTTGGGGAGGCCGTAGGTTCGGGTCAGATTTTTTATGCTGTCTGTGACCAGTTTATGATCGCTTGCGGGCTGCTCTTTGAGAACTTGCCAGTCAACGATCAGGCCGTCAGCCTGTTCCGCAAGATAGAAGCCGTTGCCAAACTCGACCTCGGCGTCGGCTTTGCCACGCACCAGCACATGGACGTCGGGTTCATAGAGGCTGAGGATCTTCTCCTTGTTCGCCACCCGCCGCTCCCCAATCAGACGTTCATGCGCTTGATGGACGGCCTGTGGAAGTTGGTCGAGGATGTTCTGAAGGCGGTCGAGAACAACCTGGGTCTGATTCTCGCTCCAGTCCGTCTCAGTCCAACGGGATTCAAGCAGATGGTAATAATTATGGGCGTGGTTCTCGACGGTCTTCATCAGTCTCTTCATGCGCCGGAAGATGGCTTTGCGCATCTTCTTTGCCGCTTTCTTCTTGCGCACATGGGTCATCTCGATGCAGAGCTTGTTCATGTCCCGCAAGAATTTTTTCGGATCGCCCATGCGGTGCTTTAACCCCTGATCGCGAATCAGGGCAATCGCCTTGATGACAGTCCGTGTCGCATCGCGCAGCAACACCCAATCCACCGGAAAATGGATGTTGCTCTTCACACAGGTCGTATCCGCAAAGATCTCATCGAACTTCAGAACGGTATCCGAATAAAGCAACTCCTTTGCGCTGTCTGGATCAGCGGCCGCCCTATTGCCATCGTGAATCAGTTTTGAAATTTCTTCGCAGGAGAAGATTTTTTCATAACGCTCAATGCTGCTCTTGGAGAGAGGACGCACCCCATCGACCTCAGAGGTATGAGTAAACCACTGAAACAGGGCACTATCTGCAACGCGATGCGAGAGGGCGCGGTGTGAAAGTCCGGTCAGAGCCAGAAGAATGGCGTAACGCAGCGCTTGGCGTAAACGTTTATAAGCGGAAGGGCGGTGGTTTTCGGGGCAAGCGTCATCTGCAGAGGTCAAATGAGCGGCGAGCATACGATGTTCGATGCCCGTAGCCGTAAGAAAATGATCGACCTCTTCGATCGTTTCGCGAAACTCACGATAATCTTTTGCACCGAAAACAACAGGAAGTTCTGGACGAAGTTCAGTTTGAAATGCGATAGTTTTCATAGGACGCCTTTGGTTTCGTTGTGGTGACAAAATTATAAGGCATCTGTTTCCACTAAAGGAGGCAAAAATGCCTCCTTTAGTGGATTATTTTATCCTGCTATCGCAGACGGACAGGACGTTTGCGCTAAATGGGACAGGCTCTAGATAGAAGAAAGCCACCGCTCCGTGTTCGAACTCCTGCCCGATGATCCCTTCGGTGGTTAATCCGAGCCCATTCCGGTAAAAGCGCAAGGCTTGTTCCAGGTCATCAACACCGACGGTGATGACCGTCAGTCGCGGTTTCATGCGTGGTCTCCTGGGCGAAGGATTTCAAGATGCGGTCTTAGCCACGCCAGGCGGCCTCGATTTTAGCGACATCGATCTTTCTCATCTGCATCATCGCGTCGAAGGCGCGTTTGGCGGCAGCTCGATCGGAGCCTGTCATCGCCTGGGTCAGGACGACCGGCGTGATCTGCCAGGAGATACCCCATTTGTCCTTGCACCAGCCACAGACGCTCTCCTGGCCGCCGTTCCCGATGATTGCATTCCAGTAACTGTCCGTTTCGGCCTGGTCAGCGGTGGCTACTTGAAAGGAAAAGGCTTCATTGTGTTTGAACTCGGGGCCTCCGTTGAGCCCAAGGCAGGGAATGCCCATCAGTGTAAACCAAACTGTTAACACATCCCCTTGTTTGCCGGCAGGGTAGTCTCCCGGTGCGTGGGTGACCTCGGCGACGGATGAATCGGGAAATGTTTTGGCGTAAAAATGCGCTGCGTCTTCAGCGTCGCCATTATACCAGAGGCAAATCGTGTTCTTTGCTGGCTCAATCATGTCACTTCTCCATCAGGATGAGCAATGCGATGCCAAAGTGAAAATTATAATTCCAGTTTGCGGCACCGACTATGCCAACAGTTAACCTGTTGTCCAACAAGCTTATAGTACCATTGCTCGGGTAAAGATTTCCAGTGCTGCGCATAGTCGGAAAAGCCAACCATGATAACCGGCTGCGACGCAAAATTTTTGAAGTAGGGTGAGTCAAATTCGCAGGGACTTACAAAAAATCACCACTTTTCGAACGCAAAAAGCCCGCTCGGAACCTTCAGCGGACATTTCCAATATTGCGGAATTTATCAGTCACATTGCTGACGAAACGCAGCATACAATCGATAGATGTATGACCTACTAAAGCGGCTCTGGATTGCAAAGGTTGACTTCAGAATGTGTTTTAGTATCACAATTCCCGCAGACAAATTGCGGGTCTTTAAAAAGCTTATCGATCTCGGGACTGGGTTCTTCATTTTTTAACTGGCAGGCTGTCATTTGGCTATAATCTTTGGCGCCAGTTTCTTTATTCTCAGCCATGTGCTTTCTCCTTCCATCTTCCGCAGGCAATCTTTAATTTCCCCCACCCATTTTAGCGTGAAGCGGTCTTTAAGGACAAACCGGCGTATATCGATGGCGGAAATACCTTATGTCGCGATCTAAAGAACGAAAAATCCTGCTCGCTATCCCGGCGGGATTTTTCGTAGTTTGCAGGGTCAGCAAGAATTTAGAAAAAGTGCTGATTTTGTCGCTCGTGACATTCTAGGATAATTTGTCAGACACGCAGCAACAATCAATATCTCTGCTATATTTGAGTCATACTAATGAAAGGAGTAATCATGTGGGAACCCATTGGATTGATGAAGGGTGTATTAATTGTGCGGCATGCGCTGAGGTTTGTCCGGTTAATGCAATCAGTGAACAGGTCGAGGTTCACGTGATTGACAAGGAAATTTGCGTCGACTGCGGGGCGTGCGACACAGTCTGCCCTGTTGATGTAATCAAGTGGGAAACGACAGCCTGATTCTACAAAGAAACTTTTCAAATTGATTATATGTAGGTTCATACTCATTTGAGGGTTGTCTTGCGCTTAAAATGATTAATCGGCGGGATAGAAAGATTTTGCTTTCTCTCCTGGTTTCTGTGCTGAAAGGAGTTCTCTTATGAAGACGAAAATGCCAAAAGTGAGTGAATGTTCTGTTGACAGTTGCGCCTACAACACCCAAAAAAGCTGTCATGCCATAGCCATAACGGTCGGCGACCCAGGTGGAGATCCAGCCTGTGACACCTTCTTTGTGGCTGAACAACGGGTGGAGTCATGGATATGACCGCTGGTGTGGGCGCCTGCAAGATGTCCAAGTGTAGTCATAACAAGGATTATGAATGTATAGCCCAAAGTGTCACAGTTGGAATGCAAAAAGGCCAGCCGGATTGTCTGACCTACGAAGCGTTTTAAACCCATTTTAAAAGCACAGAAGCCCGATGATATTGGCCACCAATTTTAAGCCTTGATGGCCCTTTTTTTAAACTCTGGCACTGGCTTGAGGTCGGTCCGCAATAGTGGGTACGATAAAGTTGGTCAGCCAGCCCTATGTTATCTGATGATTTTTTCCAGTATGCATCTGATAAAGACATCTAAAATCCTTGCATTTCGATCGATATACATTTTCAAGAAGCGGCTTCTCATCAGCAGCCAACAGGGAAATCCTTGATTCCTGGATGCTGTGTTCGCGATGTCACTATAAAACCGCTGGTCGCTCTGATCTAGGTTTTGGCAAAAATCAGAACGAACATGGTCATTTCCTATCGTTACTTTTGTGATGACCTCTCCTCTGAAGCCCATGTTCGCTATCAGGCTGTGGCCAACGGATGACAGACTAGCTCGGCTTGTTCGGCAGGTCTACCACAATAGCCGCACACATAGGCGAGATGCTCTTTCATTGTCTCACACATTTTGGTAAGTTCACCAGTCGTTCCACAATAATCATGAATATCGTTTTGTAAATTTGGTGCACAAACTTGTTCGCTGGCTTCAGTAACGATTCCACAGATACTGCACTCATATATTTCTTTCATGGCGGGCTCACTCCTTTCTGACAGGAGAACCGATGAAAGTCAGCCGATTCTGACAAGTCACTTTTTTATTGTATTTTCATTTTATCACGCAATGAAAATGAGTGTTGCTTTTGGGGTGTTGCTTTATCATTTGTCACCACTGCCGAGACGAAAACTGGCGTGTTATTGATAGCGCAATTTAGGACGAAAAAATAATGGCCATTTGGATCAATTCCGAGTGGCCGTGTTCGTATAGGTCAGGGAATTCAGGATAGTGGGCAAATAGGGTGTTGACCTGTCAGGGTTGCTGACACAACTCCCCAGACACCTGCCGTTTTGACGTTTTGAGGGTGTGTCAAGACCGAGGTATTTAGGACGGTTCGCTCCTGTCCTTTTCTAGCGACACTAGCGACAATTTCTCTTGAACGATATTATATAATAATAGATAATAATATAAACATATCGTTGGAGGATAATTATGCCAAAGAATACAAGCGTCATTCTGGGCCCACATTTTGAGAAATTTGTTGGGCAACAAGTTGAGACTGGCCACTATGGTTCAGTGAGCGAAGCGATTCGTGCGGGCTTGCGCCTTTTAGAAGAGCGGGAAGCCAAGCTCAGCTATCTTCGCAAAGCTCTTGAAGAGGGCGAAAACAGCGGTACTGCTGACTACTCTCTTAACGGCTTGATTCAAGAGCTTGATGCAGAAGATTTGAGATAATGCCAAACTTCTCTCTTACAAATGCAGCCAAAGACGATCTGAAAGACATCGCGCGGTTTACACAAAAAAGATGGGGACGGGAGCAGCGGAATCATTATTTAAAAACGCTGGATGACTGTTTTCATCAACTCGGTAACAACCCGAACGTGGGTAAGGCTTGCGGCGAGATTCGACCTGGATATCATAAATTCCCTACTGGTAGTCACGTCGTTTATTACCGCTGCAAAACAGATGATCAGGTTGAAATAGTACGCGTACTCCATGAGAGTATGGATATTAACACACAGTTCCTGAAAGAGTTGGGAGGGTCTCACTGATAGATCGGTTCTGTAGGCTTCACCACTAAGTCGCTATGCCATGGCACAGGCCAGCAAGTGTCTCAGAAACCACCACCTATAGAACACAAAAAGCCCCTTGGCAATCCAGGCGAGCTTTTCCAATTTTACGGGTCAGCAATAATTTCGCATTTCGATCAATCTGGACGGCATAAATCAATGCGGGAGGAATTATAGTAATCCTTCCTCTTCTCCAACCTCTACGCAACCTCTACGCAACCTCTACGCAACCTCTACGCAACCTCTACGCACTTCTCCGTCAATTCAATTCTTAAATGTCAGGATCAGTAGTAATTCTGTATTTCAGTGAATCTGAGTATATCAAAACAATGCGAGAGGATTTCCAGTAAAAACTCTCCCGTAAATATCCAATGCCTTGTCCGCTTCAAATTCATTCTTATATATTGAGAGATTAAAGAAAAGTCCCAGCCGAAAAGTTGCCAGTTTCCACGACGGTCACAAAAACCTTGATCTGACGTAAATTCATCCAACACCTATCGTAAATACCGATTGATGGTATTCATAATATCGGAATTATCTATTTGACTCAGGGTTGTCAATATTAGAATATTCGAATGTTTTTGCCTCGCAAATTACGAGGGAATATTTTCGGTGACACCCCTATTTCAATAACAGGAGAATTTAGATGCTTGACAACTTTCAAGTGAAGTCAAATCCGGATCTTTGGGCCACACTCGATATGGATGTTGACCGGTTCATGAATGTTCCGCCTATGTTGACTGATGCTTTTAAAAATATCTTCCTAAGTCAGCTGAACCGGCCCAAGGGGATGGCTTATTTCGATAACATGGTGAGTAATATCTTTACAGGGCGTATCCAGGAAATTGTCGATGCCAAGGGAGAGGGCCGCCCTGTAATCGGAACCTTCTGTGTCTATGTGCCTGAAGAGATCATCCAGGCTGCCAATGGTGTTTGTATTGGTCTGTGCGGTGGATCACAAGGCTCGATTGCTGATGCGGAGAAAATCCTGCCGCGCAACATCTGTCCGATGGTCAAATCAGCTTTTGGTTTCAAGGTCGGCCGCCTCTGCCCCCTGTTTCAGGTGGTCGATGTTGTCTACGGCGAGACGACATGTGATGCGAAGAAAAAAACATGGGAACTCCTCGATAAGTACGTTCCAACACATGTCATGGAAATCCCGCAGATGAAGCGCGAGCGCGATAAGCGTCTGTGGATTGAAGAAGTCAAGGATTTCAAAAAGGCGATTGAAGTGCGTGTTGGCAAGGAGATCATGGAAAAGGACCTCAAGTCTGGCATTGAGACGTTTAACCGAAAACGCGAGGCAATGCAGCGTCTAAATAACTTGCGCCACCATAACCCTTCTCCGATCAGCGGCCGTGACATGCTGCTGATTCAGCAAATCGCTTTTTATGATATTCCTGAGAGGTTCACGGACAAGGTTCATGAGCTTTGCGATGAACTGGAGAAGAGGATCGCAGACCAGAACTTCGCCGCGGCGCAAGGTACGCCGCGAGTTATGGTCTCGGGGACACCGATGGCTTTTCCGAACTGGAAGCTACACAATGTCATTGAAGGAGCCGGAGCGATCGTCGTCAATGAAGAAAGCTGCATAGGAACTCGTTACTACAAGGACACGATTGACACTGTCGGCGCATCGATGGATCAGATGCTCGAAAAATTGACCGAACGATATATGAAGATCGACTGCTCTTGCTTTACGCCCAATGATGACAGGATTGACCAGGTTATCAAGGAGTATCGTGATTCAGGTGCCGAAGGAATCATTGATTACTGCCTCCAGTTCTGCCACACCTACAATATCGAAGCCGTCAAGCTTCGTGAAGCGTGTGCCAAAGAGGGTATCCCGTTCATGGCGATTGAATCAGACTATTCGCCTGAAGATGTTGGACAACTCCAAACTCGAGTCGAGGCATTCCTCGAGCAGATCCAAGAGTAAAACGATATGCAGATAGGGATTGATCTCGGCTCCAGGGCCATCAAGATGGCTGTCTTTTGTGACGGAGTGATGGTTGCAAAAGAATTCGTCGAAAGTTCTTTTGAACCACACAAACAGGCGGCGAATATGGTGTCACGCTTCAGCTCGACCCAGGTCGTGGCAACAGGTTATGGACGACACTTGGCTAAGAAGCATTTCGCTCAAAAGGTGATTACCGAAATCAAGGCTCATGCCCAGGGAGCACGATTTTGCGTGCCTCGCGCCCGCACCATACTCGATGTGGGTGGCCAGGATTCAAAAGTGATCGCTCTTGATGAAAATGGTCGAGTTGTTCAATTCCAAATGAACGACAAATGTGCGGCTGGGACCGGGCGCTTTTTGGAGATCATGGCCGGTTCACTCGGTTACTCACTGGATGAGTTCTCCACGGCCGCTAGCATATCGACCCAGGATATCCCGATCAACAGCATGTGTGCTGTATTTGCCGAGTCGGAAGTTGTGTCCTTACGGAATCGTGATTACGCCGCAGACGATATTGCACGGGCAATCCATCTGGCCATTTCAGATCGCTTAAGCGGTATGCTGGAACGAATTGGCATTCAAGATACGGTTGTGTTTACCGGGGGAGTCGCTAATAACCGTTTCTTGGTCGATATGCTTGCTGACAAACTCGGACGTACGGTTGTTGTCCCCGATCACCCGGAGATGGTTGGCGCAATCGGTGCGGCATTACATAAAGACAAATAACCTGTTTAGCAATAAAATTAGTTCGATTGTAAAACTTTATCGGCATTGAGGTTTAAGAATGGCCAATAGTCCTGAAGGGGCATTCTTAAAAATCACCATTTATAGGTCAAAATTGTCCGTTCTCATTGAACTCTATAAATGGGATAATCTTTAATCAGCACTCGAAATGATGGCTACTGGGGCATTTATCAAGACGATATTGAAGCGACGGGATACGGTGACTATCTTGACATAGTGGAGAGTGAATAATGGCACAAGAACGCGCAGTGCTTGCAGGTGGCTGCTTTTGGGGCATGCAGGATCTAATACGTAAGTTGCCAGGGGTCGAGGCCACTCGGGTGGGCTACACAGGTGGTGACGTGCCCAACGCCACCTATCGCAACCACGGAACGCATGCCGAGGGTATCGAGATTCTGTTCGATGCGGATAGGATCTCGTACCGCCGTCTGTTGGAGTATTTCTTTCAGATCCACGACCCCACCACCCTCAATCGTCAGGGTAATGACCGGGGCACGTCCTACCGTTCAGCGATCTATTATGTCAGCGAAGCGCAGAAACAAACGGCTCTGGAAACGATTGCCGATGTCGACGCTTCGGGTCTGTGGCCGGGCAAGGTCATCACGCAGGTCGAGCCCGTCGGCGCTTTCTGGGAGGCGGAACCTGAGCACCAAGACTACCTGGAGCGTTATCCTCACGGCTACACCTGCCATTATCCGCGCCCAGGTTGGGTGTTGCCCCGACGAGCACCGAAGTGACGGCCTGTGTGCGCGGTAATGTGAGCCCTCGATCTTCTGACCGGGGGCTTTTACTATTTATTAAGGTTTCTAGGAATTGTCCACATTGGCCAATTTTGACCCTGGAAAGTTGCTGGAACAACTTCTAGGACAGTCCGACTTTTGACGTTTAGCTCTCATGAGCGTATATTGGCGACTGTGTCAGTTGCTTAGTGAATGAGAATTGGGGGGAAAGATGAATGTTCAACATCTATTCGGCGACAATTATCCTGTCCGGTCTCGCGTCAATTAAGATGGCCGGTTGAGTGCTTCTCCAAGTAAGGTCCTCCTTGAAATTCAAAGGAGGTCAACTTGCCTGGTCAACACATCACTCAAAAACAGGAAATGCTCTATATGCAATCTCGTCAATCTGGTCTAACGCAAGAAACAAGTGCCGCCAAGGCAGGGGTTAGTGTCCGCTCTGGCCGCCGGATCGAAACCGGCGAAACAAAGGTTAAGTCGCAGCGGAAGTGGCTGACCCGGATCGATCCATTTGCCTCAGTCTGGGACTCGGAACTGGTTCCGTTGCTGACAAAGGAACCAAAACTTACCGGGCTAACCCTCTGGGAATATCTGGATGAAAATTATCCGGGCGACTACCCCTATAAGTTGCTCCGAACCTTGCAGCGCCGGGTCAAGCACTGGCGAGCCACGCAAGGCCCTGACAACCCGGTCATGTTTCGGCAGACGATTCCGCCAGGCCAGCAAGGGTTATCCGATTTCACCCATCCGCGCACCGCTGTCACCATCGCAGGGCAGCCATTTGCGCATCTGATCTATCAATACCGTCTGGCCTACAGTGGTTGGCGGTGCTCTCATATTGTGCGGGGTGGCGAAAGTTATTCCGCTCTGGCTGAAGGATTGCAGAATGCCCTGCATAAAAGTGGCGGAGTGCCATTGGAGCATCGCACCGACAGCCTCAGTGCCGCCTATGTTAATCAGAACCAGAAAAAACACCTGACCCGCGCCTACGAGGGACTCTGCCAGCACTATGGGATGATCGGAACCACCAACAATCCCGGTCTCGGCCATGAGAACGGGGCCGTTGAAACCTCACATGGGTCATTGAAACACCGTCTGGACCAAGCGATCAAACTGCGTGGCAGTGCTGATTTTGCCAGTGTCGCGGACTATCAAACCCTCATTAATCGTTGTACGGATCGTTTGAATCGTTACAGCCTGACGCGTTTTGAGGAGGAACAGCAACATTTACAGTCCTTGCCAAAATACCGCTTCATGGATTACGCAGAACTCTCTGTCAAAGTTACCAGCAGCAGTACCATTGCGGTGAAGCGTGGGCTCTATACGGTGCCGTCCCGGCTGATTGGTGAGACGCTACGCATCCATCTTTATCATGACAAAATCATCGGTTTTGTCGGACAGACCCAGGTCATCGAATTTCCGCGTGTCTTTCCGGACGTCCCTGAAGGAAGAGCCCGACGCATCGATTACCGCCACGTGATTCATGCTCTGGCCGCCAAGCCTCAGGCCTTCCGGTTTTCCAACTTTCGCGATGATTTATTCCCAAGCGACAACTATCGACACCTGTGGCAGATTGCCGATCAAAAGCTTCCGGCAAAGGAGGCCTGCAAGTGGATGGTGGCCGTGCTGCGCATCGCCGCAGATCATCAGTGTGAAAGTGAATTAGGACAAACGCTGTTGCTGCAAGCACAAGCAGGTGCTCTGCCGAGCCTCAAAGCGTTGCAAGCTCAATATCTGCAATGCCAATCCCAGCCCGAACTGGTCACAAAGCAGCATGACATTGCCGATTATGACGAATTGCTCTCCGGTTGCTGGATCAAGCCGCAGCCCCAAGGAGGTCACACATGCCTCTCCAGTTAATGCTCAAAGAGCTGCGCCTGCCGACCTTCAGCCAGAACCTGGAAACATTCCAGCACCAGGCGACTGAAAGCACCTGGAGCTATACAGAGTTTCTGAGCAAACTTTGCGAGCAGGAACTGGCCCATCGCTTCCAGACAAGGATTACCAAATGGACTCGGGAGGCTCGGTTACCTGCGGGCAAAAGCTTTGCCACCCTGAGCCTCTCGGATCTCCCAAAGCCGTTCAGCAGCCGATTCTTCAGCTTAAAGACAACCATCAATGGACATCGAGGGCCGACAATGTGCTGCTGATCGGCCCATCAGGTGTTGGTAAATCCCACATTGCCGCAGCACTTGGCTATCATCTGATTGAGCGAGGTGTTCGCGTAAAATGGTTCTCTGCTAGTGACCTTGTACAGAAACTGCAAAAAGCGAAAAAAGAACTGGATCTGATGACCTACATGACCCGCCTGGACAAATATCCGGTGCTGATCATTGACGACATCGGCTACGTCAAAAAGAGTGATGGGGAAACTCAGGTTCTCTTTGAGTTCATTGCCCACCGTTATGAAAGCGGCAGCCTGATCGTAACATCCAACCAACCCTTCAGCCAATGGGATCAGATCTTTCCTGATGCATTAATGACCGTGGCTGCGGTCGATCGAATCATTCACCACGCCAGCATTATTGAAATCGAAGGAGTGAGTTATCGAAAAAAACAATACCTGAAAAAATAATGAAACTCAACCGGCCATCATAATTGTCGCCAAACCGGACAAGATAGTTGACGCGAGACACAAATCATCCATTATCCTCAATGGATGTGCCCACTGACTCCTGATGTGCTCTCTTCGGCTAACAGTTCTTGCATGCATTGCAGCTGTGAACGCGCAAGCGACCACGTGGTCCTCATATGAAGGAGGTAGAACTTTGTTGAGACATCTATCACGGACAGCGACAAAACGGTCTTCGAGTTCTTTCAGCCCATGTTCGAGGGTCAGGTCTCTATGCCCACCATCCTATGAATTGTATACATGTCAGTTTCATGAAAACATTACTCGGAGCCTTTCGTCGACCTTGACGATCTTCCTTAGGAAATACCCAGATGTATGGTTCTTGGTCTTCTGGACAAGCGATGTCTGTCCAAGATTTGAGATAGCACCTAGGAATGTAATGTTGTTTTTTGTGCTTAGACATAGCTTTCGTTCGGTTGGAAGTTTTTCACATTACGCATGAACGGAGAAAGTATGTCAAGGCGCTCATGGCTTCATGTCAGCTGCAAATTTGTTGTCCTCGCCTGCTACGCCCCACCCCGCCCCAGAGATGCTCCGTACCGAATCAGCCAGAGAGTCATAACTCTGCCCCTCTGCAGTCTGTTGCTATGTCCTAATTCAGGGTCTGAGGTGAAAATTTGGGGGGAAGGAGGGGAGGCAGAATCGTGAAAGCCCCAACCGGGGATGGCTGGGGCAATTTGACTTTGGATGAACTTGTCTTATTGAGATTGTATTATAATAATGATCCTAATTGTAGCTATGCATCAAATTCTAGAGAAAACAATTCATTTATCTCAACAAAATACTTTTCTTGTATTTTTGTGTAAAAACCGGAATCCACATGTTTTATATAATTCAAATGACCTACTAAGCTTTGTAATTCGTCCTCTGCAAGTTCACCCTTGCGGTAAAGTGACAAGAAAAGCCTAACCCTATCTTTATATTTCCTATGAATTGTTATATGGTTCTTCTCACAAATCCTCAACCCAGTTATGAATGCAGACCCACCAGTTTTAGTTGAGAAATTAACCTTTTCATTATTAATACTTATATTTGGTGCTTTACATTTCTTAATTTCAGAACGTAATACTTTCAGTATCTCATTGCATGCGCCCTTTTTGTTTGTTGAAAAAACTAAATCGTCAGCGTATCTGGTATAGATAACTTTTCCATACTTCTCTTTATGGCTTAGTTCTTCTGTTATTTTTGATCGAATTGCATCATTACTATATTGCTAATTATTGGTGAGGTTGGATAGCCAATAGGAAGACTGCCAGAGCGATCAAAGCAAGAGAGTTTAATTATTCTTTTTGCTTTAAGGTTAAAATCCCATTCTTGGGGGTTCGCCTTGATCCATTCCTTAAGAATGGCAAGTAAATCTGCTTGTTTAATGCTTGGGAAAAAATCTTTTAGATCAACCTTTAGGAAATAATTATTTTTCACATGCCTTTTTGCATTATCATAAATAGAAAGACCTTCTCTGTAAGCAATTGCGGATTCGTGTATTTCTATTTTTTTAAATAGGTTGTTTATAAGCCAATATTGAATAATTTTTAGCTTATTGCTTGGCTGTGAGATAAGTCTTGTCCCACCACTCTTTTTTTCGATCTTGAAGATCTTTACTCTTCTTTGAGCATAGCTTAAAGCTTCATCAATAAGTGACTCAGGTGTTTTGAGATCTTTAATTATTTTATCACGTAGCAGCATAAAATCTTTTTGCACTATTTTTCTGAAGAAAATTTCTAAAAGTAGAAACTATAATATCAGTGTCAATATGATAATTTAGTAGGGGCTCATTGAATTTACTGTGATTAAGTGAAGTCTTTTGTTTGTCTATTGCACCGAAAGCTCCAAGCAGTCCCAAATGTTCCCTAAGTGGTTTGTAATTATTGTCACCAAAAAGATTCTCAAGAACTAAAATGATTTCTTTGTAGAGTGCTGGCCCAACAAAATAAACTAAGTCATGAACAAAACTTACTGAGTCTCTATCAAAAGATGTTGCCTGGATTTAGAGAGCTAGTTGCGATGGGCTCTTCTTTTTGCTTGATTGGTTTTTTCAAAAGCTCAAAAAGCCCGCTAAACGTTTCCCCTATCCATCAAGAGAATGAACACCATCGTCTTTCATCTTGTAATTAAGAATGTGGTTTTTTCCTGAGACCTCTTCTATAGCTTTAATTGGGCCAAGGTTAACGAAAGATTCAGCATCTTCAAATTTCTTGTCGTTTATTACAATCAACTTCTTTCTTAATTCTTCATGAGAAAATGCCCCTAGCTCTGCAAAGGCACTTTGGCTTTCTAATATAATTAAAATATGATCAGAAAACCTTGAAATTTGGTTCTCAATGTCTATTAAGTTCCCTTTGTGCCCTTCTGCGCTAAGGAAAGTAAAAACCTTTTCAGCTAGAAAAAACTTATTGTGAGGGAGGTTTTTTGAGGCAAACGCAATTAGGGCTTTGCGCCTCTCTGATATTTCATTCTTCTTTTTGTTTGCACCACACAGGAAGACAAACCTATTTGTTTTTTTGGGACGGTGGACAAGGGAAGATTCTATTGCACCCTTGAGATGTAGAATGCTTTTGGATACTGAGCTGTGCGGGTGGGATAGGTGTAATTTTAACATGCCTACTCGAAGCGCAGGCGTTCTTTTTGTGGGTGAAAATGCTGACTGGCATTTTTGGCTACAAAAAAGAACGCCATTAGAAAGCTAAAAATAAAGGCAGGACGTGACTCACATCCCGATGGAGTTAACCACTAATGGTTTTCCCCATACACGCTAGGCATAAACAAACACTAACACAATGATTTGATGATGGGAATATTTATGTTGTTACCAACAAGGTGTTCACCGCCTCTGATCAGCAAGGAGTTTGTCCACCTACCGCCCCCACTACGAATCGCCCCAGACTTTCCCCAAACGCCCCAGAGACGTACCGGAGATGCCCCGGAGACAAAACCCCGCCCCGGAACACGCAAACACTACATTCCTGAACACTCAAATTGTCACTTTGAAGAAGTACTTCGGACCAGAATAGGACCGGAGAACAAAAAGAAAGAGCGACCCCGGGAAGGTCGCTCCTTGTAAATACTGGTCGGGATGACTGGATTCGAACCAGCGACCCCCTGCTCCCGAAGCAGGTGCGCTACCAGGCTGCGCTACATCCCGTTTCAGTTATTTAGTAATTGCAGCGGGATTTTTATCACAGAAGCCAACTGATTGGCAAGCATTTTGGACTGGTTGAGAGAGAATGTGGATAGATATTAAAGACGATTGTAATTATCTCGAATAAAGATAAACGGCACCCTCACCTTATGGTGGGGTGCCGTTTGTCTGGTCTGTGCGTCTCTAGTGTTTGAGGATCTCAAACTCATGACCACAGGCAGAACACTTAACTTTCATGCCGTCATCGCCACCCATCGCAGCGCATGCCGAACAATCTGTGTTGGTGTTAGCCTGCTAGGGGTTGACCAGTATTAAACTCATGACCACATGCCGGGCACTTCACTTTCATGCCGTCATTGCCACCCATCGGAGCGCATGCCGAAAGTGAGGCGACCATAAAGACTGCGGTAAGAAGAAGTACAAGTTTTTTCATGATCCATCTCCTTAGGTTGTTTAGATGTTGTTGGTGTTGACCGCTTATGTAATCGTCCAATTACAAGCTGTTTAATAAACAATTATCATAAGTCTGTCGATGGTCAAGTTCTCATGATAAATTAAAAATCTTTTGGGACCATTATCTAGTCCTGCGCGGTTTCAGAGATATCAAAATCTATGATTATTGGCCTTCTCTCTTTTTTTTACCCCACTTGATAATTTCATCAATTAAAGTGGGAGGAGTCTAAAGCATTTCAATACTGAAATAAATTGCTGTTTTGCCTGGTTTCGTATTCGTTAATGTTAAACCTATGGTGAATTAGTCCTCTTTGCGTGAGTGCAACGTGACATGATAATAGCAGGTCACTGTAAAGAGATAAGAATGGTTCAGTAAAGATTCTGTAAAGCCTTGTCTCTTTGATCCTTTGATATAAATAATGATGGATTTGCGTTGCTGACTTTTCTAATTCACTTTTTCTGTTTCGCAAGGACACGCTTTAAGTCTACCTCTTAAAGCTTTTGATGAAAGGACCGACGTCAGGTCGTTATGAAACTTTTAATGCTTTACACCGATCGATTTGCCTACAACCCTGCGGTTAAAACTCTCGAAGAGGAACCGGATTGCCATGAACCCGGTGAAATCAATGCTGCGGTGGTTGGTTTGATTCACGCCGAACAATTTGATGAGGAGAATGCTGCGGGGGTAGAGAAGAAGCTGGTGAAAAACCTCAAGTGGGGGGCGCGTAAGAACGAGACTCAACGTATTGTCATGCACACTTTTTCACATCTGGCAGAAACAAAAGCCTCGGCGGAATTCACCAAGGCCTTGTTGACGCGTGACTGAGGAGCGCCTTCGCGGTGCCGGGTACGAGGTCTGGCAGACCCCTTTTGGCTATTTCCTTGATCTGGACCTGCAGGCCCCTGGCCGATCCACTGCACGGATCTTCACATCCTTTTAAACAAAATGGGACAGTGTACTTAAGTGCATGCTAAGTATACTGTCCCCATTATCTTGATTGTCCTTCCTTGTCTTGCTTATGCCTCTCTTGTCAGCCTGTTGTGACTAAAGGTCGTTTTTCTGGCTGGTAAGAGGTTGGTCCCTTCCGTTTTCCCTCAAGCGTAGCGAGGGGCAACTGGTTAATCGGCCAATTCAATCAACCGACGAAAATGTGAATAGGGTTGGAAGCCCACAAGTGCCTGTTGCTGGTAAATGCTGGTTGGGATAGCCGTCACTCCGCATTCTCGCGCCCGCTGCCAGTCCTCATCAACTTGTGTCGCGTAGCTATTCTTTTCAATGACCTGAAGGGCTGCATCGGGATCAAGGTCAACGGATTCAGCGATTTCTGCCAGCTTAACTGGCAGCGCGATATTGCAGCCGTCAGCATAATAGGCATGATAAACGGCCATGTGGAAGGCTTCACCCGCACCCTGCTCCTCGGCCCATTTGCCCAACTCCTGGGCGCGGCGGCTGTTGTAAGTGTGGGTACGCTCGCCAAAGGGCAGGTTAAGCTCTGCAGCGACCTGCTTGCAACGCTGCATCAAGGCCTCGATGTCGTAGCGGCCGGCGAAAAGCTCTTCCAGGGACTGGCCTTCATCGGGAGTCTCCGGGTGGAGCGGGAACATGCTCCAGCGGATGTCGAGGTCAAACTCCTCGCGCAGTTGGTCGGTACGCACGGTACCGAAGTAGCACCAGGGTCAGACGTAATCGAAAAAAACTTCCAAGAGTCTTCATGTTTTCAAGCCTAGCAGAGATGGGGCAAAGAGCAATCCCGATTGCATAGAGCAACCTCTTGGCAGCCGCCCCGGTCAATGAACAGGCTGCCCCTGATTCAGGGGCAGCCTGCCACCGTTGACCGTCGCGCTCTTCAGCGTCGGACGGGCTGCTAATCGTGCCAGCTTCCACCGAACCAGAGGCCCGGTTGATTGATGACAACTCCAAAGCGATTGTTGTAAGGAATGTGGCTGCGGTATATGACCCGTGGCTGCACATAGGCAAGGCGATGATCGTAGCTGTTGTAATGCCTGTGCTGGGTGTGGCGGGTGCGAATCCAGTTGCCTTTGTGATCAAGGCGGCGGTTAATCTGTTCACCTTTGGCACGGAAGTGCCTGGCCTGGCGATATTTACCTTTTGCCTCGGCACGGTCCGCCTTGTGTTCGAAGCGGCTCTCGATACGATTGCCCACGCGATCCAGGTGTCGGTCGATACGATCGCCCTGTGTTGAATAATAGTCCTGATTGCCTCGGCCGTGGCCACGATCGGCTAATGCCGTGGTGGCGAAAAACGCCAGGAGAAGAGTTACTGTGATCGGGATTATTCTTTTCATGGTCTCGTCCTTTCTTGTTGTGTGCTGCAGCAATGTTGTTGTGTATTAAGACGGACGGAGTGTGAATAGGTTTACCTCAGGGTTGCTGCTGCACGGCTTGAGATGCTTGCAACGGCGAGGGTAACATCATAGAATCAATGCGTATTTGGCAAGAGCCTTGCTTAAAAACATTCAAGGATCAAACCATGAAGATCTTGCTTGTGCCCATACTTGGCTCTGGTTGTCTGGGCGGTTTTTATCTACAATCGCCTGGTGCGAGATCGTCAGCGGGTCTTGACCGCCTGGAGCGATATCGACGTGCAGCTCAAGCGGCGCTACGACCTGATCCCGAAGCTGGTGGCGGCGGTGGAGCAGTATGCGAGCTACGAACGGTCGACGCTGGAGACTTTGATCGAGCTGCGCGGCCGGACGGGGCAGGTCAGTGATGTCGGCGAAAAGGCCGCCATTGAATCACAGATCGGCGGCGGCCTGCGCAGTCTGATGGCGCTTGTCGAAGCCTATCCGGAGCTCAAGGCTGACCAGAGCTTTCTGCAGCTGCAGAGCGAATTGACCGAAGTCGAGAACCATATCCAGTATGCCCGCCGTTTCTACAACGGCTCCGTGCGTAACCTGAACACCCGGATCGGTTCCTTCCCCGATCTGCTCGCTTGCCCGTGTTTTCAACTTTATCCCGCAACCCTTCTTTGAGCTCGATGACGCAGCGGAAAAGAATTCTCCGGAGCTTTTGCCATGATCTGTCGCGTTGTTTTGTCGCTGGTTATCTTGCTGGTTCTTGTCCCGGCGGCGATGGCGGAAGAGCGCATCCTCAATTACCAGAGCGATATCGAAGTCTTTGCCGACGGCATCGATGCAGGTTACTGAAACCATCCGCGTGCGTGCCGAGCAGCAAGAGATCAAGCGCGGCATCTACCGGGATTTCCCCACTGATTACAAGGATCGTTTCGGCAACCGCTACCGGGTCGGCTTCGAAATGGTGAGGCCAGGCGTGATGGCCACCGTGAGAACTGGCACAGCAAAACCCAGGGCAATGGGGTGCGGGTTTACCTGGGGGACAAGAATGTCTACCTTGATAAGGGCGATTACACTTACGCGCATCACCTATCGAACCAACCGCCAGCTTGGTTTTTTTGACGATCACGATGAGCTCTACTGGAACGTGACCGGTAACCACTGGAGCTTGCCGATCGATTCGGTCAGCGCCCGCGTCACTCTTCCTCGATGGGCTGCGCGCTGAGCAGCTTACGCCGGAGGCTTACACCGGTCCGCTCGGAGCAAAGGGCCAGGATTACAGCACTTCTGTTGATTATGACGGTACCGTGCGTTTTGAGACGACACGAAGCCTCTCCAGGGGTGAGGGCTTGACGATCGTGGTCTCCTGGCCCAAAGGCTATGTCCATGAGCCGACCCGTCGCGAGGAGATCAACTTCCTGCTGCGTGACAACCAGAGCTGGGTGATCCTGCTGATTGGTCTCTCTGCTGCTGCTGGCCTACTACCTGCTGGCCTGGGTCATGGTCGGGCGTGATCCCGAAGCCGGTGTGGTGATCACCCGCTATGAGCCTCCGGTCGGCTTGTCTCCGGGCACTTCACGGTATGTCGATCGTATGGGCTATGATCACAAGACCTTTGCCGCGGCTCTGGTCAACCTTGCGGTCAAGGGCCTGGTTGAGATCAAAGAGGAGGGCAGGGAGTACACCCTGACCCGGACCAGTCATTCGCCAGAAGAGCCTGGCGGCTGGCGAAAAGGCGATCCTGAAACACCTGTTTCGTGGTCTGAAAGGGACATCGATCACCCTGAAGCAAAGCAAGCATGCGACGATTCGCAAGGCGCTCAAAGCGCATGAAGCGGCTTTGGGCAGGAACAGTGAAAAGCTCTATTTCCTCCGCAACCGGGGGTGGTTGCTGCCGGGGATTCTCTTCTCGGTGCTGATTTATGGCGGAGTGGTTTACGGTCTGCCGAATATGGAGCAGAAGATGACGGGGCTGTTCCTTTCCGTCTGGCTGACCTTCTGGACGTTTGGCGTGGTTTCCCTGGGCAAGAAGGTCTGGCATGCCTGGCATAGCCTCAGACTCGCCTCTGGACACGGTCGGAGCTGTCTTGATTACCTGCTTTTCCCTGCCGTTTTTCGGCGCCGAGGTTGCCGTGATCTGGATTCTGGGCAGTCAGGTGTCGGTGACGATTCCTGTGTCTGCTGATCTCTGCCATTATTATCAACCTGCTCTTCCATCATCTGCTCAAGGCACCGACCCGGGCCGGTCGTCGCTTGCTCGACGAGCTGGAAGGCTTTCGGCAGTTTCTCGAGGTTGCCGAGCGCGAAGAGATGAATTTTCGCAATCCTCCGGAGAAGACTCCTGAGCTCTTTGAGCGTTTTCTCCCCTATGCTCTCGCTCTCGGCGTCGAACAGCACTGGATGGAACGTTTCGCCGGCCTGTTTGCTGCGCCTGGAGGAGCGCGGTGAGCACTACCGGCCGATCTGGTATCATGGTCACAACTGGCAGCTGCAGAATCTCGGTAATTTCAGTCAACTCCCTGGGACAGCTCGCTCGGTTCGGCCCTGTCGTCTTCGTCGGCAGCGCCTGGTTCTTCGTCCGGTTCCGGTGGCGGCGGTTCTTCTGGCGGGGGTGGTGGCGGTGGCGGCGGTGGTGGTTGGTAGCCTCGGGACTGTCTCCGCATGGGGACTGTCGCTTGTCTGCTGATGCATCTGGTGCAAAACCGGTGACAGTCCGCGAGAGACTGTCCCCGCTGAATACAAAAAGGCCCTGGACATTTGTCCAGGGCCGGGAACGGGCGGTTTGTTATCTGTGATTAGTTAGTGGATCTCTTTACTCTTCTTGCCGGCTTTAACCCCCTCGATGGGGATCTTGCGGCCACTCGACTTTGTTTCATTAATCGGCATGGTTACCTCGAGCATGCCGTTCTGGTAAGTAGCGTGGGCTTTCTCGATATCGGCCCCTGCTGGGAAGGGCCATGCGACGCTCGAAGGTGCTGAAGCTTGACTCTTTGAGCAGGTAGTTGACATCTTCGGTTTTGTGTTCGGTGCGACGCTCGCCATGAATCACCAGGTTGCCGTCATCCATCCGGACATCCAGCTTGTCTGCGTCGACTCCTGGCAGTTCTGCTTCAAGGTGAAACACGCCGTCCTTGATGAAGCTGTTGACGGTTGGTGCTGCTGTTAGCATACCACCCTCACCGATTTCCCGGCTTGAGCCAAACATCCTCTTGAACAGATCATCCATTTCGCGTTGCAGGGTGCTGAGTTCCCGCATCGGATCTAAACGAATCGGTAACATGGTCGATCACCCCTTTCTTAAAGGTGCCCGTCCCCGAAATAGACAGGGCTTGTTTTAGCTGTTCACCCTGTAAACAAATTTTATCCCTTTCCGGATGGTTGGCAAGTGAATCTGTTTTCTTTTTTTGTTAGTCTAAGTGATTAATTAATAAAAGAAATCATGGCTCTGTTTGATGACTCTTCGGCCAATCTTCGAGCTTTGATGAAAAGGCTTGATATGCTTGTTGCTTGTGCGGTCCTTGCACAGACAGCTTGGCCGTTTTTTATGCGTTCGCATCTTCAGATTGCTGCTTTCCGGGACGAAATCTTTGTAAATGTCTTGTAAAACCGCATGAAATGGCCATTTTTTGGTTATAAATCCTTGTGACGCAGAGGTAAAAAAAACTATACTCAACAGTTCTGTTCAAATAAAAAATTGTCTTCAGGAACACGGCAGGATTGAGCCTTGCGAACGGCGGCATCAAGAATGTTTGAACAATCTCTTCAGGGAGTGTCTTTTGCAAGAGTCGCAACACAAATATCAGAGCCCTCTGGGGGTGTTTGCTCCCGGTGAGCAGGTGGCTGCAGGGCCGGCCTTGGCCACTGCTTTGCGCCGTATCAACCAGCCCCTCTACCTGTTGGCACAGGGGTGTGACACCCGGGTGATGACTGGCACAGCTGGCACCCCGCTGCAGGAGCGGCGAGGGGCAGGTCTTTAACGGCATGGCGCTGCCCTGCCCATGGAAAAGCTTGGTGATGCAGACTTCTGTCGGGATCACGCCATTCGCTATCCTTACGTGGGTGGCTCCATGGCCAAGGGGATCAGCTCCGTGGCCATGGTCGAGGCTTTGGCCCATGGCCGGTATGCTTGGTTTCTTTGGTGCCGCAGGGCTCCTGGTCGAGGAAGTCGAGGCGGCGATTGATCGGTTGGAAAGCTCCTGCACCGGGCTGATCCTACGGCTTTAACCTGATTCACAGCCCCAACGAACCGGAGCTGGAAAATGCCCTGGTCGATCTTTATCTGCGCCGTGGCATCACAGCTGGTGGAGGCGTCGGCATTTCTCGCCCTGACGCCTGCCCTGGTGCGCTACCGGACCCATGGTATCCGCCGCGATGCCGAAGGGCGTGATCGTCGCTCCGAATCGGATCATGGCCAAAATTTCCCGGGAGGAGGTCGCTGCACGTTTTTTGCCCCACCGCCGGAGCGTTTCTTGCAGAAGCTGGTCGATCGGGACGAGCTGACCGCCGAGCAGGCGCAGTGGCCGCCGAGATTCCCATGGCCCAGGATGTGACGGTTGAAGTCGGATTCCGGGGGGCATACCGACAACCGTCCGGCCCTGGCACTTGTTTCCGACGATCCAGGCGCAGAAGAATGCCTGTCAGAAAGAGTATAATTATCACAGCCTCTGCGTGTCGGTCTTGGCGGTGGCATTGCCACGCCGGCTTCTGCGGTGGCGGCTTTTGCCCTGGGCGCCGATTACCTGGTGACCGGCACGATCAACCAGGCCTGTGTTGAGTCCGGAACCTGTGATGAAGTGCGCCAGATGCTTGCCGAAACCCGGCAGGCCGATGTCACCATGGCCCCGTCCGGCGACATGTTCGAAATGGGCGTCAATGTCCAGGTGATCAAGCGCGGCACCATGTTCTCCATGCGCGCGGCCAAGCTCTATGAGCTGTACCGGGCTCACAGCAGCATTGAGGATCTGCCTGTCGAAGAGCGGCAGAAACTGGAAAAGACGGTGTTTCGCAAGAGACCTCGACCAGGTCTGGGAAGAGACGCGCAGCTATTTTCACCCAGCGTGATCCCCGTCAACTGGCCAAGGCCGAGCGTGATCCCGAAATATAAAATGGCGCTGGTGTTCCGCTGGTATCTCGGCCAGTCGCCGGTCTGGGCCAATCAGCGGGGTTGCCGGATCGGCAAGCTCGATTATCAGATCTGGTGCGGTCCGGCGATGGGAGCCTTTAACGAATGGGTCAAGGGTTCTGTGCTGGAACCGCCCGAGCAAAGAAAAATTGCAACTGTGGCATGGAATATTCTCTTTGGTGCGGCCGTGTTGATGCGGGCCAACCAACTTAAACTTCAAGGGGTGTGCCTCGATGACGAGGCAGAACTTTCGGCACCCCTGGAAATCGAACAGATCAAGGAGTTTCTCAGTTGAAGAAAAACAGCGGAGAACAGAATCAGCAGGCTGCGGCAGCGACGCCACTGGCTATTGTCGGTATCGGCTGCCTGTTTCCCCAGGCAGAGGATAAGGGAACCTTCTGGACCAACATCAAGAATGGTCGCGATGCGATCATCGAGGTCCCTGAAACTCATTGGCGCTCTGACGACTATTTTGATGCGGACCCCAAGTCTGCCGATAAAGTCTACGCCAAATACGGCGGTTTCCTCTCGCCGGTGGATTTCAACCCGATGGAATATGGCGTGCTGCCCAACGCCCTCGAGGCGATTGATACCTCGCAGCTGCTCGGGCTGGTCGCTGTCGACCAGGCGTTGCAGGATGCCGGCTACACCACCGAGAAGGAATTTGATCGCGAGCGGGTCAGCGTCATTCTTGGTGTTACCGGAACGCTGGAGCTGGTCGTGCCGCTCGGTGCCCGACTCGGTCACCCGCGTTGGCGCGAAGCCTTGAAAGATGCCGGTATCGCCGATGCGATTGCCGAAGATGTCATGCAGCGCATCAGCGATTCTTACGTGCCCTGGCAGGAGAACTCCTTCCCGGGCCTGCTCGGCAACGTGGTCGCCGGTCGGATCAGCAAGCATTTTGATTTCGGCGGCACCAACTGCGTGGTCGACGCCGCCTGCGGCAGCTCCTTAAGCGCCCTCAACCTGGCGGCGATGGAGCTGGCCGCCGGCAAGTCGGACATGGTGGTCACCGGCGGCATCGACACCTTCAACGATATCTTCATGTACACCTGCTTCAGCAAGACGCCGGCCCTGTCGCCTTCCGGGCACGCCAAGCCGTTTGCTGATAACGCTGACGGCACCACCCTTGGCGAAGGTCTGGGGATTCGTCGTCATCAAGCGCCTGGCCGACGCCGAGCGTGATGGCGACAAAATCTACGCGGTCATCAAGGGCATCGGTGCGTCGAGTGATGGCCGCGGCTCTGCGATTTACGAGCCGAGCGCTGCCGGCCAGCAGAAAGCCTTGCGTCGGGCCTACGAGCAGGGCGGGGTTGATCCGCAGACCATCGAGCTGATCGAGGCTCATGGCACCGGCACCAAGGTCGGCGATGCCGTTGAAGTGTCGGCCTTGAAAGACGTCTTCGGCCAAGCTGATTCACCCTGGTGTGCGATCGGTTCGATCAAATCCCAGATCGGCCACACCAAGGCCGCCGCCGGTTCTGCCGGTCTGATCAAGGCGGCCATGGCGCTCTACAACAAGACCCTGCCGCCGACCATCAAGGTTGAATAAGCCTCAGGAAACGGTGACTGCGCAAGGACTCTCCCTTCTACGTCAACACCGAGACCCGCCCCTGGATTCCCCGTGGTGACCATCCCCGCCGGGCCGGTATCAGCGCGCTCGGTTTCGGTGGCAGCAATTTTCACTGTCTGCTCGAAGAATACCAGCCGCTCAAAGCTGCTGCCGACTGGCAGGGCGATGTGCAGATCGCTGGCCTTCAGTGCCGCCGATAAAAGCTGGCCTGGAAACAGCCCTGAAAAACTTCCCGGCAGATGCGGCGTGGAACACTCTGCGCCTGGCTGCTGCCGAGAGCCGCGACAGCTTTGATGCAAAGCAGACCTGTCGGTTGCTGATGGTCCTGGAGAAAGACAAATCCAAGCCTGCCGCCCAGGTGAAAAGTGCCCTGGCCATGCTGCGTAAGAACAGCGACCAGAAATCCTGGAGCACTCCCGACGGCAGCTTCTTCGCCGAGGGTGAGCTTGACGGCAAGCTGGCGATGCTTTTCCCGGGCCAGGGCGCCCAGTATCCGGGGATGCTCAAGGACCTGGCGACCCGGTTCCCGGAGTTCCTCGAGGCCTTCACTGCGGCTGACCGTGCCTTTTGGACCAATAGCGGTGGCGGACAGGGACGTTTGGTCGAACTCGTCTATCCGCACCCCGCTTTTGACCAGGCGACCAGGGATCAGAACAGCGCAAACTTGCAGGCAACCGAAGTTGCCCAGCCTGCTCTCGGTGCTGTCAGCCTCGGTGCCCGCGCCGTGCTGGCCTCCTTTGGTGTTGCTGCGGAGGCTTTTGCCGGTCACAGCTATGGTGAGCTGACCGCCCTCTGCTCAGCGGGGTTATTTTGATGCTGACGCATTGCATGCAGCTCTCGCGTTTGCGCGGTGAACTGATGGCCGCCGGTGAAGGCGACCGCGGTTCGATGCTGGCGGTCTCTGCACCTCTCGATAAGGTTGAAGCGTTTCTCGAAGATTCCGGCCTGCAACTGGTGCTGGCGAATCGCAACACTCCCGAACAGGGCGTCCTCTCCGGAGCGACCGCTGAAATCGAAAAAGCCGCCAGACTCCTCGATGAGCAAGGCCTGCGTTACAAGCAGCTCTGCGGTCGCTGCGGCCTTCCACAGCGAGCTGGTCGCTGATGCCAGCGGGCCCTTTGGCGAACGTCTGCAGGAGATCAAATTCAGCAAACCGGTCGACCAGCGTCTATTGCCAACACCACCGGCAACGCTTATCCGGAGGCAGCCGAAAAGGCCCGCGAAATTCTGGCCGCCCAATTGGCTTGTCCGGTCGATTTTGTCGCCGAGATTGAGGCGATGTATGCCGCCGGTATGCGCACCTTCCTCGAGGTTGGCCCCGGTGCCCGTTTGACCGGCATGGTCAAGGCGATTCTCGGTGAACGTGCTTACCAGGCGATCGCTGTCGATGCCTCCAACGGCAAGCGCTCGGGGATCAACGATCTGGCCCGTGCCCTGGCACAGCTGAGCGCGCTGGGCTATCCGCTTGACGCTGTCAAGCTGGGATGAAGGCTATGCCGCACACGTCAAGGCGAAGCAGGCCAAGAAGCCCGGCATGACGATTCCGTTGACCGGTGCCAACTACTTCAAGCGTCCGCAGAAACGTCCGCCGTTGCCGTCTGCGGCAAACAGGACCTTCGGATAGCGGAATGCGAGACGCGGGGCGCGAAGTGCAAGGGGACAGTCCCTCTGCGGGGACAGTCCCCGTCCAGCCTCAAGCCTCCAGCCCCCAGTCCCCGGTTCTTGCCGATGCCGGTTCCCTGCAGGAAGCACTGCAGATCACCCGGCAGAGCATGCAGGCCTTGCAGAACCTGCAGGAGCAGACCTCGCGTCTGCATCAACAGTTTCTCTCCGGCCAGGAGGCTGCGACACACTCTTTCCTCCACCTGGTTGAGCAGCAGAATCGTCTGATGCAGGGGCAGCCTTTGAACCCTGTTGCTGCTTCCGCCGTACAGTCCCCACTGTCCAGGCCCCCGTTTCAGCGGTCGCACCGGTTCAGCCTGCGGCTGCGACCCTTGCGCCTGCACCAGCGCCTGTCTCGGCTCCGGTTGCCGCAGTGACTGCTACTGCCTCCTTCCGGCTGCAACCCCTGCTGTTGACAGTAATAGGGTCTCGACGACCCTGCTCGCGGTGATCGCTGAAAAGACCGGTTATCCGGAAGAGATGCTGGAACTGGAGATGACCCTCGATGCCGATCTCGGCATCGATTCGATCAAGCGCGTCGAGATTCTCTCCGCGTTGCAGGAACAGCTGCCGGAGGCCCCGGCGGTCAAGCCGGAGGACCTCGGCACTTTGCAGACTCTCGGCCAGATTATCGATCATTTGACTGCCGGTATGACAGCGGCTCCTGTTGTTGCCGCTCCCGCATCGCCAGCAGCACCCGTTGCAGACAGCGGCGCTGTTGCCACGACTTTGCTCGCGGTCATCGCCGAAAAGACCGGTTATCCGGAAGAGATGCTGGAACTGGAGATGACCCTCGATGCCGATCTCGGCATCGATTCGATCAAGCGCGTCGAGATTCTCTCCGCGTTGCAGGAACAGCTGCCGGAAGCCCCGGCGGTCAAGCCGGAAGATCTCGGCACCTTGCAGACTCTCGGCCAGATCATCGACCACTTAAGTGCCGGCATGGCTCCTGCAACTGGTCGCCCAAGCTGCTGCAGTGGTTCCGCTCCTGCCGTTGACGGCAGCCTTGTCGCAAGTGTCCTGCTCGAAGTGATCGCCGAGAAGACCGGTTATCCGGTGGAGATGCTTGAGATGGAGATGGCTCTCGACACCGATCTCGGCATCGACTCGATCAAGCGCGTGGAGATTCTCTCCGCGCTGCAGGAACAGCTGCCCGAAGCCCCGGCGGTCAAGCCGGAAGACCTGGGCGTGCTGCAGACCCTCGGCCAGATCGTCGACCACCTGAGCGCCGGGATGACCAGCGCAGCTCCAGCATCTCAGGCAAGTGCGGAAACTGCTGTCGACAGCGACCGGGTTGCCAGTGTTCTGCTCGAAGTGATTGCCGAGAAGACCGGCTACCCGGTGGAGATGCTCGAACTGGAGATGGCTCTCGACACCGACCTCGGCATCGATTCGATCAAGCGCGTGGAGATTCTCTCGGCCTTGCAGGAGAAGCTTCCCGAAGCTCCGGCGGTCAAGCCGGAGGACCTGGGTGTGTTGCAGACCCTTGGCCAGATCGTTGACCATCTCGCCGCGACTGGCAGCAAGAGCGCGGTGCCGGCAACTCCGTCGGCCTCCAGCAATGCCTTTGATCGTGAGGCCGTAGCGGCCACCCTGCTGCAGGTGATTGCCGAGCAAGACCGGCTATCCGGTGGAGATGCTCGAGCTGGAGATGGCTCTTGACACCGACCTCGGCATCGATTCGATCAAGCGCGTGGAAATCCTCTCCGCTCTGCAGGATAAGTTGCCGGGAGCGCCGGCGATCAAGCCGGAGCATCTCGGCACTCTGCAGACCGTGGGCCATATCGTTGACTTCCTCGCCAGTGTCTCCGGTGTCTCTGAACCCGAGGCAAAGCCTGATGAACCCCTCGAGCTGCCATCGGTGGGCAGCGGTGTCGAACGCAAGGTGCTGAAAGCGGTCCCCTTGCAAGCCTCAGGAAAGCGCGAGTCGCTGAACCTGGCAAAAGGTGCCCTGGTCTGGGTCAGTGATGACGGCTCGGAATTGACCGATGCTCTTTGTCAGCAGTTGGACGCCCAAAACCTGAATGCCGAGAAAATCAACCTTGGCCAACTCGATGATCTTGTGCCGGGTGAAAATCTGGCCGGACTGATTCTGATCGCTCCGCAGGCCGGAAGCGACGATCTGTTTATGCAGAACGCCTTCCGCCTGGTGCAGCTGGCGGAACCGGCCCTTAACGCAGCGGCCGACCAGAGCGGGGCTGTTCTGGCAACGGTCTCACGCTTGAACGGTTGTTTCGGTATGGCTGAAGGCGGTGCCGTGAGCGATGCCCTTTCGGGAGGCTTGGCCGGTTTGGCCAAGACGGCCGGGCATGAGTGGCCTGAAGTCGCCTGCAAGGCCTTTGATTTATCCGCAGACTTGACGGACGCGAAGCAAACGGCTGAGATGCTGGTTGCCGAGCTGCTGGTTGATGGTGCCCAGGAGGTCGGTTTTTCGCAAGGCAGGTCTGCAGACCCTCAGCCTGGTTGAAGAATCGCTTCCGGTGAGTCGCCTTGAATCGCCGGTCAGCTATGGTGATGTGGTCGTGATCAGCGGCGGCGCACGTGGCGTGACTGCCGAGGTGGCCATCGCCCTGGCGGCGTCAAGTCGCGCGACCCTGCTGCTGCTCGGCCGCAGTGAGGCTCCGCAGGTTGAACCGGCCTGGCTGGAAGGCCTGCAGAGTGAAGCCGAGATCAAGAAAGCCGTGATCGCTCATGCCGACGGCCCTCTCAAGCCGAAAGACGTCGGTCGCAGATGCCAGGAGATTCTCGCAAATCGTGAAATTCGCGACAGCTTGAGCCGCATCAAAGAGGCCGGAGGCCAGGGGCTCTATCGCTCGGTTGATCTGCGTGACGGCGATGCTGTTGCAGCCGTCATCAAGGATATCCGTCAAGAATACGGCCCGATCAAGGGGCTGATCCATGGTGCCGGAGTGCTGGCCGACCGCCTGATCAAGGACAAGACGGCAGAGCAGTTTGAACAGGTTTACGGCACCAAGATTCTGGGTCTGCGCAACCTGCTGGCCGCCGTAGATGAAGATTCTTTGCGTTTCATGGTGATGTTCTCTTCATCGACCGGTCGTTTCGGTCGTACCGGCCAGGTTGATTATGCCGTGGCCAACGAGATTCTCAACAAGATGGCCCAGCAAGAAGCGGCGCAGCGTCCTGATTGCCGCGTGGTTTCCCTGAACTGGGGCCCGTGGGATGGCGGCATGGTGACTCCGGCCCTGAAAAAAGTTTTTGCCGCCGAAGGAGTGGCCGTCATCGACCTTAAGGCGGGTGCCGACTACCTGGTTGAGGAAATCGCGACCGCTTCGGGCGGGCCGGTTGAACTGGTCATTCTCGGTGGCCGTGAAGAGGCGGCGAGTGAAGTCTCCGTCCCAGTCCCATGATAACATCTATGTCTCCAAGGCTTTCGACCTGGAGGTCTCGATCGAGCAGTTCCCATTCCTCAAATCCCACGTCATCGACGGCAAGGCGGTTCTGCCGATGGCGGTGATGATCGAATGGATGGCGCATGGCGCGATCCATAACAATCCGGGCCTGCGCTTCCATGGCTTCAATGACCTGCGGGTGTTGAAGGGCGTCACCCTGGAACAGGGACAAACCCATACCCTGCAGGTGATGACCGGCAAGTCCTTCAAAAGCGGCGGCGTGCATGTCGTGCCGGTGGAACTCTCAGGGATCGCAGCGAACGGCAAGCAGTTCGTACACTCCCGCGCCAGGATTGTTCTGGCCGCCAAGTTGCCGGAAGGCAAGCTGGCCATGGAGCGGGTCGAACTGCCGGCCTACAGTCGACCGATCGAGGAGGTCTATCGGCCCGACCGGCTTTTCCACGGGCCGGACTTTCCACGGTATCCGTGAGGTTATCGGCTGCTCTGCCGACGGCATCGCTTCGATGGTTCGTCCGGCACCGCTGCCGGCCGAATGGATCAAGCAGCCGCTGCGCAACTCGTGGCTCTCCGATCCCCTGGCTCTCGACAGCAGCTTCCAGCTGATGATCCTCTGGAGCTTCGAGCGTTACAAGTCAGGCTCCCTGCCGGTTTTCGCCGGACGATATCGTCAGTACCTGGACCGTTTCCCGGAAAGCGGTGCCGAGATCAGGATTCGCGTCACCAGCCAGAGCGCCAGCAAGGCGGCCGCAGAGATCGACTTTGTCGACCCGGCCAAGCGGCGCCCTGGTTGCCCGGATCGAAGATTACCAGTGTGTGATTGACACCTCGCTGAATGCGAGCTTCCAGCGCAACAAACTGCAGGGAGTTGCCTGAGGATGAAGCACGGTAAATCTGTTGCAATTGTCGGGGTCGGCGGCATTTTTCCCATGTCGCCGACCCTGGACCGTTTCTGGGAAACGATTATCGGCAATGTCGACACCTCCCGTCAGCCGCCGCCAGGACGCTGGCTGCTCGAGGCCGATGAAGCTTTTGACCCGCAATCGGGGCTGCAGACAAAATTTACTCGAAGAAAGCCTGCTTCATTGATGACGAGGTCGATACCGCTGCAATTGCCGGCCTCGATATCGATGCGGATTTCCTGAGCGGCCTCGATCCGATGTACCGCCTGCTGCTGCGTACCGGTCATCAGGCTTTCAGCGATGGCCAGAATCGACCAGCTTGATCGGCAGAAGATCGGTGTCATCATCGGCAACCTGGCCCTGCCGAGCGAATACTCTTCGACCATGGCCCGTGATTATCTCGGCCGCACCTTCGCCGAAAAGGTCCTCGATGCGGACAGCCAACCGGAGCTGCCGAGCGTCGATCCCCTGAACCGCTACGTTGCCGGTCTTCCCGCAGGGCTTCTGGCCAAGGCCCTCGGCCTGGGCGGCACCTGCTACACCCTCGATGCGGCCTGCGCCTCATCGCTCTACGCCATCAAGCTGGCGGTCGATGAACTCCTGGCCGGTCGTGCCGATGCCATGCTCACCGGCGGCCTGGCGCGTCCTGATTCACTCTACACCCAGATGGGCTTCTCCCAGCTGCATGCCTTATCTCCCTCCGGAACCTGTTCTCCTTTCGATGCCAATGGCGATGGCCTGGTGGTCGGCGAGGGCAGCGGCATGTTCCTGCTCAAGCGGACCGAAGATGCCGTCCGCGCCGGAGACCATATCTATGCCGTGATTCGCGGCATCGGGCTGTCCAACGATATCGGCGGCAGCTTGCTGGCTCCGGCCTCGGAGGGGCAGCTGCGGGCGATGCGTTCCGCCTATCAACAGGCCGGTTGGTCGCCTTCTGATGTTGACATGATCGAATGTCACGCCACCGGCACCCCGGTGGGCGACGTGGTCGAGTTCTCCAGCCTGAAGAGTCTCTGGGGCAACGAGGGTTGGAAGCGGGGCAGTGCGTGATCGGTTCGGTGAAATCGAATATCGGCCACCTGCTGACGGCTGCCGGCTCTGCCGCCCTGATGAAGACCTTGCTGGCGATGAAGGAACGCACCCTGCCGCCGACCGCGAATTTTGCGCATCCGGCAAAAGGTGTCGACCTGGAGAAAAGCCCGTTCCGTGTCCTGCAGCCAGGCGAAGCCCTGGAAACAGCGCAAGCAAGGGCAGCCTCGCCGGGCGGCCGTGAGCGCTTTCGGCTTCGGCGGCATCAACGCCCATCTCCTGGTTGAGGAATGGGTTCCCAGGCAAGCCGGTAAAAAGTTCAGTCACCTATCACCCCTCCTTCAATAAGAAGAGCCAGCCGGTTGCGATTGTCGGCATGGGCGCTCATCTCGGCCCCTGGGATTCCCTTGCCTGCTCTGCGTAGCCGGTTTCTTAGGCGATGAAACTAGTGTTGAACCTCAGCTTCCTGCTCGTTGGTGGGGCGCGGAAGAGAGCCGCTGGTTCAGGCAGAAAGGCTATAATAAAACCGATTTCAAGGGGTTTTATGTTCCTGCAGTGCAGACTGTCGCCCGGCCCGCTTCCGGATCCCGCCGAAAGAGGTCGAGGAGATGCTGCCCCGGCAGCTCCTGATGCTCAAGGTCGCCGACGAAGCCCTGCAGGATGCCGGCATCAAGAAAGAAGATCTGCTCTTTACCGGGGTCTTCATCGGTACGGGTCTGGACCTTAACGCCACCAACTTCAGTTTTCGCTGGGGGCTTGAAAAAATGGCCCGCCAGTGGGCTAAGCAGCTTGGTCGTGACCTCTCGGCAACGGAGCTCAATGACTGGATCGCCGCCCTGCGCGAATCGGCCGGCCCGGCTTTAAGTGCCAACCGGGTCATGGGGGCGCTCGGCAGCATCGTTGCCAGCCGGGTGGCCAAGGAGTTCAAGGTCGGCGGGCCCAGCTTCACCCTGTCGAGTGAGGAGAACTCCGGTTTGCGGGCTCTCGAAGTCGGGGTCCGTGCCTTGCAGGAAGGCGCCATCAACCGGGCGCTAGTCGGCGCTGCCGATATGGCCGGTGATCTGCGTGCGGTCCTCGGTCAAAATGAACGCCAGCCTTTCTCAGCTTGCGGCACGGCTCGTCCTTTTGACAAGCATGCCGATGGCACCGTGGTCGGTGAGGGTGCCGCCGCAGTTATCCTCAAACGACTGGATGACGCCAAACAGGATGGCGACCACATCTACGCGGTCATCAAGGGCCTTGGGACAGCAACCGGCGGCCAGGTTGAAGAAGAAATCGCCGATGCTGCCGCTTACTCCCTCTCTGTTGAGCGGGCCAGCCTGGAAGCCGGGGCGGCTCCGGAGTCGGTCAGTTACCTGGAAACCCATGGCAGTGGCCTGGTCTCTGAGGATGCCCTTGAGGCAAAGGCCCTCGGTGACATTTTTCGGTGCCAGGCAGACGCAAAATCCCTGCTACATCGGCAGTGCCAAGGCCGATGTCGGCCACACCGGCGCGGTGGCCGGGTTGGCGTCACTGATCAAGGCGGCTCTCTGCCTGGACGCACAGGTTTTACCGCCGCTACGCAACCTGCAAGCGCTACGCTACGACTGGGTGCGCGGCAAGCGCAGCTTCATTGCTCCTGATGCGGCGCAATTCTGGCTGCGCAATCGGGCCGAGGGGCCGCGCAGGGCACTGGTTAGCGGCCTCGGTCATGACGGGACCTGCTCCCACGTTGTTCTGGAAGGATTTGAGGACAAGACCGGCAAGGCGAAGTCCAAGACTCTCGCCCGGCCGCTCGGTGCTCTCGATGAGGGGCTCTTCGTTCTCGAGGCGGACTCTGTTGCCGGTCTGCTGAAGAAGATGACGCAACTTCAGGATTTTGTCGCTATGGCCCCTGATGGCGGCATCGAACAGCTCGCACAACAGTGGTATCGTGAGACGGGGCTCAACCGGGAAAACCTGTTGTGCCTGGCCATGGTCGCCTCGCATCGCGCGCGAACTTCTTGATCAGCTTGAGCATGCAACTCTCGCCCTGCATGACAGCCCGGATAAGGGGTTGGGCGGCTATGGCATGAACGGGACGCTGCTTGCAACGAGTCTCCGTGATCGCATTTTCTTTCCCCGCAGCCACTCGCCAGGCAAGGCAAGATCGCCTTTATCTTCCCGGGCTCCGGCAACCATTTTGCCGGCATGGGACGTGATCTCTCTGCCCGCTGGCCGGCGATATACAGTCACCAGGATGGCATGAGCAAGTTCCTGGCGCGGCAGTTTCTGCCTGAGCATTTCTGGAAAGCCGAACTGGCCGAGACGTTGCATGATGACCATAACTCCCTGGTTATAGGCCAGGTTGCCCTGGGCACCGCCGTCAGCGACCTGGTGCGCAGCTTTGGCTGTTGAGCCGAGTGTGGTCAGCGGTTACAGCCTCGGCGAATCGGCCGGGCTCTTTTCTCTCGGTGCCTGGCAGGACCGTGACGGCATGTCGCAAAGGCTCAATGAGTCGACACTTTTTACCGAGCAACTTGCCGGTGAATGCAGGGCCGCCCGCAAGGTCTGGAACCTGGCAAAGAGCGAACAGGTCGACTGGGTCCTCGGCCTGGTCGATGTCCCTGCAGAGAAGGTGAAGGCAGGCGCTGGCCGGCAAAGACAAGGCCTATCTGTTGATCATCAATACCCACAAGGAGTGCGTGGTCGGCGGTGAGCGTGCGCCAGGTTGAGGCACTGGCCCGCGAAGTCAAAGGGCACTTCTTTTCCCTTGCGTGGCGTGACGACTGTGCATTGCGAGGTCGCCGAGCCGGTGGCCAAAGCTTACCGGGAGCTGCATCTTTTCCCGGTGACCGCGCCTGAAGATATCACTTTTTACAGCTGCAACCTGGGCAAGAGTTACCCGGTCACTACTGACAGCGCCGCCGATGTGATTCTCGGCCAGGCGCTGGAGACGGTCGATTACACCAGGGTCATCGAGCAGGCCTATGCCGACGGAGTGCGGATTTTCCTCGAGATGGGGCCGGGCAATTCCTGCAGCCGGATGATCGGCAACATCCTCGAAGCCAAACCGCACATGACCCGGGCGGCCTGCTATCCCGGGCAGAAGGCCACCTCACTGATCCTGCGCCTGCTGGCCAACTGCCTGGCGGAGCGGGTGCCGGTCAACCTTGATGCCCTCTACCCGGCAAGCATGGCGATTCCTGAAAAAGCTGCCGGGCCGTGGATTGAAACGGTGATTGGTGGGGCGGCGTTCACTCCTGCTCCAATGCCGGAAAAGACCGTTGCTGAACCCGAGGAACGCGAGATACGGGACGTGGGACGAGAAGGTCAACAGCAAGGCTGGACAGTCCCATTAAGGGGACAGTCCCCATCCAGGCCCCGACCTCCAGCCCCCAGGCCCAGGATGTCGCCAGAGATCCCGCTGCTGGCGCAGATGGCTGAAACGGCAGCGTTGAACGCTAAAACCCATGAAGCCTACCTGAAATTTGCCCGCACCATGGAGCAGACGCTGACCGAGAACATCAACCTGCAGATGTCCTGTTGCAGAAGATGGTGGTCAATGGTGAGCGATTCCAGTTGTGAGCCGTCCGCGCAGACGGGGACGCCGAGGCGAACGCAGAACCCGGGAATGCGCGAAAATGTTCACCAGTCCGCCAGTCCCCAGCCCCCAGCCTCCGCTTTTCAACCGTGAGATGTGCATGGAGTTTGCCATCGGCTCGATCGCCAAGATGCTCGGTCCGGAGTTTGCCGAAGTCGATAGCTTATCCGACCCGGGTCCGCTTGCCCGATGAGCCGCTGATGCTGGTGGACCGCATCATGACCGTCGAGGGCGAGCCGCGCTCCATGACCAGTGGCCGGGTGGTGACCGAGCATGATGTCACCGCCGATCGCTGGTACCTCGACGGCGGACGCATCCCGACCTGCATCGCCGTCGAGGCCGGCCAGGCCGACCTGTTCCTCTCCGGCTACCTGGGGATCGATTTCATCAGCAAGGGCAAGGCGGTCTACCGACTGCTCGATGCCGTGGTGACCTTTCATCGTGGCTCTGCCTGTGCCCGGCGACGTGATCCGTTACGATATCAAGATCGATCATTTCTTCCGCCAGGACCAGACCTACCTGTTCCGTTTCAACTTCGAAGGCACCGTCAACGGCGAGCCCCTGCTGTCGATGCAGAACGGCTGCGCCGGCTTCTTTACCGGGCAGGAGCTGGCCGCCGGCAAGGGCATCGTCCATACCCGGCTTGATCTGATGCCGCAGCCCGGCATCAGGCCTGATGACTGGCGGGACCTGGCGCCCATGGCCGTGGAGTCCTACGATGAAGCCCAGGTCGATGCCATCTATGCCGGCGATCTTGCCACGGCCTTCGGCGCGCGCTTTCGCTGACCTGCCGCCTGACGACAGCCCTACACCTTGCCGGGCGGCTACCTGAAGCTGGTCGACCGGGTCATCGAGCTCGACCCGCAAGGCGGGCGCTACGGTCTCGGCCAGATTCGCGCCGAGATGGACATCCACCCCGACGACTGGTTTCTGACCTGCCACTTCTGCGATGACAACGTCATGCCCGGCACCCTGATGTACGAGTGCTGCATGCACACCCTGCGCATCTACCTGTTGCGCATGGGCTGGGTCGGTGAAGACGGGCACGACCTGGTGCGAACCGGTTCCCGGGGTCGACAGCGGCCTGAAATGCCGCGGCCAGGTCATCGAGACGACCAGGACCGTGACCTACCAGGTCAGCATCAAGGAGCTCGGCTACGGTCCTGAGCCTTTTGCCATCGTCGACGCCCTGATGTTTGCCGACGGCAAGCCGATCGTCGAGATCCCGAACATGTCGATCCGCCTGGCCGGGTTGACCCGCGAGAAGGTTGAAGGCTGTGGTCGGGGACTGTCCACTGTGCGGAGACAGTACCCTACCAGTCCTCAGCCCCGCAGTCCCCAGTCGCCGTGCTTTATACGACTATGACAAGATCCTGGCCTTCTCGGCCGGCAACCCCTCCGAGGCGTTCGGTGAACCCTACCGGGTTTTCGACCAGCGAGCGCAAGATTGCCCGTCTGCCGAGGCCGCCGTTCCAGTTCCTCGACCGCATCGTCGCCGTCACCGGCGAGCCGTTCAAGCTGGTTGAGGGGGCAACGCTGTGTCGCGGAGTACGATGTGCCCGGACGATGCCTGGTATTTCAAGGCCGGCCGGCAGCCGGAGATGCCGTTCAGTGTCCTGCTCGAAACCGGCCTGCAGCCCTGCGGCTGGCTGGCCGCCTATCTCGGCTCTGCGCTGACCAGTGAGACCGACCTCAAGTTCCGCAACCTCGACGGCAACGCCATCCAGCATCGCCCGGTCACCGCCGAATCGGGTACGCTGACCACCCGGGTCAAGATCACCCGCATTGCCAGCAGCGGCGGCATGATTATCCAGAGTTACGATTTCGAAATCAGCGACCGGCAGGGGCCGGTTTATACCGGAGATACGGTTTTCGGCTTCTTCTCGGCAGAATCACTGGCCCAGCAGGTCGGCGTGCGCGAAGCGCAAACCCTACCAGCCTGGTGCCGAGGAAGTCGCCCGCGCCGAGCGGTTCGATTATCCGACGCAAGCGCCTTTCCCGGAGCAGCAGCTGCGCATGATCGATCGCATCGAGCTGTTCGTCGCCGACGGCGGCCCGGCAGGGTCTCGGCTTTATTCCGCGGCAGCAAGCGTGTTGATCCAGAAGAGTGGTTCTTCAAGGCCCACTTCTATCAGGACCCGGTCTGCCCCGGCTCCCTCGGGCTCGAGTCCTTCCTGCAACTGCTCAAGGTGGTTGCGGTCAAGCGCTGGGGAGGCGATGCCGACAGCGGTTCTTGAAACCATCGCCCTGGGCGAGCAGCACAGCTGGAATTATCGCGGCCAGATCATCCCCAGCAACGACCAGGTTCTGGTCGAGGCGGTGGTCACCTCGATTGATGATGAACAGACGGCTCTTGAAGGCGGATGGCTACCTGTCGGTGGATGGCAAGGTCATCTACCAGATGAAAGATTTTACAATCAGGCACAGGGTATAGCCGGCGCAAATTTCGGCAACCTCCGCCAAATCATCTGCAGTCCTAGTCATCCCCGACGGAGGAGTCTTCCTTCCCCGGAGCCCGGCCCCTTGATCTGTTCAAACAGAAAAAATCCGAGTTCGTCGCATCGCGGAGAATGCATGACAACCATCACTCCACACCTTATATGGAATAATCATTTCATAGTATGCAATATTATCGATGGCATTAAAGCTTTCAAAGGGCGATCGACGGGTTCAGAGATGGGGTCTGCCTGCGCCTGGTCAGGCAAGGGACTCGCGAGCATGAATAAAAAAAGGGCCGCTCCGAAGAGCGGCCCTGAGTGAGGATGCATGGTTAGGTTTAAGCGCTTAGAGACCAACGAGTGTAGGGACGCATCATCTCGTTATCCTCGTGCTCGAGGATGTGGCAGTGCCAGACGTAGAGGCCGGCCTTGTCGAAGGTGGCACGGATGGTGGCGATACTCGCCCGGATAGACAATCAGCGTATCCTTGTAACCGCGCTCGTAAAGTCTGCCATATGCGCGTCTGTGCCCGGGACGAATTTCATTGGCCGGATCGAGTTCACCGCGGTTGATGATCTGGAAGCGCACGAGGTGCAGGTGAATCGGATGGGCATCCTCGGTGGCGTTATAGATGCGCCAGTTCTCGGTGGCATTCAGATGCCGGGTTTTCGGTGATCGCTTCGCCCCACTTGAGCGAGAGCGACTCACGTGCACCGGTTGTCGTGTCGCGAACTGATCCTGCCGAGTAGAGCCTGCTTGGGAGCCATCGGCGTCGCCGCCGGGATTTGCTGCAGTTGTCAAGGAAAAGTTCGGGTCGGGTTCAGCGAGCTGCAGCGAGGACGGTGAAGTTGCCTGCAAGGTCAACGCTCACGCAGACCTGGCTGCGATCCGGACTCGTTGAGAGTTACATGGCGACAGCTTGGACCGGTACGCGGTTGACTCAGTGACTCGTTGTTAAGCACAAGATTTTCCGGTGAGGCGTCGTGAGGCTGTCGCTCGCCTGGAGTGAGATCTGAGTTGACGCGGAACTGCATGATCTGGCCGGAGGTGGTCGGATCGGCAACAGCGGGATCAGGGAAGCCACCGAAGGGCGCGTCGGGGGCGGTATTGATCATCCTGATGACCGTGCCGCTGGGCAGGCCCCTGAAGTCAACGATGACATCAGCACGCTCGGCCGGTGCCATCAGTAGCGCTTGTCTGCGGTCGGGGCCGGGGTTGAGAGTGCGCGGAAAGATCCCTTGACGGCCAGCAGGCGCGACATCGCCGGTTTTAATCACGACCGGTCTGGCTCAGGAAACCCTGGTCGCCACCAATCTGGATAAAGGGCAATTCGGTGCCGAGTGGAGCGTTGTCGTTTCCTGGCGTGCTCCGGGTGGCGCGGGCAGAATATCTCGAACATCGCCAGGTTCAGGAAGCGCGAGTTACAGCCATTCAGAAAACGGAAGCGATAGAGCGCCGGGGCCACTTCAAGTTCCGGCCAGGTGTTACCGTTGACCACCATGGTGTTGAAGAAGGCTTCCGGGTTCCAGGCCGGCGGGATGTCGCTACCCAGAGCAGGATTGCCAATGTAGGGGCCGGTATAGCCGTCGAAGAAGGCACGGCTGTCCGGGTAGAAGAGCGAGCCGTCAGCGTTGAAGGAGCGGTCCTGGATAACGATCGGGATCTCGCGGATGGTGGCGCGATAGTTGGCGTCGAAGTTCGGATCGCCAGCGCCGTCAACCGGGGCCGGACCGGGCAGGACAGCCGGCCAGGCCGGACGAGCCATCGATAGCACCGTCATTATTCAGCCGGGGTGCCACGCAGCAGCCAGAAGCCGGCCGGGCCGGCATAGACGTTAAGCCGGGTGATGCCGAGACTGTGATCGTGATACCAGAGGGTGGTGGCCGGCTGGTCGTTTTCGTAGCTGTAGAACGCTGAACCGGGCACGAGGTTGGGATCTGTGCCGTTGATGTTGTACTCCGTGAAGATAGCTGCCGGTATTGGAGTAGCCAGCGGGGATGTCACTCGCGGCCGGCAACCACCAGGCTTCCGGATAGCCGTCACTTAAGGAGTTGACGTGTGAGCCGTGAACGTGGGTGACCATTGGTACCGGTCCGAGGTACGGATCGGGGTTATGGGTTTCGCAGTCGGTCCGGTTTGGTGCGCCCATGGCACAGTTGGTTGCCGGCGGGTTGGCCCAATGCAAGGTCTGGTCGACCCTGAACAGGTGCGGCAGGGACGCACATTCCGGGCCGGCATCCGGAAGAAGCGCAGGTAGACGGATCTGCCACCAGGTCATTGATCCAGCGTACCGTGGCCGAGGAGTTGGACGTTCCCTCAACAGTAAAGGACGGATAGTTGAAGGAGACGCCGTCGGCCAAGGGCGCCGGTGCGACAAAGTTGGTCGGCAGCGTATCTTCGGCCCGCCCGTAGCTCCACACGGTGGATGGAGCGAAAGTGTCGCAACGGCCATTGACCGTGTTCCAGACGCCGCCGGGGAGGATCTGCTGCTGGAATTGCCTGACGGCAATATTGTAGTCGGCGCTGGCGTTCTGGGTGCCGGCGCCGACCACCCCGCCAAAGGCGGTCGGGTCGTTATAAGTGCCGGCCGCCGCCGGGCTGGCCGGCATGACCGGTGGAATGACCAGTGGTGTTACGTACTTGGGTATGGTGGTTGGGTCGAGGGTTCCGCCCGGCAGGGGCGCGGCAAGGGCGCTACTGCCGAACGCGATGAACGCCATGCAGAACAGGGCGCCACGACAAGATGTTGACTAGCGAAATCTTAATTCCATTGCCTCCTCCTTCTTCTTCTCTCATTTAGGGTTTTAAAGCTGCTTCAAGCTTCTCTAGTCTTGTTTTGATCCTAATTGACGTCCTTAAGACCGGTGAATGATAGTGGCGGGTGTCGTCTCTGGTCGCCAATTAATTTCAAGATCTAAACACCGAGCCGTTTATTTGTGGCAGTGCCCGGATGAGCTGAATCTTGATGAGAATGTTATACAGCCGTAACAACTAACCACGGGCCTGCAATGCTCTAAACCCGCCCTTCAGGAGGTAGAATTTTCCTACCCCCTGCCCAGTCAAGATTAGTTTCATGTTTTGAAGTGAAACTAGACTTAGTTGAAGGATTAAAGCAGAATATGTGCCAAATGCTTAAAGAATGATGAAATAGTTAATAAATACAGGGTCTTTATGGTTTTTTCGAGAAGCGTTTATAAATACGATGGGTGCGAAAATAAATGAAAATAACCGATCAAAATGGTCGTGATTGTCGATGTTTTCGACATTGATTTTCTGGGTTTTTCGATGAGAATCTTGACAAGATTTTGCTGTCTTGGAAGGGTTTGCCTGGAAGAAGGAAGATATAACGTGGCCGCTCGGGTCAAAGAGAGCAAATGACCGAGTCAGAGAAGCATATTCGTTTGCCGGTAAATAGCCCTATTGAGCTTGATTGGCAACGAGTGCCTCGCTAATAACTCAGGGGGCCAACCTTCGGCCCCCCGTTTATTTAAGGAGTGTTACACTAATATTTTTGTCTTCGCCCGAAATGGCCTACTGCTCATTGAGCAGGCTCTTTATCGAGAACCTTCAGGAGTTTGAGCTTAAAAATAACCGCCCGGTCAGCAAGGGGGCCCTGTTCGGCAAAGGCCAGGTCCGATGGGATATAGAGAATCCATTCGGCACCTTCCTTCATCAGCAGCAAGGCCTCCCTGATGCCGGGAACCACCTTCTGCACGGAAAACTCGGCAGGTTGACCCTCGCGGTAGGTGCTGCCGAATTCGCTGCCGTCGACCTTGGTGCCGAGATAGTCGACTTGACCATGTCAGTTTCTTTCGGAGTCGCACCGTCACCGGGGGTGACAACCTTGTACTGCAGGCCGCTATCCAGCAGAGTAACGCCCTTCCTTGGTTGCGTTCTCGGCCAGGAAGTCCCGGTCTTCACCGCGGTATTTTTCAAGGTTCGCGGCCTCTTCCTTGAGAATCCTTCTTTCAGGTCGATCAACTGGGCCTTCATCTCACCCTTGGTCAAAAGTGGCTTGTTGTTCTGTGTCGCATCCATGATGCCACGCATCATGCTGTCTGTGCGCAGTTCGACTCTCTGGTTTTGAAAGTCATTGCCGATCTGGAAACCGACGCTGTAATTGATCTTGTCCATGGAGTCTTTCAGTACGGTCTGTTTCTCCTGATCTGCTTCCGCTGCGGCTGCTTCTCCGGTCGCCGCCATTGCACTTCCAACTGTAGAAAACAACAGTAAAACGAGCAGCGACAAGGTCAGCAGCTTCTGGTTGTTTTTGATATTCAAAACGTTTTCCTCCCTTGCTTTAGGTGGTGTCAACGAAACCCGGCACGCCCTTTTATCAGAGTCCCGGCAATTAAGTCTGATTATACCAATGTGTGATATTTAATCAAACCGGAAAGGTCAGCAATGTCTTCAAGTCAACAAAGATTTATCAAGTTGAGAGCCTTAAAACCTTACAGCTTTACAGCCTCTCTTCTAACTTGTACTATATGCAAGTTTAGCATTAATACGATTATGGTGGTGTGAATGAAGTACTCACGAGTATACATTGAATCGGTCGGCTATGAGCTGGCGCCGATCGTGGTGACCTCGACTGAGCTGGAAAGCCGGCTGAAGCCGATGTACGATGCCCTGCATATCCCCCTGGGCCAACTGGAAGCCTTGACCGGCATCAGGGAACGCCGCTGGTGGAAACCGAACACGCGCATTTCGGAAGGGGCGATTGCTGCGGCAAAGAAAGCGCTGCGCGAGCGCAATATATCGCCGTCCGATATCGGCGCTGTGGTCTATGCCGGTGTCTGTCGTGAGCACTATGAGCCGGCAACCGCTTGCCAGGTCGCTTCGGCCCTTGGCATCCAGGGCGACGTCGCCGTTTACGATACCTCAAATGCCTGTCTCGGTGTTCTCAACGGCGTTCTGGATATTGCCAATCGTATCGAGTTGGGCCAGATTCGTGCAGGTCTTGTGGTTGCCTGTGAGAGCTCCCGCGAGATCAACGAAATCATGATTCAGCAGATGCTGGCAAACCCGACCATGGAAAACTTTACCAAGTCCCTGGCCACCTTGACCGGCGGCTCCGGTGCGGCCGCGGTCCTGCTTACCGACGGTTCCTTTACCCCGGCACGCCGGCCGCGGCTGCTCGGCGGTGTCAACCTGGCGGAGCCCCAGCATCACACCCTCTGCCGATGGGGGATCAAGTCCGGTGACTCCTGAGAACCATGTTCCTTACATGCAGACAGATGCAGTGGCCGTTATGAAGTATGGTGTGGAGTTGGGCAAAAGGACCTGGGATGCGTTTACCAATGAGTTGGATCTTTCAACCGACAAGATCGACAAGGTCATCTGCCATCAGGTCGGCGAGGCCCATCAGAAACTGATCCTGCAAACGATCGGACTTTCAACGGATAAGGATTTTTCTTCCTACGAATTCCTCGGCAACATGGGCACGGTCTCCCTGCCGGTGACCGCCGCGATTGCCAAGGAACGTGATTTCCTCCTGCCCGGAGACACCGTCGGTTTCCTCGGTATCGGCAGTGGCCTGAACTGCCTGATGTTAGCGATTCAATGGTAATCAAGGTTTAAACCTAAACAAAAGCAAAGCTAAATTGAACGCAGATAAAATCTGATAAACGCGGATAAATACCAGAAATTAAAAGCTTAAGATTTAAAGTTTTACAAAAAAGTTTCGTAAGGTTTTGATTTTCATCTGCAGCTATCAGGTTCTATCTGCGTTCGATAACAGGTTTGTTTCTAAGAGTAAATAATGAGTGATCTTTACCCCTTTGAAAATAATTTCCTGGAACTGAACCAGCTGCGCTACCACTACCTTGATGAGGGCCAGGGTGATCCTGTGGTTATGGTGCATGGCAACCCGAGCTGGTCTTTTTATTATCGCAACCTGGCAATAGCACTGCGCGACCGCTACCGGGTCATCGTTCCCGACCATATCGGCTGCGGCCTGTCTGACAAGCCCGGTGACGAGGATTATTCCTACACTCTCAAGCAGCGGGTCGATGATCTCGAGACGCTCCTTGAGCACCTCGGGGTGCGTGAACGTATCACCCTGGTTGTGCATGACTGGGGCGGAATGATCGGCATGGCTTATGCCTCTCGCCATCCGGAACGGATTGCGCGACTGGTGATCCTCAATACCGCAGCCTTCCATCTGCCGAAAGGCAAGAAATTTCCGCTCGCCTTGAAAATCTGCCGTGATACGGCGCTCGGGGCTTTCCTGGTGCAGAGGCTGAACATGTTTGCCTTGATGGCGGCGCGGGTCGGCTGCAAACGCAACCCGATGTCCGAGGCGTTGCGTAGGGCTTACTGTGCGCCCTATGATACGGCCTCGGACCGTATTGCCACCCTGCGTTTTGTCCAGGATATTCCCCTCAGTCCAGGAGACTCAGGCTACGAGCTGGTCAGTGAGGTTGAGGATGGGCTGGACCGATTCGCCGATCTGCCGATGACGATCTGCTGGGGGATGAAGGATTTTGTTTTCGACAAGCATTTCCTCAAGGAATGGCAACGGCGTTTTCCTGAGGCTGAAGTTCATGCTTTCGATGACTGTGGTCATTACATCCTTGAAGATGCCAGTGATGAAGTGATTCCGATTATCGAGCAGTTCCTGGCTGCCAACCCCCTCGAGCCATCGTCCGCTGCGTCTCCTGTCGAGAAAGCATAATGAGTCAGACGGTCTCCGCCAATGTCGCCGCACATCTCCCCGAAATGGCTCGCCTGCAGCCGGATGCTCCGGCCATTTATATCCCCCGGGGTCTTGACGACCAACAGCAGACAGCCTACGTAAAATATACCTTTGCCGAGCTCGATCGAGAAAGCGATCGTATGGCGAGAGGCCTGGAGTCAATCGGTGTCAGGCGCGGTGTCCGTACCGTCCTCATGGTTCCTCCCGGTTTCGAATTCTTCGCCCTGACCTTTGCGCTGTTTAAAATCGGTGCCGTGCCGGTGCTGGTCGATCCCGGCATGGGAGTCAAAAACCTCAAGACCTGCCTGGCTGAAGCGCAACCCGAAGCATTTATCGGCATCCCCAAGGCCCACCTGGCACGCCTTCTCCTTGGCTGGGGCAAGCCGACCGTGAAGACGCTGCTGACCGTCGGCAGAAAATTCTTCTGGGGTGGCTCGACCCTCGACAAAATCCTCGGCAGCGTGCCTGACGATCCGCAATACCAGACAGCAAAGACTTCCGACGATGAAACCGCCGCCATTCTGTTTACCAGCGGCAGCACCGGTGTACCGAAAGGGGCCGTCTACAGCCATGGCAACTTCTCCGCCCAGGTGGAGATGCTGCGGCAGGTTTACGACATCCGTCCCGGTGAAATTGATCTGCCGACCTTCCCGCTGTTTGCTCTTTTTGCCCCGGCTCTGGGGATGACCTCTGTTGTCCCGGAGATGGATTTTACCCGACCGGCCGATGTCGATCCGGTCAAGATCATTGCCGCGATTGAAAGGTTCCAGATCACCACCATGTTCGGTTCTCCGGCTCTGATCAACCGGGTCGGTCGTTATGGTGAAGCAAACAAGATCAAGTTGCCGAGCCTGAAGCGTGCGATCTCCGCCGGAGCTCCTGTGCCTGCTGCAGTGCTGGAGCGTTTTGCCAATATGCTCGCCGATGGTGTTCAGGTTTTTACTCCCTACGGCGCCACCGAGGCCTTGCCTGTCTGTTCGATCGGCAGCGCCGAGATTTTGAGCGAAACCCGGTACGCAACGGATCAGGGCAAGGGCGTCTGCGTCGGCAAGCCGGTGGCGAATATAGACCTTGAGATTATCGCTATTTCCGACGAGCCGATCAGCGACTGGGACGATGGTTTGAAGCTGGCTGTTGGTGAGATTGGGGAGATCGTCGTCAAGGGCCCGCAGGTGACGCAGAGCTATTTCAACCGTGAGGAGTCAACTGCGCTTGGCAAAATTGCTGATCCGCAAAACGTCGGCTTCTACCATCGCATGGGTGATCTCGGTTATCGTGATGAGCAGGGGCGTATCTGGTTCTGTGGCCGCAAGGCGCACAGGGTCGTAAGCCCCGAAGCAACGCACTTCACGATCCCCTGCGAGGCGGTCTTCAATACCCATCCGGACGTGTTCCGCACCGCCCTGGTCGGCGTCGGTGAGTCAGGGCGGCAGAGGCCGGTGCTCTGCGTCGAGCTGGAAAAAGGCACCGACACCTCAAAGCTGGCAAAGATTCACCAGGAGTTGCTGGCTATGGGTGCTGACAACGAGGTGACACAGAGCATCAAGACCTTTCTCTTTCATCCCGAGTTTCCTGTCGACATTCGTCACAATGCCAAGATCTTCCGCGAAAAGCTGGCGACCTGGGCTGAGGGGCAGCTGTCATGAAAGCGCTGGTGACAGGTGGTGGAGGTTTTCTCGGCAAGGCAATTGTCAAGTTGCTGCGGGAACGTGGTGACGAGGTCCGCTCTTTCTCGCGGCAGCCGCATCCGGCTCTGACCGAGATGGGGGTCGAGCATTGCCGGGGAGAGCTGGCCGATGCCGATGCCGTTAAACGCGCGGCAGAGGGTTGTGACATCATCTTTCATGTTGCCGCAAAAGCCGGTGTCTGGGGCCCTTACGAGGATTCTACCAGGCGAATGTTCTGGGTACGAAGCATGTGATCGATGCTTGTCGCCAGTTCGGTATTCAGCGTCTGGTCTATACGAGTTCTCCGAGTGTGGTTTTTGACGGCACCGATATGGAGGGCGTTGACGAGTCGGTGCCTTACCCGGAGCATTTCGAAGCCTTTTATCCACAGACCAAGGCCGAGGCTGAGCAATTGGTCCTGCAGGCCAATGATCATGCACTGGCGACCGTTGCCTTGCGTCCGCACCTGATCTGGGGGCCGGAGGATAACCACCTGGTCCCTCGCATTCTCGAGCGTGGAGCCAAGGGCGCTTTGCGTAAGCTCGGTCGCCGTGAATGCCTGGCCGACACCATCTATATCGATAATGCGGCACGCGCTCACCTGCAGGCAGGTGACCACCTCGATATAGACTCCGTTGTCGCCGGTAAGGTATATTTCCTCTCCCAGGGCGAGCCCTTACCGATCTGGCAGGTGGTCAACCGAATCCTCGAGGCCGGTGACCTGCCACCGGTAACCAGAACCATCTCCCCTGCACTGGCCTACACAATCGGCGCTATCCTTGAAAAAATCTTTGCTCTGTTCAGGCTCAAAGGCGAACCTCGGATGACGCGCTTTTTGGCCAGGGAACTGTCCACCTCGCACTGGTTTGATCTCAGTGCGGCAAGAAATGATTTTGGCTATCAACCTGAAGTCTCTTTTGACGAGGGGATGGAGTTGTTGCGGCAATGGCTCAGGACTCACTGAACGGAATTCTCAGATTTCAATGAATGATGTTTTAGTTGCTCGGGCCTGCCCAGGTTCTATGCAGTTTCACGGGCTATGTTTAGCGGCACTTCACACTACAGAAGATTTAATGCGATAATGGAATATTGAGAGGGCAACGTTGATGTCAGAAAAAAATAACAATGCAGTCATTAAAAGTTCACTGGAGAGGGTCATTTTTGAGGCAAGAATCAAGTATAATGTCTCACCTGAGATACAGCTTTCTGGTCTCAGTTGTAATTTAAGTAAAGGTGGACTTTACCTCAGGACCAAATTAACTCTGGAAGTTGATGACACTTTATCACTCTCCTTTTCTCTCCCTGGTCAGGAGCCCATCTCATGTGATGCGCGGGTCGCATGGACAAATTTTGATAAAAATAAGCGTAAGCCTGATTATGCTACAGGGGTTGGTTTGCAGTTTTTAAACCTTTCTGCCGACGATTTGGCAAAACTGGAAAAGTTTGTAGATGCCTATGATAAAGAGAAAAGAATGAACGTGGTTTGTGCCTGGTGTGGCAAGTTTCTTGGCTTGCGCAAGGGGCCCTCTGGCAGAACAAGCCATGGTGTCTGTGAGCAGTGTCGTGACAGTTTGGCTGTATAACGGTCTCAGAGAACTTCTTCAGGTGATTATTGATTATGCCACTCGTTTTGACCCCATGGCATACCCCACCGTCCCTTCTTGAATTGAAGTCAGAGGACGTCCATCTCTGGCGTTTTCCACTCGTCTCTCAGGAGCCACTCGAACACCTCCTTGATGAACAGGAGCTGCAACGTGCGAAGCGTATGCTCCGCCCTGATAAAGCGCGAGCCCTTGTGGTTGCCCGCGCCCGCCTGCGTCAGATTCTCGCCGGCTACCTGGCTCTGGCCCCTCAAGAATTGACCTTTGCTTATGGTCCTGTGGGCAAGCCTGAGCTCGTTGGTCTTGTCGCCCCGCCTGCTTTCAACCTGGCCCACTCCGGCAACTGGGGGGTGTGTGCCGTTGCTGGCCGAGGTGAGGTGGGGGTTGATGTTGAGACGATTATTCCCGCTCTGGATTATGCCAGCCTTGCCCGGCGGTTCTTTTCAGAAGCTGAGAATCAGTGGCTGCGTGATTGCCCCGAAGCGCGCAGGCGCAGGTGCTTCTTTCGCCTCTGGACACGCAAGGAAGCCTGGTTGAAAGGCAAGGGTGGCGGTTTTTCTGAGCCTGACCAGGCTCTCGGGGCCGCTCATCTTGCCGTCGGCTGTAGCTATGATGGCACCTGGTGGCTAAGAAATGTGCCGGTTGCCCGTGGAGTCGTCGCTGCCTTGGCTTTGTCCCGGGAAGGCTCTGTCGTGCAATGTTGGAATGGTTGGATGGATTGCCACAAGTTTTTGTAATCTTAGCGTTTTTTCGAAAGCCTCGCTTGCTCACTCTCGCCAAGTTGTTATACTGAAGTCTAAGTTCTCAGCTCGAAATCTTGTCTGTAACGTCCAGGTAATCGTCATTTTTGACACTGCGTAGCAGCAACGCTCAGGAGCCTTGTTGTCATGTACGAATTGCCCTATCGGTCTATCCCGGGAATGCTCAGGTCGAATGCGCAGAAGTATGCCGAGCGCATCGCCATCAGTTACAAGAAGAATGATGCCTACCTGGATCTGAGTTACGCGGACTTCTACGAGCGGGTCCTTATGGCCGCCAGGGGCCTGCGCAAAGCCGGTATGACCCCCGGAGACAAGGTCGCGATCTTTTCCGAAAACCGCGGCGGCTGGGCGATCGCCGATTTCGCCATTCAGTGTGCAAAAGGTGTCACCGTCCCCATCTATGCCACCAATACTGCCGAACAGGCTGCTTATGTTTTGCAGCATTGTGAAGCAAAGATTGTTTTCGTCTCAAATCACCTGCAGTACGAAAAACTCCTCTCGGTCCGGGATCAGCTCCCCAAGCTTGAGCAGGTCATCTCTTTTGAGCGTTTCCTCGGCAGTCATGACCTGCCTGTTTACACCCTTTACCAGTTGCTGGAAATTTCCGAGCCGGTCACTGATGAAGAGCGAAAAGAAATAGAGACCCTGATCGATTCGGTTGCTTCGACGGATCTCCTGACGATCATCTACACTTCCGGGACGACAGGCGTGCCGAAAGGGGTCATGCTGACTCACGCCAACGTGGTTTTTGATACCTATTACGGTTTGCAGAAGCTCGAAGCCCTCGGACTTGACGAGGTTTTTTTGAGCTTCTTACCGCTCAGTCACGTCCTCGAACGCACGGCCGGATACTATGCTCCGCTGATGACGGGCTGTAAGGTGGCTTTTTGCGAAAGTGTCGAGAAGGTTGTCGAAAACATGCGGGAGGTCAGACCGACTGTCATGGTCAGTGTGCCAAGACTTTTTGAAAAGATTTACGCGCGGATTTTCGAGGATGTTCACCAGATGCACCCGCTGCGGCGCAAGATCTTCCACCTGGCGGTTGAGACAGGGCGAAACTATATCATGCAGCGCTATATTGAGCCTCAACCCCTGGGTCTGCTGGGGGTCAAATATCGGTTCTACGACTGGTTGGTGTTTCGCAAGATCCGCAAACGTTTCGGTGGCAATCTCAAGTACTTTATTTCCGGCGGAGCGCCTCTGGATAAATCGATCAATCAGTTCATGTGGGCGATCGGCATTCCGACCTTTGAAGGCTATGGCCTGACCGAAACCAGCCCCGCGGTGACCTTGAACTGCCCCTGGCATGTTCGCTTCGGTTCGGTGGGGACGCCCCTGCCGGGGACCGAGGTCAAGCTCGGTGAGGACGGTGAACTCCTGATTCGTGGACCGCAGGTGATGCGCGGTTATTATAAAGACGAGGTGAAAACGGCCGAAGTGTTGAAAGATGGTTGGCTCCACAGTGGCGACATCGCCAGGATTGATGAAGACGGCTATGTCTTTATCGTTGACCGCAAAAAAGAAATCATTATTACGGCCGGCGGCAAAAACATAGCGCCGCAACCGATCGAAAATCTGCTGCGCATGGATAAGTATATCTCTCAGGCGTTTGTCTTTGGTGATCGCAAGCCCTACCTGGTTGCTCTGCTGACTCCCAACCTTGAGCGTCTGATCAAGCTGGGAAGGCAGCATGGTGTTGAGTATCTTGACGTAGAAGAGCTGGTCGCCAACAAGAGGGTCAACCAACTTTATGCCAAACGGGTCGAGCTTCTCAACAAGCAGCTGGCGTCCTATCAGACGATTAAAAAATTCATTCTTCTGCCGCGCGATTTTTCCCTGGAAGGGGGCGAGTTGACACCGACTCTCAAGCTTAAGCGCAAGGTGATTTACCAGAAATACCGGGAACGCATTGAAGGTCTGTATCTAAAGAACGGCGTTGGCTTCGATGAGCGGCCTCCGCAAACTGACCAGGGAGGCGATTCATGAGGCAAATCAACCGTGTTGGAGTACTTGGTGCGGGAGTCATGGGGGCGACCATCGCCGCTCACCTGGCGAATGCAGGGCTTGAGGTGTTGCTTCTGGATATGCTGCCAAGGGAGTTGACGACCGAGGAAAAAGAGGCCGGCCTGAGCCTTGAAAGCCAACGGGTGCGCAACCGGATTGCGGCAAACGGGCTCGCCGGTCTGCTGAAGATGAAGCCGGCCCCGCTCTACCTTAAAGAGTACGCCAGTCAGATCGAGATCGGTAATTTTGATGACAACCTGCCAAGGCTCAAGGAGTGTGACTGGGTTATCGAGGTCGTTATTGAACATCTGCCGATCAAGAAGAGCCTGTTCGAAAAGGTCGTGCCGCATCTGCATCCTGAAGCAATTTTGTCGACCAACACCAGTGGCCTGTCGGTCAATGAAATGGCAGACAGCCTCCCTGCAGAGATTCGCAGGAATTTCCTGGTAACGCACTTTTTTAACCCGCCGCGCTATATGCGGCTGCTGGAAATTGTCCCCTGCAAAGAAACCGATCCCGTTGTGATGGAGACTTTAGCCGGGTTTATCAGCCAGCGGCTCGGCAAGGGCATCGTTTATGCCAAGGATACCCCGAATTTTATCGCCAACCGCATCGGCGTTTATGCCATCTACAAAGGTATTGAACATATGCTCGCCATGGAGATGACTGTCGAGGAGGTTGATGTCATCGCCGGGCCCGCCACGGCGCGGCCGAAGTCGGCGGCTTTCCGCACGGCTGATCTGGTCGGTCTCGATACCCTGATTCATGTCGGCAACAACTCCTTCGACCTTCTGGAAAACGATGAGGAGCGTAAAGTCTTTAAAATTCCCAAGTTTATGGCAAGGATGGTCGAACAGGGCCTGCTGGGGAATAAGAGCAAGGCCGGGTTCTATCGCAAGGAGCAGATCGATGGTAAACGCAAGATCTTTTATTACGATTATCCGAGCGGTGAATTCAAGCCCGTGGAAAAACCGAAGTTTGCTTCCATCGAGGCGGTCAAGCTGGTCGATGATCCGGCGCAGAAAGTCAAAATGGTTGTTGAAGGCCAGGACAAAGCTGCTGAGTACGCCTGGAAAAATTTACGCGACACCCTCATCTATACAGTAAACCGTATCCCGGAAATTGCCGACGATGTGGTCAATGTCGATAATGCCATGAAGTGGGGCTTCAACTGGGAGATCGGTCCTTTCGAAATGCTCGATGCCATTGGCGTGGCCAGCTTTGTCAAACGTGCAGAGGCTGACGGTGTGGTTGTCCCCGAGATTTTGAGGTCGATCGATGCTTTCTACCGTTTCGATGCGTCTGGACAAAAGCAATATTTTGATCTGCAGACAGGAGAATATCAGTCTTACCCAATCCCTGTCGGTCAAATCAATCTGCAAATTCTCAAAAAATGCCAGGGCGTGGTGGAGAAGAGCTCCGGGAGCTCTGTCATTGATCTTGGCGACGGCGTCTTCTGCCTGGAATTCCATTCCAAGATGAACACCCTCGGTGGTGATATCCTGGCCATGACGCATAAGGCGATCAAGCGCGCGGAAACCGAAGGTACCGGTCTGGTGATCGGTAACCAGGGCGTCAACTTCTCGGTCGGTGCCAACCTGATGCTGCTGGCCGTGGCCATGGCAGAAGGCGCTTATGAAGATATCGACATGATGGTGCGGGCTTTTCAAAAAGCCACCATGGCCATCAAGTACGCCAAGGTACCAGTCGTCGCTGCTCCGTTTAATATGGTGCTCGGCGGCGGTTGTGAATACTGCCTGCACGCTGCTGGGATCAACGCCCACGCGGAGACGTACATGGGGTTGGTTGAGATCGGTGTCGGACTCTTGCCTGCCGGCGGTGGCACCAAGGAGATGTGTCTGCGCGCGGTTGAGCTGGCCAACCGTTATGAAACCGATGTTTCTCCCTTCATCTTCAAACACTTCAAACAGATCGGCATGGCCTCCGTTTCGATGGGGGCGGCAGAGCTGCAGGGCATGAGCTATATGCGAGCAGGGGACAGCATCACTATGAACGCTGATTGTCTGATTGCCGATGCCAAGCAGAAGGTGCTCGGTATGACTGGCAACTATACCCCTCCACGCAAGGTCGAGAAGATTGAAGCGCCCGGGCGCAGCGTGGCGGCCAGTATCAAGAGCCAGCTGTGGAATCTGCAGATGGGTGGTTTTGCCACCGAGTACGAAGCGGAAATGGGCGGCGTGATTGCCGCGATCCTCTGCGGCGGCGATGTGCCTGCCGGCATGCCGATCTCTGAAGATTACCTGCTGCAGCTTGAGCGGGAAGGTTTCCTCAAGCTTTGTGGCAACAAGAAGACCGCAGCCCGCATCCAAAACATGTTGAAGACCGGCAAGCCGCTGCGCAACTAATCGACGATCAACTCCTTGCTTAGGGAGGAAAGAGATGAAAACTGCCTACATCCTGGCATCCTACCGAACCCCTGGCTGCCGTGCTAAAAAAGGCAAATTTAAAGATATGCGTCCCGATGACCTCGCCGCGGCAGCCCTCTCCGGGGTGGTTGAACGCACCGGTGTTGATGCGCAGGAGATCGATGACATCATTCTCGGCTGTGCCTTCCCCGAGGGTGAACAGGGGATGAATGTTGCCAGGATTGCCGCCTTGAGAGCAGGAATTCCCTACCAGGTGCCGGCCCAGACCATCAATCGGTTTTGTTCTTCGGGCCTGCAGGCGATCGCCCTGGCGGCGCAAAGAATAATGGCCGGTTGCGCCGATTGTATCGTCGCCGGTGGGGTCGAGTCGATGACCGTTGTGCCAATGGGGGGCAACAAGTTCAGCGCCAACCCGACCCTGGTCGCAGACTGGCCGGAAACTTTCGCCGCAATGGGGATCACGGCAGAGTTGGTCGCCGATCAGTATGCTATCGATCGCGAGGCTCAGGATCATTTTGCCGCAGGGAGCCACACCAAGGCCGCCGCAGCTATTGACGCTGGACGCTTCACAGATGAAATCATACCCGTGCAGGTTGAAGAGACGGCGATTATCAAGGGCCAGGTGCAGAAGAGCCCGGTTGAGGTCAGTGTCGATGATGGTGTCCGCGCCGATACCACGGTGGAGGGGTTGACCCGTCTCAAACCGGCGTTTAAAGTCACCGGCACGGTAACTGCGGGCAACACTTCACAGCTGACCGATGGTGCTGCGGCGACGCTGGTGGTCTCCGAGGCGTTTCTCAAACGGCTTGGCAGGGACCCCATGGCCCGCTTTGTCAGCTTTGCGGTCAGGGGGGTGCCGCCGGAAATTATGGGTATCGGTCCGGTCGAAGCCGTTCCTCTGGCCCTCAAAATGGCCGGACTGGAGCAAAAAGCTCTCGACTTGATAGAACTCAATGAGGCCTTTGCCGCCCAGTCTCTTGCAGTCATCCAGGCGTTGGACCTGAACCCTGAGATTGTCAACGTCAATGGTGGTGCGATTGCCCTCGGACACCCCCTTGGCTGTACCGGAGCCAAGTTAACGGCGACCCTGTTGCATGAAATGGCACGACGGCAATCCCGCTACGGCATGGTCTCCATGTGTATCGGAGGTGGGATGGGTGCTGCTGGAATTTTTGAGCGGGTGTGATGGAACGCTAAACCAATACGAACCTATAACCAAAAAATGGATTCAACGCGAAGACACGGAGGCGCAGGGAGAAAAGTGTGTTTTGGTCATTTCAATAGAATAATCAGTTTTTCCTGCGTCTCCGCGACTCCGCGTTAATTTTTAGCAAATAAGTTTCTAACCGGTGAAACAAGAGAGGGAGCTATGGCGGAAAGAATCTTTAAAGGTGGTGAATTCCTGGTCACCGAAGTTTCCTGTGACGAAGTCTTTACTCCTGAGGAATTCACGGACGAGCATAAACAGATTGCCGAAACCACCGAGCAGTTTGTCGAAAATGAAGTCGTACCGCATCTTGATGAAATGGAAGCCCAGAACTTTGACCTGGTCATTGAGGCATTCAAGACCTGTGGCGATCTCGGCCTGTTGATGATCGACACTCCTGAAGCCTATGGCGGTTTGGAACTCGACAAGGTGACCAGTATGCTGGTCGCTGAAAAGATCGCTCCTGCCGGGGGTCTTTCCGTCGCCTACGCTGCACATACCGGGATCGGCACCTTGCCGCTGGTCTACTATGGGACCGAGGCACAGAAAGAGAAATACCTGCCGAAACTGGTCAGTGGCGAATGGGCTGCGGCCTATTGTCTGACTGAACCTGGCTCAGGCAGCGATGCCCTCGGCGCAAGAGCGACCGCGACTTTAAGTGAGGACGGCTGCCATTATCTCCTTAACGGCACCAAGCAGTTCATTACCAATGGCAGCTTTGCCAAGCTCTTCACTGTTTTTGCCAAGATCGACAAGGAGCTTTTTAGCGCATTTCTGGTCGAGAAGGACTTTGCAGGTCTGATCATTGGCGCCGAAGAGAAAAAGATGGGTATCAAGGGGTCATCGACGACTCAGGTGATTCTCGATAACTGCAAGGTGCCGGTGGAAAATCTGCTCGGCGAGGCCGGCAAGGGACATAAGATCGCCTTCAATGTTCTCAACGTCGGTCGGTTCAAGCTTGCTGCCTGTGTTACCGGTGCGGCCAAGCAGGTAACCCTGGTCGGCGTCAAGTATGCCAACGAACGTAAACAGTTCAATCAGTCGATTAGCGCTTTTGGTGCCATCAAGGAAAAGATTGCTGACTTGACCGCGGACACCTTCGCGGCAGAATCACTCGTCTACCGTCTGGCCGGATTGCTGGATACCAAGCTGGCGACGATCGACAGGGATATCGACAATTATTATGTAGAGTATCAAAAGGGCATCGAGGAATATGCCACGGAATGTGCGATCTCCAAGGTGTTCTGCAGTGAAGTGCTGGCCCGGGCGGTCGATGAGGTGGTACAGATCCACGGCGGCTACGGTTATGTCAGTGAGTACCCGGCGGAACGGTTTTATCGAGACGAGCGGATTAACCGGATTTGGGAAGGCAGCAATGAAATCAATCGCTTGTTGATCCCAGGCATGATTCTGAAGAAATCAATGCAGGGGGAGTTGCCGTTGCAGTCCGAGGCAATGAAGGCTTTCGAAGCCCTGATGACGCCGAGTTTTGAAGAGCTGGACACCTCGATGCCTTTCGCCGCAGAAAAAGTCCTGCTGAAAAACCTCAAGACGCTCTTTTTGATTCTTGCCGGCACGGCGGTGCAGAAATACATGACAACGCTGGCTGATGAGCAGGAAATCCTTATGGCCGCTGCCGATATCGCGATTCAGATCTTTGCCATTGAAAGTGTCGTGTTGCGGGCCGAAAAAGCCTGCCGCTCAGCCAATGAAAAGAACCAGGCTTTGCTTGAGGCCGTTGTCAAGGTGTTTGCTTTTCGTGCTACGGAAATAGCGGGCAGTGCGGCAAAGAAGGGGGCTTTTTACCTTGAGGACGGCGACCAGTTGTTGGTGCTCCTCTCGGGAGTGCGACGCTTTGCCAAGTATGACGCGACCGGGTTGCTGCAGGCCAAGCAGTTGTTGGCCAGGACGGTTTGCGAAGAAGAGAAATATTTGTTCTGATAGGGTCCTGTAAACCGATGAAATTTTAACGCAGAGGTGCTAGGAAAGCAGAGGAAAAGTAAATGTAGTGATCGGCCTGTTAACTGACAGACAGTGTCTGGTTTCGTAGCTTGCCATCCATACTAAATATCCCTAGGTAATGTAAGAACCAGTTGCGAGAGATTAATAATAATCCATCCCCTACATGCTGAAGCGTTCTTGTATGTCGTGATTTACAGGAACTTTAATGGAGTCTGCTTCAAAGCAATCGCAATCGGGTCTTTTCAATTTACGACCTAAGGACCAAAAAGATCTCCTGCCATGTATTTCAGCCCAGTGTCGCAGGCAACAGTAACGACGGACTTATCTGGGCCGATTTCGCCTGCAAGATTGACAGCAGCAACAACATTCAATCCGGTTGAGGTCCCGACGAGCAGACCTTCCTCCTTAGCAAGTCTCTGACACATATCACGCGCCTCAGCTTCATGAATTCCACGCGCCTCATCATAAAGAGTATTATCAAGTAAAGGTGGCACAAAACCTACCCCGAGCCCCTCCACATGGTGCTCTCCGGCCCGCCCCTCCGAGAGAACAGGTGAAGAGGCTGGTTCGAGTGCCACAATGCGGGTTTTGGGATTGGTGCGTTTTAGTACACGGGCTACCCCCATAAGCATCCCGCCAATACCAACACCTCCACAGAAAACTTCGATCCCCTGGGGAAACTGATTAATCAGTTCGTCCCCAATTTTTTCGTATCCGAGCAGAGAATCTTTATTGTTGAACTGATCCGTCATGTAGCAGTCGTCCATTTGTCCCGATTTCCTTGGCACGTGCAATTAGCTTGGGAATCAGATCAGAGGTAATCTTTCCACTGGGGCTGGCAATAATATCTAGTTGAGCACCTAGTGCACTCATTGTTTTGAGCTTTTCAGGCGCGAAAGCATCGGAAGAAACAACATGAAATTTGTAACCCTTGACAGCGCAAACAAATGCCAGAGATGAACCGGTACTCCCGCCAGTGTATTCGACGACCGTCATCCCCGACCTTAGCGTGCCTCGTCGTTCTGCTTGCTCGATCATGGCCAGACGCCATGCGGTCCTTGTACGACCCCGTTGGGTTGAAGTATTCCAACTTCAGAAAACTGAAGCGTGATTTGGTGGCACGATGTGTTGCAGTTGAACTACTGGGGTATTTCCGATAACCTTCAAAGCAGATGTAACGGGAGTTGGGACTGGATTGTACATAGTGGCCTCCAGGGCTGACCTGAGGTGAGCCGTTTGCGAGATGTGATCTTGCATGTAGCATTAAACTTTGTCTCTACGAGCTAGGACACTTTTCAATTCTCAAATCTATTCCTCAGCATAAGATTAAAGATTATACCCGCTAATGGATTGAGTTCAAAAAGGAAGTCTTCTTATTTATCCTGCATTGTTTTGAGGACATCAGTCTGGCCGGAATGCGATATTTTTACTGCATTGCAAGAAAGGCCACCAAGGATGTAACCCTGATGACCATAGTTTTGTCTTCCTAGATGTCTCTATCAATAAGAAGCTGTTTTCCTTCTCACAAGTCGTGATTTATAAGAAAACTCCGATCAACAGACGCTCATCGTGAAAGCTGATGTCCTTCATCCCTAAACCGCATTTGGGGCATTCCAAAGGATCGACTTCTCAGACCTTCTGATATACTCACGCCAGACCTTTGATGTGATCTTACGGTTCTCAACTCCACGCTCTGCTGGTCGCGCAATTTCTGTAACACCCGATCAAAGTATTTGACTCAATGTGGCACGCCTGAAATGTAAGGATGCTCGGCAATGACCATGATCTTGGCCCGCGTTTTTGATTCATCGTACAGTCGCTCAAACCGACCTATGCAGTGTGCTCTCGAATTGAGACGTGCCGCGTCCTCACTGTTCTTCACACGTCACCGGTGGCAATTCCCCGGCCACGACCACATGCGTAGAAGCATCTCTGGTCAGATCACTAAATTCCCAATTCCAAATGCCCATGGCCTCCCAAGACGCAAAGTCGTCCTTGGCACTTTTCCCTGTGTCCACTATCCCCATCCAGTCCTTATCGCAATATCGCCTTGCAAATGGCTTATAGCTGTGCCCTGCTTCGACAGACAACTCGAAAGATCTTCGTTCCTGCTCAAGTTTTAAGCAGCCGCCAGCGCCGCATAGATATGACTCGCGCAGGTATTGAACTTCTACCAAGTGCACCCCGGACGGCAATTGTATCGGTTGCTCACCCCGGCGCTCGATGCCATCGATTTTGGTGATGAATGCTTCGGTGCCTCGACTGAAAAATTCTTTCTTGTAGTGGGTACTGGCCCACACCACCCCATCTCGCGTCAAGTCCTCACCCGATAGATTGCTGAACATTTGGTATGCGAGTGCGTACATCAAACCATCCAGCGCGATTCGGACCGCTGCGGCGTTGTCCTTTCCCCATTCAGTGGTCGTTTGCTTTTCTGGGCTGAGTGCCTGATAGCGCTTTTGGAACACGGTCACACCCGAGCTTGCTTCTCTTACGGCAAGATTCGCGGAAGCAAGCAATGCATAGGGACCGTCGGAGTCGGTTTGCTCCGGTGCGATATCGATTGTCTCTATAGCGATGCGCCATGTTGATGTGGTGTCCTGTGCGTCTGGGTCAACCACTGGCAGTTCGATCTTGGCCGACTCACGCGTTATGCGCTGTAAACGGTCGATGAGCAGCTCCCGAACCTTGAGTTTTGCAAGAGCGGTAACGAGCAGCTCGCGCCTGGCAGCTGCCTGCTCGGGGCTGTCGGCTCTGTCGGCTGTCCCCGCGCCGACGGCTGCGCCCGTGACACCACCGGCGGCTGCGCCCGTCGCCGCTGCGGGCCCCACTGCCGCGAAACATGCCGGGGCATAAGGACCGAGAAAAACGCACGGTAGGGCAGCCATGATTCCGAAACTAAGACCCCAACCAACCGCGCCGACCGCGCTGCCTTCGACCGCACCAGCGACCTTGCCGTGTGGAACCGGAGACACCTGCGGTGGCTCGACGGCAACTGCGTCGATGTGTGCACGGTCGAGGTCGAATTTCGCGGGCAGAACGCGGGGCCCGTTAGCACAGCCAGTCTGAAGTGAGATCCCCAGAGCACAAAGCAGGATTAACACCATCCGAAACATCAGTCGACTCCTGAACTCGCCATCCGAAAGCGCATCGCTTAGACCTTTCCCTACACGGAAGTTAAATACAGCAGAACATATAGTTTTTTTGCGCCCGCTATTATCCAGTCTACACAAGTAAAAAGCAGCTTTGAGTTGACTAGGGCACTCTTCTGGAGGATATGTAAACTCCCGAATAAGTTTTACCATCTGTGCTATATTCTCTTTTTTGAAAAAGGGCGATCTGTTCATCATTTTTATATCTCTTCCATAATTCTTCAAATTCATAGAGTGATGGAATCCTATATTTTCTCTTGTCGCCTGTCTTCAAGTGATTTGCAAATGTTATTTCCAGTACATAAATCAACAGGAGAGGAATCAACAACTACCCAATTCATTCCAGTCGTTGAGTCGAACAGAGAAGGTTTTCATTGTTATGATTTCCTAATTGAAAAACGGTTGAACCATTGATTGGTTTTGAGTCAAGGAGTGAGGTTGCTGCTTGCTTGGTTCCCTTAGGATTGTTCTTTGCATAAAGTGGATGAACCTCAAGTCGATCTTCGTTGCTCATTTGATTTGGCAGCATGTCTTTCATCATGTCACTTGCAAGAGGTCGTCAATAGATATTCGATCACTGTCGAAACGGGTTCATCCTCGTTCGCTAGCCATTCGGCTCAGTGGTTTTTTTATCCCGAGTCTGAGTCATAGTAATCTTTGCGAGAGGCTGGTTCCTATATGGCCCGTCTCGCATAACTTCCAGGGTCGCCGAAGCCTTCAGATAATAAGGATTTCCTACCCGCCCTGAGTCGTCTGTAGAAACCTCCGTTCAGCGCAATTCGCATTGTCCAGGAGGGTGGAATAGCGTTGAACCCGTATTTGAAATAAAGGGACGGCACTATTCCCTTGCTGAAACTGTTGCAGAATTAACGTAGTAAGGTAATTCCGGGCATCTATCGCAACCAGCGCTTCATTCAACATCTCTCGCTTCTCTTCCACGCTTGCTGCGCTTTGGGTGGCCACCGCGCCGACTGTTGCTCCGCCAGCGGCGCCAATCCCGCCAAGAACAGGCGCCACAGCAGCAAGGCATGCCCCATAAAAAATAACTGCCGGCATACACCCAATGGCAGCGTATACCAATCCTGCCCCTGCACCTGAAGCCCCTCCAACTGCTGCCCCGCTATCCTTTCCAGACAAACCATCAATATCGACTTCGGGGTCCTTATCCCCTGCGACAATTGTTGCACGTGTGAAGTCGAAATTAGGTGGAATAGGCGGGTTGCTGGCACAACCAACAGCAAGAGCTGAAACCACGACAAGTGATATTGTGGAGGGCATCTTCATCTGAGTCTTCCCTTTCAATCGACTAAATCTAAAAAGGCCCGCATTTCAGTTTGTTATTCACAAAATAAAAATCCGGGACCACCAAAAAAACGAACTCTAAACAGAGTAATGATTCTTGGTGTCCCGGTCGGGGAAAGCACACTATCCGCATAACCCCCGAGACTTCCTCAGGTACGAACTGCAGCACTTTATGGTTTTTCCAATTAATTCATCATTCTGCCTACCTCTAGCTAATGTCAATCAATTTATATGGTATTAAAATTATAATAATCCGAAAAACAGCTAGTTGTGTGTGTATGCGGTATTCTCAAATCAAATAATATGGCCCATAACCTAAACGTTAGATGTCAGTGGTTCACCACAGAAAACCGGTAGAAAACAAGATGCTTCCAAAAGGGCAAAACCATCTCATTTGTTGAGTGAAAATTACCTATAAGTCCTCCTAAATTGTTCTGGAACACTCTTATTAGCAGAAACGCGAAATTCTTGCTTCCCCTGAAAAATGCTGTTGAAGGCAACCAGTCCGGCGGCGTATTCGGTGCTCCCTTTAGCCAGTTTGTTCCAGACGATGACCATGGCGATGCAACGCGCCAGTCCGATCATGATCAGACCGACCATGTAGTCCGGCTTGTCGGGCAGAAAAATCACTGCTAGTGCAAACATCAGCACTGGTCCGATCAGCCAGTTCTGGACCAGCGACAACCCAAGGATGCGTGTGTTGCGAAAAACCAGCGGCAGGTCCTCGTAACGCACCTTGGCGAAGGGAGGGTACATCATCACAATCAAGCCGATGGCGATCGGAATGTTGGTGGTACCGACCTGGAAAGCATTGATGAATGGCTCGACACCTGGAACCAGCCAGCCGAGGGCGACCCCAAATGCCATAGCAGAGAAGATCCAAAGGGTCAGGTAGCGGTCGAGAAAAGAGAGCTTTCGGGTAAGTCCATGTTCCATCGTAACACCTCCTATCGTCCACCGATCATCAACAATTCATGGCACGTCCTCGCGGCAACATGAGAGAAATCAAGGTCGCAGTCAGCACGAATGCAGCCGACACCCACAGGCAACCAGCCAGCCCACCCAGCTGAAACACCACACCCGACAGCAGGGTGCCGATCAACCGGCCCATGGCATTGGCCATGTAGTAGAATCCAACATTGAGCGCGACCTGATCGCTCTCGGTATAAGCCAGAATCAGGTAGCTGTGCACCGAGGAGTTCACCGCGAAGATCAGACCGAACAAGGCCAGCCCACAGACAACAGTAATCCAGGGAGACAGATCCAGACCGACTCCCAAGGCGATCAGCCCGGTCAGGATCGTCAGGACAAAGGCCCCCAACGGTTGCTGTGCCTCCCCGTGGGGTCCCGCCGGCAAGGCCACGGTCTAGAAGTCTCGGCGCCAGGGCCTGCACGCCACCGTAACCGATCACCCATAGGGCCAGAAAACCGCCGACCTCGGCATGGCTCCAGCCGAGGCTGGCCGAGAGAAATACGGGGAGGCCAACCACAAACCAGATATCACGCGAACCGAACAGAAACATCCGGGCCGCTGAGAGCAGGTTGATCTCCCGGCTTTTCGATAGAATCTGGGAAAATTTGACCTTGACCTTGGCGCGCCCAATGTCGCGGGGCAAGGAGACAACTGAAACCGCCAGGATAACCGCAAGACCACCGGCCATGGCAATTAACGACCCCCTGAAGCCCAACCAGTTCAGCAGCACACTCCCGAGGAAGAACCCCGCTCCTTTCAACGCATTTTTCGAACCGGTTAGCACAGCAACCCATTTGAACAGGGCACTGTCGGCATCTTCAGGGAGCAGCACTTTGATCGCACTTTTTGAACTCATCTTGGTCAGGTCCTTGGCGATTCCCGAAAGCGCCTGTGCACCCATCACATAAGCGACGGACACCGCAACCGACCAGGCAGGGTCAAGCATGGCCAGAGATGATAAGTGCAACGATCTGAAGGGCGAGACCGGCAAACAGGGTCACCTTCAAGCCCATGTGTGAGCCGACCCAGCCACCGACCAGGTTGGTGACCACACCGAAAAATTCGTAGAGAGAAAGAGGAAGGCGATCTGTACAGCGGAATATCCCAACGCATAAAAGTGCAGCAGCACCAGCATGCGCAGGGCGCCGTCGGTCAGGGTAAAGCCCCAGTAGGCGCTGGTGACCAGCGTATAATTGCGAAGATCGGTCATCGACTCTCTCTACAGCGACCCCGCAACCTTCTTGCAGAGTTCCATCATACGGTGGACATAGCCCATCTCGTTGTCGTACCAGGCCAGAATTTTGAGCTGGGTGCCATCGACTACCATGGTCGATGGTGCATCAACAATGGCAGAACGCGGATCGCTCTTGAAATCGATCGAGACCAGGGGCCGCTCCTCGACACCGAGGATGCCCTTGAGGTCGGTTGCCGGCGGCTTCCTTGAACAGGTCGTTGATTTCTTTCGCAGTGACCTTGCGCTTCATTTCGAAGACCGCATCGGTGATCGAGGCATTGAGCAGCGGTACCCGCACGGCGTGGCCATTGAGCTTTCCTTTCAGTTCGGGGTAGATCAGGCTGATGGCAGTTGCCGATCCGGTCGTGGTCGGGATCAATGACAGGCTGGCGGCTCGTGCGCGACGCAAATCTTTGTGAGGCGCATCGACTATGGTCTGGGTGTTGGTCTGATCATGGATGGTGGTGATGACGCCGTGTTCGATACCGATCTTTTCGTGCAGGACTTTGACCAGCGGGGCCAGGCAGTTGGTGGTACAGGACGCAGCGGTCAACAGGTGATGCTTATCCGGTTCGTAAAGATGATCATTGACACCCATGACGATGTTCAAGGCCTCCTGTTTGACAGGTGCCGCGACGATCACCTTCTTGACACCCATTTCAAAACAGGGCTGGAACAGGCTTGCTTCACGGAACTTCCCTGAAGCCTCGATGACAATATCAACCCCATGTTTTTGCCAGGGCACATTACCGACCACCTTCTCTTCGCTGAAACTGATCCTTTTGTCGTCTATCACGATGGCATCAGCTTCGGCCTTGATATCCCGATTCCAGCGACCATGCACAGAGTCGAACTCCAGCAAGTGGGCAGCCGTCTCCGGTCCACCTTTAACTTCATTGATATGAACGATTTCAAAGTCCGGCCAGTCCCAGGCAGCCCGCAGCGCGAGACGACCCATCCGACCGAAACCATTTATGCCGATACATATACTCATTTGAACAACTCCTTTTGTTGGTTTTCTCTGGTCTGCCTTATCCGCCTAAACGGATATTGTCAACTGGCTTGCATCGCTTGCTAGTTCACTGTTCATTCAGCCTCTTCAGGAAATAGAGAGCGTCATCCCCTCGCAAATTTTCAGCCAGGCCAATCAGGCCATCGGTCAGGTAACGAGCAGGAATGCCTTTTGATCGCAGATAGGTCATGGCAATGATAGCCCGATCCTTGTGTGGGCATGCCGTGACGATAATTTTATCTTTCGGCAATTCCGCCAGGCGTTCAGGAAGCTCATTGAGAGGAATTTTGAGAGCAAAGCTCGGCCCCCAAGCCTCCTGCTCTTCCTTGAAGCGGATGTCGACCAGTACAGCTTTCCCGTCTTCGAGAAAATCGATTAATTGATTGCTGCTGGCCTTCATGTCAAGGCGCGAATCATAATCGAAGTTCTTGATGTATCCTTCCAACACCTTGTCATCGGCCAGTGATGGAGCAGAGAATAGCGCCACCAACAACAACAAAGCAAAGATCACATTTTTCATAGTCGTTACCTCGTTCGTTAAAATTCAGGAAGCGGTATAAATCATCCAAAATCCGCCCGCGATGACCAATAAGCCACAGACTCTTTTCACCCAAAGGGACCCTTTGGAGCGTTCGTTCCAATTGAGATACTGCTGGACCTGCTCAGCAAAAGTCCCGGCCATGACGATAACCGCACAGTGCCCGACGCCATACGCCAGTAACAGAAGCGCCGCATAGAGGATGCTCTCTGAGGCTTCGGCAAAGGCCAAACCGATGACCGGCCCCATGAAGGCAAAGGTACAGGGGCCGAGAGCAATCCCGAAAATCAGTCCAAGCAATAGAGCTGCGAGCAAACCCTTGCGCTGTATCCCTACAGAAGCAGGCCCCGACCAGGGCATGGGGATCAGTCCCCAGAGGTGCAGCCCGAACAGAAAGAAGATGCCCGCCACGAGCCAGTTGCCCCAGGGACCGAGATCGCCGAGCATCCTGCCCGCCATAGCCGTCAGGACACCAATCAGCGCAATCGAAAACAGAATCCCGATGGCGAACAAGTTGGAGATCACAAAGGCGCGACGAGTCGTCATCTGCCCCTGATCATCGATGAAACCGACAATCAATGGAATGCTCGCCAGATGACAGGGGGACAGAACAATGCTCAAAAACCCCCAGCCGGCAGCAGCAGCCAACGCTGCCAGAGGTGCACCAGACATTGCCTGGCTTAAACTGCTGAGAACTGATTCGATCATGGCTGTTTCAGATCGAACCCATATCCAAATTCCCGCCACTTTCCGAGGATTTCTTCACGACCGTAGAATCCTGTGTGACGATAGAGTTCATTGCCGTCAGAACCATAGAATATCTGGGTCGGAATCATCTGCACACGGTAACTCGCGGCCTCCTCGCGATTCTTCCAGGCATCGACGAACTTGACTTCCATCCTTCCAGAAAAGTCCTCCCTGAGTTGATCGAGGATCGGTGCCATCTTGATGCATGGGACGCACTTGTCGGCACCGACATCGACCAGACGCGGAAGTTGCTCAGCGAACACCGTACCCATAGACGCCAAAAGAAAAGTTCCAGCGAGTAATAGACTCAGCGATAAATTTCTACGTGCCATGATCTTGCCGTTACTCATAAGATACGGGCCGCAGCAACTTCATGATCTGGTCCGGTTTCAGAACTTTTCCCTGCGAAACAACTTTGCCGTCGATGGCCAGTCCCGGCGTGGTCATGCAGCCGAACTTCATAATGTCGTTGATCTGGGTGACTTTTTCGAATTCCACTTCTTCACCAAGCACTTGGGCCGCTTCCTTTGCATTGACCTCCAGTTCGTTGCACTTGGCACAACCGGTGCCGAGAATCTGAACCTTTTTCATAATGCGCATTCCTCCATCTCTGGGTAATTGTCGATGAGTTTCTGAATGTCCTGAGAACAACAGCTGTGACGCGGACTCAGTTCTTTGCAACGTCCAATTGTACATGCCGTTGTTGTCGAGCGGATTGTTGCCAGATCGGCCGCTCCGCTTCGGATGGCTTCCAGCAGAGTTTTTTGGTGATCTGACTGCATCAGCACACGCTTACATCAAGCGGTGCATCCAGGACATTTTCCGTAAAGATTGCTGTGTCCATTTCAAGCACTCCGGTCGTATCAGAAAATAGCCCCGTAAATCAGGCCCGCTATCGTCGCCATCACGATCACCAGCAACACAAAGACAGCCGTTTTTTTGGTCCCCATAACTGAGCGGATGACCAGCATGTTCGGCAGACTCAACGCCGGTCCTGCGAGCAGCAACGCCAGCGCCGGACCTTTGCCCATGCCCGCACCCATCAATCCCTGTAGAATCGGCACTTCGGTCAGGGTCGCGAAATACATGAAGGCCCCGACCACTGAGGCAAAGAGGTTAGCCCACAGCGAGTTGCCACCGACGAGCTCGGCAATCCAGTGTGACGGGATCAGCCCTTCATGATCCGGCCGGCCGAGCAAGGCACCGGCAATCAGCACCCCCCAGAGCAAAAGCAATGGCAGAATTTTCTTGGCGAAATCCCAACTGGTATCAAACCAGTCCTCCAGTTCACCATCGATCGTCGTGACTGGTTGTCAGCAGGACGGTCAGACCGATGGTCGCCGCCACGAAAGCGACTTCGAGGATACTCTGGCAAAACAAACGCCAAGAGTGAGTGCCGGTAGGCAGCAATGCACATCATTCTCCAGGGTTCGACTTTGAACCAGAGGACCAGAATAGACGGCAAGAGACAGTGAAGAACACCCCGGTGATCATACCATTTAGCTGCATAAATGTCATGCCAGAGACCGTCGGATCAGCCGGTTTCCCCCAGTTGGCAAAAACCAGAATACCGACCATGGATGCAAAGAACAGCGCGTTCTGCCATAGAGGGCGCTTCACTTCCGGCTCCGGCATCGCTGCGGCCGCTGCCACCTTTTCCAACTCTTCCTTGCGGAAGAAGAGATGCATGAACAGGCCGATGATAACCGAAAAGCTCACGGCGCCGACCGCACGGGCAATCCCCATCTCCGTACCCAGAACTGCGGCGGTCAAGACAATCGCCAGGATGTTGATGGCCGGTCCCGAGTAGAGAAATGCGCTGGCAGGTCCCAAGCCCGCTCCCATGCGATAGATCCCGGCAAAGAGTGGCAAAATCGTGCAGGAGCAGACTGCCAGGATGCTTCCAGAAACAGAGGCGACTCCATAGGCAAGGACCTTATTTGCCTTCGGGCCGAGGTACTTCATCACCGCCGCCTGGCTGACAAAGACCCCCACTGCACCGGCGATAAAAAAGGCCGGGACCAGGCAGAGCAGGACATGCTCCTGGGCATACCACTTGGCTAGATGGAGCGATTCCCAGAGGGAATTCTGAATCCGCTCTGGATTCTTGAAGCCAATCAACCGGCAAGGAATAGAGAGCATGAAAGACCGACGACGATCATCCAGCAGCGGTTTCCATTCATTTTTCCAGGTCATATCTCTCTCTCCAATAACTACTTGGCGATATCGCCAAATACCATGTAATAAAAATTTTTACTTAACAGACGGCCTTCAACAGAGCCATTTGATCACCGCGCACTCGACTCAAGACGGATTCAACACAACCGAAAAAGTTCAGGATGCAGGGCACGCGAAGACGATAAAAAACCTGGTTGCCCCGTTTGTCATCGATGACGATTCCCGCTTGTTTGAGGACCGAGAGATGTTTCGAGACGGTTGAAATATCGGCTCCAATCTGTTCGGTTAGGTCACAGACACAACGTTCTTCCTTTTCCAGTTCTTCAATGATGAATAGCCTGGTCGGGTGCGCCATGGCTTTCAGGACTCCGGCTCGAGCATTGAGCAGCATTTTTCTGTCTCCATCCATATCGTACCTCCATGCTATTTGGCAATATAGCCAAACAACCAAATATTGCAAGTATAATTTTTACGTTCTTGGATCGTCTAAACTAAATCATTTAACTTTGACGATTGCTCTCTGCGTTTCCGCAAGTGTCTACCTTTGTGGTGTCCTGTTCACAGCCAACCCTGTTGCCGGAAAAAATCAGCCAGACGGTCGACGGCTGCATTGAGGTTTTCCATTGAGTTGGCATAAGAGAAACGCAGGAAGCCTTCAGCGCCTTGCCCGAAATCAATGCCGGGGGTGAGGGCGACGCCGGTCGCCTCGAGGATCTCTTTGGCCAGGGCGAGAGAATCATGACTGATGTGGCGGGCATCAGCGAGCACGTAGAAGGCGCCGACCGGATGCGTGTGTACTTTCAGGCCGATCTCCTCAAGCCGCGGAATCAGCTGGCGTCGTCGCCGGTCATACTCCCTGCGCATCTCTTCGACATAAGAGTCACATTCCTTCAGGGCTGCGACGCCCGCCAGCTGGACAAAACTGTTGGCGCTGATCAAGACATTCTGGTGCAATGTCTGCAGCGCTCGGACAGACGCTTTCGGTGCGACCAGGTAACCGAGCCGCCAGCCGGTCATGGCATAAGCTTTAGAAAAACCACCGAGAACGAAAGCCTCATCGGTAAATTCAAGAATGCTGTGCTCTTCCCCCTCGTAAGTCAGGCCATGATAAATTTCATCCGAGACCAGCGGGATTGGCAGCTCTGCGAGTGCGGCGAGTTCTGCTTGGGTGAGAATCGAACCGGCAGGGTTGGCCGGCGAGTTGATCAGCAGGGCTCTTGTCCTGTCGTTGATCAAAGGGCGCACATCTTCCGGCAGAGGTTGAAAGCCCTGCTCGGGGCGGGTTCTTAAAAAGCGTGGTTTAGCGCCGACAAAGCGGATGAAGTTGGCATAGCAGGCATAACATGGGATCGGTGAGGATGACTTCGTCGTCCGGGTTGCACAGCGCAGCAAAGAGCAGCAGCATCAAGGGGCTGGTTCCCGAGGAGACAATGATCTGCTCCGGGTCAACACTGACACTGTAACGCTTATGGTAATGTTCTGCTATCGCTTGCCGTAACTCAATGCGGCCGAGAGAGTGGGTGTAGCGTGTCTCGCCAGCCAACATCGCCTCCTGTGCCGCCTTAACAATCGGTTCAGGGGTCGGAAAATCAGGTTCGCCGAGGCAGAGATAGATAATGTCGCGGCCCTCTCCCTCCAGAGTCTTGGCGCGCTCCATGATTTCCATAGCGAGAAACGGCGTGATTTCGGCGGCACGGCGGGCGATATGTCCTTTAACTGGTGTTTGCAAGATCGTTTACTCCTGATCGGGTGAAGACATTTGCTTCAGGGCGCAACCCTTTAGAGGTTAAATCCCCGGGATGCCGATGGGGCCCGGCAGGTCCGGAATGCATCCTGTTGCCAGCCAGCAGGCTGAACAGCATGAGCAGGGCGAGCAAAAGAAACTTTTTCATGATTCTTCCTTAAATATCCTTAAACGAACGGCTCCTCCTGGATTTGAATGTCAGCCTGGGTAGCAAGGGCACTCTAACAATTCTTCTGAATGTTGCAAGAAAAACTTGTCAGGATTATTTCGCGGCGATGATTTTGCAGAAGAGCTCATCGTAGCGGGCTATCTGCTTCTGCCAGTCGTACCGGGCGACGTGGGAGCGTAAGATGTCGTTGCCTTGAACAGGTTTTTCCAGGAGCTTGCGCAACTTCTGCAGCAGGCTTGCAAAGTCATCATAGAGAAAACTGTCCTGCACTGCCGAAGGGAGATGTTCAGGGTAAGCCAGGCGGCGTGGCAAAAGAGGTGTGCAGTTGCAGTAGATGGCCTGAACGACACTGGCGCCGAAAAAGTCATGCTTGGAGTGAACGGGCAGAATATCCGCCCGCCAGAGCCAGCGAGCATAATCGGCAAAATTTTCGGCATAGCCAAAATGGATGATCCGTTCGCCGAGACGTTGCTGTGCCTCGCTAAAAACAGGCGGGCAATTACGGTAGGATTCACCCAGAATGGCTACTTCGAAAGAGAAATCTTCTTCTTGCAGACGATAGAGAGTCTCGAAAAATTCTTCCGGGTTCTTGTCGTATTCCCAGCGGTGGTTCCATAGGATCAGCGGCGGTGCGGTTGTCTCCTGGTGTTCTTCTTGCCGATGTTTGTCAAAGCGTTGCAGGTCGAGACCCAGGTAGAGGACCTCGCTTTTGGCCTTGATCTGGTCAACGCTCGCCAGCTCATTCTGGTCAGGGAAGCTTCTCAGGAACTCTTTCATTTGAGAAGTGAAAGTCTCGAGGTGGTATTGAGAGTTAAAGAGGACAAAGTCGGCAGCCATGGCGCTGGTGTAGTTGATGAACGCATAGTGGGCGCGTTGCTGTGCCGGATTGGCCCCGTTCGGAGACCATGGGTAGGTCAACTGGTTTTCGTGAAAGTAGACTGCCGTCGGCAAGCCGGCCGTCTTTGCACGGGTCAGGGCAAGAAAAGTCGTCAGGTCGAGCATGTCGCTGGCGAGGAGCAGATCGGGTTGGGCCTCGCTCTCCATAAAGTGGCGGGCCAGGGTGACCGCTCCACCGTGCATGCGCCATTTCCAGCGCCGTGCCACTCAAGGTCAGCAACTCTACGTCATGCTGACTGTAGCGGGCATACTCCTCTGCCCAGACAGCGTGTGAGCCGGTGTGGAAAGGTTCAAGCAGGCATATCTTCATTTTTAAAGCTCCCTGGAAAGGGTGATTCTAGATCTTGACTGGCTGTTTGACAAGGCTGTGTTTAGAATATGAAGGGGGTGGGGCGTGAGCTGTAAGTATCCTGTCCTGGTGCCTCACTGGGCTTTAACTTCTATGCGTGTGCTTTGACCTCAGGATTTTTGCATAAATGCAAACAAAAATATATCCAGGTTTGCAAATATGCAAGCACAAATCAGATATGAAAGAATCGTTTTGTTATTAGATAAACTACGCAAGCAAATGTAATAATTGTATAAATAATCCAATAAAGTATTATAGAACAATGGTATGAAAATTGCCATAAGAGTATGGTCCGTTATAGTGACCCACACAACCTGGAGGTTTCTTATGAAGGCATGTATCAATGGTAATTGGTTGACTTATGATGATGTTGGCTGCGGTCCGGCAGTTGTTTTGATCCACAGCTTTCCTCTCTGTCGTCAGATGTGGCAGTCGCAGATAGAAGCTCTTTCAGAGCAGGGTATGCGGGTTGTGGCCCCTGACCTGCGTGGCTTCGGTGACAGTGCTTGTGCTGATGAGAGCTTTAGCCTCGCCAGCCTGGCTGATGATATCAATGCCTTGATGAGTTATCTCGGCATCGGCCGTGCTGTTATGGTTGGTGCTTCCATGGCCGGGGGGATCTTGCTCGACATGCTGGAGCGTTACCCTCAGCGGGTCGCCGCCACCTGCTTTTTGTCGCCGGCGATGCAGCCGAGTGACGCCGCCGAGCAGGTGCGTCGTTACGACCTGGCCGAGCTGGTTCGTGAAGGCCATCGTCCCACAGTCATCGATAACCTTTGTGAGCGTCTCCTCTCCGGACAGACTGTAGGCTCCAGACGGAATCTGAGCGGTCAACTCCGCAACTGGATGGATACACCTTCCGACACGACCTTGGCAGGAGCCCTGGCTTGCCGGCCGAGGCGTCTCAGTTATCGCGATGAAGGCCAGCCGTATCCTGTCCCGACCCTGATCATGACCGGTGCCCGCGACAGGATTATGCCGATACTCAAGCAGCCTGGCCCGGTAGAATAGCATTCGTCAGATCGTCAACGACGCCGGTCACCTGATTAATCTGGAAGCCCCTGACGAAGTCAACAAGGGCCTGATCGGATTTCTGCAGAGTCTGAGCAGCATCAAACTGCATCACCCTCGTTTGCAGAGGGTGGCCTGAGGTGAGACCTCTGTCAGGCGTTTGATTGCTACTGAAACAGAAAAGGCTGCCTTAAAGGGCAGCCTTTTCGTTAGTTTGCTTTGTCCTGAACCCATTCACCGGCGTCTTCCACGTCCTTGCCGAGGCCCTTCATGGTTTCACAGGCCGACAGGGTGAACATACATCACGACTATTGCCAGAATTAGCCAGAGTTTTTTCATGACACTCTCTCCTTCTTTTCCCGTTTAGATTTGTTTCTATCCTCACGCCACATTTCAATAAACAGGAGTGTGACGCCTATCGTGATTGCCGAATCAGCAATATTGAACGCCGGCCAGTGGTAACTCTTCCAGAAAACATCAAGAAAATCAATAACTTCCCCGAGGCGGATGCGGTCGATCAGGTTGCCGAAGGCCCCGGAAAAAATCAGAGACAGGGCAATGAATGCCAGCTTCTGGTCTTCTCTGAGGCGTTTGATGTACCAGAGAATGCCGAGCATGGCAATAATTGATACGCTGATGAAGAAGGGGATGCGCACGGCATTGTCAGAGAGAATGCCGAAGGCCGCGCCCTTGTTGCGTACGTAGGTCAGGTGAAAGAAGCCCCGGATGACAGGAACCGTTTCATGGAGGCGGAAGTTGGCGTCCACGTACAGTTTGCTTGCCTGGTCCAGAACTAAAAGGACCAGACTGATGCCCGATAATGTGTAATATCTTTTCATAACTTCTCGGTACGCGGGACGAGTGACGTGGGACGCGTAAGACTCTGAGCATTACTGTTATGCTCCAGGTTAACGGTGGTTTGCGGGGTTGTGGTCCCGAGCCTCGTCACTCGTCGCCGCGTCCCGCATTGTCCTCAGGCAAGAGCCTTAAGGCAGCGGTGGCAAATCTCGGGATGGTCCTCATTGGTGCCGACCGTTGTCGCGTAGTTCCAGCAACGTGAACATTTATCACCTTCTGCTTTGCTGACACAAATCTTCAGGGTCGGCAGATTCTCTCCTGAGCGGGCATCCTCGAGGCTGTCTGTCACTTCAACCTGTGAGACGATCAGCAGGGCTGCCAGTTGTGACTCCTCCTCTTTAAGCAGGAGTGCCAGGTCGTCATCTGCGGCAAGCTCAACCCGCGCATCCAGTGAATGGCCGATGATTTTTTCTGCCCGGGCCAGTTCGAGAACCTTGGCAACATCACTGCGAACAGTCAGCAGGCGTGCATATTTTTCTTCCAGGGCCTGATCAATCAGGCTTGCTTCGAAGTCGGGGAATTCTGCCAGATGGACGCTCTCTTCGCGCTCTCCCGGCATGAATCCCCAGATCTCTTCGGCAGTGAAGGAGAGGACCGGAGCCATCATCCGGGTCAGTGCTTCAAGAATGCGGTACATGGCGGTCTGGGCACTGCGACGCTCCAGGCTTTCGGTCGGCGAGGTGTAGAGCCGGTCTTTAAGAACATCAAGGTAGAAAGCGCTCATGTCGACAGAACAGAAATTGTGTACGGCGTGGTAGAGCACGTGGAACTCGTAGGCGTCGTAGGATTTCAGGACACGATTGACCAGACCTTCCAGGCGGGAGAGCGCCCAGCGATCAATTTCGAGCAGGTCCTTATCGGCAACAGTGTGGGTGGCCGGATCGAAATCATGGATGTTGCCCAGAATATAGCGAGCCGTGTTGCGAATGCGGCGATAAGCTTCTGAAACCTGCTTGAGGATGGCATCGCCGACGCGGGTATCGTTGCGGTAATCCTGGGTGGCAACCCAGAGGCGCAGGATCTCGGCGCCGTATTGATTGATGACCTTCTCCGGGGCGACGACGTTGCCGACCGATTTGGACATCGGACGACCTTTTTCATCGAGCACGAAGCCGTGGGTCAAAACGGCCTTGTAAGGCGCTGCATCACGGGTTCCGACTGAGGCAAGCAGGCTGGAGTGAAACCAGCCGCGATGCTGGTCACTGCCTTCAAGGTAGAGGTCGGCCGGTGTCTTGAGCTGTTCTCTTTGCTCCACCACGGCGGCATGTGAGACACCGGAATCGAACCAGACATCGAGAATATCCATCTCCTTGCGGAAGTCGTCATGCCCGCAACTCGGGCAGATGGTGCCCTCCGGCAGAAGTTCCTCTGGCTTCTTTCTCGTACCAGATGTCGCTGCCGGTTGCTTCAAAGAGATCGGCGACATGGTGCATGATCTGGCGTCGGCAATGGCTTCATCGCATTTGCCGCAATAGAAGACCGTGATCGGCACACCCCAGCTGCGCTGGCGGCTGATGCACCAGTCGGGACGGTTCTCGATCATGTTGTAGATGCGGTCACGGCCCCAGTGCGGAATCCATTGCACCTCGTTGATGTGGTCGAGTGCTTTCTGGCGGAGTTGATTGGCTTCCATGGAAATGAACCACTGCTCGGTCGCCCGGAAGATGATCGGTTTCTTGCAGCGCCAGCAGTGGGGGTAGCTGTGTGAGATCTTAGCTTCGCCGAGCAGTGCGCCAGCTTCTGCCAGTTTGGCACTGACCTGCGGGTTAACGGCCGGGACTTTCTCTTTGCCGAAGAACTCAAGGTCTTCACGGTAGCGGCCGTAATCGTCAACCGGGTTGTAGATCTCGAGACCGTAGCGCAGACCGGTCAGATAGTCGTCATGGCCATGGCCGGGTGCGGTGTGTACGCAGCCGGTGCCTGCTTCAAGGGTGACGTAGTCGCCGAGGACCAGTAATGAAGCTCGGTCGTAGAGACGGGTGTCGGCACTCTTTCTTCTCGAAGACCTCGGCTTGAAAGGTCTTAGCGATTTTGAACTCGGTGATGTTCAGCTCGGCCAGAACCTGGGCATGCAGGCCTTCGGCCATGACCAGCAGTTCAGCACCGGTGTCAACAGCGACGTAAGGTAGTTCTGGGTGCAGGCATACGGCCAGGTTGGCCGGAATCGTCCAGGGGGTTGTCGTCCAGATGACAAAAGACAAGGGCTTGCCGGCGAGCTCGTCAAAGCCTGCAGGCAGTTCGTCCCGGTAGGGGAACTTGACGAAAATCGACGGCGAGGTGTGGTCCTCGTACTCGACTTCGGCTTCAGCCAGGGCCGTTACGCAGGAGGAGCACCAATGGATCGGTTTGCGCCCCTTGTAGAGGCCGTCGCGCTCAGCAAAACGGGCGAGCTCGCGAGCAGTGGCGGCCTCGTAGTCGGTGGTCATGGTCAGGTAGGGATGTTGCCAGTCACCGAAAATACCGAGGCGGCGGAATTCATCGCTCTGGATGTCGACCCACTCTTTAGCGTAGGTACGACACTCCTTACGAACTTCGGCTTTGGTCATCTCCCGCTTTTTTTTGCCCAGCTTCTGGTCAACCTTGAGTTCGATCGGCAGACCATGGCAATCCCAACCGGGTACGTAAGGCGCATAAAAGCCCTGCATGCGCTTACTCTTGATGACGATGTCCTTGAGGATCTTGTTCAGCGCATGGCCAATGTGAATGTTGCCATTGGCGTAGGGAGGGCCATCGTGCAGGGTGAAGTTGGGCTTTTCCTGGTTCGGCTCGCTGAGTTTGCGGTCGAGTTCCAGTTCGGTCCAGCGTTGCATGATCTCCGGTTCGCGCTGTGGCAGGTTGCCGCGCATTGGGAAATCGGTTGCCGGAAGATTAAGAGTCTCTTTGTAGTCCATATTCAGCCTCGCAGGCCCCCTTTTTAGTGCAGATTTGAACACCGCAACTTATCAAAATGGCTGAATAAGTCAAGGTAAATCAGGGGATTGAGCTGAAGTCAGGCCTCTGTGCAAGGGCTTTTAGCGAATGATCCCTCGCTTTGGTCAGGCGGCTTGCCGGGCGTTCTGCTGTGGCTGGTCGCACAGTTGCAAGAGGCTTTGACGCAGGAGTTCCGAGATGCTGATGCCGGATTCTTCGGTCAGGTGTTGCAGGGTTTCCATTTCGCCTTCGTTAACGCGGCAGGAAACAATGTGTTTTTTAGGATGTTTGACAGCTCTTCCCATGGTTTGATACCTCCAGATATTAAAGCTTGATTTCTATGCAGGCTGGGAATTGCAGGAGAGATGCCAGAACCGGGTGTTATGCTAAAAAAGTGCAGAGAGCCATGTTCTGAGGTGGTCTGCTGGTTTGAGCGTTTAAAAGCCATTGAGTGTTTATGGCTGTGTCTGGCCATAATGATACAGCATTGGCTGAAAATGTATCCTTCTGGGGGTTTGCCGGGGGGCTTAGTTCTCATTGGCAAGTTTTGGTCGACTGGCAAAACAACAGTATTTTTCGAGCGGGCATTGATGACAAAGGGGGGTTCGTCTTTTTACAACAGGTTTTGGCCAGTTCTACGATTTGTGCGTGGTATTCGTTGTAGAGGGTGACGTCTTCAGGGAGTTGCTGCATAAAAAAATTGCGGATCTCATGGTATTTTTCGTTGCCTCGCAAGACTCCGATGCGCACGAAAATGCGCCGGGTATAAGCATCGACAACGAAGGAGGGGCGGTTGGCAGCGTAGAGGAGAATGGAGTCTGCTGTTTCCGGGCCGATGCCTGGCCTGGCCAGCAACCTTGTCCGACTTTCCTCAAGGGGCCCGCTGCAAAAATCCCTCAGGCTGCTTTGCCATTCCATAACCAGGTGTCTGGAAAGGTTTTGCAGCCGAATTGCTTTCTGCCGGAAAAAGCCAGAGGGCCTGATCAATTCTTCGAGTTGATGAATCGGTGTCTCCGCTATGCTCCGGGCAGAAAGAAGTCCTGCCTTTTTGAGGTTGGCTAGCGCCTGTTCAACATTGGTCCAGGCCGTATTCTGGGTAAGGATTGCTCCGATAACAACTTCGAAAGGGCTATCGGCGGGCCACCAGTTAAGAGGGCCGAAGTGGTCAAATAACTGCTGGTACAGAAATAGTAAGGATTTCTTCAATGGCTCAGGCCTGAGATTTTTGCGGGTTGTCTGCGATCACTGCGAAGTTGAACTTATTTGACGGGAGGCTGAACTGTCTCCTGACCAAAAGCCGGCGCCTTCGGCAGGGAGATGCAGAAAGTTGCACCTCCACCCGGGGTCTGTTCAACCCAGGCCTGACCATGACAGCGCAAGGCTATTTTGCGAACAATAGCGAGTCCGACGCCGGTGCCCCGATGGCCGCTGGAAGCTTTGCCGCGGGAAAAAATATCGAAGATGGTTTCACGTTCCTTGGCAGGGATGCCAGGGCCGTAATCGCGGACGAAATAGGTAGTGCTCCTGTCTTCATCCCAACTGCCGACTTCGATTGAGCCACTTTCTTTTGGGACATAGTAGATAGCGTTGCTGAGCAGGTTGATGAAAACCTGATAAACGAGGGTATCAGGAAGCCATGTCAGGGGGAGCTTCTCGGCAATGATATTAGGCACTTCATCTTCTTTGAGGCTCAGTTCATGAATAACTTCGTCGACAATCGAATTGACGTCAGTCGGGTGGTCAGAGGCCTTGACGTGGCTGACCTGGGCCAGATCCAGAAGGTCGTCGAGGAGGGCGATCGCACGCTCACTCTGACGTTCAACTTCACCCAGGATTTGCAGAATCTGATCGTCAAAGACTTCGCTGTAGGTTAGGCGAATGAAGTCCATGTAGGTGACGACCGGTGCAAGAATGCCACGCAGGTCGTGGGAGATTGAATGAGCGAAAGCATCGAGTTCACGATTGGCTTCTTTAAGGTCATCTTCAGTTTTCTTGCGTAGGGTAATATCTCTGCAGACCGCCAGTTTCTGCTTGAGGCCGTCTTCTTCCGGCAGGAGGGTGTGTACAATCTCGTAAGTTCTCTCCTGATTACCGAGCATGCGTTCGTCGCGAACTGTACGGTTCTTGAAGACCTTGCCCATCGGGCACCAGGAACAGACTTGACTCTCGTTGTGCAGAACTTCGTAGCAATACCGACCGGTGCTGTCACCAAAGATTTCCTGCATGGCCCGGTTCATAAAAGTCAGTTTCAAATCTTCGTTAGCGATATAAGCCAGGTCGTCCATGTTGTCGAGGACGAGACGGAAGCGTTTTTCGCTCTGTCTGAGTTCATCCGTACGTTCTTTGACCCTGGCTTCCAGTGTCACCGCTTGCTCGCGCAGAGATTCTTCCAGTGCGTACTGTTGAGAAATATCGTTGAACGATTCGATGCCGCCAATAATCTCTCCCTCAGCGTCGCGCAGATATTCCATATTTTTGAGCAGGTGGATGGTTTTGCCGGATTTTGTAACGATGCTACATTTACCGCCGATGATAGGTTTTGGTTTGTCGCTCTCATAAAGGCCGCATTGCTCGGTACAAGGAATGCCTTGCAGAAATGCACAGTGCTGGCCAATGGCCTCTTCAGCACTGAATCCGGTTATCTGCTCTGCAGCGGTATTCCAGTAGACGATCTTCATCTCTGTATCGACGACGAACAAGCCACTGGGAACGGTGCCCAGTGCGTGTTCAAGAGAGAGATTCTTTATGATGGAGGCGGATTTTGTCATAATTATATAAACACCAAAAAAGTCATGTTAACATTAATGGATAATTTGTCACTAGCATAGATTCTTCAGGCTCGCCCGATCACAGCAACCCTAACTTCCTTGATACTGCCCTGCAAAAGGACCCTGCAGCACTCGCGGACTGTTTCGCCGGTCGTCATAACATCATCGACCAGCAAGATGTTTCGTGCCGAGATTGATTTGCCAAGGGTGAACGCGTTGCGCAGATTGTTTTTTCGTTCGGCGGCTGTCAGGCCTTGCTGCGCTGGTGTTTTAAGGGTGCGCGTTAAAAGTCCGGTGGCAATAGGAACCCCCAAGCCCCTGGCCAGCGGACGGGCAATTTCAAGGGCCTGGTTGTAACCACGTTCTTTCAAGCGTGTGGAGTGCAAGGGGACCGGAACAATACAATCTGTTTCGAAGCGGACTGTTGACGTTGCTACTGATTCGCTGAGGAGTTGACCAAGTGGTTGTGCCAGATTGATCTGGTTGCGATATTTCAGCTGCTGGATGGCCTCTTTGACGCGATCCTGGTAGGAACAGGCTGCGTAGACTTTTGTGAAGGTTTTTGGTCGCTTCAGGCAGGTTGCGCAGAGATGCTGTGATGAAGAGGCTGGAAAAGGTTGTGCACAGCGGCTGCAGTTTGATTTTCCCAGCGGGCGCATGGCTAATCGGCACGTAGCACAAAATGCCCGCGGGTTGGAACCCGGTGGAAGTAGCTGTCCACAGAGCAGACAGACCGGTGGTAGAAACAGGTCAATACCTGCCGATAGCGCCCGACAAAAGTTGGTCCACATGGAGTCCCCCCCCCAGAGGCATGATAACGATTATAAATTATGAAATAAGGTTCTTGCCTGTCATCTCAGATGGAATTTCGAGACCCAGAAGCTTGAGAAGCGTGGGTGCAATATCGGCAAGAATTCCCGACTGAAGCTTGGCCTTCTGTTGGTTTTTACCCACCAGGATAAGCGGAACCCGGTTGGCTGTGTGTGCCGTGTGAGGGATGCCGTTTTTATCAAGCATCATTTCGCAATTACCGTGGTCGGCGGTCATCAGGGCGCAGCCTCCTGCAGCGAGTAGCGCATCAATGACGCGACCTACGCATTGGTCGACTGTTTCCATGGCTGCAATCGCCGCCTTCAGAACTCCGGTATGGCCAACCATGTCAGGGTTGGCAAAATTCAGGATGATCAGATCATAGCTTCCGGACTGAATGCGACGAATCACCTCATCGGTCACGTCCGGGGCGCTCATCTCCGGTTTCAGGTCATAGGTAGCAACGTCTTTGGGGGATGGAATCAGTGCGCGGTCTTCGTTGCTAAAAGGAGTCTCAACGCCTCCATTGAAAAAGAAGGTGACGTGAGCGTATTTTTCAGTTTCGGCAATCCGCAGTTGCTTCAAACCTGCATCGGCAACGACTTCGCCGAGAATCCGTGGATAACTTTCGGTACTAAAGGCGACCGGCAGGTCAAAAGTCTCATCGTACTCGGTCAAGCAGACGAAGGTTGAAAGCCGAGGCATTTGGCTACGCTCGAATTCGTTGAAGTCCGCCTCTGTAAAAGGACGGGTGATCTCTCTGGCCCGGTCTGCGCGGAAATTGAAAAAGATGATGCCGTCCTGATCGCTGATACGTCCGACCGGTGTGCCATCCTGATGAATGACTTGTGGCTCGACGAACTCATCGGTTTGGCCGGCCGCGTAGGCGGCTTCGATGGCTTCGGTGCTCGAATTGACCGCGTGTCCCTGACCAAGTGCCATTGCCTGCCATGCTCTTGATACGCGGTCCCAGCGATTATCGCGGTCCATGGCGTAGTAGCGTCCGATGACCGTTGCGACCTTGCCATGCTGCAAACGAGCGAGCTCTGCCTCAAGTTGCGCGAGGTACTCTACACCACTTTGCGGCGGCGTATCGCGACCATCCATAAAGGCATGAATGCAGGTCTTTACCTCCTGGCTCTTAGCCAGTTTGACTAAAGCATAGAGGTGGCTGTTGTGCGAATGAACACCGCCATCTGACAACAGACCCATGAGGTGGAGTGTGCCGCCAGTGCTGCGAATCTTTTTCAGGGCTTCGAGCAGAATCGGGTTGGTAAAGAAATCTCCCTCGGCAATGCTTTGACTGATGCGAGTGAGATCCTGATAGATGATGCGGCCAGCGCCGATGTTGAGGTGTCCGACCTCCGAATTGCCCATCTGCCCTTCGGGCAAACCCACATTGAGACCGGAGGCATGCAACCAGGATGATGGGTATCTCTGGAACAGGTCATCCAGATATGGAGTATTTGCCATGCAGACAGCGTTGTTTTCGCAACTCTCGTTGATGCCCCAACCATCCAGGATGATCAGTGCTACCGGTGTGTTCATGCCCCGGACCACTCTTTACGCTCGCCGTGATGGATAACCATCTTGTCGAGGGACAGAGGACGCGCGTCCTGGATGAGCTTGCGGTCAACAAGGCTGCTCGTGTTCCATTCGCCGCAGGCTGGACAACGGCTGTTCCATTCTGTAGAGACGTCCTGACATTTTTCACAGACGAAGTTCAAGTGCAGACGCTTGGAGATACCAAGAGCTTTCTGATATTCGTTGATGGCATGCTCCGGTTCACGGCAGCGACGGTAGGTTTCTGCAAGCAGGAGATGAACTTGAGGGGATTCGACACCGGAGCTTTCAACTGCCTGCAACTGCTCTTTGGCCTCGTCGACCATCTCCAACCGCAAACATAGCTTGCCGTAAAAGAGACGGAAGACGAGATCGTCGCCTTGCTCGAGGCTCTGGGCTCGGTAGAAGCTCAGCAGTGAGGATGGATCCTCACGCTTCATGAAGTAATCTTCAAGACGTTCGAGAAACACGCCTTTGCCAAGCTTCTTGTAGCCTTCCTGCCAGATCTTGACCGCGTCGTCGCCACGGTTTAAAGCCACCAGGGCATCACCAAGGGAGACTTGTGCCGGGGCGAAGTCGGCCTCCTGGCGCAGGATGTCCTTCAGTTCCGATTTGGCTTCATCCACAGAGCCGTTGGTTATTGACTGCTTGGCAACTTCGTAGCGAAGGTGGAGGAGCAGGACTTTCTCGTTGTCAACGCGGTTGGCACCGGGTCCGGCCTTGAGAACCTGTCGCTGAACTTCAAGAGCCTCCTGCCAACGGTCTTGTTTGATGTAGAGGTCACGCAGAGAGCGAAGTGCTTTACGGTTGTCTTTTTCGCGAGTAATGATTTCCTGGTAAGAGGCCACGGCCTCTTCATTCTGGCCGGTTTCTTCCTGGATCGCCGCGGTCTTGAACAGAACCTCGAGACTTTTTGGATCCAGATCGCCGGCTTTCCGTAACAGGTCAAGGCTCTCTGTGGTATTGCCCTCCTGGGCGGCCAGGTTGGCCATGGCGATCAGTGTATCAACGCGCTTCGGGTCACGATCAAGGGCTTTGTTGAGCAATACACGGGCTTTTTTCAAGTCTCCGGAAAGCAGGCGGCCGACACCTTCACGATAGATAGCGCCTATTTCTCGAGTCTTCTTCTCTTCCCGATCCTGCTTCCAGTTTTTCAGTCCGTATGTGATGGCACTGTAGATGTGAGCACCGTAACCGATGATCAGGCCGACCAGAATGAATCCGAGGATAAGAATGGCAGGCGAAAAGGTAATGCTGTGATCCGTCCAAAAGAAGAGCGTGATGTCTTCTGGATTCAACCAGGTGCAGTAGATAAAGAAAGACAAAAAGAAGATGATGATCAGCATGAAGGCCATGAATGTCATAATGATTCTCCTACGGGTCGGAACCCAAAATTACAGGGGCGGCTTATTCGCCAAACTTTTCGATATCGGTTTTACATTCTATACAATAACGTGAAAAGGGCCTGACTTCCATTCGACGGGGTGGAATATCTTCACCGCAACTCATGCAGATACCATATTCCCCTTTTTCTATCTGTTTCAAGGCCACGTCGATATCGTTGATTCGCTGTCGCTGGGTTTCGCTGACATTGAAGAGCACGTCGCGACTGTAGGCGGCAGAGGACATGTCACCGATGTCAGGAACACCATCCTGACCTATCTCACGACAGGCTTCATAGGAATTGCTGACTTCCTGAAGTAGTTTTTGACGCTCTTTCAGTAGCTGTTCCTTGACCAGGGTGAAACGTGTGCTCATGCTGCTCTCCTTAAAATATCCTTAAAATTGTATGGTCTGATAGTTAACCACAAAAGGGGGCTTTCTGGCGAAGAAAAAATCACTTGGAAGGGGTTGGTGGAACAATCCTTCTGCTGCTAATGATGGTAGGGTTCGTTGCGGATAATCGTACAACATCGATAGAGTTGTTCAAGCAACAGCAGCCGCGCCATTTGATGCGTCAGGGTCATGGGTGACAGGGAGAGGACCAGGTCTGCCCGCTTCCTCAATGAGTCGCTCAAGCCGTAAGGGCCGCCTATCAAAAGCGACCATTCCGGAATGCTGCGCAGCATGTGGTCTTGCATGAGCTCTGCAAGTCCCTCAGAGCTCAGCTTCTTGCCTTCCTGGTCAAGTGCGATGACGAAGGCCCCTGGCGGGATTTTCTGCTCAAGGATCTCCCCTTCCGCCGCAATGATGCGCGGTAGATCCTGTTTGCGTCCCGTCTTGTATTCTTTGATCTCGTGGATGACGAGCGGCAGATAACGTTTCAGCCTCCCGGCAAATTCGGCACAGCCTTCATTCGCAAAGGGCAGATTCAGGCGGCCGACGCAGAGCAAACTTAATTTCACTGGCTGTCCTGGCCTGCCAGGGCTTCCTCCTCGATCTGTACCTCTTCGGCATCACACCAGAGGCCGTCAAGGTCGTAGAAGAGCCGAACCGGTTCGTGGAAAACATGCACCATGACGTCGCCGTAGTCAATCAGCACCCAGCGGCCTTCATTGAGGCCTTCTATGCCGATCGGCATGGTCGCGTAGTCGTTTTTCAGACCAAGATTTACCGATTCTGCCGCCGCTTTGACCTGGCGATCGGAGCTGCCGGAGGCGAGCACAAGAAAATCGGTCAGTGACGAAATTTTGCGAACGTCGAGTATGCGAACGTTAAAAGCTTTTTTATCGAGGGCTAAAGCGGCGCACTTTTGCGCCCGGTCTTGCGATAACAAATTATTGACTCCCTGTTGGCAGGTTTTCCCTGAGCTAGAGTGTGATGCTGTAATTAATTCGGGCTCTCTTTGTAGAGGCCGTTCTCTTCAATGTAGGCAGCGACGGCAGCAGGAACCAGATGTTCGATCGGTTGGCCTGTTCTTTTCAGGTTGCGGATCTGTGTTGATGAGATATCGAGCCTGGTCTCTTGCAGAAAAATCAGATAATTGCCTGATTTGTGACGTAATTTTTTTGCCTTTTCATCGTAACAGAAGTCCTTGTGCATCGCAACGGGGAGGGGCTCCAGAGGGTCCTTGATGACAACGCCCGGACGGGTTGTTACGACCAGGTGGCTTAGACCGAAAAGCCGGGAGAAATCTTTCCATGAGGCAATGTCACGATAAGAATCGAGGCCAATGATGAAGTATCGTTCTCCCCGTGGATCCTCCTGGCGCAGAACCTCCAATGTGTCGACAGAGAAGCTTTTGCCGCTTCGCTGCAGTTCGAGGTCGGAGGCCTGGAACGCCGGATAACCTTTAATCGCGGCCTCGACCATGGCAAGGCGGTGGGCGAAGGAGATTTCGCCGGCAACCTCTTTGTGCGGTGGTTCGGCAGCCGGAATAAACAGCAGCCTGTCCAGTTTGCACGCGCGGTGAACCTCTTCTGCGATCCGCAGGTGGGCCAGGTGGATTGGATTGAATGTGCCGCCGAGGATGCCGGTTTTCATGGTTTAAGCCCAAGGCAAAATGGTCATAAATTTTAACGCGGAGACGCTGAGCCACAGAGAAAGCCCTCAAGGTTTTTTCGCCGTTAGAAAAGCTCTCTCCGCATCTCCGTGCCTCCGCGTTGAATAACGTCTTGTCTGCTCAGTCATGTCTTTCTCAGGACCGAATCTGACCGTCACCAAGGACAATGAACTTACGTGTCGTCAAATCTTCGAGTCCCATGGGGCCGAATGAATGCAGCTTTGTGGTTGAAATGCCGATTTCTGCACCGAGCCCAAATTGATTGCCATCAGAAAAACGTGATGAAGCGTTGACCATGACGACACTCGAGTTGATCTCGCGCAGGAAGCGTTGTGAATTCTCATAGTCGCGGGTGATGATGACTTCCGTGTGCAGCGAACCATAAGTCTGGATATGCTTGATCGCTTCATCGAGGCTCTCGACAACACGTACCGCCAGGGTCAGATCGAGATATTCGGCGTACCAATCCTCTTCGCTTGCAGGAAGAACTTCCGGAGCAAATTCCCTGGTGGTTTCGCAACCGCGCAGTTCGACGCCCTGGGCGCGCATGGCTGAAGCAATGTAGGGGACGAAAGTCTCTGCGATGTCCTGATGGATGAGCAGTGTTTCCATGGAATTGCAGACGCCTGGACGTTGCACCTTGGCGTTGATGCAGATGCTCTCTGCCTTGGCATAGTCGGCACTGGCATCGACAAAAGTATGGCAGACACCCTTATAATGTTTGATCACCGGAATGCGCGAATTTTCACTGACGAAACGAATCAGCCCTTCGCCGCCGCGCGGAATGATCAAGTCGATCTCATCTTCCAGTTTGAGCAGTTCGAGTACGGCCTCCCGATCCGTTGTTTCGATCACCTGCAGAGCTGCGGCAGGCAGTCGCATGCGTTCCAGTTCGCTTTTCAGAATTTTGCCGATCGCCAGGTTGGAGTGAATTGCCTCCTTGCCGCCACGTAAGATCACAGCGTTGCCGCTCTTCAGGCAAAGACCTGCCGCGTCTGCGGTCACGTTGGGTCGTGATTCGTAGACGATGCCGATCACGCCGAGCGGGATACGCATGCGACCGATCTGCAAATCGTTGGGACGTCGCCACATGCCGGTGATCTCGCCGACCGGGTCAGGAAGGTCGGCGACCTCACGCAAGCCGTCTGCCATGCCGCGGATGCGTTGCGGGTCAAGAGTCAGGCGATCGATCATGGCCGGCGCCAGTCCTGCTTCGCGGGCGGCCATGAGATCTTTCTCGTTGGCTTCGATCAATGTCTCGCTGTGGTTTACCAGCGCCTCTGCCATCTTCTGCAGCAGCTCGTTCTTGACTGCGGAGGAGAGGCTGGCCAGCATCCGGGACGCTGCTTTGGCCTCTTGCGCAATTTTCAGCATCTGTTCAGCTACGCTCATCATTGTTTGCCCCTTCATGTGTTGATGACCATGTTGTCGCGGTGAACGACCTCGTCGCCATACTGGTAGCCGAGGATTCCTTCAATCTCTTTGGTTTTTTTACCGAGAATCCGAACCAGCTCGGACGAGTTGTAATTAGTGACGCCCTTGGCGAATTCCGTTCCTTCCAAATCGCAGATACGTACTGCATCGCCACGTTCAAAAGCGCCTTCAAGTCGATGAATACCCGAGGGCAAAAGGCTTTTACCACGCTCGGTTACAGCTGCCTGTGCACCATGGTCGAGGAGCAGCTTGCCTTTGGGTTTCTTGGTGAAGGCGATCCAGTGTTTGCGGGCGGCCATCGGGTCGCGCGCTGGCAGGAAGTAGGTGCCGAGCTCGTGGCCATCGAAAAGATAAAGCAGGTTGTGTGGTGTGCGACCGTTGATAATGGCCGTACCCGCTCCAAAAAGTGTGGCTCGCTTGGCAGCTTTAAGCTTGGTAATCATGCCACCGGTTCCAAGGTCCGTATCTTCGCTGCCGGCCATGGCTTCGATCTCGGGGGTGAGTCGTTCGACTTCTGAAACCAGGCGAGCCTCGGGGTTTTTGCGCGGGTCACTGTCGTAGAGGCCGTCGACATCGGAGAGAATGACCAGCAGTTGGGCTTCCACCAGGTTGGTGGCCATGGCAGAGAGGTTGTCGTTGTCGCCGAAACGGATTTCATCAATGACCACCGAATCATTCTCGTTGATGATCGGCACAATGCCGTATTCGAGCAAGGTCATCAGAGTGTTGCGCGCGTTCAGATAGCGGCGTCGGTTGGCGAGGTCATCACGTGTCAGGAGGATCTGCCCGGCTTTCAGGTCGTACGGGCGCAACGCATCCTTGTAAGCGCGCATGAGGCGACTTTGGCCGATCGCGGCGGCTGCTTGTTTAAGGGGGATCGTCTTCGGTTTGCCGACGATGCCCAGGTCAGCCTTGCCGGCAGCGACGGCTGCAGAGGAAACCAGGATGACTTCGTAGCCACGCTGACGGAGTTTGTGGACGTCTTCGCAGATGGTTGCAATGCAATCGAGATCAAGGCCTGCAGCGTTGGAGATTACGCCGCTGCCGATCTTGATGACGACTCGTTTAACATGTGCCAGAAGAATTGTGCGCATTGTGATCTTCTTGTAGAAGTTATTGAAAAGACTGGAAAATTTTACCCCTCGTCGACAGGGCTGTCAAGCGTGTTGGCCTGACGCATGCGATCCAGTTCGCTGGCGATAATCGTGACCAACTCAGCTAAGCCTTGTCGGGTGACGGCCGAGATGGCAAAAGTCCTGAAGCCGCGTCTGCTCGAACTCGGCGCGAATATCCTCTGTTCCTTCACGTACCTCGGTAATGTCCTGCTTGGTGAAGACCACCAGCATGGGGCGTTCACTCAGTTCCTGATTGAAGCGCTCGAGCTCCTGGTTGATTTTTTCGAAGTTTTCGATCGGATCGCCTTCCTGCAGGCAGGAGAGGTCGACCAGGTGCAGAAAGAGGTCGGTGCGCTCGATATGGCGTAAAAAGCGAGAGCCCAGGCCCTGGCCGTCGCTGGCGCCTTCTATGAGTCCGGGAATGTCAGCCATGACAAAAGAACGAAAGTCACCATGCTTGACCACGCCAAGATTTGGCACCAGGGTTGTGAAGGGGTAGTCGGCAATCTTCGGGCGAGCTGCCGAGATTGATGAAATCAAGGTCGATTTGCCCGCATTGGGTAATCCCACCAGTCCGACATCGGCGAGCAGCTTGAGCTGCAGCCGCAGGATGCGTTCTTCTCCGGGCATGCCGGGCTGGGTATGGCGGGGGGCTCGATTGGTGGAGGTCAGAAACCGGGCATTGCCGCGACCGCCCTGACCACCCTTGAGGAGCAGAAAGCCTTGATCGGATTTGGTCAGGTCGGCAAGCAGTTCCCCTGTTTCGTCATCGTAGACAAGGGTGCCTGGCGGAACCTTGATAACAAGATCGCTGCCGCTTTTGCCGTGCATGTTCTTGCCCATGCCCGGCATACCGTTCTTGGCTTTGAGATGATGTTTATAGCGCAGGTCAAGGAGGGTCGTAAGTGCCATGTCCACTTCAAGCAGGACATCGCCGCCACGACCGCCATCACCGCCATCCGGGCCACCGAGGGGGATGAACTTTTCCCGGCGGAAGGAGAGGCAGCCGCGACCGCCATCGCCGGCCTTGACGTGTATATTGACCTCATCAATGAATTTCATAAGAATGGCTCAGGACTAAGGGTGAAAGATTCAGGGGGAACCCCTTGACCTTATCCTTGTCTCCTTCTCCAGTAATAAGTCTTAACATAAAAAACCCGAAGCTCACGAATGGGCCTCGGGTTTTTTCAATTGTACAGAAGTCTATCCTCAGGCGTAGACGCTGACTTTCTTGCGATCCTTGCCGAGACGCTCGAACTTGACCTTACCCTCGATCAGGGCAAAGAGAGTGTAATCTTTGCCGCAACCGACGTTGTTGCCCGGATGAATGGTCGTGCCACGCTGGCGGACCAGAATCGAGCCGGCGGTAACTTCCTGGCCATCGAAACGTTTGACTCCGAGGCGTTTGCCTGCGCTATCACGGCCGTTCCTGGAACTGCCGACACCTTTTTTATGAGCCATGACTTACTCCTTAAGCTTCAATATTCGTTATCTTGAGACGAGTGAGGGGCTGACGGTGGCCGTACTTCTTGCGAGTGTTCTTACGCCGCTTCGATTTGAAGACCAGGATTTTTTTGTCTTTACCCTGCTCAACGATCTGCGCACTGACTTTCGCATTAGGTAAGAGAGGTGTTCCGATTTTAACCTCTTCTCCGCCAACCATGAGGACTTCGTTCAGTTCGATGGTTTCACCCACCGCACCATCAAGTTTTTCGACCTTTAAAAGATCGCCTGCGGAAACTTTATATTGCTTTCCTCCGGTTTTAATGACCGCGTACATAGCCTGTTCACCTCGCTTTCATACCTATAATTGCGGATTTGGTCCGCTTAGGAACTGGTACTTATACGTCTGTCGATGTGGACCTGTCAAGCAAAAAAAGATGTCAAATTGTTGCATGCAGTGCTTAGTCCGCAACATCTTGTCTGGATCGACAGTATCTTCTTCCTTTATACCGTTCTTTGAGCCCTTGGAGTCCACGCCGCTATATTAAACCCTTCGTCCAAAAACATTCCTGCAAATATCGACCTGCGGTGGATCATAAATCATGTCGGATAAATAATGGGAATTATCAGAAAGCGAAAAAGGGAGCGGCTCTTGTTGCAATCCGCTCCCTTTTTTTGTCAGTGCAAGACTATATGAAAATGGCCCAGTCGTCGTAAGCTTGAGTCCAGTTTACCAGGTTTTATTTCCATGGCACATGTTGGTACAATTTGCTGTTGAGTCGTTGTAACCTGTCACATACGTCGAACCACTACCGATGGTCGCGGAAGCCGGTCCTTCCAGGGCTGACGTGTTCAGATTGTTGAAGTGATTCGTTGCCAGGGTGCTGGTGTTGTGGCAGTAGGTACAGTCGAGGTTGACATGCACACTCCGGCTATGTTTACCCGAATTAAAGCTGTTGTATTCAGCTGGTTCCGAGAGTATGGCAGGATCGGCAGTCGGTATTGACATTCAGTGAACCCGTCAGCCAGTTCGGAGTCGTCTGGCCGCCGTGGCAGCTCACGTTTGAACAGGTCATGTTGCTATTGGCCACTGCGGTGGCGTTCTTGCTGTTATAGGTCACTGAAATGCCCTGATCGACAGAACCATTATGGCTGGCTCCGCCATGGCAGGTGCTGCAGTCGGTGCCGACGTTAGGCAGCGCGCTGTGAACCAGGTGTGCCCCCTGGACATTCGGTGAAGTGGTTCCTGAAGGCGGCTGGCCGTGACAGGTGGTGCAGTTTGTGGTGCTGGGCGGAGCTGCGTACTGATTCAGGAATCCGGTAATCGCGGTTTGCTCGGCTGTGCTCAGGGTGATGCCGTTGTGCCCGGCAGAGAACTTCCCGGCAATCAGACTCCCTTTGGCAGCCAGATCAGGGCTCCCGGTTGCGTCATATCCGTTAACACCATGACAGACAGCGCATTGTGCATTGTAGAGTGCTCTCACCGTTAGGCGGGAGCGGTGAAGAGCCGCGGTCGAAGAGTACAGAAGTCAACTTATTGCTGCTTTGTGAATCCATGACCAGAGCTCTGATCAGACCGTCAACGTCAACTTGCAGGGTCGCGATCTCAGGGGCATTAGTGTCGCCCATGTTGGCAACCACGGTCATGGACATTGAGTCTAATTGGGCAGGGAGGACGATCGTCTGGATCATGTCACGAGAGATAGAGTCTTTGACAAAGATCCTTGTGCTTCCCTGGTCATCTGTTCCCATCACTGCAAGCTCAGGATTGCCGCTGCCGTCAAAATCTGGAATAGCAGCCAGGCCGGTCGGCATGAAACGAGGGGGGAAATAGACAACATTGACTTGTGACCGAGTGCTGGGGTCCTTCATCATGACGCCGACCTTGCCGAACTCTCCAATCCACAGGACAGCCAGTTCGGGAACACCGTTACCATCAAGATCGGAAATAGACGTCATCGATACCGGAGTGATTCCAGAAGGGAAGCTCAAGGTGTTGATATTGGCGCGCGTTTCGGCATCTTTGATTATCACGCGAATTTTACCTGAGTTATCGACGCCCAATACGGCAATCTCGGGAACCCCATTGCCGTTCAGATCAGGCAGGGTCGAGAAGGATATCGGAGAAAACCTTGAGGGAAAATTGATTGCGTTAACCAATGCATCAGAAACAGAATCCTTGATGGTCACACGAACTGTACCATTCACATCAGTTCCCAGAACCGCCAGTTCAGCAACGCTGTTGCCATCGAGATCAGGAACCATGGTCATCGCGAGCGGAGCAAAACGACCAGGGAAATGCAGAACACTGAGTTTCTCTCGGCTCAGTGAGTCTCTGACGACAACCCGGACACCGCCATTGTCATTGACTGACAGGCACGCCAGATCATCTGAGCTATTGCCGTTCAGATCGGGAATAGACGTTAAAAGGCCGGCTTGTAGCGTAAAGACAACTTCAGAACTGCCGACGTTTCCTGCTGTGTCAGTCGCCTGGACGCGCAGAGTATGCTTACCAATCGAAAGCCCTGTCAAAACGCCAGCCGGGGGGGTGCTCAGGAGGTTGTTATCCAAAAAAAGCTCAAGGCTGCCATCGCTGATGGTGTACTCCAAGGGGATTGAGCTGGAATGATATGTAGCTGCTTGGGGTGATGCGATCATTATGGTTGGTGGGGTTGTGTCGGTAGAGACTACAGGGAAGCTGGTTGCATCTGAGGGGTTGGTCCCGGCGGAAAACTCTTCGATATTGCTGAAACCGTCATTGTCAGAATCAAGCGGCTCTATGGTCTGGAAAGCCGCAACGCTGCTGCCGCCATTAGAGATATAAGCCGACAAGTAGTCCGCCCCGTAATTCGCCGTATAGGGGTGACAGACATCACAACTCAGACTGGTCCCATATTGGGTGTTCAGGTCAGTCAGGAAGTTCGGAAAACCGAACGCGACCCCACCGCTGATTAAAATCAACGATACTGTGATACACAGGGCCTTGGTAAATCTGTAGATTCTCATGTTTTCTCCTTACGTTTTAGTATGACCGCACGGTCAAAGATGATGCTTGGCAAAGTTTTCATCCTGCCCCCTTGACTTGGCGGCCTTAATGTCAAGCAGGTTGCTGTATACCAAGAGCAGGTGATATGCCAAAAATGATGGAGGTCTTGATGCTTCTCTTTGAGCCGAAGGAAAAACACTTGAAATCATTGTCTTAAATATTGTCGGGCGAGGCATTGATGCGAAGTTGCGTAGGAATGATTGCGCCTATACACAGTCATCTATAGCGTTCAGGCGTAGGATTAATACGTGTAAGTATTTGTTTTATATGGTTATTTTATGACGTATGGGTTTTATGGCGTTGGGGTTTGACAGATTTTGTCAGTTTGGCAGCTGTAATCAAAAAAATCGACTGTTACCGAATCATGCAATCGATAAGCCGATTGCAGATGTCTGCAACATGAAGACCGATGCTGTTGAGTAAAAAGTGAGGTTTCAGCTTCATTATAAGAGAGGTTCAGTCCGGATGTTGGTCATGCTTAAGGGAGGGAAATCTCATGGTACGGGCAGGTAAAAATATGAGGGGCAGGTCAATATGACCTGCCCCTTTATGGTGTTACGTCGTTGTGATACAGCTCGGTTATGATAGTAAATTACTCCCGTTGGTCTCTGTCAGCCGACAATAATCTCAAATTGTTCGAGATGAAAATTCTGACGGGCCGTAATCGTAATCTGTTTTTCGAACTTCTTCTCCAGTTCTTCGATGCCATGACGTTCATCATCATAGAGGAGGGAGGCGATATCGGGATGGACCAGCAGGGTCATGCGATAGCCGGGCGCCGGGCCCATCTCGCGCTGCAGTTCGCGAAAAATCTCATAGACTGTCGTCGTACGGCTTTTTACATAACCTCTGCCGTCGCAATAGGGACAAGCTTCGCATAGTGTACGGCCGAGGCTTTCACGAACCCGTTTGCGGGTCATTTCCACCAGGCCGAGTTCGGAAATCTTCAGGATGTTGGTTTTAGACTTGTCGTTTTTGAGCACTTCTTCCAAAGAGCCGTGCACTTTCTCGCGATGGGCCTCTTTTTCCATATCGATAAAATCGATAATAATCAGGCCGCCGATATTGCGCAGGCGCAACTGGAAGGCTACCTCCTTGACCGCTTCAAGGTTGGTCTTGAGAATCGTGTCTTCGAGGTTGTGCTTGCCGACAAAGCGTCCGGTGTTGACATCGACCGCCGTTAGAGCTTCGGTCTGCTCAATAATGATATATCCACCGCTCTTCAACCAGACTTTCCGTCCAAGCGCGCGGGCGATCTCCACCTCGAGACCAAAGCTGTCGAAGATTGGCTCACTGCCCTGGTATTGATCAACCTGGAAATTGTGCCCGGGCATGAAGGTGTTCAGGAAACTGCCGATTTTGTCGAACTCGACTGGGCTGTCAACGATGATCCGCGAGACGTCTTCGGTGAGGATGTCGCGCAATACCTTGCTGGTAACATCGAGGTCCGAATGGATCAGGCAGGGCGCCCCTTTGTCCTCGCAGTGCTCGCTGATCTTTTCCCAGAGGTTGACCAGGTAGTCCATGTCGGCCTTGAGTTCCTCGCCGTCGCGGCTTTCTGCCACGGTGCGGACGATGAAGCCGGTTCCGATCGGACGCATCACATCGACCAGATGCTTCAACCGGTCGCGTTCTTCCTCGTTCTCGATCCGGCGGGAGATGCCGACATGATCGACCGTCGGCATGTAGACCAGGTTGCGACCAGGCAGCGAGATGTGCGACGTGATGCGCGCGCCCTTGGTGCCGATCGGCTCTTTGGCGACCTGTACCAGAATCTCCTGTCCTTCCTGCAGCAGCTCTTCGATGGGCGGTAAGGGGGGCCGCTCTTCACTCGTCTCCTCGGCGTGCGGGTCGTGACGATGGCCAACCTCGACATAATGCTCTACGGCTTCCATCTCATCGAGAACATCGGCAACATAGAGAAAAGCCGCTTTTTCCAGGCCAATATCGACAAAGGCCGCCTGCATGCCGGGAAGGACCCGGATGACCCTGCCGCGGTAGATGTTGCCGACGATGCCCAGCTCACGGTTACGTTCGATGTAGAGCTCGGCAATGTGGCCGCTCTCCAAAAGTGCAATCCGCGTCTCATGGGACGTGGTGTTGATGACCAGTTCTTTGGTCATGGGAGGTCTCCTTCAAGGCTAAAAGTTCAATATGTAAAAGTCATAAATTTAATAAATTCGGTACAACAGGGCCACTGGAGCTCTTTAATGCCCGGAAGGCTCTAAAGGCTTCGTCTGCAGACATGCTTGTTCTTGCCACGCTTGTCCCTTTATTAATCTGCCTTTATATCCTGTTCTTTCAACTCGACGCTGGTTTTACATATGCCGATTGAACGGACTTCCTCGACGTCTTTGTTCAACAGGTATGCCGCGAGAAAAAGCGGACTGCCACAATACATCTCCATCCACAGCAGGTTGTCCTGGCGTTTCAGATCATGAACCCAGGGCCGCAGGTCGACCTCGACAGGCCGATCCTTTTTCATTCTTGTGGTAATTACGTTTTCCTGGTCGAGAAATGCCTTCAGTTGCTGGTCAAGTCGTGCGTCGGCATCGTCGGGCAATGGGACCTTAAAGGTTGCCGTAAAGATGCTGTTTGCCGGCGATTCCCCCTTGCGTGGCCAAATCGTGGCGGCAACCACTACGACGCCTTCGGGAAGCTCGCGGTTAAGCCGAGCCAGAGCCTCTTGCGTGTTGCAGGGCTCGCTCAACTCCAGGTCGATGAGCTCCGCTTCACTGGACACGCCCAGGGGCAAGGCATCTCCGAAGCTGATGCGCGGCGCCGGATGGAAGCCCGCCGAGTATTTGACCGGCAGGTCTGCTCGTCGAATCGCACGGTGGATCAGGGTCATATACTCAAGATGGCTCAGGCTGGCTGTCCGTCCGGTTTTGGTCAGGGTTAATCGCAGCTTGGGCAGGAGTGCTGGCTCTGTCGGCTCATCTGGTTCCGTCGCTCCGGGGGGCTCTAGCCGGTGTTTGTCAGCGAGTCGCGGCCTGACGGTTTCAAAGTCGCAGAGGCCACAGTCACTGCACTGGCCATTGCGGCAGTCCGGGGTGGCTTTGCCGAGCAGGGCCGCCTGGCGTTCCCGCACGAGGAATTCTCTGCTGACTCCGGCATCGATATGTTCCCAGGGGAAGGTCTCTTCCGGCATGCGCTGGCGGAGGTACCAGGCCGGTTCGAGGCCTGCCTTGGCAAAGGCCTCCAGCCAGAGGTCATAACGAAAATGTTCGCGCCAGCCATCAAAGCGACAGCCTTGCTTGACTGCTTCTTCAAGGACCGCGCCGAGGCGCCGGTCACCACGGGCGAAGACCCCTTCGAGAGAGGAGAGTTCAGCGTCATGCCACTTGAGGCGTAAGCGCTTCTTCTTCAGGGCCCCGCGCAGCATTTCCTGTCGGGCGATGGTTTCTTCGTAGCCGATCTGTGCTTCCCACTGAAAGGGCGTATGCGCTTTGGGGACAAAGGTTGAAACCGATACGTTGACATCTGCGCCACCCTGTGTGCCTTTGCCGGCTTTTTTGACTCTGGCGGCGAGCTCAACCAGTGCGTTCAGGTCCTCGTCTGTCTCTGTTGGCAAGCCGATCATGAAGTACAGCTTGATGATTCTCCAGCCGAGCTCAAATGCCGTGGTGGCGCTGTCAACCAGGTCTTCAGCGTTGATGCCCTTGTTGATCACCTGCCGCAGGCGTTCGCTACCCGCCTCGGGAGCAAGGGTGAATCCGGTTTTGCGCACCTTCTTGATTTCATTCATCAGTTCCGGTGTCAGGGAACCGACGCGCAGGCTGGGTAAGGAAACCGCAATGCTTTGATCGGCGTAACAGCCCATAAGGTTCTGCATCAGGGTTTCAATGGCACTGTAATCACCGGTCGATAGAGACAGCAGAGAGACCTCATCGTAGCCGGAGTTGCCGAGCAGTTGATCGATCAGCTTGCGGATGGTGTCTGGTTGACGCTCGCGCACTGGCCTGTAGATGTAGCCGGCCTGACAAAAGCGACAGCCGCGTGTGCAGCCGCGGGCAACTTCTATGGCGACCCGGTCATGGATCGTCTCTAAAAAGGGGACGATCGGTCGCTCGGGGTAGGCTGCGGAGTCGAGGTCGGCAAGAACCCGGCGGCGAACTTTCGGTTGCTGCGGGTCTTTCGGGGTAATTGCTTCGATCCGGCCGTCTGCTTTATAGCTGACCGTGAAGTGAGCGGGAACATAAATCCCTTCAATAACAGCTAGTCGCTTCAGCAGCGCGGCTCGGTTTTCTCCGCAGGCTTTACTGTCGCGGACCGCAGCGCATAGCTCGAGGACGACTTCTTCACCATCGCCGATAACGGCACAGTCGATAAAGTCAGCCAGCGGTTCCGGGTTGAATGCGCAGGGTCCGCCGACAACGATCAGTGGGCACTGCTCGTCTCGCTCTGTGGCTCTCATCGGCAGTCCGGCCAGGTCGAGCATTGACAAAACATTCGAATAGCAGAGCTCGTATTGCAGGGAAAAGCCGATAATATCGAATTCTGCGAGGCTGCGATCATTTTCCAGGGAGGAGAGGGGGCGCTTCGCCTTGCGCAGCTGTTGTTCGCGATCTGGCCAGGGGGTGTAGGCTCGTTCCGCAGCGATCCAGGCCTGGTCGTTGAGAGTCCGGTAGAGGATGGCGGAGCCGATATGACTCATGCCGACTTCGTAGACATCGGGGAACGCCAGGGCAAAGGTCACTTCGACCTGGTCCCAGTCTTTACGGATGCTGCCCCGTTCACCGCCCAGATAGCGTGCCGGACGTTTTAATTGGTAGAGGGATGTTTCTTTTGTCATGGGAATCCGAATCATGCTGTTCTGTTTATGCTGACAGCTTGGTTAGAAAAAATGCGAATAAACAAAGTAACACGTTAATTTTTTCCCGAGCAAGAAATTCGGCGATAGTAAACGATAATTTGATCGTTATCTTACCTCCACAGTTTTGTCTGCAGGATATTGCCAAAAAAGGTTATTGCCAAAAAAATGATAAAGGCCCGGCAGTCTGCTACTCCGGGTTTTTAATTTCTTGAGTGTCTGTCCAGGCTGATCTTGCTGGCATCAGACATCTTATGCTCGTGTCGTATATGAAATGACAACGTCTGGTGATCCGAGAGCTTGCAAGGGAACTTAAAAATGGCTAAAAACACTGGAAAAAGTTAGAAACAGCTAATAAAAATATAATTAATTAGTGGTTTGGCTAGCTGTTTTTTACGTTAAATACACATAAAGAACATTTATAACAGTAACTTATGATATTTTACACAAAATGAATTTATTTTAATTTTATTGTTGACATGAAAATAGTTTAATGTTAAAAGTTTAATCAAGAGCAAGGGAAAACCTTAAAACTCAAACGACAGGAGGTCGTCATGAAAACTCAAAACAAATTTATGGATACCGTAAAAAGTAGTTACATGGTCCTGATTATTGCCATGCTCGGCATCTTCGCTTTCATCTCTGCCGTCTTAATTGCCTGGCCGGCACTCGCCTATATCGGTGCAAAACTTTTTAACTAGGATCTGATTCTAACAACCAACACTCTCGCACAGAGAGTTTCCTTTAAGGAGAAACATCATGAAAAGCGCAGCCAATATTGTCAATAATGTAAAAGCCAGTTACACCGTCGCAGTGATGGGCGTTCTCGGAGTCTTTGCCTTTGTTTCTGCCGTACTGATTGCCTGGCCGGCACTCGCCTACCTTGGCGCCAAGATGTTTAATTAGGAACAAGCAAATAATCGAAATGAGCCCTGCTATATGCGGGGCTTTTTGCTTTTGATCTATACATCACCAGAATAGTTAACACACATGTAAGTAGGCTCTTTTAGATGAAGGTGCAAAGTGACTCAAACGACAGGGATAAGCTTATGTCCCAGGAGTTAAATCTTTGCGCTTAGTTCATGAATCCGTAGACATTTACAATCGCCTGAGTACTTTCATCTAAGCTTAGGCCTGAGATACATCCAGAAGACGTGCATGAAAAAGCCACCTCCGAGAGGGAGGTGGCTTAAGAAAGACCTGTCAACGTATTTTAGGACGTGCAACAGGAACAGTTTGAGACGTATCAACCGCTCATGCCAAGCATGGCTTTATAGTCTTCTTCAACCAGTTCAAGATGATTATGGGTCGAAGTGGCGTTCGCCAGGTAGACTCTCGAAATATCTGGATCTTCTATCTTTGCGGCCATCTCGCGAAGTGCTTTTTCCAGTGCTTCCTCCTGGTCGATTGCCAGTTCCAAGGCTTTGCGCTCGTCAAAATCCTGGACCAGCAAGCTTTGCAGGTTCTTCCACCATGAGGACTCGGTGTTTGGCGGTGCATTCATGAATTCCTGAAAGGAAGGGATGTCATCTCCGGAGTAGATTCTGTAAAAAGATTCGGCATGTTGGTATTCCTCACGAGCGAGAATCTCAAATGTTTGCCGGGCTCTATCTTCAGCCATACGCTCCGCGCCATACTTGTAGTAATCCATGGCGTCCTTTTCCGTCTGGATGGAGTCCTTGATCGCCTTTTGCACGTCAATGATTCCCATGATTCAAACCTCCTCTGTCTGCTTGTTTTTACATAAAATTAAATCGGGCATATTCATAACACATTTTACCAAACAGGTCTTGCTTTTTCTTCTCCCTGGGGAGGGTGTCCATGAGGGGATGTTAAGGCGCATTGTCCCTGATTCTCAGTTTCTTCTTCTTATTATGTTGTAATTTAACCGAAAAGTCATTTGTTTCGCTTCCGGCTATTTCAGTGGAGTGTGCCGTGCTGTTGCATATTGCGTCGCCAGTGCGAGACTTGCTGTAGCGTCTGGAAGTCGACTCTACCAAAAGAACTTTAGCACGAGACGTGTGATCTGATCGGTGACAATACGCAAAACTTCAAAGTCACATCCCCGGATGAGCATTCTTTAACGACCGGGTTGAAAAGTTGTTCAACTTATGGCGACAGGACCTTAGGTGGGGCTGCGGCACACGATGTAATCTTGTCGGAAAAGGTGAGATAGTCGAGTCGCTCTGGACCGCAACAAAAGTTTTACAGTAACGATGCCACTCAGCCCTTCGGCGTGATAGTGGCCGGTGAGATTGACAAAGTTTGCTATGTTGTTATCGGCGATGATGCTCTTTTCCAGAACCGTTTTTCTCGATGATTCAAATTGTCAACGGGCAGTCAACCTGTTCGATTGTTTCAGTCGCAGGTCACTGGAAAAAAGCATGTACTAACAAAAAAAGCAGTCCGTAAAGGCTGCCTTTTCGTGTCGAGACGCAACGGTTTATGCTTTGCTGAGCCAGTCGCTTAATTCGCTTCGGGTTGCCTCTGCATCACCGGTATTGAGTTCGATCATCTTGCGCAGGTGGGTTAAAGTTTCGAGGCTTTCACTTATGAATTTGAAGCCATAACAAAGGTCTTCACTGTGAACCAACTCCGCTTGAAACTCGAGAGAGATAGGGGTGCCAGGGAGAACGATACAGAGACTGCATTTTACTCCGAGTTCGAAAGGTAATGCTGTGTCGGTGCCAATCATGGCTCCTTTGAGTGCGACATCGAGCAGCTGTCCCGCGTAGGTCTCCTGTTCGGTTTTCAGGGTAACCTCCGCTTCAAAGGGGATTCTGCGAAAATGGCGAGTGTTCATCGGACCTCTCTTTCGGCAGGGAGCATGCTTGAGTCTTGTAATGCATGCGGAGATAGTAACGGAATTTTAGCGCAGAATAGGGATGAGGCAAGTTCTGATTGTTGAAGTTTAGCTCTCTTCAGTTTCCGGTGCACCGAAATCAATTGCGCAAACTCTCGAAAAAATTTCGTATCAATCGGTAGGTTATTCCCCATAATAACGGTTGTTGAGGTTCAAGCAGTTTGACCACCGGATGGCGGCGTTGCTGGTTGCGATAAAAGAAACTACTTATCTGGTGACGCTCGCTTTCCAATAACTTTGCCAAGGGTGTCCAGAAGGTGGCGGCCACTTCATGGTTCGGTTGCAGGGTGACCGGTTCCGTTACTTGATAAACGAAGCAAGACACCAGCACCGGCAGGGTGGCGCCATAAAGATCATCGAGGCGGCCGAGATAGCGGGCTTTCCGCAAGTCCATGGAGAGCTCTTCCAGGGTTTCACGAACAGCAGCTTGTTGAGGGGATTCGTGTGGGCCATTCAGCCTGCCGCCGGGAAAGCCGATGTTCCCTGACCAGGGATCATGATCATGTTGCGCGCGAATGATGAAGAGCACTTCCGGAGAGGTTTTTCCTTCCTTGAGGAGCATGGCGACAGCTGCATGGCCACGCTGACCAGGTTCCTGCACTTGCGGCGAATGGCGTGTAAGAGCCTCAGCAACGGAGGTGAGATTCAAGTTCTGAGTGACAGTCATCTTTAATATTGCAGAACGGGGTTTATCAGTCTGAATAATAGTGTTCTTTTTTCTTTTCCAGCTCTGTTGCGTAGCGGGCCAGCACGGCACGGCGGGTCAGCATGTAAAGGACCTGCTGCGGGTCATCATCGGCCACTACGGGGATCTCTTCCAGTCCGCGGCTGGACAGTTTGCGCATCACTTCGGTCAATGATTCATCGGGAGTTGTGGTGATGACACGCGTGATTGCAATGTCACCGGCCAGAACCAGGCTGGGGGGAAGATCCTCGGCGAGAATACGACGAATATCGTTGACCGAAAAGATCGAGGTCATTCGCAGTTCCTCATCGACTACCGGATAGTAAGCCCCCTCGGCATTGGCGATCAGCTGGAGAATCTCCGGCAGCGGCAGACCCTCGGCAATCAGGGTGGGTTTGCGTCCATGCTCTTGCAGGTCTTGAACCCTGATCCCTTCCAGAACGTCAACGATAAACTCGCCAAGATGAACTGGTGAATCAATCCGGCTGTTGACCTGCTTATGGTAAATTGAATTGCGTGGGAAAACGATCATTGCCACGGTGCAGACCAGCATCAGGGGGGCAAGTAGTCCGTAGTTCCCGGTCAACTCGCTGACCATGATTAAAGTCGCGATCGGTGTGTTGGAGACTGCCGAGAAGAAGCCGGCCATGCCGATCAGAACATAGGCCCTCGGGTCATGGACCATGGCCGGAAAGAGCAGCTCTGCCGAAGCGCCGAAGGTGCCGCCGAGCATGGCGCCGATTACCAGACTGGGAGCAAACACGCCGCCGGAGCCACCGGAGGAAATCGTCAGGCTGGTCGCAATGATTTTAGCCAGGGCAACGACCAGCATGACCCAGAGGGCCACTTTGCCGTAGATGGCAGCCTGGACCATGCCATAACCTGAACCGAGAATCTGGGGGACCACCATGGCAAGCAGGCCGAGCAGGAAGCCGCCGACCGCGGGTTTCAACATGACCGGGAAGTCCCATTTGCGGAACAGCTCCTGAACACCGTAGAAGCATTTGACGTAAAGTTTGCCGAGCCCCGCACAGATGATGCCCAGTATGAGGAAAAGGACCAGCTCACGAGGATGTTCGAAGCTGAAATGTGGTGTTTCCAGGAGCGGCTTCCAGCCGGTTGTGGCGCCGAAGAGTGAAAATGCGGTGATCGAGGAGATGATCGCCGGGATCAGACCTTCATGTTCGAACTCCGGGTTTTTGTAGAGGACTTCAACGGCAAACAGGGCTCCACCGAGGGGTGCGCGGAAGGTGGCCCCAATACCGCCAGCCATGCCGGCCAGCAGGAGAATTCTACGATCAGATGAGGTCAATTTCAGCTTGGTGGCAATGAAGGAGCCAAAGCCGGCGCCGATCTGGGCGATCGGGCCCTCACGGCCTGCGGATCCGCCGGTACCGATGGTCGCCATCGAAGCGAGCCCTTTAATGATCGGTACGCGTCCTCTGATGATGCCGCCCTTGTTATGGAAAGCGTCGATGGCTGCGTCTGTGCCGTGGCCTTCTGCTTCGGGGGCAAATTTGAAGACCAGAAAGCCTGAGATCAAGCCTCCGATAATCGGGACCAGAAAGAGAAACCAGCGGTGGTCCATGGCCAGAGTATCGATCATCTGGTCGCCCATGGCCACGATTGTTCCTACCCCTTCATCGGGAGGGTGGTAGCCGGCCAGGTTATCGAGAAACAGGTGCTCGATGCTGTTGGTTGCGAAGTAGAAAAGCACCGCGGCACTGCCGGTCACCAGACCGACCAAGACACTGAGAATGACGGGTCGGGTCAACAATCTCCAGTCGGGTTTTTTCAGTTTGTCGAAAAACAGGCCAAGATTCGCCACGGTTGTTGAATATTTCTCGCTTAGTTGTTACTTGCCTTCATGGGCATCATGCCAAGCGTCGTTGTCCTGCTCTTTTGATTTTAAGGACGCCAGTATCGGCAATCGAAAGAGAAGGAAGGGCTTTTGTCAATTATCTTAGTAACGTTCTTGCTGGCTGTGCAGTTTGGTTTTAACTTTGTCGACCCACTGGGTATCGATCAGTTTGACTTTGTTCATGAACCCGGAGGTCACCATCGTACTGCCTACTGTTGTCTTCATGAATGAGCAGACGAAGAAGTTTGAATAGTCGACTTCTTTCCAGATTTGTTCCTGCATCTCGTCAGAGATGGGGTAGGTCTGCTGCAGTTCGGCGAGCAGGAAGGCTTTGTGATCCTCGATTTTCGGCGTTGTATAAATGAGGTAACCTACGCCGGCAATCAGAATGACAATAATAAAACGTGAAAGCATGATGATTTAGACTCCATGAAATTAATAATGCCCTACAAGATAACGCAAAGGGTCGAGATGAACAAGGATTCAAAAATCTGATGCTTCGGAATTTTAGCTGTTTTGGGATTCTTTAAGCCTTTGACAGGGCCGCCTGCAAGACAAGCAGATCATTGTCAATCACAATCTCTGGCCTTTGAATACGGTAGTCAACGCACCGTGGCGCCAAGTTCAACCCGGGCACGATCGGAGTTTTCCTCTTTCGGCCTCGCCGTGATGTCCGGTTTTTTGAGAAAGATGCGTTCCGGTGTCAGCTGTCCCTTGTCGATCAAGTATTTCTGTACTGCGAGGGCTCGATCCTGGGCGAGTTCATCAAGATCGTCCGGGGTGACCTCTGTGTTGGTGTAGATCAGCTTCTCCATCTCAGCCGGGGGAAGTTTTTTGGTCATACCGATAAAGTTGCGCGGCTTGGGAAAGTCGGTCTTGCGATAGACTTGCCAGAGATACTCGTCATATTCCTCAGCAGGGACAACCACATCCTCCTCTGTACTGCCTTCCGCGAGTTCTTCAGACTTGATCAGGTCCAGGTACTTGAGGTGCCTAACCTGCCTGATAAGAGATTCCTTGCGATAGCCCTCTGCATCGTTTTCCGGATCGATAAAACCACTCACTTCGACTTCGATACCAGGTCGATCGGCCAGAGCCTGAGCCATGCGCTGCAATTTTTCTTGTTCTGCCTCACTCAAAGAGGAAGATCCATAGGCAAAGCTGATCTGGCTGAAATCCTCATCGCTGCCACCGAGCATGGCACCGAGCAGGGAGAATGGCGAGGTCGCAACTTTTACCAGAAGATTTTTGACCACTTGCCAGATCACTCCGCTAATGCTGAACTGGGGATCATCGAGACTCCCGGTGACCGGGATGTCGAGATGAATCTCGCCATTGCGGTCTTTGAGCAGGGCGACCGCGAGTTTCACCGGCAGGTTAATCGCGTTTTCACTTTCGATTGCATCACCGAAGCTGAATTGATCAAGAAAGACGTTGTTTTTAGCCTTGAGCTGATTGTCTTCGAGGTAATATTCGAGGGCCAGATTGAGCTTGCCTTTTTCGATAAGGTAGCCGACGTAGTTTCCGGAATAAGGTGACATGGGGCTGAGTTCTATATCCTGAAAATTCAGCTTGAGGTCGAGAAAAAGTTTTTCCGCCAGGGGGTTGATGACGCCGCTGATCTGCAACGGAGACTGGTTGCGCAACTGGCCTCTCAAGTCGACTTCGGCGAGAGTGTCTGCTTCTGAGCTTAACCCTTTGATGCTGCCGCCGAGTTTGAACATATCTGCCGTGAAGAGTCGGGAGAGATGACGATCGGTGAAGTCGACGTGGCCCCCCTGCAGAGTGATGGCGTTGATCTTAATGTCCGGAGATGCTGCTTCAGTCAGCTTTTTCTGTGGGGGGGGGCGTCTGCTCCGGCTCTGGATTGTTCTCCACAGTACTTCTTGTTTTTGAAGGCTTCTGCCAGGTTCAGACGCTCCTCTTTGTCAATCAGTACTTTGGCATAGTAATCACTCAGAGTGATTGACTTGATTTCAAGCACCGGAGGCTCCACGTCTCCTTTGATACCGTCAATCTGCAGACTGTCCCACTTCAAAAGATCCTCCTGGTGAAGACTGTCGATGAGGTGCAAGCGATTGATGCCGATGTCGCCGCTGAAGGTCAACTGCAAAGGCTCGGCTCCTGCAGCGACAGACGATCTGCAATCTTGTATTGAGGTAGCCGTCAGTCAGGACCAGGTTGAACTGCTCTTCTATGTATGGGGAGAGAGTGCCCAGCGGGATATGCTTGAGAAGCGTGCTCATGCTGATCGACTGGTCGGCCAGTGATGCTTTCCCTTTGATATCGATCTGTCCTTTCTTTTGTAAATTGGCCGTGAAGGTAAATGGACTTGTCACTTTTTCGGGTGCGGCCAGATTGTTGAAGGTCAGGTTGATGTCGCTACCGGTAAAGTGGGTTGCTGTGGCCGGCAAATTGTCGTTGACGTCGATCATCAGATTCTTGATGTTGAAGTTGTCGATCCGATAACTGAAGGCAGGTCCTTCGGCGACGTTTTTCTGTACGGGTTGCTCCTCCGGTGTCTCGGTGAGTTTGGCTAGAATCGGGAAATTGTTCGAAAGAAAAGTCCACTGCCCCTCTGTGGTCCTGGAAAAGTTAATCCGACCGTCGATATAGTTCGCGGAACCCACCTCAAGCCTGTTTTTTGCGAGATCGAAAGAAATGTCTGAGATGTTGTTTTCTTTGATCCTCAAGCCCTTCTTTTTGGTTAAAAGCCATGTAAGCATCATGGAGTTTAAACTGGCCGTTTGTCAGCAGAAAGGGTTGCTCTGGGTTGCTGGCGATTTTGCCGCTTAGATCGATTCTGCCTTCTATCGGTACTCTATAAACTTCTTCGTAATAAGGCACATAAGCTGCCGTGTCGATGTTGTTTAATTCTGCCTCCAGGCTGATGTTGAATGGACTGAGCGAGAAGAGCCCCTTGATCCCGACCTTTTCCTTGCGATCTGTCTGCAGGGCCAGATTGAAAGGGCTGGACTGTTCTCCGTCAAGAGTGAAGTCATTGACGTCAATGTTGATCTCCCGGGCGACCGTCTCAAAAGTTTCTGCCGGGCAGCTCATCAGTGAAGAAGAGGACGCCGTCCCGGACCTCAATATCATCAATTTTTAAATTCAAGGGATCCGATGACTCTTCATCGGCAACCTCTGGCTCTTCGCTTTGTGTTGATGCCATCCGGGCGTGGTTCCATTGCCCTTGAGGGTCACGCTTGAGCTGAACCTCAAGGTTGTAAACGCGCAGAGCAGAGAGGTGGATGTCCTTCTCAAGGGGTTTTGAGGGAGCTATCTGAACCTGTAAGAGGGGCAGAAAAAAAAGTTGCTCCTGCTGCTTGTCGTGAATGTTGAGGGACGCCAGGTCGGCTTTTCCCGCGATCTCGAACTCACCGCCGGTCTCCGGGGCATAGCGATAGAGCAGATCAAGGTCCAGGCTTAGCTTGCCGCTGAGGATTTCGACCGGAAGGTCAACCGGGACATAGCCGAGATAAAAGGGCAGATCTATGTCATCCAGTTCGAGTTTGAACTGCATCTCCTGGATATTGCTGAAGGGTTTTACTTCTCCAGCAAGGCTGATTTCCGCATCGTTGATTTCGGCTTTAAAGAGTGGTTGGGCCGGATTTTCAACCATGTATGGCAGGTTACCGATAGTCGGCAAAACCAATTGCAGATTTCGTATCCTGTGCTGTACAGCTGTGTCCAGACTGCTGTCGAGCAGATCTATCTGGCCATGATTGATGGACAGGTTGTTTACTGAGAAGCGGGTCGGTTCATCATCGGCTGCGTTGTCTGGGGTCTTCTGTTTTCTTTGGGATCAGGTCACTGAAGTTGAAGCGCTCCGCCGAAAGCCTTTCCAGATGGAGATAAGGTTTTTCGATCTTTAATTCGTCGATCACCGCCGCACGATGGTAAAGGGAGGCCACGCTCAAGGAAACGCGCAATAGATCCCATGAGGCAAAGGTCTTTTCCTGGTCGGCTTCACTCAGCGGAGTTTGTTGATCGCTATACTGAGATTGAACGGATTAATGCTGATCGACTCGATTGTTAGAGCCCTGCCGGTGTTTTCTTTGACCCAATCACTTGCCCGGCTGCTGATGATCCCCGGAAGGACCATGGTTATGAAAACAAGGATTATCAGAAACAGGCCTGCGCCAATCAGAAGAGCTTTTTTCCAGAGTGACATGAGGATGCATCCTTGCTGGCAAAGTGGTGTTTGCAGGTGGCTCTGTAAATGACTGACATGCCAAGTGTCAGAGAACCATGGCTGAGCTTAAAGGCTAGCATGAAAGTGGCGGGGTGCAACGAAGGTCTTTGCGGTTATTGGTGGTTGTGCTGCACGGCGAGACCTTTTTCTCCGCAGAGGTAGTTGTACGCAGAAAAGTGTATGGAACCAGGTGTGATCGGTTGAGGGGTCGGTGTCTGATTGGCTTGGCGGAAGAGCGTCTTGCCGCCTTTACCCATAAAGCCACTGCATAATTTCATCCACTGGCGATGCCGACAGTTTATTTCGAGGCAGAGAACTTTACCGGAGCTTCAGGAGGCTCTGCAAGAAATCTCTTGACCTGGTTCAAACGTATGTTTAAAACATATGTATGACTAAGCCAAATTTTTGCCGTTTCCATGGAGACCATGTCATCAGATGAGTCAAGACGATACCAAACAGAGAATACTTAATGTTGCAGAGCAGTTGTTTGCGCGTGAAGGCTACCATGTCACCTCCCTGCGCAGCATCACTGCAGAGGCCAAAGCCAACCTGGCTGCGGTGAACTACCACTTCGGTAGCAAAGAGTCCCTGCTTGAAGCCATTATCGATCGCCGACTGCGTCCCCTCAACAAGATCCGTCATGGTCAGCTCGATATTCTGTTGCAGAGGGCAGGCGCAGACGGAACCGTGCCTTCCTGTCGAGAGGTTTTGCAGACTTTTGTCGAGCCGACACTCCGTCTGCGCAAACAAGGCTCGGGTACAGAAAATTTTGTGGCCCTTATCGGCAGAATCCTTGCGGAACCTCAGGGGGTTGCCATGTCGATATTCATGCGCCACATGGAACCTTTGATGGTCCGTTTATTCCAGGCTCTGGAGCTGTCTCTGCCCGGTATGTCGCGGCAGATTCTTTTCTGGCGGGTTCACTTTGTGTTGGGTTCTCTGAGCCACGTGATGCGCTGTCATGAGCGCTATTCAATGGTTCCTGAAGACGTCAGCATCGATATGAGTGCCGAAGAGGAGATCGAGCTTTTTCTTGATTT
>CAVYNW010000013.1:0-147606 GCA_963769955.1 uncultured delta proteobacterium
TTCTGGTCCATTCCGATCACTGATTCTGTTTTAAATCGATCATCCATTCCGGAACATTCCGATCATTGATTCTGGTTTTATCCGATCACTTTTCCCGGATTTCCAGAATCAATGATCGGATATTTCCAGAAACCTTCCTAACGCGTTGATTTAACTTAATTGCTGTTACGCTCCCAGCCTTTTTCAGGCAGGGGAATCAGCGGTGGCAAAAAAGAGGTTATCAATGCGCAAGATCAAAGACATTCTGCGGCTTCGACACGAAGCGGGATTGCCCTATCGAGGCATCGCCAATGCCCTGAATATTGGCTATGGCACGGTGGTGGATTACCTGAACCGCGCCGAACGGGCGGGGCTTGGCTGGCCGGTTCCGGAAGGATTGCACGAGCGCGATCTGGGGCGATTGCTGTTTCCGACCCAGGCCGTCACCGGGCAGCGGCGTTTTGCGGAACCGGACTTCCCGGAAGTCTGCCAGGAACTGAAAGGTAAAGGCGTGACCAAACTGCTGCTGTGGCAGGAATATCGTCAGCGGCATCCCGATGACGGCTACAGTTATGCCCAGTTCTGTCATCGCTACCGGGTCTGGCTGGGGTGCCAGCAACGCAGCATGCGGCAGACCCATCGAGCCGGTGAAAAGCTGTTTGTGGATTACTGCGGTCCGACGATGACCATCGTTAATCCGGACACAGGCGAGTACCGTCAGGCCCAGGTGTTTGTTGCGGTGCTCGGTGCATCGAACTATACCTTTGCCTGCGCCAGCTGGAGCCAGCAGCAGGCAGACTGGCTCAACGCGCATGTAAAGGCCTTTGAGTTCTTCGGTGGCGTGCCCGAGCTCGTGGTGCCGGACAACCTGAAAAGTGCGGTGCGTAAAACGCATCGCTATGAGCCGGACATCAACCCCAGCTATCAGCAGCTGGCAGCCCATTACCAGTGCGCCATCGTGCCTGCGCGTCCGTATAAACCCAGGGACAAGGCCAAGGCCGAGGTGGCGGTACAGATCGTCGAGCGCTGGATCATGGCGAGACTGCGCCATCAGACCTTCTTCACCCTGGCCGCACTCAATCAAGCCATCCGCGTGTTGCTGGATGATCTCAATCAGCGTCCCTTCAAGAAGCTGCCCGGCACACGGCTCAGCCAGTTCGAGCAACTGGACAAGCCGGCCCTGCGGGCCTTGCCTGCCCAGCCTTACCAGTATGCGGATATCAAACAGGCCCGCGTGCATATCGATTACCACATCGAGTACGACAAGCACTACTACTCGGTACCGCACCCTCTGGTAAAGCAGATGGTCGAAGTCCATGCCACCGATAGCGTCGTGATGATCTGCCACCAGGGTCAACGGGTGGCCAGTCATCCACGCAGTTATCGTCAAGGTGCCCATAGCACCTGTCAGGAGCACATGCCGCAGGCACATCAGGCGATGCAGGGCTGGTCGCCGGAACGCTTCCTGAGCTGGGCCGGTGATATCGGTGCCGAGACGCGCGAGGTCGTCAGCTGCTTATTGCAGGGGAATCGTCATCGCGAGCAAAGCTACCGCCGTGTTCTGGCGCTGCTGAGTAATACGAAAAAATATGGTCGCGAGCGACTCAACCAGGCCTGTGGCCGTGCCTTGTTGATCGGCTCACCAACCCGCAGCAGCGTGGAGTCCATCCTTAAACAAGGGCTGGACCGGATCGCCCTTGAAACACCCCGCCACGCAGTGCAGGAGGAACTGAGTCTGGATCATCACGAGAATGTCCGTGGTGAAGATTACTACCATTAACCCAACCACAAGGAATCCATATGCTAAACAATCAAACCGTGCAAACCCTGCGCAGTCTCAAGCTCACCGGCATGGCAGAGGGGCTGGAACAACAGCAGGCCCAACCCTCGACCCATGCAGAACTCGGCTTCGACGAACGCCTGGCCCTGCTGGTTGACCGGGAGGCGACCTATCGAAATAACAACAAAGTCACCCGGCTGCTGAAAGCCGCCAAACTCAAGCTGCAGGCTTATCCTGAGGACATCGATTACCGCCATCCGCGGGGGCTGCAGAAAAGCCAGTTTGCTGATCTGCTCAGCAGTCACTGGATCCACCAGCACCACAACGTGCTGCTCACCGGCCCTACGGGCTGTGGCAAAACCTACCTTGGGTGTGTGCTGGCAACGCAGGCCTGCCGCCATGGCTTCTCCGCACGTTACTTCCGAACCTCGCGCCTGCTTGAGGCGCTGAACATCGCGCATGGCGATGGGCGCTTTGCCAAACTGATCACGCAACTGGCCAAAACGGACTTGCTGATCCTGGATGACTGGGGGCTGGAAAAAATGACCCTCGGTCAGCGCAACGACCTGCTGGAAATCATGGAGGATCGCCACGGCCTGAAATCCACCTTGATCACCAGCCAGTTGCCCATTATCCACTGGCACAAAGCCATCGGCGATGCCACGCTGGCTGACGCCATTCTGGATCGTTTATTACACAACAGCCACAAGCTGACACTCAAAGGTGAATCGATGCGGAAGATCAGGAGTGAACTGACTGAATCCGATCACTCACAGTGATACTATCGGGTCCATCGCGTTGGGAAGATTGGGTGATCGAATAAAACCAGAACCGGTGATCGGAATCACCAGAATACGCAAGTTGGCCTCGTGGCCTACGATGCCATTGCATTTCGAGAAAAAACGAACCAATGCTTCTTCGATCGAGATGGTGTAATTGTTCATGTCGAATCCAGTTGTATCCTGTTGTGCAAAATTCATCGATTGATCCCTCCCTTGCGCATAATGGAATTTTAATTTTCGGATTTCAGATTTGAACGCGGATGCTCGCTCACCGAGTTCTTTGACGCCGCTTCCTGCCCCTGCCTGTACTCTCTAGCATTCCCTGAATGTGTTCATCAACTGACGCTTCGCGCTCCCGCTTCCACTTCAGGTACGGGTGGTTCTCGAGTTGGCCTGCCGTTGAATCCCAGCTATCGTGCAGTTCCCCAAGGCTTTCCTGAACCCGGTCGGAAAGACTCCGACTGATCGAGTGAATACCTTGTGGTTCAGGTTTGAAGTATGAAATCGCGTAGACATCTTCCGCTTCGTCGTCCAACTCCAGCTCGCTCAGAGGAAAAAGCGTGTTCCTTCTTCAGAAAATGCGAACAGATAGGGATCAACCGACTCATGGCTTGGTTTGGGTAGAGCACCAGGTACTCACAGCACCAAGCCCAATCAACTTTGTCGCCGTATTGCAATGGGTCGCTGGTGCCGTGGTTGGAAACCAGTTTTACCATCCAGCTTTCCTTTTCGGTCGATTCAGCCAAGCTTTCGCTTTCGAATCCGATAAACCAACGCGGTAGAAATGGCAGGGAATCACCCAGCGTGGCTTGCTCGCTTCCATCCACCAAGGTTGTCGCTTCAATAAAGTGTCGTTTCCAGTCGTCTATTTCTTGCTTTCTCCAGCTGTACATTGACCACAACCCTTCGGGCAACTCCTCTGCAAGAAAATCCCAATCCTCGGCATTTAGGTCCCCCAGTTGTTTTTTGAAGGCGGGGGCATGCTGATGAATGGTAAGATCGAGATCATTGGCGACGGTGTCATGCAGATACTCGGGTTTCTCAACGGTCCAATCGTTGATTTCATCCATGCCCTTAAGGTTGAGCCGGCAGTACTCTACTCGCGCGGCGGCAATTTTCCGGTAAATGCCCATAATTCCATGCTCCGCATCGATTTCATTGGCCCATGCATTCAGCAGATAGAAAAGTTTTTCCGACTTGGTGCGGCTTTTTTTGGCTGGATGGAATCGGGTTCCACGTGTGAGTTGGTCCGCCAGGAACTCCAGTGACACTCCCTCGTCTTTCCGCTGCACCTCGTCGCCAATCAGATTCAGCAACCCTACCCACCGATTGCTGATTGCCACGAGGCGTCGACCGTCAGGCCCATTCGCGTGCAATCGCATTCGGTGCACGTCAAGCCGGAAATTCTCGATTGACACGTATTCCTTCCTCCAATCCAACTCAGAAGCCTTGATGTCGTATTCCAGTAAAATGTTTTCCATGTTTTCGGCCAGACGGATGCGGTCCTCCATCGGGATGTAACGCCTCCAGCCTATAAGATTTTTTAACGCCGCCCCGCCTTCGCGCTCCAGTTTCGCGCGAAGATTCTCCCGCTCTGCCCTACGCCGTTCGGCATTACGCCTAATGCTAGGATGTTGGATAATATTGGACATTTGCCTCATTTCCTCTAGTTGCGATCCCGTTTGTGGTGCCTGGTGCGGCGGGCCACGGTCACGACGGTTCCGTCTCGCATCACCACGTAACAGGACCGCAGTTGCTCCCTCGATCCTTTGAACAGACCTCCAAGGTACTGTTTGGCTCTGCCAACTCCTCGCTTGTCGAGGCGGATTATTTCGCTTCCTTGGTGGTGCTCAACGGAGCCGAATCGAACGATGATGTCGATCATTGCCTCCGACACTCCGCGTTGCTCGCAGCGTTGGATCGCGTGTTGAGATAGATACATTTTCTTGCCTCCGGACTAAGTTGATTGCTCCAGTGGCAAATAGCTTGATCCAGTATGATGTATGAAGCCATTTCAAAGTATAAACAATAGGATAAGTTATGGCATGGATATGAAAAACCGTGTATATGGATATTGTAGTATCGAATATCGGATACATTTGGTCGAGAAGGAAGCGAACGTTGAAGACGGGCTAACCCCGTTCGGGAGGGCCAGAAGCCCCCGAAGGTTCGAGAGTAACGTTCTGTCAATCCATGCACTTTATGCGTGAAGCGCGAGCGAACCAGCGGGGCCATAAGGTAGCAGGGTTTTCACTGCCCGGATGGCGGTTCGGGCCGACGAACGCCAGGAACTGGAGCGGTTATGTCGCTACGGAAGTGGCCTTATCCGGTAACCTGCTATAGCAGCACTGATTGGTGGTTGGTGCACGTACACTGGGTCGGGCATTTCTCGCTAATCCTGCGTCTACAGCTATTCCATTCCGTTATTTGCTAAAAGTAACCAGGTGCGTTACAGTATTCCCATGAAGAAGGAGATTGCTATTGATTCAGAGTTTTCGGGACCGCTGGCTCAGGGATTTTTATCTGGAGGAAAAAGCCAGCAAGAAGATACCCGCTGAGGTCGAAGACCGACTGTTTCGAAAGCTGCAGTTAATCGATGACGCGACCTGTGATCTCGACCTACGGTCGCCTCCGAGCAATCATTTTGAAAAGTTGAGGGGAAATCTGGCCGGGAAGCATTCGATTCGCGTTAACAAGCAATGGCGGTTGGTGTTTACCTGGTCAGGCGAACGTGGTGAGGCCCAGGACATCTATCTGGATAACCACGATTATCGGTGAGGCAGGCTATGAATATCACAAAACGACAACCCGTCAGTGTCGGTGAGATGATTACCGAGGAATTTCTCGTGCCCATGGCGCTGACTCAAGGGCAACTGGCAGAAGCGATGGGCGTCAGTCGAAAAACCGTTAACGAGTTGTGTACCAATCGCCGTGCAATTACGGCCGACACAGCACTGATGCTGGCCACGGTATTTGGGAACAGTGCTGATTTCTGGTTGAATCTGCAGCAGCGCAACGAGTTGTGGAAAGCGCTCAACACACCAAAGCGACGGGCACGAATCGAGAAGGCTAAACCGATTGCTGCCTGAGTTTTGGGATAATGGCTCGTAGCGTGCACAAGTGGGCCTTTCCCGCACGATTCAGGGCTGGCGCCTATAGCTGGAAGGCGTCAAGGCTGGCATGTCAGCGTCTTCGCGAAGGTGTCTCCGAGATCAGGAAGGTTGCAAAGAAAGATCCGCTAATTGGCGCAGAGGGTGCTGTCCGTCTGATGGAAAAGATCTGGCCGGCGCTGGAACACGTCGATAGCTCCAGTGGAGCGCTGGGATCAGCGGTCAACAAGACACTGGGTGACTTGATACCGATTGTCGTTAATGCGCCTGCAGATGAGAAGACACGCGACAAATGGCTTGATCGCCTCTGGCAGGCCATGGAGGACGACGGTGTCGATTACCTCTGCCCTGTTGGTGATCACTGGGGTGAACTCTGTGGCTCTCCGCAAGTCGCCGGCCGCTGGGCGGATGAGTTGGTATCCACGTTGCGATCCTGTTGGTCAGATCCAAATCCGGGCGGCTATTTCCACGGCGCGACAGCGTGCCTGTCCTGTTTATTGACGACAGCTCGCTACGCGGAGTTGCTCGATTTGTTGGAACTGCCGCGATACCCGTCCTGGCATTACCGTCGCTATGGTGTTGAAGCGCTCCGGGCCATGGGCAGGAAGGCAGAGGCGGTCCAGTATGCTGAAGCCTCGAGGGGACTTAACCAGCCGGATTCCGTGATCGATCAAGCCTGTGAGGAGATCCTGGTCTCATCCGGGCTGCACGAGGAGGCCTACCGGCGCTACGGGTTGAGCGCTGCGGTGGGCAATTCCTATATCGCCCGGTTTCGCTCAGTTGCAAAACGCTATCCAATGAAGGACAAGTTGCATATCCTGTCAGACCTCATCGCCACGACGCCAGGCGAAGAGGGGAAGTGGTTTGCGACCGCCAAGGAACTCGAGCTTTATGATCTGGCATTGGAACTGGCCAACCGGAGTCCTTGTGATCCAAAGACACTGACCAGGGCGGCCAGGGATTATCTTGACGCGGAACCGGCATTTGCCCTCGGATCGGCAATTGCCGCGCTCCGCTGGTTGAGTGAGGGGTGGGGTTACGAGGTCACCAGCGTTGATGTGCTGGAGGCTCATGATCGGGCGATGGGCGCAGCGGCCAAGTTGAATAGGGTTGACGATGTGACCGAACGGATTCGGCAACTCGTTGAGGCGAGTGACAATGCCTCGGTACGGTTTGTTCGGGAGGCCGTGCAGGGGCGCATGTGTGCATCTGTTTAAAGTGCTCCATTACCTGCAGAAGCAGGAAGGGCATTCACCTGGAAGTCAAAGCCCGGAAGGTTGACTGAGGTGCTGTGTATCAGTGTTCAATCTGCAATATTTTCAAGCATTTTGAAGGATTTTCTGAGCATGGTATTTTTCATGGTATTTCGATTTGCCGGAAAATAAGCCATTGAATATAAAAGGCAAAAAATGGCTTATTATAATCGAGTGGGAGTAGGTGTTACTTAACTTATTGTTTTATAATAAGAAAATGGATTCTGAACGAAGTCGGATGCATCATCAACGTGATAGTGTATCTGGTGAGACCATATATGGTGAGGAAGAATCCCGTCAGTCCTAACCGTCGAATACCTGTTCTTTCCAATCGGCTCCCAGTGCTTGTTCAATGTAATCACGCATGAACTGACGAATTTTCTGTGACGGAGTCACGTCTTCCTGTTCACACAGCCTTTCAAAGCTTGCTTTTTGGGGGGCAACCAGAACCGTTAAGCGGGCTGGGTCTGACCGAAGGCGGGGTCGATGATGACCCCCGCCGAGCCGGCCATTTCCAATCTTGTTACTTCTGCAATTCGAACTCACCCGGCTTCCAGGTCTTGTCGAACCAGCTCTTCTCGGGCCCATACAGGCGCAGCAGCACACTCCAGCCCCTGCCGGGAACGGTCTGGACCCAATTGTTTTCATGCCCCTTGGGGGCCGTCGGGCCGAACCAGACATCCACCGAACCATCGGCATTGATGACGATGTCTTTGTTTTTGCTGCCTATGCTTGGGAACTGCTGGTCGGTCTGCAGCATCGAGCGGCTCTGGTTGTCATACGCGACGAAGGACCAGAAGTCCTTGGCCGGGATGTTCGGTGGCAGCTGGATCTTGTAGGTCTTGGCACCTTCCAGCGGCCTGCCCTTGGAGTCGGTGGTCGCCATTACGTACTGCGAGCCGATGCCCACCATTTCGAAGGCCATCGCCGGGGTGACGCCGGTGTAGTTGTAACTGTACAGGACGCGTGCTGCCAGGTTGCGCACGCCCGGTTGCGAGAGGAACTGGTAGCTGCCGCCGACAAAAGGGAAGAACCATGCGCTGTTCGGATTGAGGTAGGCGTCCTTCATCCGGGGCTTGAAGGCGATGGTGCGCGCGGTGGCATTGCCCACTGCCACGGCTTCGGTGAGCGTCTTCTTGAGTTTTTCGTCCGGATTGAAGGGTTTGCCCTTCTCGATGCCGATGGCGGCGAGCATGCCGAGGATTTCCGGGCTGTAGGCCTCGTTCGGCTCTGCCTGGACGATCTCGTTGATGTCCTCGAAGAAGCTGAAGTCGTTGCCGCCGATGGTGTTGAAATACTTGCCGGAAACATCGATGAATTTCATCGGCGGCGGGTTCTTGGCGTCGGCCAGCGGGTAGACCTTGGCGAACTTTTTGGTGTTCTCGACCGCGGTCGCGGTGCTGCCGTCCTTGATGAATCCACGCCAGAAATACAGGTTCTGGTAAGTGCGGGAGCGCAACACGAAGTAACCCTCCGGCACCTCGCCCTTGTAGCCGGGTGGCAGCAGCAGGTATTTACCGCCCTTGCCCCTGTCCGGTCCGGCGTTGCCGATATCACCGACGTAGTGGAACCAGTGGTCGTTGACGATGCCGAGGATATCGGGTGGCGACTCGATCACCAGCGGGCCGTCCTTCAGGTCCAGCCACATCATGCTGTAGATGCTTTCGGTGTTGGCGGTGAGGAACAGCGACCTGGAGTCCATCAGTTGCTCCATGATCAAAACCGTCTGGTTGTCTCCGCCCTCGCTCTTGATGCCTCTGCCAGCCGCGTGGACCGACGCACCCGGCATGGCGTAGAGGAAAGCTTCCACGCCATGCATGAAGTCCAGATGCTCATAGAGCTTCTCGGCAGTGCTGTCGGTCGGGAAGCCCTGCGGAAATTCGAGGGTGCCGAGCCGGCTTTCGATCCTGGCGGGAGTCGTGATCTTCTCCGGGATCGGGGTCGTCATCTTCATCTTCGGGCTTGTCTGCGCCAATGCGCTTGTAGCGAACAACAGGCCGGCAATGACAGCGCCGGCCAGGCTGATGGTGGTGCGGGGGAACGTTTTCATGAGGACTACTCCTGATTTGTGCTTTTGCTTGTGTGTGTTGCGCTGCCCCGGATGGCTCTCAATCCGGGGCAGCCTCAACGGACGGGCGATTACCGGATTTGTTTCACTCCGCCTTGATCAGCTTTGGCTGGGTCCACGAACCATCCAGCGCGGCTTCTTTCGGCCAATAGAGGCGCATGTACATGGCAAAACGGGCCCTTCGGTGCGGGCAGCCAGTTCGATTCCTTGTCCTTGCCGGGCGATTCGTTCTGGATGTAGATGGTCAATCCGCCATCGGCGTCTTTCTTCATGTGCGGCAGCATCGGCGAGTTAATAAGGTAGCGGTTGATCGGATTGGCCACCAGTAAGCTTTGCGGCAAGTCATACATCGTCGATCGACCAGAAGGCGTGAACCGGCGGGTACTGGCCGGCGGCAAAGTGCAGCGTGTAGCGATTGGCGCCGTTCAGTGGCTTGCCTTCGCTGTCCACGCGATAGACCGGATACATCGCCTCCTCTTTGGCGTTACCGTAGATGCCGATGGTGCCGAGCCAGCGGTTCAGGTAATTGTCCTTCAGGAATTCGCGGCTGCCAAAGACATCACCGGAGGTGATTTTCCCTTCGATCAGCTCTCTTTACGCCACCCTCAAAATGCCTCCCAGGCGTCGGCGCGGCCCTGCTCGATGGCCGTCTTCATTTCAGGCGAGAGCCTGGCGGGGTCGAAGGTCTTGCCGCCCGCGACGCCGATCCTGGCGAAGCGTTCCCTGAGGGCCACCTCGCTCGGCACCGTCGGGCTGTAGCTCAGCACGAAGTTCATGATGTTGAAGAACTCCAGTGAAGTCTTCTGCTCTTCCTTGGTCAGCGGCTTGATGAAATCCACGGCCGGTGCGGCCGGTGGTGGCGTCGTGCCGAGGAACGCGGACAGCGGCTGCATCTTGTACTGGGCCTGGATCTTCTCGACGTTGCCGATGTCGGCAGGATCGAACAACTGCGTGCGGAACACGACAACGCCGAAGTCCGTATCGGAGACGTAAACCTTCTTGATGCCTTCGGGTGTCTCGCCCTTCCAGTCCGGCCCGACCACCATGAAATTGCCAGCATCATTGCCAGTGGTTCTCGACCCGGCGTAGCCGACAATAAACGTATAAGCATCCCAAATCTCAACGTCGTAGTAGCGCTCCTTCTCGATCGCCGGCACGGAAATCACGATCGGCTCGGCACGCAGATCCAGTCCCGCCCAGGAATACGGCGTGTCCGAATTGGGCGTCTGCACCGCAGTATCGGCCGGCGTGAAGACACTGTTAATGTTCTTGATATGGTTCCAGGGCGCCTTGAAATTGGGATTGTTCTTGTCCACGTAGTAGGCGTACTGGATGCGGTAGTTGTCCACCAGCGGGTAGCCGTAGATGTACGCTTCCTTGGCGATGGCGCGCGCTTCGGCTGGCGTGACAGCGGGTGCAGCAGTAGCGTTGGTAGTCCCGGCCGGCAGCATGGCCAGCGCAAACACGCTGGCCATGGCCAGTTTGAAGCTGGTGTGAAGGAATGTTTTCATAATGATGACTCCTGATTATGACTTTTTTGTGCCGTCTCAGACGGCTGTTGACCTGGCCTTCATTGTCTTCAGACATGCAAGGCCAGACTGCAAAAGGTGCTGCAACCACAAGTTATCTGACCATTTCGATCTCGCCCGGCCTCCAGCTCTTATTGATCCAGGGCTCCAGCGGGCCATAGTAAATCGCCTGTTGCAGGCTGTACAGCTAGCCACGCTCCGCGACTGCTTCCAGTTTTGGTGCGGCTGGTGCGGAGGTATTCATGCAGAGAACGGCAAGCAGTGCCGCCATTCCGGTCGTTAGTATTTTGTATCGTTCCCTCAGATTTATCTTTTGGGAACATGATTTAATTGTCGTTACACTGGCAACATAGCCAGCAAGGAAAATGATACTTCATGATGTCCAATGGTCAAGTCAGTGGCTGCTATACAGTCGTTCCAGAAGATCTTGCAAATACAGGTTGGCTGATTCTGGTTGTAAACTGGATATCTTGCTATCAAAGAATGGATATGGGCTGAGAAAAAGAAAGTTGGCTTTCCTATTACGTTCTCTCAGATTGATTCTGGATGTTCAGATTGGCTGAAATGCGAGATTATTACTGCCCCTGGATTATAATAAAAAAGCCCCACAGTCTTAGGAGGGGGGGAAAGACTGTGGGGCAGGTTTGCAGTTGCGGCAAGTTCTCTACCTTGCCTCAACTAAATATTACCTATATTGTTATCTATAAGTCAAGATGTGGCACTGGCCCTTTTCGCTTGCATTAAAGAGCTTCCTGAATATGTCTATCAAAAGAAGTGGTTTTTCTTCTCGCAAGTCGTGACAAAAAATAAAAGCCCCCTGCCATAAAGATAGGGAAATCCAACCATGATAGACAAATCATTAGAATTACGGCGACAGTCAATATAGAATCAGGCAATTGAGTGTCTCGATTAACTTGCCCCAGTGTCGGGGAGCGTACGGCTCGGGGATCAGCAGGGATCGACGCTTTGTCTCTTTATCCTCGCAAGATGAAAAAGTAAGTCCGCATCAGGTGGAAGTGGATTCGTCATGCTCGGCCAGCTCCTCGCGAATATAACGTTTGATATATTCTTGACTATTCACGCTGGTTCTACTCAACCAGAAGGCCAGCAAAACTCCACACGCCAGGACGAATAAACGCAACTCCGGCAGCACCAGCGCGAGGAGCAGGGTGACCGGCACGATGAACACCAGTCCCCATATCCCACGCCTGCGCAATTTCTCCAAAAGAGCCTGAGCATCAGCCCGGTTAGTCAGCCCGGATTTTTGTAGTGTGAGACACAATGATTCGTAATTCCGCTGGTGCTTGTCCTGCATTCGTCCGAAGGGATCGTTGATATTCATGGGTTCATTTCTGTTGATGGTTTAAGGATTGCCTGCTTCCAAGTATCTCGGACGGTTTTTACTTTGTCAAAATAAACCGTACCCGGACGATTTGATAGATTTCTGAACATAAGGTCAAAAGTAGTGGGAGGCACATGCGAACCCATGAACCTAAGCTGGTGACTTAAGTAATCCCCGGTTGGATCGGGGCTGCTTCATATCCATGTCTCGGCTGTCGTTGCTATGAAGAACCACCTGTATCAGCATAGTTGTCGCTTCAAATAAATAATGCCCCCCTTCGGAACCCACCCAAAGCTACCAGTGGGGACCTGATGACGTCTCACCTAATACACTTCATTACATGGAAAAGCCACCAGGGTATTAACCCTGGTGGCTTTTGATCATCCAGTGGGAGGTTTCAAGCACATGCCATGAGACGTTAAATTAAACCTTTGCCTTTGAGATCTTTGGCCGCCGCGTTGACATAATTCTGCACCATTTTATCGAGGCCTCCTTCAACAACGGCTTCATACTGTGCCGACCAGATCAACTGTTCGGTTTTCAAGTCGTACATGACGGACTCCACTGTGACAATGACAAGTTCGTTTGTTGTTGCAGGCTCATAAATAACGCTATACGGGTGACCGTAATAATTCCCCCAGCTGCTGTAGTAGCCGGGGCGAGAGTAGCCGCCAACTCCGCCATAGAAAGGTCCCGGTGCGTAGCCATAAGCGCGTCCCGGAGTCACCACGGTTTCTTTCCGCTGGCCGATCAGGCGTGTTAAAAGAACCGAGTCGCAGCCATTTTCAGCCATTATTTTTTCCAGAGCCTCCTTGTTGACGTCCTCGGAGGTCATGAAATCCCTGTAACTGGCCTGGGTCGAGACCCCCATACTGAACAGCTTATTGCTGAAGGAATCTTCGAACACCCGCCGGTTCATTTCGCTCTTGCCTATGCCGACGATGTAAATTTTCTTCACCGGTCCCTTGAACTGCGAGTCTGTCCAGGAACCGGTCATCTCGGGGCCGGAACAGGCGAGCATTGCTATTCCGGCAAACAACATGACCGCATTTCTAAAGCTCTGAATTATTAATCTATTATCCATGGCTAGAGGTCCTGACTTTTGTTGAGAGAATCATATATACGATCTGCAAGGTTTTTCAGCTTGAGCACCTGGTGCTTCAATAATGCTGCTGGAGCTGACAGCTAATGGCCCGCGCGGAGAGCTAGTGCCCCGTGCGGTTAATTCATACCTTCAATTTTCGGCGCTTTTGCCCCCTGCCTGCGTTACGGTTCCTCGGTTTAAGCCTGGCTAGACCTGCGTCACCGCGCCTTGCCAGGAACCAAAATCACGCGCAAATTGTGCGGCGAACTAGCCGCACGGGACACTAGCCGCAAAGGGCACTAGGGACGCTTGGTGTTGACAAGTTGGCTGGCCTCGAGTTGCTCAATGACCGTTGGAACAAGTTGATTGACCGCACCCTGCTTGGCACCAGCGACCTTGACTTGGGCAATGTAAGACCAGACAGGCGCTTTGCTCTCTACGTCATACAGCTTTGTCGACACGGTGAAAAAATCTGTGTCATATTGCTTGTCATAGCTGTAACCGTAACTGGCCCCGTACCAGCCATCATTGTAAATAGCCACACCTCCCAGAACAACTCCGCCATACTGGTGGTTGGTGATCTCTTTCTTACTGATCGAGCGTGCCACCAGAACGCTGTCAACGCCGAGTTCCCTGACTTTAGCCAGGACAACGTCCCGATCGGGTTTTGTCTTTGAATCGGGCAGGACCTTGTAGCTGGGAATAGCTTCAACTCCCCGCTCGACCAGCTGGTTGGTCAGGACATTTTCAAACTGTTTACGGACGCTCTCCTCTTGAGCCAGGGCAATGATCAGGACTTTTCCCAAGGGTTGGTTGTAAGTCTCTGACTTCCAGACTTCCAGGGTTTTGATCGGAGCACAGGCTGTTGCCAGCAACATCAGCAGAAGACCAAAAAACAAGCCGGACAATTGCGCATTTTTCACGATATCCATCCTTTTGAATTGAGTATTTAATATTTAAGCATTGTAATATACATCGGCTCAGCCCTCTATGGTACAAATTTTATCCGCTTTGTTATTGCCTTAAAGAACCAGTCTCCCAGGAAGGTCTTGCTTAATGGCTGCAAGACTCACAATTAAGAGCAATGCTCGCGAAATCTACTTGAACCTCCGGCATCGATAGGGCACTCTAAGACCATGCCTAAAACAGCTTTCAGTGCCATTGAAAACAGCGTGCAGGTATTCCTCGGCGGAGCCAAGGTCTCGCTTGCCGAATTGCAGAAGGGTGAGTCGACTCCTGACCCGGAAGACCCGCGCGAAATTATCGGCCAACTTAAATTCGAAGGCGTTGTCTACCTGTTTCGAGCCCGGCGCAAACACCTCGCCTTTACCTCGACCGAAAAAAATTTTATCAACGAACTGCTCACCGCCTTCGAAGGCCTGTTTGCAGGGTTTTCAGCCAAGGGCTATGCTGCGCACTTTCGCACCGCCCTGCTGACTTCGCTCACGGACATTGCCGTGGCCCGCTACATTCGCAGCGATCGCAAGGGGGTCTTCTGGCCGACCCAGCGTATGATTCAGCTCCTCAAGAACCTTTCCTATCAACGTTACGAAGGGACTCCGGCAACGACCGGCTTTCTCGTCTACCGTAATCAGCTTGACGATTTTCTCGCCGCCCTGGGGAAAACCGGCTCCGATTGGCTGGATCTGGGTGATAACCGGCGACGGATCAGCGGCGACTTTTTCCGCAACCCGCTCTCATACCGCTTCGTCGACGGCGATCAGGCATTGTTCGTCTGTGATATCAGCATGAATGTCAAGGGCACCATCCGCACCCGGACCAGCGGTGGCCGCGACAGTATTGAACGGCTGTCCAACCGTGAGACGCTCTCACTGCTCGGCAAGGCTGGCGACGGCGCCTTTGCCGCCTACGTCAACAAGGCTTCGGAAATCGAAATTGTCCTTGATTCGGATAAGCTGCTGCTCTGGCGCAAGGGCTACTGGGGAATCTACGATCCGGATATCATGCGGGAATTTTTATCCAAGAAACTCGACAAACGCTCGATAGACCATCTGACCTGGTCGGTCTACGCCCTCTCCAAGGCACGGCATGGCACTGTGATTCTGATCACCGATGACAAGACCGACCTGGAGGCTTTAAGCAAGGGTTCCGTGGGTGGCCGAGACCCGCTCACTCGCGCCCTGATCCGCCATGTCCGCGGCAGTAAAATCGGCAGTTTGAAACGCTCGGGAGAATTGAGCCGTATCCTCTCTTCCGATGGGCTGACCGTTATCAACCGCAAGGGGGAACTGCTCGATACCGGCGTCATCATTGATACCTCCAGGGTTAAAGAGCTGGTCACCGGTGGCGGACGCACGACCGCCGCGACCGCCGCCTCACATTTCGGCAGTGTCATCAAGGTTTCCGAAGACGGACCGCTAGAACTCTTTCGCGACGGCCGCAGTATTTATCGCTTCGGATTGAATTTTGGGCAGCATATGGTGCTGAACAAAGGTCTCAGCACCGATTAAGTGCTGGGACCTTTGCTGAAGCCAATCTTTACCAAAGCTTTACCAAAGCATTCTCGCCCTTTTACAACTTTTTGCTATCGTCCTCTCACGTCGCAAACCAGACAACGAAAGGACAAGGCCATGCAAACCTCATTCATCATTTCAGCAACCCTGTTGAGCTTTCTGTTGTTCGCCTTCAAGGTGACGGCAGAACCCCCTCCCGGAATGGCACAAGCAACCTTTGTGGTGCACTGTTACACTGTCGGCTCTGACGCTTTGTCCGGCAAGCCCGGGGTGATCTCGGCTGATCCCGGGTGGAGCGGCGCACGCGAAGTCGACCGGGTCGTTTTCAATCCGCAGCAGGTATCAATCACACAGCTCGAGAACTGGCTCAAACAAGCCGGCACCTATGTCAGCACCCTGGAGGTTTCAATCAGCAGCGAGCCTGCAAAAGAGCTTTCGCAATGAACCATCCGTCTGCATGACAGCGCGCTTATCACTGACCAGAAACAAAAAGTTGAGGGCAGGAAGCAATTATCGCTACGAATTAAACTTTGAAAGCACCTTTTCTAAGATTGAATCATGATGTGCAGGTCGGCCACCGGCTGGGCAAGGTTCAGGTCCTTCGCTGCGTGCAGTTCAAGTGTGGCAATGTTTCGTCAGGTATCTCATCTTCTGAGTCAAAGGTTTTGGCTGCCGACCTCCCTTTCCTTCATCTGTATCTGCGCTATAGTTCCTAGGGAGAGAGGCGACAGCACAAGAAGGCACTACGTCTGTGGTCGCATCGAGAGCGACCCACAACCAATCAACTCAGAGGCCCCTTGATGACGGATTCAAAAGAATGGCCCATGCTTCTCAAGCTGCTCGACGAACAGCCTTTTGGTGTTCTGGGCACCACCCACGCAGGACATGCTTATACCAGCCTGGTTGCTTTCGCGGCCACGGCAGACGCAAGCACCATCTACTTCGCGACAACACGAGCGACCCGCAAATACCTTAACCTGGCGGCTGATGATCAGGTTGCCCTGCTGGTCGATAATCGCGCCGATCAAGCCCTGCCCCTTTATGAGGCGGCCGCTGTCACCGCCTACGGCACCGCAACAGAAGTTGCGGCCGCAGAACACGCTGAAATTTTTCAGCTCTACCTGGCCAGCCATCCGCAGCTGAAAACCTTTGTTTCGGCACCGACCACGGCCATGTTCCGCATCCAGGTCGAATGCTATCACCTGGTCCAGCGCTTCCAGAGCGTGACAGAATTCCGGATGAACCGATGCACTGCCTGATCCCTTTTACAGATGTCAGTCGGGCAACCGTCAAAACCCTTGGCGGCAAAGCCATGACGCTGGCTCGTTTGCAGCAGGAGGGCTTTATGGTCCCGGCCGGATACTGCCTGCCGGTCAGCGTCTATCATGAGTTTCTGGCTGAGACAGGCCTCGATGCGTTCATTGCCATGGAGTTGCAGCGCAAGGATTTCGGCGAGATGCGTTGGGAGGAGCTTTGGGATGTCTCCCTGCGGATTCGCAACCACTTCGCCACCCGCGCCTGGCCAAAGGCAATCAAGGACAAGCTGCTCACCGATCTTGAGCGAAGGTCCGGCCAACTGGCCCGCGGTGGCAGTAAGATCCACCGCTCCCGGAGAAGATTCCGCAAGCCAGTCTTTTGCGGGGCTGCACGAAAGCCGCGTCATGCTGCAGGGAGCAGAGGCGATCCTCGAGGCCATTCGGCTTGTCTGGGCCTCCCTCTGGTCCGATGGTGCGCTGCTCTACCGCCACGAGCTTGGCCTGCAACCGGGCAAGAGCGGTATGGCGGTAATCATCCAGGAGATGGTCATCGGAGAGGTGTCCGGGATTCTTTTCACCCGGGCACCGCAAAACAGCAAGGTCATGATGGCCGAGGCGGTCTGGGGCCTGAACCAGGCCCTGGTCGATGGCTCCATCGAGCCTGACCGCTGGCAATTCAATCGTGTCACCGGCGCCGTAACCGAAAAACATGAAGTTGTGCACACCGTCGCGCTGCGACCTGCGACGGCATGGCACCGAGTTGTCTCCCCTGGCAAAAACGCAAAGAGGACGATCACCCTTTGATGAGGAGCTTTGTCGGCAGCTGTTCCAGACAGGGTGTCAATTGGAAGCTCTCCTGGGGGAAGCGCTCGATATCGAATGGACTCATTCCGAGAAGAACCTGCATATTCTCCAGGCTCGCCCGATCACAACGGCTTTGCAATCCGACGCTGAGGATCAACGACCCTGGTATCTGAGCCTCCATCGCAGCCTCGACAACCTTGAAGCTCTGCGCATGGAGCTTGAGCAGCAGGTCTTGCCGGGAATGGACCAGGACGCAGAAGAGATGGCTGCCATCGAATTGTCCCAGCTTAACAACCGGGAGCTTGCCGAGGAGTACCTTCAGCGCAGGCGAACTCTGGACAAATGGCTGAGCATTTACAAAGAGAAGTGCATCCCCATGGCTCACGGCCTGAGGCTGTTTGGTGAGTTTTACAATGATCTGATTAAGCCTGAAGACCCACATGAGTTCGTCAGCCTGCTGCATTCAGATGATTTGCTCGCGGTGCAACGCAACCTGCAGCTGCACAAGATGGCAGAGCTGTTGCGCAACGATCCTCGCCTGTTGCAGCAGCTTAAAGACCGCCACGAGATCCCTGACGGCAGCAAACTGAAATTGATGTTCGAAGCCTTTAACCGCCAGTACAGCGGCATTAACTGGGTTTTGCAAAAGGAGCTGGATCTGACCTCCTGGCTGGTAAAGCTGGCCGAACAGGATGACGATGACAAAAAGGCGCGGCGACAACCTGCCGACAAGGAGCAGGCCTTTTTCGACCAGGTGCCTGTCGCAGAGCGCGGCATGGCCGCCCGGATTCTGGCCGTTGCCAAAGCCAGCTATCTTTTGCGAGACAATGACAATCTCTACCTGGGTAAAGTCAGGTCCGGTGTTTCCGCTGCCGAGCAGGAAATTGGCAAACGCATCGACTCCGGTGCAGCAGAAGAGCTTGGATAAAATTCTGCCCGAAGCAACAGACAGCAAAAACCTCTTTGCAAGGTATGAATCGCAGCAAGAGGCCGTTGAAAATCCAGAGACCTGGCAAACCGCCCGGCAACTGGTCGGTCAACCGGCAGGACCAGGGGTCAACTCAGGTCCGGCAAGGGTTCTGAACAATGCCAGCGTCCTGACTGATTTTAAAGCGGGAGAGGTGTTGGTCTGCGACGCCATCGAGCCAAACATGACCTTCCTGGCGCCGCTGGCCGCAGCGATCGTCGAACGCCGCGGCGGCATGCTGATCCATGGTGCGATCATTGCCCGTGAATACGGGATTCCCTGTGTCACAGGCATTCCGGAGGCAACCAAAGTCATCAAGTCCGGAGACCATATTACCGTTGACGGTTATCTTGGTATTGTCACGATTGATCGAGACGGCGGCTTAAAGCTTTTTTGCTTAATTCATATCCAGCAAACGATTTCTGAAACCTTTACTGATCGGCTCGTCACCCAGCCAGATACCAAAATATGCCACCGCGAAGTCGGCACCCGGCAACCTGTCCCAACGACTGTTCGTTGAGCCTTAGCTCGGTGCCCTTTCCAGGCAGGTAGTTGATACTGTAGCGATCACCTGTTAAGCACTCGGAAACATTGCGCTTTATGAATAATCAGCTAGACTTTTCAGGTTGGTAAATGCAGGCGAAGACAAACCTTCACACGGCAAAGCGGGATCGTCGAATGAACGTTTTCTTCTTCAGTCTGATTGTGCTGCTGATCTATATGACCGCGATTTTGGCCTGGCGCTGTGGCTCAAGGACAACAGCATTGTCGATATCGCCTACGGCGTTGCCTTCGTTCTGACCTGCTGGTTCGGCCTTCCTGGTTTATGGCAACGGCCATCCCCGGCAGTGGCTGGTGATCTCTCTCATTACAGTCTGGGGGCTGCGCCTCGCCTGCCATATCTTTCTGCGCAAACAGGGCGAGGGCGAGGATTTCCGTTATCGCCAGTGGCGCGAAGAGTGGGGCGATACTTTCATCTGGCGCAGTTTTCTGCAGATTTTCATGCTGCAGGGATCGGTGATCTTTTTGGTGGCCCTGCCCGCCTTGCTGGTCATCAACAGTCCGGGGGGAAGACTCGGTCTCTTTCGATGGGCTAGGAATGCTGGTCTGGTTGATCGGCTTCGGCTTCGAGGCGATCGGCGATTGGCAGCTTTTGTGCTTCAAGCGCAAGGCTGAGAACCGCGGCAAGATCATCCAGAGCGGACTATGGCGCTACACCCGGCATCCGAATTATTTCGGTGAAGCCGTGCTCTGGTGGGGCCTGTTCCTGATCGCCCTCAAGGTCCCATACGGGGCGGTGGCAGTGATCAGCCCGTTACTTATCGACTTCCTGCTGTTGAAAGTTTCCGGGATCCCCATGCTCGAGGCCAAGTACCAGGGCAATCCGGAATTTTCTGCCTACAAAGAGCGAACCAATGCTTTTTTCCCCTGGTTTCCAAAGCCTGGAGGTTTGCATGACTGAAGCATGCGGTATACCGAGCCAGGGCCAAAAGATTGCCGTGATTGGCGGCGGCGTTGCCGGCATCGTTGCAGCGCACCTGCTGCAACAGCGACATGACGTGACGCTCTTCGAACAGAATGATTATCTCGGCGGGCACACCCACACCATCGAGATCACCGATGGCCCTGATGCCGGCCTGGCGGTTGATACCGGCTTCATCGTCCTCAACGATGCCACCTACCCCCTGTTCCGCAAATTCCTCGCCCAGCTGGGAGTCGAAGCCCGGGTTTCAGAGATGTCCTTTGGTTTCCAGTGCCACCGGACCGGCCTGGTCTATGCGGGTACGGACCTCAACGGCCTGTTCGCCCAGCGGCGCAACCTTTTCAGTCCAGCCTTTTATCGTTTTCTGCTGGAAATTGCGCGGTTTTGCAAACAGGCCCAGCAAGATCTCGACCAGGACGATATCGCACAGATCACTCTCGGCGAATACCTTGTCAGAGGGCGTTACTCATCCGCCCTGATTGATAACTACCTGGTGCCGATGGCCGCAGCGATCTGGTCCACACCGGCGATGCAGATCCATGATTTTCCGGCCGGCCCGTTCCTGCATTTCTTTCGCAACCATGGCTTGCTCGCTCTGCGCGATCGGCCTCTGTGGCGAACCGTGGTCGGTGGCAGCTATGCCTACGTCAAGGCCTTTGCGCGCGGCTTTGGCGGCAAGATTCACCTTGAGCAACCGGTCCGCACGATCAAACGCGGCCCGGGGCAGGTACAGCTGATGCTCGCCGATGGTTCTTCACAAAATTTCGACCAGGTCGTGATCGCCACCCATGCCGATCAGGCCTTACGCCTGTTGCAAGACCCGTCTGAGCTGGAACAGCAGCTGCTTCTCAGCCTGGCAATACCAGCTCAACCAAACAGTCCTGCACACGGACGCATCGATCTTGCCAACCCGGAAACACGCCTGGGCCGCCTGGAATTTTACTCGCGAGGCGAGAGAAGAAGAGGATCGACCCGTTTATGTGACCTATTATATGAACCGCCTGCAGGGGTTAAGGCGCAGAACGATTATTGTGTCACCCTCAATCGCGGCGAAGCCTTCAAACCGGAAACCGTGATTGCCGAGATGGCTTACCATCACCCGCTTTACACCTTCGATTCGATGGCGACCCAGTCGAAGCTGCCGCAGCTCAATGGCTGCAATCGGACCTATTTCTGCGGCAGCTATTTCGGTTACGGCTTCCATGAAGATGCCGTCAGATCGGGTGTCGGCGTGGCAAAAGCATTCGGACTCGAATTATGAATTCGAAAATTTACCTCGGCGAAATCACTCACGCGCGGCTTGCGCCGGTCAAACACAGCTTCCGTTACCCGGTTTATTTTTATGCCTTCCAGCTTGAGGATTTACCCGAACTTGCACGGCAAACCATGCTGTTTGGCTATAACCAGCGACGTCCGGTTGCCATTCATGACAAGGACTACCTGACCCCCGGCGAGACGCCCCGTCCGCGAAAAAATCGAGTCGATTCTCAAGCATGCCGGCATGTCCTTTACGCTGGGGAAGGTGATCCTGGTCACCGCGGCACGCTTTTTCAACTACATTTTCAACCCGATAAGTTTCTTCTACTGCCACGACAACCATGGTCTCCTGGTCTGCGTCATTGCGCAGGTGCGCAATACCTTCGGCGAGATGCACCTGTACCTGCTCGATGCAAAAGACGCTGAAAAGGTGGATGGGCGATTGCATTTCCGTGCCGACAAGCAATTCCACGTCTCACCCTTTTTCCCGCTCCGGGGGCACTATGAATTTCGACTGACCGAGCCGGGCGAAGCCATCGACAATACGCTCAACTATCATGTCAATGACCAGCTGGCGCTAATCGCCCGGATCCATGGCCAGGCAGAGCCATTGACCACAAACAGCCTGGCAAGAACCATCATCGCCCACCCGGTCTGCGCCGTCCTGACCATGCCCAGGATTCTCTGGCAGGCGGCTAAACTTTATTGGCAAAGGAGGCTCACCGTGTATCACAAACCGGTTCCCGATAGCGTCATGACCATACGGCCTGTCCCTCCGACCTTGATCGACCGGCTCGGTTTTAAAATAGTGAGAAAATTCCTGTCACGTTTGCCGCAGGGAGAAATAGAGATGACCACGCCGGACAGAAGTCGCTACCGGTTCGGTGAAACAGGGACCTCGCCGTCGCTTGCAGTTGTCGGTCAAGGAATTCCGGTTCTTCCGCCGCGTCATGCTCTTCGGCGACATCGGTTTCGGTGAAGCCTACACCGATGGCGACTGGACAACCTCTGACCTGCCGGGCCTGTTGACCTTGCTCGCCGAGAACGAAGACGTCATGAATGACCGCAGCATCGTATCGTCACTCATGGGCCGCCTTGTCAATTTCATCCGGCACCTGCAGCGCCCCAACACGGTTCAAGGCAGCAGCCCGCAACATCAAGGAACATTACGACCTGAGCAACGCGTTTTTCGCCACCTTCCTCGACCAGACCATGACCTATTCCTGCGCGCGGTTTCTGAGCCGGGAAGAGACCCTGGAACAGGCCCAGAGCAACAAGCTGCGCTCGATCATCGAAAAGGGCGGGATCAGCGCTGACTGACCATGTCCTCGAAATCGGCTGTGGCTGGGGAAGCTTTGCCATCGAAGCCGTGCAACAGACCGGCTGCCGGGTGACCGGGATTACCGTATCCAGAGAGCAGCTCGAGTTTGCCCGCCAGCGCGTTCTGGATGCGGGCCTTGAGGATCGCATTGAGCTTAAGTTCTGCGATTACCGGCATATCGAAGGGCAATATTCGAAAATCGTTTCCATCGAGATGCTCGAGGCTGTCGGTCATGCCGGCTTGAGACCATTTTTTGCCGCCTGTGACAAAGCCCTGCTGCCCGGCGGACGCGCCATGATCCAGGTCATCACCATTCCGGATCGCAAATATAACGCGTACCGCTACAGTTCCGACTGGATCCGTAAACATATCTTCCCCGGCGGACATGTTCCATCTGTCGGCGCCATGACAAAAGCCATGGCGGGAGGACTCGACTCTGCATCTGGACAACCTCGAACAACACGGTCAGGATTATGCGGAGACCCTCGATCGCTGGCGCCAGACCTTGCTTGCCCGGCGACAGGAGATCCTCGAGCTTGGCTATGACGAGGCTTTTCTGCGTAAGTGGGAATACTATTTCGCCTACTGCCAGGCAGGTTTCGCAGCCAAGATCATCGATCTGGCACAAATGGTTCTGAGCAAACCGGAGCACTCCTGAAAGACGACCCGATGTGCCTGCCACCCCTTGCAACCAAGCTCCTCAATGTCACCATCTATCAGGTTGGCTGGTTCTGTTGTGTGCTCGGCGCAGGTTGGGGTTTTCCCATTGCAGGTGCACTCTGTGCCTTATTGCTTGCCGGTCTGCATCTGCTGTTGGCAGAATCTCGAAAAAACGAGGCCTTATTGATGCTCGCCGCCTGCCTGCTCGGAATCCTGGTTGACTCTCTGCAGCAGGCCCTCGGCCTGTTCAGCTTCACGCGCGATGCTGCCTGGCCGTTCTGGCTGCCGCTCTGGGTGTTTGTCATCTGGGCGCAATTCGCCACACTCTTCCATTACGCTCTGCACTGGCTGTCAGGACGCTACATGCTTGCGGCAATCTTGGGGGGAGTTGGCGGGCCACTCGCTTATTGGGCCGGGATCAGAATCGGCGCCGCCTCTTTCGGCGACAAGCCGATTCTGACGCTTATGATTCTGGCCATGGTATGGGCCCTGGTCACACCGCTGCTCTGTCGGTTGAGTGATTTAATCGATAAAGGAGAGGGTCGATATCGCCTGGGCCGGGACAATGCGCCTGATTAACGCTCAGTTGAGCCAGCGACCAATCTGGTAGCTGGCGGAGGCAACCAGGGTGCAGAGGAGTGTTCCCCAGGCAATGTCGATAAAAACGATCTTGATCGGCCAGTCCTTGAGCGTGGCGAGATTGGTCAAGTCATAGGTCGCGTAGGTGAAGAAGCCGAACAGGGCGCCCCAGAGCAGAGCTTTGCACAAAGACTGCTCAGCCAATGCCGGCTTGACCGCAAACAGGATGATGCCCGCGATGTAGATAAAGTAGAAAGCAAAAGCGGCCGGCCAGTTCACATCGGGGCTGAGCAGGTGTGCGAGATTCTTCTGGTAAAGGCCCTTGGCAACCACACCCAGCCAGAGCAGGTCGATAGCGAAAAAGACCGGGATCGTCAACAGGTAGAGTTTCAGGTAGAACCATGCATTCATCGGTAGCTCCATGGTTTCAGGCTGAAGAGCCTGCTGTCTTGCAACAAAGCCCTTCGCTGTTATTATCAAAGTTGAATCAGGTTCAAACCTTTTAAGGGAGCTTAAATGATTGACATTATACCATCAAACCGTCGCCACTTCTCGGACTTCGGCTGGTTGAAGACCTACTGGCTGTTCTCTTTTGCCAACTATTTTGATCCGCAAAACATTCAATTCGGCGCCTTGCGCGTTTTCAATGATGACGTTGTTGAACCGGGAACCGGCTTTCCCACCCATCCACACCAGGAGATGGAGATCATTACCGTTGTCCTGGATGGTGAGATGACCCATGAGGACAGCATGGGCAACAAGGCTGTGATCAAAAAAGGTGACGTGCAAAGGATGTCTGCCGGAACCGGCCTGACGCCATTCCGAATTCAACCTGGCCGAAGAACCGGTCCATTTCTACCAGATCTGGCTTTTGCCCGACACCCCGCAACTGGTGCCAAGCTATGATCAGAAAAACTTTCAGAGCAGCGAATGGCAAAACACCTTGCTGCCGATTGCTTCAGGCCAGGGTCTGGACCAGGTCGTCACCTTTAACACCGCTGCCACCATCTACCGCTGCGAGCTTCATGCTGGCCACAAGCTTTCTTTCGACAACACAACCGGTCGAAGAGTTTTTATTTATCTCAAAGAGGGCGCTCTTAAGTTGACGGGCAAGCTCTCAAGGCGGGGGAGCAGGCCCGTATCGACACGGAAGCGCCGCTTTCCCTGCAGGCCGATGAGCTCGCGGAGTTTATTCTGATCGACGTGCCGTCATGCAAAGGTTGGGGCTATAGCGAAAAAACCCTGCAGGGAGAGAAGAAATAAACAGGAGGCTCTAAAGCAATGAGTAAAATGATGAACGATGACACCCGTTGTCAGTGCCGCAAAGAAAGTGGCTGCACAGCGATTAAACTGATCCTCGAGCCGAAAGACAAGGACCTCGGCGGCTTCAGCGTTCGCCGCTTGCTGCCCGCCGCTGAGCAGCGCTCGGTCGGCCCCTTTATCTTTTTCGACCATCTCGGCCCGGCGGTTTTCCCTCCCGGAAAAGGTATTGACGTTCGGCCTCATCCCCACATCGGCCTGGCGACGATCACCTACGTCTTTGAGGGCGAGATCCTGCACCGCGACAGCCTGGGCATGGTCCAGCCGATCCGACCGAATGAGATCAACTGGATGACTGCAGGCAAAGGCATCGCCCATTCGGAGCGAACCCCGCCAGACGATTCGCCAGGCGGGGCACACCCTGCACGCCCTACAACTCTGGGTCGCGCTGCCGGAAGAAGAGCAGCAAACGGCGCCGGCCTTTAACCACTATGGCTCCGAGGCCCTGCCGCTGGTTGAAGACGGCAACAGCTCGATCCGGGTCATGATTGGCGAAGCTTACGGGGTCTGATTCAGCGGTCAAGACTTTCTCGCCGACGCTCTATGTCGAAGTCAAACTCAAGGCTGGCCAGACCAATCGCTGTCCCGGAGCATGTCGAGGAACGGGCCGTCTATCTGGTGTCGGGCCGGTTGAAAGCCAAAGAGACCGAAATCGCGATGCACTCTATGGCCATTTTTGACAACACCCCGGGAGTAGAACTGATCGCCATGGAAGACTCGACTTTGGTTTTTATCGGCGGGGCTTCGCTTGGTAAAAGAATTATGTGGTGGAACCTGGTCTCAAGCCGTGAAGATCTCCTTGAAAACGCCAAGCAAGCCTGGCGCGAAGGGACATTTCCCAAGGTGCCGGGGGAAACGGAATATATTCCTTTGCCGGAGTAACTTATTCATGGAACATCCATGTCCACCGATCCTGCGCTGCTGATGAAATAGCCGAACCGAAAGTCAATGCGGCACATCCTTTAAGTGGTTGATCGGCTTTTCGGTGAACAGGGAAGGCAGAGTTCGGCAACCAGGGGCAGGTGATCCGAGGCCTGCCGGGCCGGGTCTGTGCGATACACACTTTTCCGTACCAGACATTCCGGCGGTTCGACCAGAATATGATCGAGCTGTAAAAATGGCCAGCGTGCCGGAAACGTCGCTGGGGAGTGGATTGCGCCGAACCGCTGCCGCAGCCAACGCAACGGCCGTCCCCAGATGAACCACTCGTTGAAATCACCCATCAACACCAACGGCTTTCGTTCCTGCTGCGCGAGTTGGCCGCAGAGCCTTCGCACCTGCTCACGCCGCTCTGCGGGGCGCAGGCCGAGGTGCGTCACTGCGACCTGAAGCGGGCTCCCCTGCCAGTCGAGTTCGACAATCAGCAAGCCACGCGGTTCACGCTGCTTGTAGCTGAGATCGTAGCGCTCAACCTTGCTTACCGGCAGACGGGTCAGCAGGGCGTTGCCGTAGTCGCCCCGTGTGCGTTGCATGGTCGGTCCGGCGATTACGTCCAGTCCGGTTTGCTCAGCCAGGGTATGCAGGTCGTCGCGATCATTTTCGATCTGGTTGTCGACCTCCTGCAATCCTATGACCTCGACCTGCAGCTGCCGGATAACCTGCACGACCCGCGACAGATCACGGCGACCATCACGGCCGATGGCCATGTGGATATTCCAGGTTGCCAGCCGGAGGTTGGCTTCAGCCATGGTCTCGCTCACTTTTCTTCTGCAACAGCTTCCTGCCGACCACCAGCACCAGTAAGCCAGCGAGCAGGGCCAGTAATGCCAGGCCCAAGGTTCCCCAGTCAGGATTGCGTAAGACTCGCTGCAAACCTTCTTCAAAGATCATGATGGCAAAGATGCCCGGGCACATACCAACCGCGGTGCCGATGATAAATGAACGGGCAGAGATGTGACTGGCCCCGGCGACCATGTTGACGATGCCAAATGGTGCTATCGGCACCACACGGAGAAGGGCAATCGTCAGCCAGCCACGCCGAGCCAACTTGCGGCTGAGTTGATTAACTTTCTTTCCGGCCAGCCTCTGCAACGTGTCTCTGCCGAGACAGCGGCCGAGTAGATAAGTGGCCAGACCGCCGATAAGGCTGCCGCCCAGAGCAAGGGAAAATCCGATTATCGAACCGAAGCTGAGCGCTGTGGCCAGAATCAGAAGGTTGATCGGAAACATCAGGCAACTACCGAGCAGATAGATGCCGAGTACGATCGGCACGGTCAGAGAACTTTCGCGGACATAGTCAGCAGCTGCCAGCAGAGTGGACAGATTCAGCCACTGATTCAATGGCGACCAGCGCCAGAGGGCAGCGAGCAGCAGCGCGGCGAGCAACGCCAGCAGAAAATACCAGCCTTTGCTCCGCAGTGCATGTTCATCTTCTTCCTGTGTATCAGCGGCAATACCGAAATTATCCAGCAGCTGCTCCAAGCCCGATCGGCTTTTCAGGGTCGGCAACCAGCTCTCCGGGCAAGGCCTGCCAATCGGTCTGTTCACCTTCCAGCGGCAGTTGTTTGAGAGAGCGCTCATTCCCCGGCGAGTTGCTCGATGACCGTCAGCAATGAGCCTGTCTCACTCAATCGCCTCTGCTACATGCTGCGGAGCGCAGCCTAAATGTTCCGCGAGCAGGCGGTCGCGCAATCCGGCAATGATTGCTGCCCGTTGATTGTCCCCGTCGGCCGCCAGAGCGAGGTTACATTCACTGTCGAATTTCATTGAACGGTTGCTCAGGTTTGCCGAGCCGACGGTCAACAGTTGCTCATCAGCCACCAGCAGCTTGCTGTGTACGTTGATGACCTCGTCCTCCAGTCCGGCCCGATCGGGATAACAGATCAACAAGCGCTGATGCTGATCGGCTTCAAGCAGCCGCTGATGCAGGCGATTGCGTAGCACCCCCATGGTCTCTTCTTCCAGCCAGCCGGAACAATGTCTCGGCAGGACCAGAACAATCTCCGGCCCCTGCGACTGACGAAGAGACTCCTCCAGAGCGCTGCCTATCCGATGCGAAGTCAGGTACTGGTTTTCCAGGTAAAGGAACTTTTCTGCCTGCTCGATTGCTTGCAGATAAAACGTCTCAATCTCACGAATTTCCGGTTCACCGGCATAAGCGGGCATGGTGCGGAGAATGGCCAACGGCTGCTGAGAGAAATCAGCGCTGACGCTGTCGGGCCAGAGCTCCGAAGCGCCGCTCTCAGTTGACAACAGGTCCTCACCAGTGGCCCGCTCCCAGCGCCATCGGGCGACCTCTGCGAGCTTTTGCGCAATCTTTCCCGTGACCAGCAACTGGACATCATGCATCGGCCCATACTGCTGTTCATTATCGCAACGCTGCGAGTGCTGAGGAAGATGTTCAGAGGTGTCCCAGCGGAAGCTGGCCAGATCAAAACCGCCGACAAAGGCCACCTGGTCATCAACCACGATAATCTTTTGATGATGAGACGCGCCGACCGGATGCGTGTCGTCCATTTCGAAGTGAACCCGCTTATGGGTCATCACGCCGAAACTGAACTGTGACCAGAGTTCTCGCTCCAGGGAATAAAAAACCGCGAAATCCCACTCCAGGATATAAATTTGCAGCTGCGGCTTGTTCTGCACCAGGCGGTCAACCAGTTGACCTAAAGTTTCTTTCTGCCCGGAGTCGCGACGCAGCATAATCCGGCTGTCAACATCCCAACCGAGAATGTAGATAGAATGTTGCGCCTGCTCAAACGCTTCGGCGACGGCCCGGTAATAGTCCTCGCCATCGATCAGGAACGCCGCTCGCTCGGCATTCGCCACCTGCCAGCAGTTATCACCGCAGTTGAAAAACGATTTATGTCGCTGATTGGTGCTCATATCGTCAGCTTTCTACCCGCCAATCTGCTTGCTTTTTTTCACTGTCAACGCCCTGTGTGCCTCCATCCGCGGCTGGCGCTCCGGCTCGGCCTGGTGCTAGAGCGGGAGGCTCTCGCCGACCCGACCTGTCATGCTGTAGCTAAGGCGACTGAATGGCTGGTGTCGTCTAAACAACTAGTGAAGATTTCTGCATATCTTTCTCCTCCAACTGACAAGAAATACCAGCAGGGCGAGGAACTTGTGGCAACACAGTGGACAACCCGAGACTTTTGATTTCGGGTTGTCCACGATCGGGCACGAATTGACCTTGCGGTATAAAAGTCTGGATCATGCCGCTGATGATATAGCCAAGCATGCCAGACCGGGCTTGCTTCAGTGGCCGATCGGCTTATCGGTAAACAGGTACTCCTTGAGTTCTTTTTCGAACACCGGATCCTGCCGACGCAGCCACTCGACGACCATCGCCGCGTGCTCAATCTCCTCATCCCGGTTGTGGATGAGGATCTTTTTCAGCTCTTCATCGTTGCAGACATCGACCCGCTGGTTGTACCAGTCGATCGCTTCAAGCTCCTCCATCAATGATTGCAGGGCCCGGTGATAATCCCTGGTTTTTGCAGACAATTCGCTGACCGGTTCATGATAGCCTTCACTTGCCATTGTTCAGTTCCTTTCCGACCTGGGGGTATTACCGCCCGGGTATGATTTGAAACATCAGGTTGACGTATTGACAGCCACACTGAAATCTCACGTTCAAACATTCCTAGACTCCATCTACGCCGTTCTGTAATTCCTCCAGCTTGCTCTTGGCCAGATCCCGTTTCAGAACCATCGCTTCAAGTTTATCGTAATAACCAAGTTTGCTGGAAGAGCCCTCCGCCCTGGAAGCCTTTGCCTTCAGGGCGTCGATTTTTGCGTTGAATTCTTCCATCTGCGCCTGTAGCTCTTCTGCGTACGCTTGTTTCGTACCCATAAGTGAACTCCTGTCTGAATTAGCGTTGGTTTTGGGGTTGGAAAGGTCCATTTCACAACCGGAAACCTATTGTCGTTAATCTTTGACTTGTTTCGCTTGCAAATATGTAATGAGTGATATGCAGTCCTGAGGAGTCAGGCGACCGATCGCTCCCGTACTGTAAGAGGCAACGATTATCGTGCCTTCTCGGTTGAACAGAAAGCCGGTCGCATGAATGAATTTTTTCTGGTCGTCATAGCAGGCCCCGGTTACTGAGGAGACCTCTTTCGCCTCCAGACCATAGGCAACAGGAAAAGTGAGTTGATGGTCTTTTACGGTTTTTGTCGTATCTTCAATGCTGTCTGCTGAAGCCGCCAACAGACGCACATCCAACTTCTGCAAAATCATCAGCGAATGTTTGAAAATCAGCTAACTGCTGACGACAGAAAGGTCACCAACCCCCACGGTATAGAAGAACCACGCCCCATGAACCGGTGAACTCTTTCGGTAGTTCAAAAGCGTATCCGGTGATTGATTTAAACGTTATCTCGGGAAAAGAGTCTCCCGTATCCAACCTGGCTTTTTCTGTAAAAGGCATGCTTGCTCCCTTCTGATTAAGTTTCAGGTTATCCTTCTCCGGCAGAAAAATATTATTTGGCTTTATCTTTATCAAAATCTTTACTCGCCTCAACAAAGGCCCTTTCCAGACGATCGTAACTGTCAGAAAAGCCTTTTTTTACTTCGTCCCATGCGTCCTCAGAACTGTGGCGCATGCCACCATACCATTCGGCAAGGAGCTGTCGTTTCTGGCGAAGAGCATCCAGAGTCTGGCGCGTTTTTACTTGTGTTGCTTTACTCATATCTTGCCATTTTTTATCTATTTTATTCTGCAGTTCAGAAATACGAGCATCAAGTTTTTCGGTCTTATCTTCTGCCGTAGCCATGGCTTCATCACGTTGTTCAAGAGTGTAACTTTTCAATACATCATAAGTTTCCATGACCTCTTGCTTGACATCAGAAGCAGTGGCTTTTTCGTCATTGTGATGTGCGGCCAGGCTCACAGAGGTGAAAACCAATACTGCAAGCGCACCACTCAAAATAGACAAACTTTTGTAGTATAACGTCCTTTTTCTCATAAAGAATCTCCTCACTTTAATTTTTCTTAACTTCTCCAGCAATTGAGTCACTAGCAAAGCAGAAAATGCTTATATGCTATTTTATTGAAAACGAGATGACGGCTGATTTGACTGCCGCAGTAAAAGAGGACCAGGATTCTTCGACCCCTTGTTTCATATCTTCCCATGCACCGTCGCCCGCCTCCCGAAGATCTTTTAGTTTGTTTTGAGCTTCGGAGCGTTTCTTCAACAGGTCTTCAACTGTTTCATAATAATCACCCTTGACAGAAGCCTCGGCCTGCTTCGCTTTGGCTTTGAGGATATCAATTTTGGCGTTCAGCTCATCAAGCTGAGCTTTGAATTTTTCTTCATAGGCTTGTTTTTTACTCATCACTAGACTCCCTTGGCTTCGTTGCATAAAAAAAGGCAGCGTACGCCGCCTTCGCCTATTAATCTGCTGGTGATGTAACATGAATAGACTCTTGGCAATAGCAACTCCATGCTCCAACGTGCTTATGGACCGAAACTCTCTTGCATCAACTCTTTCATTGTTCGGTTGCAACACGTCATGTCCTGCTTGACAGCATTATCCCGAGAATAGGTTTGCTTGCAACTTTCACAGACAAACCCAGATTTTTCCCGTAGCTCTTTTGTCGCTTCTGTGAATTTGTCAGAATATTTTTCAGACATGCTTTTCTCCTTTCCTGTGTTTCTGAAATATTATCAATTATATCTATGGAAAGGTTTTCCTCTATGGGGCTTTTGCTACTCCTGATGGTGGAAAATTACTCCTTTGAGTTGGTTAACAAAATATAACCTGCTATTTTTTGCTCTTGCCTAAACCGTTTATCAGATGTTGCATTAACAAGCTTAGCTTACACCTCTGAATTTTTTCCACTAAGTATTCCGAAGAGATCATAGAAGCCGATGCGTTGGTAAATTTAGACAGGGAAATATCAGAACTATTCTCAGAGATTGAAAAAGCAAACAGATAAATCAAGACTTAAAAGAAGTTTTACTTGATCAACTGCAGGCTATAAGTATTTCAATATCCGAATATCGAATAAGGGGTGCTGAAGGCATTGATAAAGCATTGTCTTATGTCTACGGAAACATGCTAAGGAATATTGATCCGTTCAAATCTGACACTCCAGAAAATCTAGTAGAGAAGTATCGAAAAATAATTTTTAAAGCACAAAGCCTAGTGTCCCGTGCGGCTAGTTCGCCGCACAATTTGCGCGTGATTTTGGTTCCTGGCAAGGCGCGGTGACGCAGGTCTAGCCAGGCTTAAACCGAGGAACCGTAACGCAGGCAGGGGGCAAAAGCGCCGAAAATTGAAGTTATGAATTAACCGCACGGGGCACTAGTGACTTTGGCTACAATAACAAAGGAAATTGGAATTTCTATTGTGAAGCTTTTAGGCTTAAGCGATTATCGCTCTTCTAGCCCTTTGTCGTTCTTTTAGTTGAATGATATTTGAGCACATATTGCCAGTGCCCACATTCGTCCGTAGTGGGGAGCCATAACCAAAAAGGCCTCTTTTTCGATAGAACCGGCCTTTTCCTGTAGAGCAGTCACACTCCCAAATAGCGAGATTTCAACGCCTGGTTATTGGCAATTTCATCCGTCGTACCGAACCAGACCACTTTTCCGTTTTCCATCACATAGTGGCGATCAGCCAGCTTCATCAAAGCATTGAGGTTTTTGTCGATGATCAAGATCGACTGCCCGCGTGATTTGAGGATATTCAGACCGGACCAGATTTCTTTACGCACCAAAGGAGCCAGCCCTTCGGTCGCTTCATCAAGGATCAGTAGCTTGGGGGTTGTCATCAGTGCGCGCATGATAGCAAGCATCTGTTGTTCCCCCCCGGAGAGCTGGTTGCCATAATTATTCAAACGTTCAGTGAGCCGGGGAAATATTTCGAGGACTTCTTCGAGAGTATAGGGCTCTTTTCTGCCTCCGCGATGGGCGGCGGCAACCATGATATTTTCATAAACCGTCAGATTCGGAAAAATTTGTCGTCCTTCTGGAACCAAACCAATCCCCTGCTGGGCAATTTGATAGCTGGGTAAATGCTGGGTTTCCTTTTCGTTAAAGAAGATCTGTCCTTTTGCTACCGGGGTTAGGCCGATGACCGACTTGACCGTCGTGCTCTTTCCCATGCCGTTACGCCCGAGCAGGGTCACGACTTCACCGTTGCGCACCTCAAGGCTAACACCAAAAAGCGCTTGGCTGCTGCCGTAAAAAGTCTCTATCTGCTCAACCTTCAGCATACTTCGTCCTCATCACCCAGGTAGGCTTGACGCACGATGGAGTTACTGCGAATTTCTTCTGCAGTTCCTGTCGTAACCACCTCGCCATAGACCAGCACCGTAATACGGTCGGCCAGTTTGAAAATTGTTTCCATATCGTGTTCGATTAGCAAGATGGTCATTTTTTCTTTGAGTCTACTGATCAATTTAGAGAGTTGGACTGTGCCGCCCGGCCCCATGCCCGCCATTGGCTCATCCAGTAGTAGCAGGCTTGGATTGCAGGCGAGAGCCATGCCAACTTCAAGCTGTTTCTTTTCGCCGTGAGAGAGATTTCCGGCAGACATTTCCGCCCGCTCACTGAGTCCAACCCGTTCCAGCGCCGACACCAGATCATCACGCAACTCAGGGACGCTCAATCCACGTCGCCAGAAACGGAAACTGTGACCATGCTGGGCTTGGATAGCGAGCAGCAGATTCTCTTCAACGCTCAATTGCGGAAAGACCGATGTTATCTGGTAAGAACGTGCCAGGCCAAGGTGCGATCGCTGGTAAAGTGGCAATCGGGTAATGTCATGACCGGCAAACAAAATCTGTCCGCTGTCGGGCAGCAAATCTCCGGCAATTTGATTGAGCAAGGTGGTTTTCCCGGCACCGTTGGGGCCGATCAGAGCATGGATTTCGCCAGGGAAAACCTCGAGCGAAACACCCTGGCTGGCGGCAATTGAACCGAATTTTTTGCTCAGATTGTCGATGCGCAGCAATGGCTCAACCATAACGTTTTCCTTTGCCGGCCAAAATGCCATAGAGGCCATGGCGGGCAAAAAGGACGACCAGAATCAGCAGCGGTCCGAAGTAGAGCATCCAATGCTCGGTATAGATCGAGAGAATCTCTTCAAGAAGTAAAAAAGCCGCCGCCCCAAGTACCGGTCCGTAAAGGGTGCCGGTTCCGCCGAGCAGAACCATGACCAGAATGACCCCGGAGCGGGTCCAATGCATCAGCCCGGGGCTGACATATTCAATCTGGTTGGCGATCAGGGCTCCGGCCAAACCGGAGGCAGCTCCGGCGATTATGAAGCAGAGCAGCTTGTAGCGATAAGTCGGAAAGCCGAGCGACTGCATCCGTTTGTCATTCTCTCGACAACCACGGATCACCAGCCCGAAGCGGGATTCAACCAGACGGCTGGCCAGCAGCAGAAAAGCGAAAAGCAGCACCAGGCAGACATAATAGAACTGGGTGTCATCTCCAAGGTCGAGATGCGGCAGGGTGTTGCGCGAAAAAAGAGTCAAGCCGTCATCGCCGCCGTAGCTTTCGAGACTGACAAAAAAATAAAATAACATCTGCGCAAATGCCAGGGTGATCATAATGAAGTGCATGCCGGTGGTTCGCAGGCTCAGAGCCCCAATAATAGCCGCTAACAGAGCGGAGCAAAGCACCGCCGCCGGCCATGCGATCAAAGCGTTATCAGAACCCGGGACAGTCAATGGCCAGGAGATCAGGGCAGTTCCCTTCGAAATCGTGGTGAGCAAGGATCGCGACCACGTAGGCGCCAAGGCCAAAGAAGGCAGCGTGACCGAGACTGACCAGCCCACCGTAGCCGAGGATCAGATCGAGACTCACAGCAGCCAAAGCATAGATCAGGATGCGACTGGCCAGTGAAATCAGGTAGGGTTCGCCGGCCAGTGAAGCCAGCATTGGCAACAGAATCAACAGGATTGCGCCGAAACTCAGGCAGAGCTTTTTACGATCGAACCGTGAATATATAGGTACTCGTTTGGAAATCTTATCAGGCATGGGCTGGTAACAACCCCTTGGGTCGCCAGACCAGAATTATCGCCATAAGGATGTAAATCGACATCGATGCAATTGACGCGGCGACGCCGTCTGCATGTGCTGTTGGTAGAAACAGGCGAAAAAAGGCAGGCATGAATGCGCGACCGAGGGTATCAACCATTCCAACCAGCAACGCGCCGACAAAGGCTCCACGCACCGAGCCGATGCCGCCGATGACGATCACCACGAAGGTCAGAATCAGGATGCTCTCACCCATCCCTGCCTCGACCGCAAGGATCGGACCAGCCATCATCCCGGCCAAACCTGCGAGCAGGGTGCCGAGACCGAACACCAGGGTATAAATCAGCTTGATATTAATCCCCAAGGCTCCTGCCATTTCTCTATTGCTTGCCCCGGCACGAATCTGCATGCCGATACGGGTGTGGGCAAACATCAGGTAGAGGAACAGCGCAACCAGCAATCCCACACCGATCACTGCAATGCGATAGCTCGGATAAGGGATGCCGGGAATGATTTCAACTGTGCCAGAGAGCCAAGCAGGCACATCCATGAAGAGCGGCTGACGTCCCCAGGTGATCCTGGTTAGTTCGTTAAAAAACATGATCAAACCGAAAGTGGCTAGCACCTGATCAACGTGGTCTTTTTTATAGAGCCGCCGCAGCACTATAGCTTCGACCAACATCCCAACCAACGCCGCTGCAGGCAGAGCTACCAGGAGTCCAAGCAGAAAGGAGCCGGTGTGGGCGGTTACAGTGGCACCCACGTAAGCTCCTATCATGTAGAAAGAGCCATGTGCAAGGTTGATGACCTGCATAATGCCGAAAATCAGCGTCAGCCCAGCGGACATCAAAAACAGGGTCACCCCGAGCTGCAGTCCGTTAAGGATTTGCTCAATGATAAGTAGCATAAGCGCATAAAACTGTACCCCGTTTCCGGGGTGGCCATAAGTTGTGCAGGACATCTCGGCGACATACCTTGAGACGTCCTGCCGATAACAACAATGTTTATTTTATCCAGCTAAAACTTTAATCCATCTTGCAGGCATCGACGTAGGCGTTGCTATGGTTGGTAAAAACAGCCTTAAGGGTCTTGTTGGTGTAGCCTCCCTGACCATCTTCCACCACTTCGCGTATGTAGAGGTTTTGCACCGGGTGTTGATTTGCGGCAAAGGTAAAGTCGCCGCGGACCGACTCAAAATCGGCCTGCCGTAGCGCAGCGCGCAAGCTATCGAGCTTGTTGACATCACCTTCGACACTTTTGAGGGCACTACCGATCAGGCGGGCAGCCTCATACCCCTGGCTGGCATAAAGAGTTGGGGTACGGCCATAGGCCTCTCGGAATGCAGCGACAAATTGACGATTGGCTGGTACGTCGAGATCATGAGTCCATTGAGAGCCATTTTTAACACCAAGGGCCGCAGCTCCAACCGCACCGAGCAAACGTTCGTCAAAGGAGAAGGCGGGACCAAAGACCGGAATGGTTTTGTTCAGGCCAGCCTGGGAGAATTGCTTGATAAAGTTGATACCCATTCCTCCGGGCAGAAAAAAGAAAACACTGTCAGGCTTGGTGGCACGCAGAGCCGCAATTTCAGCCGCATAATCGGACTGACCAAGCTTGGTGTAAACCTCTCCAGCAATCGCCCCCTTGTAATACCGTTTGAAGCCTGCCAGGTGATCTTTACCGGCCGGATAATTTGGTGCCAGCAGGTAGACGTTTTTAAACCCGGCTTCGTTAACATATTTGCCAACGACCTCGTCGAGGTTATCGTTTTGGTAGGCAACATTGAAATAGTTCTTATTACAGCCCTTGCCGGCAAGAGCCGAGGGGCCTGCGTTGGGGCTGATGTAGATGACGTCGTTGCGGACAACTTTGGGAACCACGGCAATAGCAACGTTTGAAAAAATGATGCCGGTCATGATCTTGACATCATCGCGCTTCATGAAGCGATCCGCAATCTGCTTGGCTTTGCCGGGATCGCGGCCATCGTCTTCGACAAGCAGTTCGACCGGAATTCCGCCAAGCTTACCCTCTTCCTGGGCAATGGCCAGTTTGAACCCGTCACGAACTTCTTCACCAAGGTACCCGGCCTTAGTCGAAAGCGTGGTGACCATGCCGATCTTCACTGGTTTTGTCGCCCACGTTGCTGAAGGAAATAGCAGAACAAATAAGACCAACACCATAAATAGCTTTTTCATTGTCGCCCCTTTTATTGAATTTAGTCTTGAAAACAGTTGACATCTCTTCTCTTCGCCCTTATGTACTAGTACATGAGTGCGAAGATAAAATACCTTGAGCCGTTAGTCAATCATTTGCTTGCCCAGAACTCCTCCGAGGCGATGGAGAAGACACTCCGCGATCTGCTGACGGTGGGTGAATTGTCCGATGTGGCCAACCGCCTGCAGATTATCGAGATGCTGCAGCAGGGGGTTCCGCAACGCCAGATCGCTGATAAACTCGGGGTTGGTATCGCTACGGTCACGCGCGGATCACATCATTTAAAACGCAGTAGTGAATGAGCACCCCCCACAGGAGGCCGCTCTTTGTAAAGACTTTACGGTAAGACTGGATTTGAGCCAGCGCCCCCCTGCTTCCGAAGCAGTGGCCTCCGCTCGGCCGTTTTTTTTAAAGTCATGGCTTTAGGGTTGTCACAAAATAAACCGTAACTAGACAACGGGTTGCTTTGCAAAATTCAAAAAGGAGCGACTTCAGGAGGCATAAGCAAACCAAACCCAAGTGCAGCACTTGATTGTGCAGCATTCTACATCTTTTTTATCAATTGGGGCACTTCCGCTTTCGGAGAGAAACATCCCAGTTTGCAGAGTTATCCCAGAAGGGACGACTCGCCTCACGCTCAGCATCGACACGACTAAAGCCGATATCTTTGAGTATATGATCACTTACGTCTTTTAATTGGTGGCGCTGGGCAGACACTTCTCTCCAGTGTTTCACTTGACTCCAAGCATTATTGAGGAACGATATAAGCAGCATGGTTAATCTCCTTTCCTAGTCAACTCGTAGCGGATAAACTCTTCCACTTCGGGGATATTTGTTCGCAAGCAATGAAAAACAGATCAAGCTCTTGGATTTTTCTATTGTTCAGGTGGTGGCTTTGCGTGAGATAAACCAGATATTCATCGGGTCGTGGTCAAACACCTTCTGGTCGACTGACTGAAAGCCAGCCTCCTGCAACATCCAAAGAGCGGTTTCCCGTCCCCACATCGTACCCAGCCCAGCACCGCCTTGGGCAAGAGAGACTGGCGTGCAGTGAGCGCATGAGATGGTATAAAGTAGTGCCGCCATCGGAAAATCGTAATTCTTCTCCAATTTGGCCGAACCGCCAATGTCCTGCATCAGATGCACTCCACCTGGCTTTAACGCCCGATAAATACTGCCGAGAAATGTTTTTGGATCTTTCTGGTCGTGTACGGCATCGAATGAAGTGATCAGGTCATAGCGACTGATGTCAGTAAAATTAGTCAAATCGAAGGTCTCAAAGCGGATATTTTTGATTCCCGTCTTTTGGGCCGTAATGTTGGCCTGTTCGATGGCATCGGAACAGAAATCATAGCCGGTAAAAAAGCTGTTCGGATATTCGCTGGCCATCTTCAGCAGTGCCAGCCCCTTGCTGCAACCGGCATCCAACACCTCTATGCCTTTTTCTAGTCGCAGTGGAATCTCTCCAGCCAAAGGCAGAATAGTCTCAATCAGTTCGTTGACGACCGTTTGCGAACTATCTTCTGACATGACATCATGAAAACAGGGGAACTCCTGGTAGGTCAGACCCTTTCCGGTTTTGAACAAGTCCAGCAGTTTCGGGTAAATGCCGGCCACCAGCGGGATAAATTGCGCATAGACGGCATGGTTTCCTGCTGAAGAGGTGCGCGTCAAACAAGCAGCATGTTCTGCGGGTAAGTAATAGGTTTGGTCTGCCGGGTTATATGTTAAAATCTGGCTGACAACCATAACCGCCAACCACTCACGGATGTAACGTTCCGCATAGCCGGCTCGGTCAGCAAGCTGCTGACGGGTACAAGGTGGGGAGTCTGCGAGTAGATCAAACAGCTCAAGTTTGTGCCCGACGGACAGCATCAAAGCGACTGCTGCTGAATTGACCGTCTCGGCGACAGTGTTTGCGAAATTATCAGCCTGATGCTGATCGAAGGTGCTATTGAGTTGGGTGGAGTGTTTCATAATCTTCTCCTCTGGTAAAATGTAATAATGTGATTGCCGGTCTGTATAGCTTGACCTTACCGCAACCGAAGATGCCTCGTAAGTGGTAGATCTGCCAGAAAGGGTGCATAAGTGACATGGCTGACGAGGAACCTCTAGAAAACTCTGAATGGGTGACCCTGGATATCCTGGCCCTGCCTGAGAGCACTGCCTCGGTGCTTTACAGTCTCTTTGATGTTTTTTCTTCGGTTGGCGGAATGTGGTCATTTCTGACCGGTGAGAAGCAGAATGCACAAGGTTTCAAGGTACGGATCGTAGCGCCGCAGAGTGATATTTTTCTTTGTCATGGTGGCATTCCGGTGAGCCCGCATGCAGGATTTGACGATTGCAGAGGGAGTCAGGTCATTGTTATCCCTGATCTGGTTCTTGACCCAGATTTCCATCCTGACGACAACTGGCGACAGACGAAGGCATGGCTGCAACAGCAATATGCCCTGGGGGCAGTCATCTGTTCGGTCTGTACCGGGTCTTTTTTGCTGGCTGACAGTGGACTGCTGGACGGCAAAGAGGCAACCACACATTGGTCCGCAGCTGAAATGATCAGAAGCCGTTTCCCGGAAGTCACACTGCAAGAAGATAAAATCTTTGTTCCGGCAGATGAAGAGCACCGGATCATTACCGCCGGCGGGATGTCGTCATGGATCGAGTTGTCGCTCTATCTCATCAAGCGCTATTTCGGATACCAGGAAGCAACGCGGGCAGCCAAAATTTTCCTGCTTGGCGACCGGAGCAATGGCCAGTTGCCCTTTGCTTCCATGTCCCGCCCGAAGGATCATCAAGACGCAGTGATTGAAGAATGCCAGATCTGGATTGCCCAGCATTACGAAGAACAAAAGCCGGTAGGGAAAATGATCGAGCGCTCCGGTTTAACCAAGCGTACCTTCATGCGCCGCTTCATTCGGGCGACAGGATTCAAACCGGTTGATTATGTGCAATGCCTGAGGATTGAGGAGGCAAAGCAGTTATTGGAAACCACCCAGACTGCTATCGAGGAGGTAAGCGCGGAGGTCGGCTATGAAGATCCTTCTTATTTCAGGCGGTTGTTTAAAAAAAAGGCGGGGGTCTCGCCCGCAAAATATCGCACCATGTATCAGGCCATACGATACCTGGGCGAAACAGGTTCTCACTGTAGCTGAAGTTACGCTATTCTGAACGGGCTTCATTATACAATGAAAGTTTTCATCGTATAGAAATCATAGATTTTTCGATGGTCTTATAAATCACCATCTTAAGAACACCACGCCCGCCAAGTTTACTTGGCGGGGCTTTTACTGGATTGCAGGGTTTCCAGTAAACAGCTCAAACATGCCACTTCTTATCATCAAAACAATGCGAGAGGACTTTTAAGGAAATATCTCCTCTTTACCGCTGAACGTTATATCTCCCACAAATCCATTCTTAAATATCAGGTGTTTTGAGAAAGTTGAACCGTTTAGCGACCCGCTAGGGCAACGGAAATTTGCTCTCGGACAAACGCATCTGTCCGAGAATCTTCTGTCAAAGCGGTGAACCTCCTCAATACATCTTCTTGCAGCCCGACAGTTTCTGCTGCCTTCAGGGCAAAGCGTACGGCTTCGCGCACATCAACACTTGAAATCTCGTAAAATTCTCCGGCAGCAAGCCACTTCAGGCAAGCTAGTGCGGTATGGAGCGCAAAAGAAGGCTCCTTATCGAGGAAATCTCTTGCGGCCCGGTTCAGCGTGCCGATGTTAACCGGAGATTGATTTGCCAATTCAACTGCCAGATCAAAGTGACCAAGAGTCTTGGCGGTGGCAAACCACTTCCCCTCCTGTCCGGGTGTGCTGGCAATCAGGTCCTTCAGAATCCGTTCCGGTGGAAGCAGAGGATACTTTTTTACCAGAGCCCGAAATTGCGCCAAGTTGGTGGTGGCGTAGGTGGCCTCGAAGGCAAAGCGTCTGTAGGCCTCTTCTGTGTGACCGGCATCAAGGAGTATCTTTTCACAGGCCTCTGCAATGCGCCCATAGCCGTCGTTCAGTCCCCGAGAGGCTTCGGCATAACTAATCGCAGTCTCAGTTTTACCCATCGCAGCGAGTGCCCAGGCTCCATATCTTCGGTAGGACCAGGAAAGATAAGGGGCCATTTCGACAAGATTTAGAAGTTCGTCGTATCGCTTGGCCTTGAGCAGGCAAGAAAGGCAAGCTGGCCCACCCCGAAAATAACCTCCGTGTTCCCACGACAATTCAAGAGTGGATCGCAGTTCGTCAGCCCAATGCGAAGCAACGGGCAGGTCGACACATATCTCCCCCCAGCGCTCGCTGATCTCAGAAAGGAAATCAACCCCATCCTCCTGCATCGCCGTCCAGAGACGATCAAGCCATTTGGCGCGATCATCCTGAGTACAAGGAGCATTGATGATGAATTGCGTCAGCTCGTGGACGGCGTTATTGACAGCAGTTCCCAAGGAACCGGAAGAGCTATCGATCTGCTGCAGGGCGGGCCAGAAACGTTCCAGCAGCAAGATTGAACCTTCTGCGCGGAGCACAAGATCTTTAACCTTGCGGATTTCCCTGACGGCTTCATTAATACGCTGGATTGCGAGCTTGGAGGCCTTCCAACCGAAGGCATTTGTGCGGAACCGGGCGCGGAATTGCCATTTATGCTGCTGCATCGAAAATGCCTCGTTAAACGGAAACCACCAGATGGTCGCTAGCTTTAATTGAGCAGATGCCGATCAACAAAGGCTTTGGGCTTCAAGACTTCAATGCCGCGATAGCCAGCCACATCCAACAGATGCTTATCACCACTGACAATCATCTTGGCCCCGCTGGCCAATGCACAAGCGATGAACATATCGTCATCGGGGTCTGCGCTTACCGGCTCTTTCAACGCTTCTGCTTGGATCATGTCCGCTTCTACGACGATTAATTCTAGAAGTTCCGTCAAATTAACCGGCGGATACTTCTTACTCAGAGCGTCCGCAACCCGCTGATACTCTTCTAGGATCTCCGGAGAAAAAACGAGGGTGAATCTTCCGTCGCGCCAACCTTGGAGTATTTTGCTTGGCGGACCGCTGAAGAAAACTCCCGATATAAAAACGTTGGTATCGAGAACGACCTTCACTTGCTGCCCCGGGCCTCTGCTATTGCATCTGCAATGTCAGACTTCTTGAGGCCAGCCGCTTTTGCCTGACGATGCGCATTTGCGATCAGTCCGTCAAATTCATCCATAGACGGTGGGGTAATGGCTTTCAGAATCACAACGTCGCTATCGCCGACTACGACGAACTGTGTCCCAGCCTTAAGGTTAAGACGCTTACGCACGTCTTCGGGGATGACGACCTGTCCCTTCGAAGACATTTTTGTTGTAGCTAAAGTTGCCATAAGATTCCTCCTGGGTTAATTCTTACTAGTAAGATTACAAGATCTAGAGCTATTTGCCAAGAGAAAGGTTGCGAGGCCGCAGAAAACATTGAATGGCTTCAGCCTCCACTTACGAAAACATTCTCTGCCGTTATTAGAAACGTCAAGGAGGGTGAAAGGGGTTAGTGCGATGAACGGACAGCGAATTGGTTACGCTCGGGTCAGCACAACCGGCCAAGATCTCAGCTTACAAAGAGACAGATTGGCAGGCTGCGACAAAATTTTTGAAGAAAAAGCATCCGTCGCCAGAGGGACAGTAAGGCCTGAGCTTGATAAAGCCTTGAATTACGTCAGGGATGGAGATGTTTTTGTTGTCACCAAGTTGGACCGGCTTGCCCGCTCCGTTCTTGAGTTAATGCAGATTACCCTGACGCTTCAGGAAAAGAAATGCGACCTGCAGGTTCTCGATCAGGAGCTTGACACCTCAACACCTACTGGCCGTTTGATCTTTCATGTCCTGGCAGTCATCGGTGAATTTGAACGAGAGCTGATCACCGAACGAGCCAAAGAGGGCCAAGAGCGTGCCATGGCTGCCGGTGTGAAATTCGGCCGCAAACCGAAACTGTCGAAGCGAAAAGAACGAGAACTGCTGGAGATGCTCGATTCCGTAATCATCAGCAAAGAAGATTTGGCCCGCCAGTTTAATGTTTCGAGAGCAACTGTCTACCGATTGGCGGCGAAGCTGGATAAGGATTTTATCGAACAGTCCAAACAGGTATAAAAGCAAGGAGGCTGCTGCCAAATTATGGCGCAGCCTCTGCTTAAGTCACAAAAAAAGGTCCAGCCAAGTGGGGGGGGGGACAAGGCTGGACTCCTCAGTTGGGAGCTAGTGCCCCCCTCCTGATTTATCGTGCATGATAAGGTTTTTTTCTGACAAAATTCTGAACGAAGGTTGTCTGAACTTACCATCTCTGAAACACCAAACCCCGCCCGGATCGCCAGGCGGGGTTTTTCTTGGATTGCAGCCATTATAGAAAATCAGCAAACAGCAATATTTCTGTAGGGTGAAATTCAAGAGGAGGATTTACAAGAAAAAACCCCAACCAGTGATGGATGGGGCAGGAATATATACATGAATGATTTAGTGATTAGTCAATTGTGGTTTGGCGCTATATTTTTAGCAATCTCCTTTAGGTGTGTTTCCCACGTTCCGCAGCATCCACCCCACATATCAATGTGTGGGTATCGCTTTGCAAGGGAACCCATTTGTTGACCCAGTTCCACAGGGTTTCCGTCTTCCAAATGTCCGAGTTTGCACAGAGATATCTTTTCCATCATTGTGGCGTTTGGCCTGATATTTCGTATTCTCTCAATCCAATTCCCATCTTCGAGCGCAGGTTCAAACTCTAAAGGATGAGAACAGTTTATTCCAAAGCAGGTGGGCCGACTATCGCCAGTTTCAGCATCAACTAACTGAATGGCTTCTTTAAGGGTCGGTCCGGACTGAAGGCGGTGCGAATGACTCAGTGTAAATGAAACACAGATGGGCAAACCAATGCGAGATGCAGCACGAGAAACTCCTACGGCTTCGGGAACATTGTTGAAGGTTGCAGCCCAGACGTAATCGACGTTTGCATCCTTGAGAGTTTGAATTTGTACACTGTGATAGTCTTCTGACTCCTCTGCTGTGATCGTCTTGTTTAACGAATAGGCATCTCCTCTAGGGCCAACAATGCCAACAAATAATATTCCGGGGATTTGATTCTCGTAAGGTTTGGCTAAATCACGTAAAAACTCAATTGAGCGGTGCTGCATATCAGCTAAACCATCAGAGGAATAGCCAAGCAGTTGAGACCAATCAGGGCTTGCTCTGTAATCTAGCCCTCCCACAAATGCAGAAAATCCACTGTTGGCTACGGCATCAAAGTATTTCTGAAACATTTGTTTCAGGTCCTGAACAGCTTTTGGGTCATCAAGTAGTGGGTACATAGCAAAATGTGGGAGCTTATGACCGAACTTGTACATGATCTCTGTCTCGGTCCCTCCTTCAGTTATGTAGAGGACTCCGTCTTTGTCATTACCAGATAATGCTTTCATTCATTTTCCTTATAGCTTAATGATTCGTATTTTTTGAGAACTAGATGTGATTTTACCATATCGCAGTTAACGACAAAATCTATCTGGCTTTGAATGGCAAGAGATGGTGAATAGCCATTATTCCACCATGCGTTCATGAGCATTTAAAACATTTTAAATGTGTGCATGTTCTAGATTGAAAAGCTCTCTCTGTATTCTCAAATTTTCCGTATGGTGATTTACCGCTTTCTCGAATATCCCAAAACGGACTGTTAATACTTCAATATCAGCATGAAAACGTGTTAGGCCGATATCATCAAGAAGATGATTGCTGAGTTTTCTTATATCACTGCGTTGTTGAGAGACTTTTCGCCAAACATTTATTTGTAAACGGGCTTTGGACATCATCGTATTGAGTAACATGGTCAAGCTCCTTTCTGTCCAGTGTTGTTCTGACCGTCGAATCCTTAATGTGTTCCTTCTGTTAGAATATGATCAGTTAGATTTCTATCCTGTTTGGTTACAACATACTGTAGTCTGCAGTTCATCGTAAGTGGCTAATTGACAGAAAGGGGGCAAAAGTGACATGCCTGATAACCAGCTCAATATAAATTCTGAACCAGTAAAGCTAGATATTCTTGCATTACCAGAAAGCTCTGCTGCAGTGCTTTATAGCCTGTTTGATGTCTTGTCGTCTGTTGATGGAGTGTGGTCGCTTCTTACGGGTGAGGAGCAAACGACTAAAGGGTTCAATGTGAGAATTGTTGCCCCTCAGGCTGAGCCATTTTTGTGCTCTAGTGGTGTACAAGTGATTCCACATGCAGGCTAGATGATGCGACGGGAAGTACGGTTATTATTGTCTCAGACCTTCTTCTGGATGAGAATTTTTCTCCTGATGAAAACTGGGAAAAATCTAAACATTGGTTGCAAGAACAACATGCTCAGGGAGCCGTTATTTGTTCAGTTTGTACAGGGTCCTATTTGCTCGCTGATACTGGATTGTTAAACGGGAAAGAAGCTTCAACTCATTGGTCGGCAGTACAGATGATTCGCAGTCATTTTCCTGAAGTGGTATTGCTTGAAGATAGGATTTTTGTCCCAGCAGATGAAGAATACCAGATCATCACCACAGGGGGCATGTCTTCATGGGTTGAGTTAACCCTCTATCTGATCAAGCGTTATTTCGGTTATCAGGAAGCTGCACGGATTGCCAAAATCTTTTTGCTTGGTGACAGGAGTGACGGGCAGTTGCCTTTTGCTGCAATGCCTCGACCGAAGGAACATCAAGATGCTGTGGTTGAGGAATGCCAGGTTTGGATTGCTCAACATTATGAGGTAAGGACACCTGTTGCAAAGATGATAGAACTCTCTGGCTTAACTAAACGCACTTTTATGCGCCGCTTCATTCGGGCGACAGGATTCAAACCGGTTGATTATGTGCAATACCTGAGGATTGAGGAGGCAAAGCAGTTATTGGAAACCACCCAGACTGCTATCGAGGAGGTAAGCGCGGAGGTCGGCTATGAAGATCCTTCTTATTTCAGGCGGTTGTTTAAAAAAAAGGCGGGGGTCTCGCCCGCAAAATATCGCACCATGTATCAGGCCATACGATACCTGGGCGAAACAGGTTCTCACTGTAGCTGAAGTTACGCTATTCTGAACGGGCTTCATTATACAATGAAAGTTTTCATCGTATAGAAATCATAGATTTTTCGATGGTCTTATAAATCACGACTACCAGAAACTTTTCGGCGTTACTGGAATGCAGGGCATCTAATAATAATGCGTTTTTGCCAATCTGAGTAACCCAATGACCACCAGGGTTCAATCCTTGGTGGCCGTTTTACTGGATTGCAGCCTTTCTAAAAATTCCTATAGGAATTTTCATTTCCATTCTGCTCTGAATTGAAATTATAGGGTGACAGGTAAGGCAGATTTGTGGAAATGAAAAGGTCCCAGCCGAGGTTCGTTGGGATTGCGAAATTTCTATTGACAAAAGGATTATAAGGGTAGATTTATGACTTAATTGGTCAATCTAAAATAGCCTAAAAAGGCTTATTGAAGATGTTCAAGGGCTCTGCTGTGATCCAGCAGAACGACCCGGGACGCCAGGGATAGTTGCTCTGCTTTGAGTTGCTTTCTTTAGGGTGTACCCGGGTTTTTTAATGCTGCCGGAAGGATGGGAAACATGTTTACACGTTTACTTATTGTGCTTTCTCTTCTTGTTGCGAGTTGTGCCAGCGTTCCGAAGGTCCCCAAGGAGTTAAACCTTATGCATGCAACAATCGTTGCAGGGGACGATGAGTCGTTGGTAATCATTGACGGTTTACCCAACAAAGGGACTGGAGCCGTAGTTGGTAGTGCAGTGGGAGGAGGAGGGGGCTTGGGAGTTGGCATACTCAGTTGCCTCGGTACGGGTTTTTTGTTTCCAGCATGTATTTCGGTAGTAGTGCCTGCGTCAATTGTGGCTAGCGCTGTCGGTGGCGGTGTGTACGGAGCGGTAGCTACTCAAAGTAACGATGATGTCGAAGAAAAGCGAAGTATGCTCACGGAAGTAATAAATGAACTTGGTGTCAGTCAGCGCCTTGCTGCTCTAGTACGGCAGAAGGCACTAGAAGATTTGTTTGTTGATCAACTCACTGAAGAGAAGGAGACAGCCTTATCAGGGGCTGAATGGATGCTGCGAATCGTAGTGTACGAGCTTGCCACTATCGGTTCAGGTCCGGATATCCCCTATTCGATCAAAGCTTCTGCACGAGTCGAAATTACCTCATCAGGAAATGATAAACCTGTGTTTGCCAAAGATTATCAAGATCAAAGTCTTACGAATATAACGACCGCAGAATGGCGCGCCAATGATAATGAAAAAATCAATACTACTGTGGACATTTTATTGGCAGAGCTCGCAACCATCATTGCTAATGATTTGATTCCTTCTGAACGAAAGATAGGAATGTCATCAAACTCTGCTAACTCTCTAATTTCTCCGGTGGAGCCTTATGAGAGAGGGGATGTGGATAGCAACAATCAGACAAACCTGTTCGACTATAAGACTGTACTCAATTGGATAATTCTTCCTTCAAGCCCTGTCTCTTTAGACACTGCAAAAACGAAATGTGCGGCAATCCAAACTGACGATTCCCTAAAATATCGACTTCCTTCTCTGCACGATTTTGAAGAATTGTGGAAGGATTACAAAGAAGATGAGCGAATTAAAATTTTCAATAGAAAGGAATATAACACAAGTGACCAGGACTCTCTGACTCGCTTTGGTTACTCGAAAACCTTCTCCTTTGAGGATGGGACCACAGGGAACCTTTATGCGGCATATTTAGCGTGTGTAAATAAATAATCGGATATTTATTGCGGAAACCCAAGCTATAGAAGGTGAGAAATTCAATATTATGGGAAAGATAACCGTGGCTTTAGGGTTCCTCATTTGTGTTCTTGCCGGTTGTGGAGGAGGCGGCGGAGACAATAGTTCATCTGGGCCTCCTCCAGACATGATCGGAGACTGGGTTGGAATATTTACCTCTGCCGATGGAGGCTATACTCAGAGCATTTTCGTGGTTATCACCGATCAGAATAAAGATACCTTTTCGGGCACCTGGGAGAGCGACACCCTAAGTGCCACAGGCCAGGTAGAAGGTTTTGTTTACCCCAGCAATGATAGCCGATGGATTGCCGATTTGGAGATGACACAGGGTGATATCATAACTTGCTGTGTCCCACTCTTGGGCTGTTATGAATGGCCTTCACGGCAGATTACGATGTTTGGATACTATGGAGATGTCAATGGGGTTAAATCCGTGGTAGATGAATCAGCCTCCTACAATTATGGGTGTCTTATCACAGATGGGATCATGACATTGACACAGCAGTAAAAGGGACTGTCTATAAACAGGGGTCTAGTGACGACTAACAATATCATTTCAAAATTGGTAATTTTAATAGTATTAACACTTCCTGCACTCACAGGTTGCACGTGGATGGGGCTAGCTGATGTTCAAGGCTTTCACAGTTGGCGTTGCAACTGTAACACCCGTGGTTGTTGCGGCAGATATAAACAAGGATTCAAATGTAAAAATTTACGGCAATTACAATGATGATCATGGATACTGGCTCGACAAAGATAAGTTTCACATTTATGTCGAAGCTGATAGCCAAGACGAATCAGAGCGCATAGCAAGAGTGTTATCAAGCGAATCGTGTGAAAAAAGAGGCCGTTTTTTTTCAATTTTAAAGATACAAAATGATCAACTTGCGCCTCCATCTGTCTCAATATTTGATGACAAATACTCCACCGAAATCCAATTTACATGCACTACTACTGAAAAAGCGAAATTAGAGCCTTCTTCTATTTTCGTTACAACTGAAGACCAAGATAACTCTGTGCGTCTAGCGAGAGGACTGGCAGCGAGTCATGCCAAAACAGAAGTGAGAATATATCCATCATCAAGATTGATAGTTACCTTCGACCGGTTTCGTTGCTGGTATTAGACATGTGGTACGCCACCGACATAACCTTCAGTTGCAACAAGAAGACAACCGAAGAAAATATTTTAGAAACGAACTAGTCTTAAATTACGGCGAGACACTATCAGGCTTTTGAGACCTAAAGCTATAAGGTATTCTCACAAGCCACGACTTCTGAGAGGAGAAATGGCTTCTTATTGATAGAGGTCTTTGAGAGACTTTTAATCCAAACGAAAATGGCCACCTAGAAACAGGTGGACTTTCTAATATGTCAAGGACTCTTACGGTTGAGGTCCCAGTGAAGTTGGGCACCTTGAAACAAATTAGGCAGCGAATGATAAGGGCATTTACCTGAAAGCAAATCGGGAGTAAATTGTTGACGCTTGTCTTTAAATCTCTCTTTTTGAGTCAAGACTATTATGATCACGTTGAATCGATGGACCTCATATTTCAATATCAGGCGCCTCCGCCGGGGCGGCCTAATCCTTTTTTCAATGGTCTATTCTCTCCTTTTCATAAACCAGGCGTTGGCCCTTTCTGTCACCGAAATCAATAGTCAGAATCCGGTAAAAGTCGAACTATCCGTTTTCATTATTGACATTGACGGGATAGATACTGTCGAGCAGAATTTCGAGGCAAATCTTTTCTTCGAGGCCCGCTGGCATGACTCGGAATTGACTCACGACAGTTCAGAATCTATCCTCAGACCCCTTTCTGAAATCTGGCGACCGAACCTTCAGGTTGTTAATCAACAGAAAGTATGGGAGAGCTTCCCTGAGATGGCCGAGATTACCCCAGAAGGCCAAGTCACTTACCGGCAAAGGCTCTGGGGAGCTTTTTCGCAGAAGCTTTTACTTAAGGATTTCCCCTTTGATCGACAATTTTTTACCATTCAGTTCGTGGTTGCGGGCTATGGCTCGGATCATGTTGAAGTAATTCCTGACGATGGCAGGAGAACTGGTATGGCGGCAGACTTGTCCGAGTCAGACTGGAAGATTCTGAATTGGCATGCCGAGCCGAAAGCCTATGAGCCAATTCCTGGCCATGGCAGCCAACCAGGTTTTGTCTTCATGTTCGAGGCCCAGCGTAAACAAAGCTACTACCTCTTCAAAGTCATCTTACCATTGATCCTCATCGTCATGATGTCCTGGGTGGCCTTCTGGATCGACCCGGCCGAATCTGGCACCGATATTAGCGTGGCCGTCACCAGTATGCTCACCCTGATCGCTTATCGATTTGCGATTGGGACCTTTTTGCCAGTAATTTCTTACATGACCCGTCTCGATTTTTTCATCCTCGGATCAACCCTTCTGGTCTTTCTCAGTCTAGTCGAGGTGGTCGTGACCAGCAATCTGGTGAGGAGACACCGTAAGGAGTGGGCTTATACGATTGACCGTGTCTCCCGGTGGGCTTTCCCTATAATTTTTGTCTGCCTTATTTGCTTAGCCTTCTATCTGCCGATAACAGGTTGATGCTAACCTCTGAGGTGACCCTCAATGAGTTTTATGGCCCACACGGAGTAGACAATTCTTATTTCACGACTTCCGTGAATCGCACCTGTCTTATAGACACCCTGCGGCTAGCTTTAATTCTCATGTATCACGACTTACGAGAAGAAAAACGCGGCTCATTATTGATAGCGGTATCCAGTTGCAGAAATCGACACTTGGCTAGACGCCCAAGATAAAGAGTATTCCTCAAGATCGCAAACTTGACGACTTGAAAGCCCTTTCACCGCAGTAATTTCGCATTTCTGCCAGTTTGACTGAATCAAAACAATGTGAGAGGATTTCTGAGATTTTTTGAGTGTGTCAGTGACAGGCGAGTATGACACTGTAATAGGATCATCTTCAGCCCGATTAGCTTGGTCCGTTTGGTGTCTTATTCCGAGGGATTTTCATGAGCATAATCGTATCTCAACTTCCGAAAGATTCCCCCTGCCGGTTGACGACAGCGCGGCCTCACTCCTCCAAGGTTCGCTTCTGCCAAGGCTCTCGTGCTCCAAAGCACCGATGGCACAAGCGCTGATGTGGCTGGTTTGGCTGGCAACTGGGTTATCTACATCTACCCGTTGACGGCGCGCACGGACGTTCCACTGCCTGACAGATGGGAGGGGATTCCAGGCGCTTGCGGTTGCACACCGCAGTCCTGTAGCTTTCGCGACCACTATGCAGAACTGAAGGCGCTGAACACCGGCGTGTTTGGGTTGAGCGGCCAAACTAGTGAGTATCATCGCGAAGCGAGGGACCGGATGCACTTACCCTTCCAACTACTGAGCGACAGTACATTGCTACTCAAAAGCGCCATGCGGTTCCCCACGCTCACGGTGGCCGGCATGGAGTTATTCAAGCGGCTGACCCTAATTGCGCACGATGGACAAATCGAAAAGATTTTCTCCCCCTGTTTTTCCGCCAGACCAGAACGCTGATGAAGTCTTGGCGTGGCTGCGGAAAAACACCCAACCCGGCGATGCAGATGACGCTGTGCGATAAAGCCGCGCAGCCCCGCTGAGCTTGAACGTTATGTATAAAAAAGGTCAGCAAGATGAATGAACACGATAGAAGTTTCTTTCCTGAGGGCGAACTGCAACATGCGCTGAGCTTACTCTTGCAGACACCTCTTGAAAAAATCGACTTGCCAAAAACATATCCAGAAACAGGCATAGGCGAATTAGAGACATTAGATTTACTTGCCCCTCACGTGCTTGGTTGTGCCGCGCACCTGGATAGACCTGATGTGCTGGCGCACATGGACCCCCCAACACCCTGGATCACCTGGGCAACAACCCTGTGGAATGCACGTCTCAATCAGAACCTACTCCATCCGGCGACAGCCCCATTTGCTATCGAGGCAGAGAAATGTGTGATCGAGTGGCTGACCCCTTTCTTTGGCATGCGTGGCGGTCACATGTGCTCTGGTTCAACCCTCGCGAACCTGACAGCCTTGTGGGCCGCGAGAGAGGCCAAAGGCATCAAAAAAGTCATCGCTTCCGAGGCCGCACATCTCAGCGTAAAAAAATCAGCAGCCATCCTTGGATTATCCTATGAAGAGGTGCCGACCAACACCCATGGTCGGCTTGATCCGAACCAACTAGGGGACATATCTGAGACCTGCCTGGTACTGACGGCGGGAACAACGGCAACAGGGGAAATTGATCCGCTTGCATTGGCAGGCCATGCAAAATGGACTCATGTTGATGCTGCCTGGGCGGGGCCGCTGCGGCTGAGTCCAACCTATTCCCACTTGCTCGAAGGAATTGACCGGGCAGATTCCGTTGCGGTGTCAGCACATAAATGGTTGTTCCAACCGAAAGACTCTGCCCTGATCATGTTCCATGATCCAGAGATTGCCAACCCTGCCATTAGCTTTGGTGGCGGTTACCTGGCCGCACCCAATATTGGCGTACAGGGGTCGCGCGGCGCGGTGGCCATCCCCTTGCTGGCGACGCTGATTGCCTGGGGCAGAAATGGCTTTGTAAAACGAATCGATCATACCATGGCAATGGCCGCTACACTAGCCAACGCCTTGAGCAAGGAAGAACATCTCGTACTTTGGGCGAAACCCAAAACGGGCGTCACCGTATTTCGCCCCCTCACCTGTAGTACGGAAGAGTTCTATCGTCAATTGCCAGAAGGGATGCTTTCAACCTGCGTGGTTGAAGACCAAAAGTGGCTTCGCTCAGTTGCCGCAAATCCGGCAGCTGATATCAAAAAGATCATTTCTATCATTCAAGAAGTGATTCATAGGAATGATGCATAACCACTCAAGCGGACTGGAAGTTACAGTGGTTTTTCGCGTAAAGGTTTCTACACTCTTGAAAAGGACCAGCTTCATCTCGTTTAGCTTGGACCATTACAACATTCCTATATGTCACGACATATTGAACGCGAAATCCCGCCTGGTGATCCGGACGGAGTTTTCCAATATGTAAGGATTTGTTGGAAAGGCAAGCGAGCAGCCCAGTTTTGTTCCCAAATCAATGCCAGGAAAAATTACAGGAAAGAAGCTTTCACCAGATCATCAGACTGGAGTAATTTGTTATGCTGTCTCTTATGTGATCCTTTGGGATAGATATTTAATTTTTATTTCAGGAAAATATTGACGAACGACTCATCGTTGATGTCGGCTCAATGCTAATGAGCTTTATTTTAAAGATACAATTTTTAAATAAGGCCGAGATGACATTTCTTTGGAGGAATAACAATGGTAAAGGGACATGAAAGAGACCTTTATGAAAACTCCAATAGCATTATTCTCCGTTGGGACAATGAAGGGGTTATCAGCTATATAAATAAAGTTGGACTCCAATTTTTCGGCTATTCGTCTGAAGAACTGATTGGGCAAGATGTCGGGTGTCTGGTCCCCGATGTAGAAAAAAGTACTGGAAGAGATCTTTCAAATCTCCCAAAAAATATTATTGAAATTCCTGAGGAGCATGTGGTTTTTGAAAATGAAAATCTCACCAAGGAGGGTAAGACTGTCTGGATAGCATGGACTAATCAGCCGATCCTTAATGAACAGGGAGAGGTGATAGAGATCCTCGCCATTGGCAATTGCATCAGCGCTCTCAAAGAATCAGAAGAAAACCTTGCAAAAGAGAAGGCTTTTCTGCGCACGGTCATTGACTCTGCTGCGGACTTAATCTACTTCAAGGATCGCAATAGCACCTATATCGGCTGCAATAAAGCGGCCGAAATATTTACCGGTCTTACTGAATGTGAACAGATTGGTAAGTCTGATTTCGATTTATTCGGCCAAGCGCAGGCAGAAGCCATTGCAAAAGATGACCAAAGTATTATCAGGAATAGGGCCGCTATTCATAAGGAAGACTGGGTCACCAGCCCGATCACTGGAGAGCAGCGAATCCTGGATACGGTGAAAGCCCCTATTTTGGGACCAGATGGCCGAGCCATTGGGCTTGTGGGCATTTCCAGAGACATCACCGAGAGTAAAAGGGCTGAACGGGAAATTACGGAAGCCAATAGCATCAACCAAATCATTATTAAAAACTCTACGGCCGGGATTTTACGTTCTTAAAGAAGCGGGGCAGTGTGTTCAGGCGAACCCTGCCGCTGAAATCATTGCAGGGGCCTCTGCCGAGCAAATGCTCAAACTGAATTTCAGGGAGTTGGAGTCCTACAAAAAGACCGGGATACTCGCTGATATGGAACAGGTGCTTAGAACGGGCGCTTCCATTAAAAAAGAAATTCGTACCACGAACAGCTTCGGCAAAGAAGTCTGGTTTGATGGTGTGATATCGACATTCAGACGAAATGATGAAAATTATATCCTTTATATATTTACGGACATCATGCAAAGCAAAAAGGCACTCGAGTTTTTGCAAAAGAGCGAAGAGAAGACGCGGTTGATCCTTGATTCGGCCTCTGAAGCCATTTATGGCCTTGACATGTCTGGCAATTGCACGTTCTGCAATCAGAGCTGCCTGAATATTCTAGGCTACAGTTCGGAGGGGGAGTTGCTGGGACGCAACATGCACGACGTGATCCATCATACAACCTTAGAAGGTTTGCCGAATACGATCGAGGAATGGCAGCTTTTCAAATCCTTCAAGCATGGAAAAAAAATTCATATCGAGAGTGATTGCCTCTGGAAAGCTGATGGCACGAGTTTTCCGGCAGAGGTCTGGTCTCACCCCATCAATAAAGACGATGCCATCATTGGCGCGGTAGTGACTTTTAACGATATTACCAAGCAGAAGCAGTCCGAAGAAAGGCGCCTAAAGCTCGAAAAACAGTTGCGCCAATCGCAAAAGATGGAAGCCATCGGCACCATGGCCGGGGGCATCGCCCATGATTTCAACAACCTCCTGGCGATTATCGGCGGCAACCTGGACCTGCTGCAAATCAAGCAGCAATCGGGAAACTCATTCGATGAAAATCTTGAACACATCAGGGAAGCCTCAACGCGGGCAAAAAATCTCGTCGCTCAAATCCTGGCTTTCAGCCGCCAGGAAGAAAAGGAACTTGTCCGAGTCAATTTAACGACCTTCGTTGGGGAATCCCTAAGTTTTTGCGCCCCATGATACCCACCACGGTGGAGCTCATGACAGAGGCTCCAGAAACTCCTGTCTTCATCAATGCCGATACGACCCAATTGCAGCAGGTTCTCATCAACCTGTGCTCCAATGCGCTCCATGCCATGAACGAAAAGGGGCTGTTGCGCATCAGCCTGGAAGAAGGAGAGCTTACGGACCAGGAGGTCCCCTTAATTGTCGACCCACAGCCAGGCCGCTACGCCAAACTCTCGGTCAGCGACACAGGCAAAGGCATGGACAAGAAGACCCTCGACCGGATCTTTGACCCTTTCTTCACCACCAAGGGCGTTGGTGAGGGAACTGGCATGGGCTTGTCGGTCGCTCACGGCATCATTGAACAACATGGAGGTTTTATCCACGTTGACAGCACCCCTGGCCAGGGAACAACCTTTACTCTTTATTTTCCGGCCATCATGAAGCCGAGGCAGCAATAGAAGCTGAAGCGGAGACAACCCTGCCGACCGGGGCAGAGTCCATTCTTTTTGTTGACGATGAGCAATCTGTTGCTAACGTAAGTGGATCCATGCTGGGTCATTTGGGCTACAAAGTCACGATTATGACCAACAGCGTTGAAGCCCTTGATCTTTTCAAGGCTCGTCCGGACGATTTTGACCTGGTGATTACCGACCAGACCATGCCGAAAATGTCAGGTACTGAGTTGGCCAAGGAACTCTTGAAAATCAGACCGAACCTCCCGATCATCCTTTGCAGCGGCTACAGTGCTCAGGTGACTGATGAGGATGTTCTGGGAATTGGCATTCATGCTTTTTGCATGAAACCGATCGAGATAAAACATCTCGCTACCATTGCCAGGGAGACCTTGGATACGGGTAAAAAGCCGTCAGCTTCAAGGTGATACCGATTTTTATTAATCACGATTCACAGTATAACAAAGGCCCAACCTGTGCTCTAGGTCGGACCTTTCCTATAAGTCCCCTCGCAACTAATTCTCGGATGTCCTCAGGATTTATGAGAGACTTCATAGACGGAAAGATACACCCCGTCATTAGAGCAAACACCTTTTAAAGATCTGAGAAAACTTCGGCGCGCCGAAAGTGCATACTAACGATAGAAGAAGAAGGCACGATCTATATAAAGTATCCACCTCTCCATAAGCACTATTACACCCTGCCAGTTATTCCTTCCGATGATGGGTAATCTCACAAGCGCCAGACAACAATAAATGACGTAAGAGCACTTCTTAAGGGTATTCCTGTCTAGCCAAAGCCCAGATGCCTTGAGAAGGAACTCTGAAGGCTTCAGAAGCCGACGAAACAGGGGGTCATAGGGCATTATAGGCAAAGAGGAGATCGACTGCTCTCTGCCCGTCACAGCACCGCCACGTCAGTTTCCCCTGCTGAACCCCTGTAAGTCGGTTCCACGAACCAACCTACAACCAACCTTTTCCCAATTTCAGCAGCCTGAAAAGCAAAAAGCCCCTCTGCTTTTCAGCAGAAGGGCTTTTTAACTTTTGGCGTCCCCAAGGGGATTCGAACCCCTGTCGCCGCCGTGAAAGGGCGGTGTCCTGGGCCAGGCTAGACGATAGGGACCTAATATCTTCAAGTACCTAGCAGGAAAAGTTCCTGCAATGTACGACGCTTGAAAAATGGTGTGCCGCGTAGGGATCGAACCTACGACCATCTGATTAAAAGTCAGATGCTCTACCAACTGAGCTAGCGGCACACAAAATGCGTCTTATAAACTGACCGGTGCTATCTTGTCAACTTTTTTTTGTTTAGCTGTCAATTACAAGCCCATTTACTAGGGCTGCAATCTTTTCTTGGCTATTTCCGCTTCCCCGGAGAGAGGGAAGCGTTTGATCAACTTCTGCAGCAGAAGCTCCGCAGTTGCCTTGTCGCCACTGGCATCAAAGGCGAGCGCCTGCTTGAGCATGGCCGAAGCAACTTTCGGATGTTCGCCATAGTTCTGAATCACTTCTTCAAACTTCAGAATCGACTGTTCGTAGGCCTTTTCCGCATAATAGGTTTCACCGACCCAGTAGGCCGCATTGACGGCCAGATCATCTTCTGGATAACGCTTGAGGAAGGTTTCCATCATTTCACGGCCTGCAGCATAATCCGCTGCTCACGAATCGTTTTCAGCGCCCGCTCGTAAAGCTCGGGAGCGCTTTCACCGCTCGGCGTTGCTGCTTTTGAACTGGCAACGGGTTGCGCAGGAGCCCTGGATGAGACTTTGGCTGCTGGCTGCTTCATCTCAGCACCGCCGCCCGCTTCCAGCAAGGCAAGGCGCTGTTCGTGATCGACAATCTGAAAGCTCAATTCATCACGCAGCAGAGTCAGGTCCTGGCGCATATTTTCGTTGATCGCGCTCCTGATCACCGGCTTGCCCCTGCATCGACTGCAGGTCCACCCGAACGCCGTCGAGCTCTGCCTGGAAATCGGCCTGGTTGCGTGCCAGGGTCTCCACATGCGCCCGTGACGCCACCCGAGGCATCATCCTGCAATTCCTTGAGAGCCCGCTCCGTTTCACCGAGCCGCCGCTTCATCTCTAGAAAGTCGCGCTGCAGCTGCAGGTCTTGCTCGGTGACGCAACTACCCAACAGCAAGCTGACAACCAGGACGATCGGCAAACAGATTCGCAACATGTATCTACTCCCAAAGGACGCATGATCAGGGACATCGGTAAACTTAGTTGACCGCCTTGAATTCCGCACGACGGTTCTGTGCCCAGACGCTTTCGCCTTCACCCTGGACGAGGGGCTTCTCTTCGCCGTAGGAAATCACCGACAGACGCTTGCCGTTGATCCCCAGGGAGACCAGGTAGTTCTTGGCGGCCAGGGCGCGGCTCTCACCGAGAGCCAGGTTGTATTCGTCTGAACCACGGTCATCACAGTGGCCTTCGATAACGACGTTGGTTCCACTGTTCGCCTTCAGATACTTGGCGTTGTTGGCGAGAATGTTGCGTGCTTCAGTCGGAAAGGGTGAACTGATCAAAGTCGAAATGGATCCGTTCCATACCGGCGATCTGTTCGTGAGTCGGCACCACCTCTTCCTGCATGGATCCTTCATCAACGGCTTTGACCTCGGAGGTCTGGCTCATGTCGGTTTTGCTGACATCACCCATATCCGCCTCGGGGGCAGGCTTGGCACAACCGATGAGACTGCTGCAAGAGGAAGAGAACGATCAGAACAAGTTTGAGGGTTTGCATTGCTTTCATTGTGGGCTCCTTAATTCTAAGACAGGGGTCATAGCATCTCTTTCAAAATGGCACGATGCTCACTACACTTTAATCGAGTCACGCATTATAACGGGCTGCATCAGAAATAACAACCTCTTGCTTTGGTCTTCGGCAGACAGCCCATATCTTTGTATGAGCCCCGCGAAGGAACTTTTAAACTCCGCGCGAATTTTCTCCATTACCAACGTGGCGACCAGGCCGGATGGTGACAGTTGCTGTCCAGTGACGTCAAGCGCCGGGCACCGGTGCCGTCGTTACGCATGACATAGATCGCCTGCTTACTGCCCTTGTCTGAAGAATAGACAATGAAACGGCCGTCAGGGCTCCAGCGCGGATGTTCGCTGTTGCCCGGGCCAAAGGTCAGACGACGTTCGTCTGTGCCGTCGATATTGATGGTGTAAATGTCAAACTGGCCGCCTGCCTGTCGGGTAAAGGCAATGCGGTCACCTTTCGGACTCCAGGCCGGCGTGGCATTGTACTTGCCCTGGCTGGTCAACCTTGTGACCTGGCCGGTAAAGATGTCAGTGACGAAGATATGCGGGTTGCCCTGGCGGTTGGAGACAAAGGCCAGTTGGCTGCCATCAGGACTCCAGGAAGGGTCACTGTCGATTCCCCAGCTGTCGGTGATCCGCTTGTGTATGCGGCCCGTGGTGCCGATCAGGTAGATCTCCGGATTGCCGTCCTTGGAAAGAGTCAGGGCGATTTCGCGCTCGTTGGGAGACATGCGCCCGGCCACGTTGAGCCCCTGCTGGTAAGATAGCTTGGCTTCTTTGCCGGTATAGATTTCCTTGCGGTAAAGATCAGGGTTGTTGGCCCGGTAAGAGGTAAAGAGGATCTCCTTGCCGCGGGGAGAGAAATCCGGGTTGAGCACGATCGAGCGATGATTGGTCAGCCGAATCGGCCGTTTGCCATCAACATCCATCAGCCAGAGCTCTTTATCTCCAGTCTGATCGGAGATGTAGGCGATGCGTGCACTGAAAGGGCCCTCTTCGCCGGTGAGCTCCTTAAGGACCAGGTCGGCAAAGGCGTGCGCCATGCGCCGGACATCCTTGGTCTCGCCAACATAGCGACGCCCGGTTAAAAGCCGGCGGTTGACAACATCAAACAGGCGCGCCTCGATGACCAGTTTATCGCCCTTCAAGGCTATAGGTTCCCTTGATCAGGGTTTCACTGCCAAGCAAACGCCACTGCGGAAAATCGACCTGGGTGCTGAAGAGACCGATACGTTCGGCATCATCAAGGAAAGCTTCCGGATCAACGAAACGGAAAAGACCGGACAGGTCGAGATCGGCTTCGAGGACCTCGTTAAACTCCCCCGGAGATCTGTGCCGAAGCCGGCCCCTTGTCCGGCAGCAGCCGGGTCAGGGCCAGGGGAATCGATTGTTCGCCGGGCGAAGAGATTTCAATTTCCGTAGCGGCCAGAGCCGACCACGGCAGAACAAGGCTGAACAGGCAAACCATAAACCAGCGCATCAACATACTTATTTTCTCCCGGGCCATATCTTTGAGGTTGAAGGTTACATCAAGTTCAGCTCTTTGCGGCAGCGGCTTGCGGCAAGTCGCTTGGACTTGGTGATGGCTCTTTTCAAGCGAATCATCAAACTGTTGGTTGCCAGAAGGCGTAGTTGATCCGGTGAACGAATCAATTGTCCTGCCGCCGAATAGGTCAAACGTCGCCTTGGCCTCGAGATCGCGAAGCTCGCGACTGGTCTAAGCAGATAAGGTGACAAGCGCCCAGTTCTCCTGGATAAAAGCCCCAACAAAAGCCATAGGACTGATACCCACCTCGTCACCCGTGCCATCGGGCATCCCCACCGGCACATCAGCGGCGACGGTTGCAGCACCGGCATTTTCTCTTAATTTAGCCAACTTGTTTTTCAGCGCATCTCGTTCCGCCTGACGTTTCTGGCGCTCACGAATCTCATCAAGGGCGCTCTGCAGCCTGCTCGCTCGTTGCGGCTTTCCGTTTTTACCACCGGCTTGGGTGCCGGTTTGGGTACTGGCTTGACTTCGGCCTTGCTGGTCTGGACAGGTTTGGCCAGGGGCTTAACTTCCGGCTTGGCGGTTTTCTTGCACCACCGGTGGAGCCGTCTGCACCGTGCGTTTGGCCTCCGCAGCCTGCGGCTTTTTAGCCGGCCGGGGGTCGGGACGTCCCGCCTGCGGATTGAGCACCGGCTTGTGGATCAGGTCGACGTAGTAGACCGGCGGCTTGGGTCGCGTCTTGGTGCCAAACAGATCAACGCTGAAGGCCACCCAGACCAGGCCGTGGACGATCAGAGAGACGAGCAAGCAGGCGACCGAACTTGGGATCCTTGTGAAACGCATTGATTTGGCGCAGAGGCAGGACAGACATAGGGGCTCACTCGCTTACGTCTTGCGGTTCCTGGGCCACCATGCCAAGCTTGGCGACTCCGGCGCGCTTGATTGCCGCCATCACCTTGACGACCTGGCCATAGGGAACCGCCTTGTCCGCTTCCAGGTAGACGGTCTTATCTTCACGCTCACTTAAGACCTGCTGCAGCACCGGGATCAGCTTGGTCGCATCGGCGACACTGTTCTTACCGACCATGATCTCGCCCTTGCGGGTGACAGTGATCATCAGCGGCTCTTTGACCGCAGTAAGATTCGGCGCGTTTTCCACTTCCGGCAAGGCGACATCCACACCCTTTTCCATCATCGGTGCCGTGACCATGAAAATGATCAGCAGGACCAGCATGACATCGACAAAGGGCGTCACGTTGATCTGGGCCAGCACCGTTCGCCGGCGATTGCTGTTCTGACCGACTTCCATCTTAACGACCCCGGCTCATGCGCTGGACAATGTTCAGCATCTCCTGGCTGAAATTATCCATCTCGCCTGTCAAGACATTGATCTTGTTGACAAAGTGATTGTAACCGATAACCGCGGGGATCGCCGCCACCAGGCCGATCGCCGTAGCGACCAGGGCTTCCGAGATGCCCGGGGCGACCACGGCCAGCGAAGCGCTGCCGCTGGTGCCGATGCCGTGGAAGGCATCCATGATCCCCCAGACGGTGCCGAACAGACCGATGAAAGGCGCCGCCGATCCGGTCGTGGCAAGAAAAGAGAGATATTTTTCCAGGCGGTGGCTCTCGGAAGTCGTGGAGCGGCGCAGCACACGGGCGACCCTTTCCTGTTCGCCGAGGTCGGCCACCAGGTTGCCATCTTCCTGGCCTTCGTTCTGGCGGCGGTTCTGGGCCAGTTCGCTGTAGACTTCCCGAAACAGCACGGTTAGGGGCGAATGCCGAAAGCCATCCAGACCCTTGCCGATGGTATCGAAGCTTTTCTTCGACCAGAAGAAGTCGAGAAAACGATCCGAATCGCGAATCGCCCGGTGAATGACCAGCTGCTTGTAGAAGATGATGGCCCAGGAGACCACGGAAAAATAGACCAGAATCAGCAGGACCAGTTTGACGACCGGGCCGGCATTAAGCACCAAATCCAAGGGAGTTCTCCTTACGTTTGCAGGATGCCAGGCTGACAAGAGCGGCAGACCAGCCTGTATTCATCTCTTGATTATCGGGTAGCCCTGTCGGCAAGTCAACCGGCTTGCCGTTGACATTGCTATAGCCGATCTTGCAATTCGGCAAGCAGATGCCGCGCCGTTTCCGACCCGGGAGAGCGGGCCGCCAGCTGCCGCAGATCGTCAATTTCATCCAGATCATACCAGCATCGGTTTCGTGGTAGCTCAAGCCGAGCTCGACGGCAGGCTTGCCGGGTGGCCTGCAGAACCCCGAGGTACTCCAGGGAATCCCGGCAAACAGCTCCGTGGTCGGTCTCCTCAGGCCGATAGCGACGTAGCCGCCGTCCCGACAGGGGATGGTGGCGACATCCGTTTCCTGAAGTGCACTGCAAAACCTGGTCAACCAGGCGATCGGCAGATCCGGGCTGTCGGAGCCTGCCAGCAGAACCGGCCCGTCAAAAAGCAGCAAACAGTGCCTGAACGGCGTTGCCCATGCGGATCGCCGAGACCGTCACCGCTCTGCGCGAGCAGGGGCAGTTCGGGAAAAGTCTCACTGAACCATTCACGTCGTCCGGCATAGCAGATCACCAGCTGCAAGTCGGCAGCAAGCAGGCGGTTCGACCGTCTCACTGAGTGCGATCTGGTAAAGCCGACAGGCCTGCTCTGCTGTCAAGGCGGAGACAATCGGGTTTTGACCTGGCCCGCAACCGGCTCCTTGGCAAACAGGCCGATAATCAGGGAAGAATGATCAAAAATGTGGCTATTTAACGAGTTATCCACCTTTTCCACAGGTTTATCCACTTATTCAGTCCTGGCCCGTTCCACCTGGGCATAGGCCGAATGGTTGTGAATTGACTCAAAATTCTCACAGGCCACCCTGAACCAGGTGATCTCGGGGACCTTGAGCAGACGCTGGGTGACCGCACGCACCACGTCTTCGACAAACATCGGATTATCGTAGGCCATCTCGGTCAGGGCTTTTTCGTCATCACGCTTGAGCAGAGCATAAACCGGCGCGCTGCCGCACTCTTCCACCCAGGCAATCAGGTCTTCCAACCAGATATGATCGCTATAGCGGATCTCGACTGTCACGGCACTGCGCTGGTTGTGCGCACCACGCTCGCTGATTTCCCGCGAACATGGACAGAGGGAGGTCATGGGTACGGTGACGCCAAGGACGAAATCGTAATCCTCTGCCCAGGCTGCCGGTCATATTGCAGTGGTACTCCATCAGGCTGCGCGCCCCGGACGCCGGAGCCTGCTTCTCGATGAAATAGGGAAACTCCAGTTCGAGGTGGGCGCGGCTGGCTTCGAGATGCTCTTTTCATATCACTCAGCATGGTGTTCATGCGGTCGATACTGACCTGGCCATGATACTGGTTGAGGATCTCGATGAAGCGGCTCATGTGCGTGCCCTTGAAGTGGTGGGGCAGATCGACATACATATTGATGCGCGCGACCGTCTGCTGCTGCTCTTTGCTCTTGTCCATGACGACGATCGGATAGCTGATATCCTTGACGCCGACCTTGTCGATGGCGATGTTGCGATCATCATGGCTCTTCTGCATATCGGGCATGCCGACAGCGGCTCCGTCGGCGGGGCGCGTGGCGCGGGACGCGGGCGCGAAGAACCTTTAGCTTGTTTCTGTCATGAGTTCATTCTTGTTTGCCTTTATCTGCGCTTCCGCGCTACGCGCCTCGCGTCACATATTCGACCGGATCTTCAATCCTGCCTCGCGAAAACCTTTCAGCCGCAGGAAACATGAATCACAACGACCACAGGCAATGCCGCCCGGTGCGGGATCATAACAGGAGTGCGTCAGCCGGTAGTCGACTCCCAGATCCAGGCCGGTGCGGATAATTTCAGCCTTGCTGAGCTGAATCAATGGTGTATGGATGGTATAGGGAGGATCCCCTTCGACCCCGGCCCTGGTGGCCAGGTTGGCCATATTTTCAAAAGCGCTGATGAATTCCGGTCGGCAGTCCGGGTAGCCGGAGTAATCGAGGGCGTTGACGCCGACATAGATATCGTAGGCACCAAGCACCTCGGCCCAGCCGAGAGCAAAGCTTAAAAAAATCGTGTTGCGGGCGGGCACGTAGGTAATCGGGATCTCATCTGTCGAGCTCTGATCTTTCGGCACCTCGATTTCAGAAGTCAGGGCGCTGCCGCCAAACTGGCGCAGATCGATCTCCACCACCTGGTGTTTGACCGCACCGATTTTCGGCGCATATTCACGAGCCTTGTCCAGCTCCACGGAATGCCGCTGGCCGTAAGCAAAACTCATGGCATAAGGCTCAAAACCATCGGCCCTGGCGATCGCCATGCAGGTGGTCGAATCAAGACCGCCACTGTAAAGAACCACTGCTTTTTTCATTCATATTTTTCCTCGTCCCTCGTTCCGCGTCAGCGTTCCAGGTTTTAATCAGCTGCCAAGCTGGTGAACCTTGAGCAGGTTGGTGGTGCCGGGATCGGAAAGCGGGCTGCCCATGGTAATCACCACGATGTCCCCCTTGTTGAGCACCCCGGCCTCGATGACCGCTGCGTCCACCGAGCGAATCTGTGCTTCCGTATCTCCTTCGATATCGACCCGGATCGAGCGAACCCCGGCATAGAGCGCCATGCGTCGACGCACGGCCAGGGTCGGCGTCACTGCGTAGACCGGCATCTGCGGCCGGTACTTGGCGACCAGGGCCGCCGTGCTGCCGGTCTGGGTGAAAGCCAGAATGGCAGCAGCGCCGACATTTTCAGCCACCCGGCAGGCCGCCTGGCCGATCGCTTCAGTGAGGCTGCGGGTGCCGTATTTATCCAGCAGGGGATGAAAAAACTGTTCCTTGAGCTGCGGGTCTCGCTCCACATCGACGGCAACCCTGACCATCATCTCCACGGCCTGGCAGGGGTAGTCTCCCGAAGCCGTCTCCGCCGACAGCATGATCTGCGTCGCTGCCATCGAGAATCGCGTTGGCGACATCCGAAGTCTCGGCGCGGGTCGGACGCGGGTTGTGGATCATGCTCTCCAGCATCTGGGTGGCCGTGATGACCGGCTTGCCCGCCAGGTTGCACTGTCTGATAATATGCTTCTGAATCAGAGGGCACCTTTTCCGATTTGATCTCCACGCCAAGATCACCACGCGCCACCATGATGCCGTCGGCCGCTTCGAGAATTTCGGCAAAGGCTGCCACCGCCTCCGGTTTTTCAATTTTGGCGATCACCTGGATTGACGCCCCTCTTTGCGAGAGGAGTTTCTTGAGCTGCACAACTTCTGCCGCCGTACGCACAAACGAGAGCGCCAGGATAATCAAGCTCCTGCTCGATGCAGAATTCCAGGTCGGCCAGATCCTTCTCGGTCAGAGCCGGAGCAGAAACAGCCACACCCGGCAGGTTCATGCCTTTGCGGTTTTTCAGCTGGCCGCCGACCAGCACACGGCAATGCACTTCCTCGCCGGCGATCTTTTCGACCTGCAGTTCCAGCAGGCCATCGTCGAGAAGAATCCTGTCGCCCTGCTGACGTCTTGTGGCAGCGCCTTGTAGGTGGTCGGGATAAACCCGTTCTCACCAAGCACCTCGGCCGTGGTAATCACCACGCTTTCGCCGTCGGTCAGGGTCATGACATCCCCACGCATCATGCCGGTACGAATCTTTGGTCCCTGCAGGTCACCGAGAATGGCGACGGCACGCTTGCGGTTACGGGAAATTTCACGGATCAGGGCAACCGTTTCTCGCCAAATCAGCATGCTGACCGTGGGAAAAATTAAGCCGGAAGACGTCGGCGCCTGCCTCCATCAGGGCCAGCAGCATCTTCTTGCTGGAACTGGCCGGTCCAACCGTGGCGACAATCTTGTTGCGACGAAAATCTGTAGAGGACAAGCGGATCTCCTTAAAGCTTTCAGGGAATTCAATATTAATCGTCTGTTTTCAACAGCTTTCAACTATAGCATAGCGCAAGTCCCTGTTAAACCGGCAAAAGTGTTGCCGTAGAGTAAAGGGCTATGGTAAAAAAGTCAGTTCTAGCTGAATCTGCGTCGCCATGCAAAGAAGTTCGCCTTTGCCGACGTTGAGTTTCATGTTCAATAGAGGGTTATATGTCAAAACAGAACAACAAAGAGAAAAAATCTTTACTCGCCATCCTGACCCGCGCCCTGTTGGCCCTCGGTCTGCTCGGTCTTTTCCTCGCCATCGTTTTGCCCGTCGGCGCCTACTTCTATGTCTCCAAGTCGCTGCCCAAGGTTGACACCCTCGCCGACTATCGCCCACCGATCATCACCCGGGTGCTCAGTGACGACGGTTCAGTGATTGCCGAACTTTTCGAGGAACGACGGATCATCGTACCGGTCTCAAAAATGCCGAAGCAGCTGATTCAGGCTTTTGTGGCGGCTGAAGATTCAAACTTCTTCAAACACAAGGGCATCGACATCGTTTCCATCCTCAGGGCGGCGATCAAGAACATCAAGGCGGGCGGCATCGTCCAGGGCGGCAGTACGATCACCCAGCAGGTGGCCAAAAGTCTTTTACTGACCCCGGAGAGAAAATTCAAGCGCAAGTTTAAAGAAGCCATCCTTGCCTATCGCATGGAAAAGCGTCTTTCCAAGGAAGAGATTCTCTACCTCTACCTCAACCAGATCTTTCTCGGTCATGGCGCCTACGGCGTACAGGCCGCTGCCGAGAACTATTTCGACAAGGATGTTGAGAACCTGACTCTTGCCGAGTGCAGCATTCTCGCCGGTTTGCCCAAAGCCCCCAGTCGCTACTCTCCCTACCGGCATTATGAACGGGCCAAGGAGCGTCAGGTCTATGTGCTCGGCCGCATGGTCAACGAAGGCTTTATCACTCAGCAAGAAGCAGACCAGGCTAGCGCTGAAGAACTCGACATCCGGCCCCGCATTAATCAGCACCTGACCAACGCGGCTTATTTCACCGAGCAGGTCCGCCGCTATCTCGAACAAACCTACGGTGAAGAACAACTCTACCGGGGCGGCCTCGAAGTACAGACCAGCATGAACCTGCAGATGCAGCTTGCCGCGCAGGATGCGGTACAGGCCAACCTGCGTGATCATGACAAGCGCCAGGGCTATCGCGGTCCACTGGCCGTTTTGAGCCCTGAAGAAGAGAACCTCTTCCTGGCTGAGCAGAGCGAAGCCTTTACCGCAAAAGAACCTCAGGTCGATGATTTTACCGAAGCGGTCATCAGCGGTTCTGACAAGAAAACTTTGCACGTCCGCATTGCCGACAGGGAAGGACGCATCGCTCTGAAAGAGTCCGCCTGGGCCGGACCCATCCAGCAGGTCAAGCGTGACGTGAGCGCAACCGGCAACGCCACGGAAAAGACGACCCGCCTGCCGATCGGAGCCAAGATCGAGGTTCGCATTCTGGATATTCCGCAACAAGGGCCATGGCGACTCTCCCTGGAGCAGGAACCGCAGGCCCAGGGAGCCTTGCTGGCCATGGATCCACACACCGGACAGATCAAGGCCATGGTCGGTGGCTATGATTTCCGCACCAGCCAGTTCAACCGCGTACTACAGGCCCATCGCCTGCCCGGTTCGGCGATGAAGCCCCTGATCTATGCATCAGCCCTCGACAAGGGCTACACACCGGCCACCGTGATCCTCGATACACCCTTGATCTACAAGGAACAACTTGAAAATGGTGAAATCAAGGAATGGAAGCCAAAGAACTACTCAAAGCGTTTCTACGGACCGGTTCCATCTGCGTACTGCCCTGGCCAAGTCTTACAACGTCATCACTATTAAAATCCTTGAAGACATCGGCGTACATTACGCTGCCAACTACGCCCACAAGCTCGGCATTGAATCGGAGTTGGCCGAGGACCTGACACTCGGTCTCGGCTCCTCGGCCCTGACTCCGATGGAGCTGGCCCGCAGCTACTCGGTGCTCGCCAACGGCGGAGTTCGTGTTGTGCCGACTTATATCAACAAGATTCTTGATCGTGACGGCAAGGTGATTGAATCGAATGATCCGGCGGATTTTCCGGCGGGACCGCAACCCGGGCAGAAGCTGATCGGCCAATCACGCAGCCGCGTCATCAGCCCCGAAACAGCCTATCTGGCCACCAATCTCCTTGAGAGCGTGGTGCAAAATGGCACCGGTTGGCGCGCCAAGAGTCTGAAACGTCCCACGGCTGGCAAAACCGGTACCACAAACGATCTTAAGGATGCCTGGTTTATCGGCTACGTCAACCAGCTGCTCGCCGTCTCCTGGGTCGGTTATGACCAGGAACGTCCTCTCGGTAAAGCAGAAACCGGCTCCAAAGCGGCAGCTCCGGCCTGGGTCGCTTTCATGGCCGAGGCAACCAGGGATATGCCGGTTGAGCAGTTCCCGGTGCCGGACAGCATCGAATTCAGACCGATTGATCCTCTCACCGGCCTGCTGGCCCCCGAAGACAGCCAGGACATCGTCATTGAGGCCTTCGCACCCAACACCGCACCGGTACGTTATGCCCTCGAAGAGAAGACCCCTGAGGCGAAAGATTTTTTCCGTCTGGATATGGATGAGCTTTAAATTTAAATCTGCTTTTATTAAAAAGGGACACGACGAATGTCGTGTCCCTTTTTGATTGTTTTTGTCTTACCCCTTTTGCCGTAGCCTTTATTGGATGGATTAACGTCGACCAGCAGGGCGAACTGTCTGAGGCGCTAGCCGAGTTTTCGCACTGCCGACGTTCATCTTTTCAATAAAGGTTTCCCGCGTAGCGGGCAAGGCATTGGGGCGGCCTTCTTTTACCTACTTTGCTTGGCCGCTCAAGAAAAGTAGGGCGACCGGCGGGCGCAACCGGCATTAGTTTTTTTAGTGACTGAAGCTCATGTAGAACTATGCAGCACTGCAACGCTAAAGCCGGGGACAGCCCCGTGATGAAACCGGGACAGTCCCCTCTGTTCCTACTTCTGCCGCCCAACCCCAAGCTGCGGACAACGATCCACCACCGGACACTGCGAACACCAGGCGGTTTGCGCCCGGCAGCACTGCCGGCCATGAAAAATCAGCACATGGGCAGCCTGAGTCCAGCGCTCTGTTCGGCAGCAACTTGCAGAGTTGCTCCTCGATACCTTCGGCGGTGCGCGCCGTCGCCCAACCCAGGCGTCCGGCAATGCGGCCGACATGGGTATCCACCACCATTCCCGGTTTGGCAAAGGCATTACCCAACACCACATTGGCGGTTTTACGGCCGACCCCCGGTAGCGCAACCAGAGCGGACATTTCTTGCGGAACCAGCCCATGATATTGATCGACCAGTGCTCTTGCACAGCCGATCAGACTTTTTGCCTTGTTGCGAAAGAAACCGGTTGAGCGGATCAGCTCTTCAACCTCAGACACCTCCGCCTGCGCCAGGCTCAAGGGATCCGGAAAGTGTTTAAAAAGCACCGGCGTCACCATGTTAACCCGCACATCGGTGCATTGCGCGGAGAGGATCGTCGCAACCAGAAGTTGCCACGGGTTGTCATGCAGCAGAGCACAATGCGCATCCGGATAGCTCGCTTGCAGACGGTTCAGGGTTTCTAGCGCGTGCGCTTTGCTTATGCGTATTTTTTTCATTTTTGGGGCGGTTTTTGCCTGGTGAATTTGGAGTTTTCAACCTTGTCCACAGAGTTTTCCACAGGCTTCATTCGGTTTCATTTAACCTGGTGCTGCTTCCATGCGTCCACCGGCCAACGGCCTGAGACGCACGGAACGGCGAGTGTCGGTAATCTGCACCGTCAGAGTCAGCGGTAAATGGCCGGACGCCTGACGAGCCAGGTAGCTGCGATTGATCGAAGCCTCAAGAATCCTTAACCCGCCGCGCAGGTAAGCCCGATCCCGGCCGAAAACCGGACAGCGGGAAGGGTAGGTGCCACGCCAGACGCGGTCTGCGAGCACGACGCAGGATCGAAGCAAGTTCCAGGTTGCCGGCACCCCAGAAATAATCAGCGAAGTCGCCAACAATCAAAGCCGGGCACGCCAGAGAGGGGTTGCCGAGCAGGTCCGGGCCAAGCAACTGGCCAACCTGGTGGCTGCGAAAGCGTGGGAAACTGTCCAGGCTGACGTTCAGCAGGTGCAGGCGCTTGCCGCCCAGCTCGACGTCGGCGCGCAGACACTGCCCTCCGTAGCCAAGATCAAATCTCTGCACAGCCTTGAGGGGGAAAAAGGAGAGGTAGGCAAGGGGACCGCCGGTCACATCCCGGAAAACCTCAAGGCCAAGCCGCTCCGACAGGTAAGGGAGAATATCGGCGTGATGTACCGGCCCAAGTTCCTGCAGAACGACAATGTCGGGCGCGGAGTCGGCGATGACATTCAGAATCCGGTCAGGATTGACCTGACCATCAGCGCCACGGCAGCCCTGAATGTTATAAGTCATGATGCGAGCGGTGGACATACCTGCCTCGCCAGTGTCATTACCGTCCAGGTAACGACTTCAGCTGGTATTTAGCGAAAAAGTAATGAACTCAAACAGCCCTGTCTCTATTCTGTTACACGCTTGACACTCTTGATAATGACCGGTTCTACGGGAACATCGCGGAAACGTTTAAAGGTATGTGTCGGACTGGTGCCGATCTTGTCAACCACGTCCATACCCTTGACGACTTTGCCGAACACAGCATAGCCGAAACCCTGGACCGTGTTGTTCTTGTGATCGAGGAACGCATTATCCTTGAGGTTAATGAAGAACTGGCTGGTCGCGCTGTCAACGACGCCGGTGCGGGCCATGGCAAGCGTGCCGCGCAGGTTGCGCAGCCCGTTGCCTGCTTCATTTTTGATCGGATCCGAGAGTCTTTTTGGGCGACATATCAGGAGTGAAATTTCCGCCCTGAATCATGAAATCCTTAATCACCCGGTGAAAGATCGTGCCCTTGTAATGATTACTATCAGCATAGGTCAGAAAGTTTGCCACCGAAATCGGTGCTTTTTCGTTATCCAGCTCAACCGTTATGTCACCGTAGTTGGTTTCAATCACAACGAGCTCCGAAGCAAACACGGGAGCAACAAAGCAGAGACTGGCTGTCAGCAGCAGCAAAATCATTTTTTTCATCAGCTTTACCCCTTTGAAATGGTTTTCTTATTCGTCTTCCGAGGTCAGGTGCCCTGGTCATCAGATCGGCAACCGCCTGCTTCGGGTCCTTCTCCTGGTAGAGAACCTGGTACATCTGCTCTGTTATCGGCATGGTGACCCCCAGCTTGGCCGCCAGCTGGTATGCGGAGAGGGTGGTCTTGACCCCTTCGGCAACCATGTTCATCTTGTTGAGAATTTCATCGAGTTTGCGTCCCTTGCCCAACTCGATGCCGACAGAACGGTTGCGGGACAGGTCGCCGGTGCAGGTCAGTACCAGGTCGCCCATTCCGGCCAGGCCGTAAAAGGTCGCTTCCTGGGCGCCCCTGGCATCACCGAGACGGGCAATTTCCACCAGCCCCCGGGTAATCAGGGCGGCACGGGCATTGTGGTTGAAGCCAAGTCCGTCAGCCACCCCGGCAGCCAGGGCAATCACGTTCTTCATCGCCCCGCCGATTTCCACGCCGACCACATCCTGGTTGGTATATACCCGGAAATAATCCGTGCTGAAAAGTTCCTGAACACGATGCGCCACGCCAAGGTCTTCGGCAGCAACCGCCACCGCTGTTGGCTGTTCTACGGCCACTTCTCGGGCAAAGGACGGGCCGGAAAGAAAGCACTGCGTTTTGCACCTGCGCACCAAGGACTTCCTGCAAAACTTCCGACATGGTCATCAGGGTCTCGTTTTCGATCCCTTTGGCAGCGGAGACCAGCAGACAATCCTCGCGAGGTGGGCTTTAAGGTCCTTGAGGACATGTCGCATGACTTGCGACGGTGAAACCAGCAACATAAGCTGGCTGCCCTGTGGCGGCTTCGTCCAGATCATTGGTATAGCTGAGATTGCTGAAAGGGTTATGCCATCCAGATAAAGATCGTTGATACGCGGTTTCCTGCAGGCGTTCTGACCAGATCTGCTTCATAAACCCAGAGGGTAACATGGTGACCTTTTTTCGCCAGCAGGTTGGCGAGGGTTGTTCCCCAGCTACCGGCACCAATGACTCCGATTTTCATCATGTAGAACCTTTCGCAGTTGACTTGTTGAACCACCGACAAACCGCTAAATAGCTTTCTTTTTCTTTTCAATCCGCTCACGAACCTGTCGGTTTTGCGTGCCAGTATATCCTGTTTGGGATAAATTCCTGCCAGATCTTCGAGAATCTTCAGGGCTTCTACGCAGCTTTTCCTGCTCTTCCAGAACCGTTGCCAGACCAAAGCTTGCCTCTACGGCATAAGGGCTTTCCGACCAACGTTCCATAACCACCCGATAAGCCCCGGCAGCTTCCGGAAGTTTGCCCTCAAGGGCGTAGGTCATGGCAATGCGATACTGAACTTCTGCAAACAAGATCACTTTGCGGATAATTCTTCAGCAGGCTGTCGAACTCGATCCTCGCCTGGGCGAAATGATTCAGACGGAAATAACAGTCGGCCACCTCGTATTGCAGCTGATCCTTTCCCTGATCAGGCATGGTCGAGAACTTTCTGGTAAACTGCGATGGCCTGACTGCAGTCATTGAGCCGATACTTGTAAAGGACGGCAACCTGCTGCCTGGCCGGCAACACCTCCGGCGCTCCGGGAAAATCACGTTCCAGCTATCAGGTAAGTCAACAAAGCATCGGAATATCGTCCGAGATACAGGTCCTGCATTTCAGCAGCCTGAAAAAGCAGCCTCGAGGAATGCGTTCGAAAAGCTCGGCTGTTCATCATGCAACTTTTCAAACAGCTCAACCGCTTCGCTGTACCTGGCTTGCTGCCTGAGTGCCAGGCCTTCCTGGAAGACGTTCTTCAAGTCTCGTTTGCAGATGTCGCCTGATACCAATAAGACCTCCGGCGAGCAACCATCACCAGCAGGATCAGACCAAGAAACACCCAGAGCCGCCTTTTAGGCGCCTTCCCCTGGCGCTTCAACTCCTCCATGAAGGAGTTGTTTCTTCAATTTCTGGATCTCCTTCGTCATCTTCTTTCTCTGCCAGTTTGGCGACCGCGACAATACGTTCTTCAGCCTCAAGTACCATCAGGCGAACCCCCATGGTGTTGCGGCCAATAATGGAAAGAGCGCTGACCCGTGGTACGCAGCACCTTCCCCCGGTCGGTAATAAACATCAGGTCGGATTCATTATCTACCAGTTTGACATCGACCACCTGGCCGTTGCGACCACCGGTCTTGATAGTAATAATACCTTTGCCTCCGCGACTCTGCACGCGGTATTCAGAAAGGCTGGTACGCTTGCCGTAGCCGGTCTCGGTCACAGTCACCAGGGTCGAGGCTGTGGCGTCGGAGACAACTTCCATGCCGATGATTTCATCGTCTCCTTCGAGCATCATACCGCGAACACCACGGGCCGTACGACCCATAGGGCGGGCGTCACTTTCGTTAAAACGAATCGACTTGCCGTTGTGGCTGGCCAAGCAGGATGTCCATGGAGCCATCGGTCAGACGTGCAGCGATCAGGCTGTCGTCCTCGTCGATAGTCAGGGCTATGATGCCGCCCTGGCGGGGATTCGAATAAGCCATCAGGTCGGTTTTCTTGACCGTACCCTTTTGGGTCGCAGTGATGATGAAGCGGCCTTCTTCAAATTCCTTGACCGGCAGGATCGTCATGACCTTCTCGTCTGCTTCCAGGCTCAGCAGGTTAACAATCGCCTTGCCGCGCGCAGCGCGGCCGCCCTGCGGAATTTCATGGACCTTGAGCCAGTAGACCTTGCCCCTGGTGGTAAAGATCAGGATATAGCTGTGGGTCGAAGCGATAAAGAGGTTTTCAACAAAATCCTCATCCTTCGGCCGCATGCCTGTTGCGCCCTTCCCGCCGCGACGCTGGGCCCGGTAAAGAGACACGGCATTACGCTTGATGTAACCGGAATGTGACACGGTGACCACCATGTCTTCTTCGACGATCATGTCCTCGATGGAAAGGTCGGCGGCCACAGCGAGGATTTCGGTACGGCGGGGATTGCCGAAGCGCTCTTTGATGTCTATCAGCTCAGCCTTGATGATCTTGAAGATCTCGACCTCGCTGGCAAGAATTTCTTTGAGACGCTGGATCAGCGCCATGACCTGGTTGTACTCCTCGATAATCTTGTCGCGCTCCAGACCGGTCAGGCGGTGCAAACGCATTTCCAGGATCGCCTGGGCCTGGATATCACTCAGCTCGAAACGGGAGATCAGTCTTTCCTTGGCTTCAGCCGGATTGGCACTGGTCTTGATGACCTGGATGACCTCGTCGAGGTTGTCCAGGGCGATCTTCAGACCTTCGAGGATATGGGCGCGGGCTTCGGCTTTCTTCAGCTCGAACATGGTGCGCCGGGTGACGATCTCCTTACGGTGATCGATGAAGTGGTCCAGTACTTCACGCAGGGTCAGAACCCGCGGTTGGCCATTGACGATTGCCAGCATGATGATACCAAAGGAGGAATGCATCGGCGTCATCTTGTAGAGCTGGTTGAGCACGACCTGGGGGATACTGTCGCTTTTCAGCTCGATGACAATCCGCATGCCGTCGCGGTCCGACTCATCACGCAGATCGGAAATACCTTCTATCTTCTTGTCCCGTACCAGGTCGGCGATCTTTTCGATCAGGCGTGCCTTGTTGACCTGGAAGGGAATTTCGGTGACGATAATGCTTTCGCGACTGGTCCGGCTGTTCTGCTCAACCATCGCCCTGGCACGCATCGGGATAATACCACGACCGGTACGGTAGGCCTGATGGATGCTGTCGCGACCCATAATGAAGCCGCCGGTCGGAAAATCAGGACCAGGGATCAGTGCGAGCAGCGCTTCATGTCTCAAGCTTTGGATCGTCGATCACCGCGATCAGGCCGTCAATAACCTCGCCCAGGTTATGCGGCGGGATCTTGGTTGCCATACCGACCGCAATACCCTCCGAGCCATTGACCAGCAGGTTGGGATATTTACAGGGCAGCACCAGGGGTTCTTCGAGAGAATCATCGTAGTTGGGTCCGAACTCGACGGTCTCCTTGTCGATGTCGTTGAGCAGTTCGTGGGCCAGGCGATCCATGCGAACTTCGGTATAACGCATGGCGGCCGCCGAGTCGCCGTCAACCGAACCAAAATTACCCTGGCCGTCAACCAGCGGGTGGCGCATTGAGAAGTCCTGGGCCATACGCACGATGGTGTCATAAACCGCTGAATCGCCATGGGGATGATACTTACCGATGACGTCACCAACCACGCGAGCCGATTTCTTGTACGGCTTGTTGTAGTCGTTGTTGAGTTCGTTCATGGCGAACAGGACCCGCCTGTGAACCGGTTTCAGACCGTCTCGTACGTCCGGCAGAGCCCGGCCGACGATGACACTCATCGCGTAGTCCATGTAGGACTTGCGCATTTCGTCTTCAATATTGACGCTGACTTTGTTCTGTTCTGAAAGCATCTAGGTTTTTCCTCCGGAAAACCGGGACGCGGACGCGGGACGCGGCACGTGATTTGCTTTTTCATGCTCTTCACGTTCCTCGTTCCCCGTACCTCGTGCCGGGATTTAAACATCCAAATTCGATACGTTAAGAGCATTATTTTCGATAAATTCACGGCGCGGCTCGACCTGGTCGCCCATCAGCACGGTAAAAATCTGCTCAGCTTCGATGGTGTCTTCGATCTTGACCTGCAGCAGGACCCGTTTCTCCGGATCCATGGTCGTTTCCCAGAGTTGATCCGGGTTCATTTCCCCCAGCCCTTTGTAGCGCTGGATATATTGTCCCTTTTTGGCCCGGGCGAAGAAATACTCGAGCAGATCCTGGCGATCGCTCACCACCGTCTCTTCCTGTCCTTCTTTACTGATAAGGGCTTTTTCAGTCAAACAGACCTCTTCGACCTGCTTGTAGGACTGCAGCAACAGCTTGTACTCGTACATGGACAGGCTCTCCAGCATCTTCTGGTCGATGTAGGAGCGCAAACTGCCCTTCTTGTAAAGAATCCGTGGTGGATCGCTAAACACCTCAAACTCGACCTCCGGTTCAATCTCGCGCAATTTGGCTGCAAGCGGTTCGAGGTCAATCAGATCTGCGAAACCATTCTGCAGCTTGCCTCTGACAAAAATCTTGAGAACTTCGGCGTTGATCCCCTTGTGGACCATCTTGCTGAAATGCTCGTTGTACTCGATGATATTTCGCAAGGTCGGAATGATCTGCTTGCCACGCAAAACCTTGCCGCTCTTTTCCATCTTGACGCTCATCCCCTCGACACCTTCATCGAGCAGGTATTCGCGCAAAGCTTCCTCATCTTTGAGGTAGAGTTCTTTTTTGCCGCGCTTGGCCTTGTAGAGAGGTGGCTGGGCAATATAAAGATGGCCGCGTTCGACCAGTTCCGGCATCTGCCGGAAGAAGAACGTCAGCAGCAGGGTACGGATATGCGAACCGTCGACGTCGGCATCAGTCATGATGATAATGCGATGGTAGCGCAATTTACTCAGATCGAAATCTTCTTTGCCGATACTGGTGCCCATCGCCGTGATCAGGGTGCGAATCTCGTTCGAGGTGATCATCTTGTCGAAGCGCGCTTTTTCGACGTTGAGAATCTTACCCTTCAAAGGCAGAATCGCCTGATAGCGTCTTTCCCGGCCCTGTTTGGCACTGCCGCCGGCCGAGTCGCCCTCGACCAGGTAGAGTTCGCAAAGCGCTGGATCCTTCTCCTGACAATCAGCCAGTTTTCCCGGTAGCGCCAAGCCATCCAGAGCGCCTTTACGGCGGGTCAGATCTCTGCGCCTTGCGGGCCGCTTCGCGGGCTCTGGCCGCATCGATGCCCTTCTCCAGAATTTTGCGGGCGATGGCCGGATTTTCTTCGAGATATTCCGCCAGTTTTTCGTTCATCAGGGTCTCGACGATAGCCTTTGACCTCAGAGTTACCCAGTTTGGTCTTGGTCTGTCCTTCGAACTGGGGATCAGGAATTTTAACCGAAAGAACCGCCGCCATACCTTCGCGCAAATCGTCCCCGGAAATCGCACTTTTCATATTTTTCAAAAGATTGTTGGCTGATGCATAAGCGTTCATGGTGCGCGTCAGCGCCGCCTTGAAGCCACTTAAGTGGGAGCCGCCCTCATGGGTGTTGATATTGTTGGCAAAAGAGAAAATTTTCTCGTCATAGGCATCATTGTACTGGATGGCAATCTCTATCTCGACATCCTCCCTGGTACCGCTGAAGTAAATCGGTTTTGCGTGCAGAGGCGTCTTGGCTCGATTGAGATATTCGACAAAGGAAACGATACCGCCCTCATAATGGAAGACGTGGCTCTTGTCAGTGCGTTCATCAATAATCTCAATTTTGACTCCGGCATTGAGGAAAGCCATTTCCCGAATACGTTGAGAGAGGGTTTCGAAAGAAAACTCCGTTGTTTCAAAAATTTCCGGATCCGGCCAGAAGAGGATCCGCGTCCCGCGGCGTTTGGTGTCGCCATCCTCAATTAACGTCACCGGTTGGTACACCCCGTTCATAATCCTGCCGATAGATCTTGCCACCACGACGGATTTCCAGTTCCAACCGTTTTGATAATGCATTAACGACGGATACACCGACACCGTGAAGCCCGCCGGAAACTTTGTAGCTATCACTGTCGAACTTGCCGCCAGCGTGGAGAACCGTCATAACGACTTCGGCTGCTGGCTTCTTCTGGGTCGAGTGCATATCAACCGGGATGCCCCGACCGTTATCAGTCACTGTGATTGAGTTATCAACATGGATGACCACCTTGATATCATTGCAATATCCGGCCAGAGCTTCGTCTATCGAGTTGTCCACCACCTCGTAAACCAGGTGGTGTAACCCCTGTATTGACGTGGATCCAATATACATCGCCGGCCGTTTGCGAACGGCCGACAGGCCTTCGAGAACCGTGATACTTCCAGCATCGTATTCTTTGTTCAGTTTTTGTGTCATGTCACCCTCGTTCTGGGGATGTTGCGCTAACCAATCCTTGGTCAACCTTAAAGAAACTTGCCGTTTCCTGCACCTTGGCAGCCAGCTGCGACTGCTGGGCAGAAGTCAGGAAAACCTGACCTCGGCGATTTAATAAAAAATTAAAAAAACCTTCCTGTCTTTTACTATCCAGTTCACTCGCCAGATCATCAAGCAGAAGCACTGGTGGTTCACTGAATTTTTCCTCGAGATCCATAACCTGGGCCGCTTTAAAGGCAAGCAGAAAAGATCTCTGCTGACCCTGGGAACCGAAACAACGCAAGGATCTTGCATTGACCAGAAAATCGAGATCGTCCCTGTGCGGACCGGCCAGTGTTATACCTAATTTTCTTTCCCGCGTCGCCAGGCGAGTAAATGACGAATTCATATGATCAGTTAACTCGTCAAGCTTCTTTGCAGCAAGCGAGTAATTGATTTCCGCCGACTCCGTTCCTCCTGTTATTTCTTTGTAAACCCGGTGCAGAAGCGGTTTGAAACGGGTCAGGTAATAGCTGCCTGTCATAGCGTATCCGGCTGCCACTGTGTACCAGAGCCTCTGTCCAGGGTGCCAGTTCCGCCTCAGCAGCCTGCTTTTTCAAGAGTTGGTTGCGCTGCCGCAGAATTCTGTCGTACTCCTGAACCCGGTCCAGGTAAACCGGCTCTGTCTGCAATATTGCCCGGTCAAGCAGCGCCCTGCGTCCGGCAGGAAATCCTTTTATGTTGGCCAATTCCTCAGGTGTAAAAAGCACTGTTCTCAAATAACCGAGAAATTCACTTAATTTTTTGACTGTTTTACCATCAACTCGAGGGTTGCGACCGTTTTTCTGCAAGCCTATATCAAGCTTGTGAGCCACATGACCCCGCTTTATCTGCAGCACTGATAAATGCTGTTTCAGCCGTATGATTGATTAAATCCTGTCCGCGCGCACCACGAAAACTTTTTAAATGGCTCAGCAGGTAAATGGCTTCGAGAAGATTTGTCTTTCCTTGAGCATTTTCTCCGTAAATCACGTTAAAATGCTTGTTCCAGGTTATGTCGAGACTGCCCAGATTGCGGTAAAAACGCAGCTTCAATGTGTCTAGAATCATATGTCCTTCAAGAAAAAAGCCTTAAAGTTTAAAGGCTTTTTTCAGATCATCGCATCTAGAGACGCATCGGCATAATGACTGCCAGATAGCCATCTTCATCAATGGGCTTAATCAACCCTGGAGAGAGGTTGTCTTTAAGGATCATACTGATCTGGTCCTGGTCCTGAACCTGCAAAATGTCGAGCAGGTAACGGGCGTTAAAACCAACTGCTATTTCCGGCCCCTGATATTCTATATCCATTTCCTCACGTGCATCCCCCAACTCCGGATTGGATGAAGAAACTTCAAGCAGGTTGTGTTTGAAATTCATCTTCACACCACGGGATTTTTCGCTGGAAAGTATAATCATGCGCCGTAAGGCATGCAGGAAAGGATCAACTGCGATCGCTGCGGTCTGTTCATTATTTTTGGGAATGACGCGGCTGTAGTCAGGGAACTCACCGTCGACCAGGCGCATAATAATAACTGTCTGATTCTTGCTGACAACGGCATTATTGTCCATAAAGCCCAACTGCAGGTCACCTTCACCTTCTTCGGCGAGTTTTTTTAATTCCAGGATACCTTTACGCGGCAGGATGACTCCACGAGTCAGTTCTGAGCTTTCAGACTACGGCAATTTCTTTATCAATCATCGACAACCGATGGCCATCTGTGGCGACCAGACGTAACTGGTTGGTACCTTCCTGAACCTGGCAGAAAATACCATTTAAATTATATTTGCTTTCATCCTGGGAAACGGCAAAAAAGGTTTTCTCAATCATCTCTTTGCAGAGTGAACTGCTCAGGGAAACAAAATTTGCGCTGTCCGGTTGAGGAAAATTGGGAAATTCGTCTGCAGAAAGTCCGACTATGTTGAATTGAGCTTTGCCGCACTCTACTTCTATCCAGCAATTGTCTTTGGCGTTGAAACTTATTTCATTGTCCGGCAATTCCTTGATGATTTCAAAAAGCTTCTTTGCCGAAACGGTGATTTTGCCCGGTTTACGTATATTCGCCGGGTAAGACGATTGCATACCGACTTCGAGATCCGTGGCCGTCAGATGCAGTTCACCATCTGCGCCTTCCAGAAGAACATTGGAAAGCACCGGTATGGTATTACGCTTTTCGACAATCCCCTGAACCCTGGCCAAACCTTTCAGAAAAACATCTTTTTCAATGGTGAAATTCATAACTGCCTCCTCAATCCACAGATCATACTTATTATTTAAATACTAATAATATTAAAAGCTAGTAGTAGTAATAGTGCCTGTTTATAGCTTAAATAAGCATATATTATGTTTATTAATTTCAGTTAGTTGAAAGCTTTATAATTTCCGGTAAAAGCTGTTGATCAAATGGGGATAAAGATGGTTTTTTTTAAATGGCTTTTTTATCCCCAGCCTATGCACCCTTTTTTGAACAGGTTATCAAGAGACTTTTGTAATAGGATTAATTGGTCAGTTCTTTCTTCAGATTTTCTATCGTGCTTTTCAGTTGGAAATCCTCTTCCATAAGTTTTTCAATTTTGCGAATGGCATGAATGATTGTCGAATGATCCTTGCCACCGAAGCGCTCGCCTATTTCCGGATAAGAGGAAGATGTCAGTTGGCGTGAAATATACATGGCAATCTGTCTCGGCAATACCACCGCTTTGAGTCTTTTGGCTGATTTAATATCTGAAACTTTGATGTTGAAATGGAGACTGACCTTTTTAAGAATTTCTTCTACCGAGAGTTCACGGTTTCTCTCTATCAGAATATCCTTGAGTACATCACGGGCCATTTCCAGAGAAATAGGGATGGAAGTCAGGCTTGCATAAGCACCAATTCTAATCAGATATCCTTCCAGTTCCCGGACGTTGTTGCAGATTGAATTGGCCAGGAAAAGAGCCACGTCTTCAGGCAGCTTTATACTGTTCTGCTCTGCTTTCATTTTAAGAATGGCCAATTTGGTTTCTACATCAGGGGCCTGTATATCGGCAATTAAACCCCATTCAAAGCGAGATCTTAAGCGTTCTTCAAGACCTGGAATATCTTTCGGAAACTTATCTGAGGTGACGATGATCTGCTTGTGTGATTCGTAAAGGGCATTGAAGGTATGAAAGAACTCTTCCTGGGTGCGCTCTTTTCCAGCTATAAATTGAATATCATCAATAAGAAGAATATCCATGGAGCGAAATTTGTTTCTGAATTCATCCATGCGGTTATAGCGCAGGGAATTGATCAGTTCGTTCATGAATTTTTCAGAAGTGTAGTAACAGATCCTCATCTGCGGAGTTTTTTTCAGGATGGCATTGCCAATCGCATTGACCAGATGTGTTTTACCTAATCCCACTCCTCCGTAAATAAACAGGGGATTGTAGGTTGTTGCAGGATTGTTGGCGACGGCCATGGCTGCAGCATAGGCAAACTGGTTGGAAGAGCCTGAAACGAATTCTTCGAAAGTATATTTTCTGTTCAGATTGAGATCTGCCGAATGCGGATTTTTTACGATATTTTGCTTTGGCTTCGGCAGGAACTGGTGTTTCGACAACCTGGTTTTTCTGGGGATGCTCTTTTCTGGGTTGATTGGAGACGGTGAATTGTAATCTGTAGTTGATCGCTGAAAGATCGGAAAGATTTTTCTGAATGAGTTTACTGTAGTTATCCTTCACCCAGTCCAGGACAAAGCGATTTGGGACTTCCAGATAAACCATGTCCTGCTCGATCTTGACGAGCTTCAAAGGTTTTATCCAGGTAGAGAAGTGTTGAGGACTGAGATTCAGTTCCAGATGTGCGAGGGTGTCATCCCAGAGTTTACTCATACCGGTATCTTACTCAACTCAGGTCTTCAGGAAAAGGACTTTGAAAATAGATTTATCCACAAACTTTTAAACAACTGTGGATAACTTAAAAACAACCTTATTACAAGTGTTTAGATAGTTTAAAAAAAGGTGTAAAACTTGACAGCAAAGATTATCAGATGAGTTTTTCTATTGCAAGGGAAAACTGTTTATAAAGTAAAGAGTAAAAACCGGAAAAGCTTTTCGTTCTTGACTTTATTTTATATACATGCTTAAAACTTCCTTTTACAAAAATCACATCTTGACGATATACTGAGGAGATTAACAAAGTCATGAAGCGTACTTATCAACCCAGTAAGGTCAGCCGCAAACGTACTCACGGTTTTCGCAAGCGCATGCGTTCTAAAAGTGGCGCCAATGTTATCAAGCGTCGTCGTGCCAGGGGCCGCAAAGTTCTGGCCGCGATCATCCCGAGCAAATAATTTAAAATTAGCGGGTGAAAGGTGAACATACCCTCGATAAATTTCGCCGTATCTTGCGTTCAAGCGAGTATCAACGAATCTGGCACGAGGGACGACGTTATCACACAACCCACTTTGTCGTGATTGTAAGTCCGGGCGGATCTCACTCCCGCCTGGGGTTGACTGTAAGCCGCAAGGTCGGCAATGCAGTTTGTCGAAATCAACTCAAACGATGGCTGCGAGAGTTATTCAGACACAATTATAAGATGTTCGGTCAGATCGCAGACATTTCGATCATAGCCAAAAAAAACGCCGGAATCTGACCCATCCACAACTGGATCGGGAACTTTTAACAGTATTTGCCCGCCTGGAGACCGAAGAACATGTTTAAACGGTTAGCCATAGCGGGCATTCACTTTTATAGAACCTTTCTGTCTCCACTTAAGCCACCAACCTGTCGTTTTTACCCCACCTGTTCCATGTACACTTTGGATGCTGTCAACAGGTATGGTGCCTTGAGTGGTCTGTGGCTGGGTTTGAAGCGCATTAGCCGCTGTCATCCCTGGCACCCTGGTGGATTTGATCCGCTTGACTAAGTAGCTGTAAAAACAGGAGTTTTTCTTTAATTATGAATTCATCTGAAAATAAAAACCTGATTCTCGCAATGGTACTTATGCTTGCTGTCTGGTTGGGCTTTTCCTTTTTCTTTCCACCCCAGAAAGATCAGCAACAGGCAGAGAATGTACCAGTCATCTCCTGTTGTCGCTGCTCAGGTTGAAGAAGAGCCCGTTGCCGCCGATAAAATCGTTAAGGTAGCAACGGCCATTGCATCGCTGAAGAGACTCGTCAATGTCGCTGTACAGACATCTGCACCTGCTCGCGAAATAACCGTCGAAACAGATAAGTACCAGGCGGTTTTTACAACTGAGGGTGCGCGTCTGATTTCCTTTGAACTGAAGGATTATAAAGCGACGGCAGCAAAAGATTCTCCGCCGGTACAGATGTATGAAACCGGCCCTTTACGCTATTCAACCTTGCGTACAACCGGTTCAGAAGGTTTCGCTTTAAGTGAAGATGCTCTTTTTGAATCGTCGGCCGCTTCGTTGTTAAGGTTAATAACCAGGACCAGTTGGAACTTTCCTTCAGGCATGTTGCAGCCAACGGCATGCAGTATATCAAGTCTTTTAAAGTGCGTGGTGATGAGTACTTCATCGATATGGCACTTGAACTCAAAAATACCAGTCCGACCCCTCTGCGCGGCACCGTTAATCTTGCCATGGTGCAGCGCTGGGATGATTCAATGAAGAGCTGACAGTTACTCTTTTTCCGGTCCGGCGACACTGGTTAAAGACAAAATCGAAGAAGTTAAGGTTGACGATCTCAAAGAAGCGGCCGGTTTCTTACTCCAGCGATTTTTCCTGGACCTCTTTTCAGACTAAATATTTTCTCTCTGTCGTCGTTCCAGAAGACGACAGTGTTGAGAGAATCTTGTTGCAACGCAAAGATGATGCTATAGAAAATGTTCTGGAATCACCCTACTTTACCCTTCAGACCGGTGAACAACGTAAGCTGGATTATCTGGTCTTTATCGGTCCGAAAGACCCGAAACAACTTAAATCTGCCGGACATCATCTCGAAAAAATAGTCAGTTTCGGTTTCTTTAACCTGCTGGCCCAACCCCTGTTCATGGTTCTGACGTTCTTTTACGGATTTTTCAAGAATTATGGTGTTGCTATTATTCTTTTGACCGCAATGATCAAGCTCATCTTCTGGCCATTGACGCACAAGAGTTACTCATCGATGAAGTCGATGCAGAAACTGCAGCCGGAAATGCAGAAACTACGCGATAAGTACAAGAATGACAAGGAACGACTGAATAAGGAGATGATGCAGCTGTACAAAACCCACAGTGTTAATCCTTTGGGTGGCTGTCTGCCGATGATCGTACAGATTCCAGTCTTTTTTGCTCTTTACCAGGTTTTACTCAACTCTATCGCCTTGCGGCATGCACCTTTCGCCTTCTGGTTGACTGATCTCTCGGCCAAAGACCCTTACTACATCACACCCGTTCTTATGGGTGCGAGCATGTTTGTGCAACAGAAGATGACACCGACAACGGCTGACCCCATGCAGGCTAAACTCTTCATGATGATGCCGATAGTGTTCACCTTCATGTTCCTGAATTTCCCTTCAGGACTGGTCATTTACTGGTTGGTCAACAATCTTCTGACCATCCTGCAGCAGTATTTTATTCACCGTAAGGCCACCTGATTTCTGACTATGAAGCAAGATCTTCTGCACCTTGAAGTTGCGGCTGAGAACCTTGATGCTGCCGTAGAGAATGCCTTGGCAGCAGTTAAATTGTACCCGCGCTGAGGCAGAGGTCGAGGTGTTGCAGACGGCTTCTTCGGGTTTTCTTGGCCTGTTTGGTAAGCGCCAGGCCAGGGTTCGGGTTAAACTTCATGACCGCGGCGTTATCGCTCGACAGTTCACAGACCGCTTACTCCGTTTAATCGGTTTAGATGTTGAGCTTGAGGTCGCCGCTTCCTCAGACCAGCTACAAATCACTCCTTTCCTCTACTGATTCCAGCCTGCTGATTGGTCGACATGGTCAAATGTTGGACGCTTTGCAGGGGCTCATCGGCACCATGACGGATCGTCGGACAACCGATCGTACCCCCATAGTTCTTGATGTTGACGGTTACCGTGCACGCAGACACGATTTTCTTACTGCGTTGGCGGTCAAACTTTGTCGAAAAGTTCGTCAGACAGGTCGATCGGCAATAACTCCACCCCTGGCACTTGGCGAGCGTCGCATTCTGCATGAGCTGTTTAAAAAAGAGCCTGACCTTGAGGCCAGGTCCCGAAATCATGAAGGCGACCGTAAAGTCATCATTCTGCAACTCCAGGCTCACTGATGTTGACGCTAGATACCATTGTTGCCCCGGTGACGCCGCCAGGAGAGGGTGGTGTTGGCATCGTTCGCCTCTCCGGGCCCCGGGCTGTCGCCTATCTGAAAAATTCTTTTCGTGGCAAAACAGTTGATCAAGAATTCGAGTCTCATCGTTTATACTATGGACAACTGCTGAATGCCGACAACGTCCGTCTTGATGAAGTGCTCGTCGTGGTGATGCGCTCACCTCGCTCTTATACCGGCGAGGATGTTGTAGAAGTACATTGTCATGGCGGCATACAGATTATGCGGTCTGTGCTTGATCTTTATCTTGATGCCGGAGCCAGGTTGGCTGCACCGGGTGAGTTCACGCAACGCGCTTTTTTAAACGGACGCCTTGACTTGTCTCAGGCCGAGGCGGTTGTTGATGTCATCAAGGCCCGTTCTGAAAGAGCTGGCCAGGTTGCCCTTGATCAACTCGAGGGGCACCTCTCACGTAAAATCTATAGCTACTCGGACCAACTCAAATCGGCACTGGCTCTGCTTGAGGCGCATATCGATTTTCCGGATGACGAAGTCGGCTCGCTTAACCTGCCTTTACTGGTTGAGCCAATCCGTGTTCAGGCCGAGGAAATGGTTGCTCTTGCCAATAGCTTCGATGTCGGTCGTGTCTTGCGGGAGGGTGTCAGTATCTTGATCCTGGGACGCCCCAATGTCGGTAAAAGTTCTTTGATGAATGCTTTGCTCGGAGAAGCCAGGGCTATTGTCACCGCTGTGGCGGGAACAACCCGCGACACCCTGGAGGAATCGCTTGTTCTGGCCGGTTTTCCGGTACGAATTATTGATGCTGCCGGAGTCAGAGAGACTGATGATCCTGTGGAGAAGGAGGGGGTCAAACGGGCCAGCAGTAAAGCCCACAGTGCTGACTTGATCCTGCTGGTTGTCGATGGTTCTACGCCTTTGACCGATGAAGACCGTTTAGCTATGGAGCTCTGTCAGGTTGATAAAACCATTGTTGTGGTGAACAAAAATGATCAAACGCAAAGGATAGATCTTGATCAGTTAGAAATGTTCTCACACACTATTTCAGTTTCTGCAAAACAAATGGCTCGGCCTGGATTCCCTGCGTGACCTGGTTGCTGAACGTTTAGGGCGGGAGAACCTTGCGGCCGCAGGTGAGGGAATCGTCGTTACTGAAAAACGCCATAAAGATGCCCTGCTTAAGGCGATAGTCTCTCTCAATGCTTTTTTTGAGGGTGCCCGGACAGCCGCACCTCTTGAATGTCTGGCGATGGATTTACGTGAAGGGTTGCATTGTTTGGGAATGATTACCGGCGAAACAACACCGGATGAAATACTTGATCAGATTTTTAGTCGTTTCTGTATAGGCAAATAGAATGTTCCACGTGGAACTTTTAGTCGCAGGGCCGTTGCGTTCCACGTGGAACATTTTGCCGCTTTGAAGGTTTATAGAGTGCTGGTATGAGTGAAAAGTACGATGTGATTGTTGTTGGTGCCGGACATGCCGGTTGCGAGGCCGCACTGGCTGCTGCCCGTATGGGGTGCCGAGCCTTGCTTTTGACGCTCAATCTGGATGCCGTTGCGCAGATGTCGTGTAATCCTGCGATTGGTGGTCTGGCTAAAGGCCACCTGGTGCGTGAAATCGATGCGCTTGGTGGCGAGATGGCCAGAAACATTGATGCTACAGGCATTCAGTTTCGATTGCTTAATACCAAAAAGGGGCCTGCTGTCAGGGCTTCCAGGGCACAGGCCGACCGAGACCTCTATCGTGCGCGCATGAAGCAGGTTGTTGAGGCCCAGGCGGGTCTTGATCTCAAGCAGGGTCAGGTGGTGCGTTTGTTGGTCGGTGATGGCCGGGTAACCGGTGTCGAAACCCGGGACGGTTTGCTCTTCGAGGCAGCTGCCGTAGTCTTAACGACCGGTACCTTTATGCGCGGCTTGATACATGTGGGTCTGGTGAACTATCCCGGCGGGCGGGCAGGGGAACCTGCTTCGGAGGGGCTTTCTGATCATTTGCGTGAACTGGGTTTTAATGTGGGTCGTTTGAAAACAGGGACGCCGCCACGGCTTGCCGCAGAAACGATCGACTTTTCGGTGCTGGAAGCACAACCCGGCGATGAGTCGCCGCAGCCTTTCTCCGCTGACACCGTTTCCCTGGATCGTCCCCAGGTTCCTTGCTACATCACTTACACCAACGAGAGGACCCATGAGGTTATCCGTGGCGGTCTGGGCCGTTCCCCCCTTTATTCCGGGGTTATAGAAGGTGTTGGTCCTCGCTATTGCCCTTCCATAGAGGACAAGGTGGTGCGTTTTCCGGAAAAGGATCAACACCAGATTTTTCTTGAACCAGAGGGGTTAACAAGTGGCGAGATTTACCCTAACGGAGTATCAACCTCGCTGCCGGTGGATGTCCAGTTAGCTTACTTGAGAACAATGAAAGGTCTTGAACGGGTTGAGATAATGCGTCCCGGATACGCTATCGAGTACGATTATGTCGACCCGATCCAATTGCATCCAACTCTGGAGACAAAGCTTGTAAAGGGTCTTTATCATGCCGGACAGGTCAACGGTACCTCTGGTTACGAAGAGGCCGCCGGTCAAGGCTTGGTGGCCGGAATCAACGCCACTCTGCAGGTCCAGGAGCGTGCGCCGATTGTGATCGGCAGAGAGCAAGGTTATCTCGGTGTTTTGATCGATGATCTGGTTAATCTCGGTGCCAAGGAACCCTACCGGATGTTCACCTCCCGGGCTGAATACCGTCTTCTGTTGCGTGAGGACAATGCTGATCAGCGGCTCAGCCCTTTAGGCTATGAGGTGGGTTTGTTGACCGAGCAACGCTGGCAACGGTTTTCTGCAAAACTGGTCGCTCTTGAAGAGGGCCGGGAACGCCTGCGCGCAACGCGTATCTCGCCGGGCAACCAGGAAGCGATAGCACGTCTGGGCTTGCCGGACCTGAAAAATGGAGCTTCGCTCGAAGAGTTGCTGCGCAGACCCGAGTTGAACCTCTCTGACCTCGACTTTCTCGACCCCTGCCTGGCTGAAATGTCAAACGAAGTTCGTAATGAGTTGGAAACCGAAGTTAAATACGCCGGTTACATACGACGACAGTATGAACAGGTTGAACGTTTTCGGCGCCTGGAGGATCTCGCTATTCCTCATGGTTTTGATTATGACGCCGTGGGTGGTTTCTCCGCTGAAGTGTCGTGAGAAGTTGAAGAAGGTCGCTCCCCGTACGCTCGGACAGGCTGGCAGAATTCCCGGCGTGACGCCCGCAGCTATTGCAATTTTGTCCGTTGTTTTAAAACGTTAGGTTGTTTTGTGCTTATCAGTCAATTGCAAAAACTTGAACTTGAGATTGCACAGGACAGACTGGAACTGCTGGAGCAATTGGTGGATGAATTGCTGCGCTGGACGAAGCGCAGAAACCTGACGGCCATAACCGATCGCGAGGAGGTGGTGGAGAAGCATCTGGTTGATTCCCTGACCTTGCAGCCCTTTGCAGCGCAGGCTGTTCGCCTGCTGGATATCGGTTCCGGCGCAGGTTTTCCCGCTTTACCCCTGAAGATCGTCTGTCCCGATCTCGAGGTCGTCTCGGTGGACGCTGTTGGCAAAAAGATAGACTTTCAGAAGCACATGTCCAGAAAGCTCGCTTTATGCTCTTTTTTCCCTGTGCATGCAAGGATCGAGGCTTTGCAGGAGGATGACAGCTACCGTGCCGGTTTCGACCTTGTGACCGCCAGAGCGCTGACTTCTCTGGATGAACTGGTGGCTATGGCTGAGCCTTTTCTGGCTCATGGGGGCCGACTGGTGGCCATGAAGGGGCCGGAAGGTGAGCAGGAATATGCTGCGTGCCGGGATCGACTTGATAACGCCGGTTGGAAAGCTCTCTTGCATCCTCTTGTCTTGCCTCGTTCCGGGGCGCAACGCTGCTTGATAGAGTTGTCCGTTAGAGAGGTTTTACACCATATATTGTGGTTTTGTTTGTCCCTTTCTCAATATCTGGTGGTTGTTGGCGGTCGGGCAAATTTCCTTTGCAGATCCAAATGCTTATGTTAGTCTGAGCGACTCAAAAAACATCAAAATTCAAGGAGAATCAGGCATGGCTCAAGTCATTGCCATTGCCAACCAGAAAGGTGGCGTCGGTAAAACCACAACGTCTGTTAATCTGGCGGCGTCTTTGGCTGTTGCCGAAAAGCGTACTTTGCTGGTTGATCTTGACCCTCAGGCCAATGCGACAAGTGGCGTCGGTGTCGATCCCAACAGCATGGAGCAGACGGTTTACCATGCCTTGCTCGGTTCCGTTCCGGTGAGTGAGTTGCGTAAAACCACCGGCCTTGAATCCCTTCACCTGTTGCCAGCCAATCCGGACCTGATCGGTGCCGAAGTGGAGCTGATCTCTGCCCTGGCACGTGAGAACAAGCTGAAGACAGCCCTGTCTGAAGTCGTTGACGAGTATGACTATATCCTTATTGACTGTCCTCCTTCCCTGGGTTTGCTGACCATTAATGCCCTGACCGCTGCCAACAGTGTGCTTATTCCCTTGCAGTGTGAATATTACGCCATGGAAGGATTGAGCCAGTTGATCAACACGGTACGCTTGATTCAGCGGGAGTTGAACCACAGCCTGGTCATTCATGGCATCCTGCTGACCATGTTTGATGCCCGCAACAACCTGTCGCACCAGGTCAGTGAGGGGATTCGAGAACATTTTTCCACCCAGGTTTTTGAAACCATGATTCCGCGCAACGTGCGCCTCTCGGAGGCGCCCAGCCATGGTCTGCCGGCCTTGCTCTATGATATTTCTTCACGGGGTGCTACGGCTTATCTGGATCTGGCGCGAGAAATTATTCGCAGGGAGAAGTCTTAAAGAATGGCCAAGCGTCCCGCACTAGGCAAGGGTATCGGTGCCCTGCTCACCTCAGCTTCCCAGGATGGGCGACACAAATACTTCGTCTGCCCCGTTGAAGAGCTCAAGCCGCATCATCAGCAACCCCGTAAAACCTTCAATGACGCCAAGATGGCGGAACTGGTCGCGTCGATCCGTGAAAAGGGCGTGATCCAGCCGCTGGTTGTCCGTCATGCAGGTGATCATTATCAGATTATCGCCGGAGAGCGTCGCTGGCGGGCTTCACAGAAAGCCGGGCTCAAGGAAGTTCCGGTTGTCATTCAGGATGTTTCTGAAGATTGGGCGATGGAGATGGCCCTGATTGAGAATATTCAACGTGAAGACCTCAATCCGATCGAAGAAGCCGAGGCCTATCGATACCTGATGAGTACCTTCGACCTGTCTCAGGAAGAAGTTGCCCGCCGGGTCGGTCGGGAACGGCCGACTGTTGCTAATGCTTTACGTCTGCTGCGCTTGCCGGAGATGATCCAGAAGGATGTTGTCGCTGGCCAGTTGACTATGGGTCATGCCCGGGCCATGCTGGCGCTGGAAAGCGCTGCGCGCATCAAGGAAGTCCGTGACCAGGTTGTCAAGAAACAGTTTTCCGTACGCCAGACTGAAGCACTGGTTAAAAAACTCAAGGGCGGCGCGAGCGAAGACGGTTCTCCGCAAGAGCAAGCTTGATCCTGAAATGGAGGATCTTGGCTGCCCGCTTGCAACGCAGCCTCGGCACCAAGGTGAATATCCTGCCTCAAGCCCGTGGTGGTAAAGGTGGCAAGATAGAAATCAGCTATTATTCCTCGGAAGAACTCGAACGGCTACTTGATATTTTTGAGGGTCGATAACATCAGTATTTTGCAGTTTCAACTATAGAAATCTTAGGAAATTCAAGCGATGTTCAACAAGAAGGAAAAAGAAACCATGCGCAAAGAAACTCCGATCGAAAAGAGTGAAATCAAGGCCTTTTTAGGTCCTGGCAGCCAGTTTGAAGGCAAGCTGGTGTTTAACGAGATCGTTCGTCTGGACGGTGCTTTCCGTGGCGAAGTGACCTCCCATGACACCCTGATCGTTGGCGAAAGCGCAGATATTCAAGCGGATATCGCAGGTTGGAACGCTGATCCTGAGTGGTTGTTTCAAGGGCAACATTAAAGCTAAGACGCGGGTTGAACTTCGCTCTCCGGCCAAGGTTGACGGTACTATCGAGACCCCCGCTATTTCTGTAGAGGATGGCGTGCTGTTGAACGGTATCGATCACCATGAACCTCGGTGAAAACGCGGCAGACAGCAAGCCTGTCGAGCTTGGCGCAAAGAAGTAGCACTTTGCAGCCGTGGAGCAACGCGCAAGAGTGTCTCTTTTTGTGACGATGTTTTGCGAAAAGAATCTTGACAAGGTATAGGTGCTATGGTAGACATCTCCTGCTTTAAGCTCCAGGCTTGAGGCATCTTTAGACCCTGTTAATTTTGTATACAGTATACCGATGTACCTTAGTATATAAGGTGCGAACTCAAAAGAGGTAAGACAGTGATCAAGCTTGACTGGACACTGATCCTGCAGTTTGTCAATTTCATGATTCTCATGGCTGTGCTCAATGCACTGCTCTTCAAGCCTTTGCGTGCTGCTCTCCAGGCGCGCAAGGAGACCATTGAGGGGTCCAAGGCCAAGGTTCAGGATATTGATGAGCAGGTACAGGCACAGATTGCCCGCTACGAGGCGCAGCTTCAGGAAGCTCGGCAGCAGTGGCGGCCAAGAACGTTCCGCCCTGCGCAAGACAGGTCAGGAAGAAGAAGCCCGAATCCTTGGTGAGGCGAATCAAGCGCCGCAGAGAAGCTGCAGACGATCAAGGCGCAGATCCAGGCAGAAGCCGATTCTGCCCGCCAGGCCTGCGTAACGAAACCGAAGCTTTGGCCAAAGAGATTGCCGGCAAGGTACTCGGGAGGGCTGTTTGATGAAGAGAATCTAACGCCAAGCTTACGGCCACCCTGTTAAATTGACGGTCATGACCGGCCTGGTTTTTTTGCCGGCTCTTGTCTTTGCCAGCGGCGGCGAAGGCCACGCCGACAGCGGTGTACTTCTTAAAGACTTTCTCTACCGTTGCTTCAATTTTGCTCTGATGGTTGGTCTGCTCGCCTATTTTGTAACCAAACCCATTCGCAAAGGTCTGAAGAGCCGCACCGCGAGAGATCGAGAAAACTCTTGCCGACGCCCAGGCCGCCAAGGAAGCGGCTGAAGCCAAGCATCGTGAATACAGTGAGAAGCTGGCCAAGGCTACTGAAGAGATTGCCGGTATCACCGCCTCGATTCGTCGTGAAGGTGAACTGGAGCGTGACAAGATCATTGCTGCCGCCAAAGAGATGGCGGGCAAGATTGAGCAGGAAGCAGAGAACAAGGCCTCCGGTGTGGTTGCCAGGGCTCGCATTGAACTGCGTGAGGAAGCATCAAGACTGGCTGTGGAACTTGCAGAAGACATGCTGAAAAAACAGATCTCTGCTGATGACCAGAAGCGACTGGTCGACGAATATATGCAAAAAGTGGGAGAACTCCATTGAGTGTCAGTGCCCTAACCAGACGGTATGCCAAGGCGTTGGTTGAAATCGGCGTGGAAGAAAAGGCCGTTGAGGCCTATGCCGATGAATTGGCCAAAGTTAAGGAGATTCTGTCTCAGGAAGAGTTGTTGCGCCAGTTGCTCGACAGCCCCACTCTGGCTCAGGAAAAGAAGGAGGCCATGCTGGCCGAACTCTGCAAGGCCCTTGAGTTGTCGGAAGGGATGGTCAAGTTTCTCGGCCTTCTCCTGAGCAAAGGTCGGCTTTGCTACCTTGAGCCAGATCGAAGAAAGTTATCGACGTCAGGCGGACGAATTGTCCGGTATCCTGAGCGCTAAAATTACTGCTGCCAGTGAACTGGATGATGTTCAGCAGCAGGCGATCGCCTCCGGCCTGGAAAAGCAGACCGGTAAGCAAGTTGCCGTAACTGTTGAAGTCAATGCCTGACCTGATCGGTGGCTTGCAGGCCGAGATCGGTGGTCGTCTTTTTGATGGCAGCGTCAAAACTCAACTTAAACGAATCGAAGAATCCTTGAAGAATCCTTAACGAACAGGGTGATGAGGTCGTAATAATGCAAATCAAAGCAGAAGAAATCAGCGCAATTATCAAGAAGCAGATCGAAAACTTCGGCCGTGAAGTCGAGGTCAGCGAAACAGGAACCATTATTTCCGCCAGTGACGGTATCGCCCGCATCCATGGTCTGGACAAGGCTATGGCCGGTGAGTTGCTGGAGTTTCCCGGCAACACCATGGCAATGGTTCTTAACCTCGAGGAAGACAATGTCGGTGCCGCGATTCTCGGTGATGCCGAGCATATCAAGGAAGGTGATATCGGTCAAACGGACCGAGCGTATCGTTCAGGTTCCGGTCGGCGAAGCGCTGATTGGTCGCGTTGTTAATGGTATCGGTATTCCGATCGATGGCCAGGGTCCGATTGAAACCGACACTTACAGCAGGTTGAAATCAAGGCACCGGGCATCGTGGCACGTAAGTCGGTTCACGAGCCGATGCAGACCGGTCTCAAAGCGATCGACTCCATGGTCCCGATCGGCCGTGGCCAGCGCGAGTTGATCATCGGTGACCGTCAGACCGGCAAGACAGCGGTTGCGATTGACGCCATCATCAACCAAAAAGGTCAGAACATGATCTGCATCTATGTCGCCATCGGCCAGAAGCGCTCGACGGTTGCACAGGTGGTTGACAAGCTGAAGAAGGCCGGCGCCATGGATTACACCATCGTCGTTTCCGCTTCTGCTTCCGAGCCGGCTCCGATGCAGTTCATCTCACCATACACCGGCGTGACCATGGGCGAGTTCTTCCGTGACAGCGGCAGGCACGCCCTGATCATTTATGATGATCTCTCCAAGCAGGCGGTTGCTTATCGTCAGCTTTCTCTGTTGCTGCGTCGTCCACCAGGCCGTGAAGCTTACCCCGGTGACGTTTTCTATCTGCATAGCCGTCTGCTCGAGCGTGCTTGCAAGCTCAATGATGCAGAAGGCGCCGGTTCACTGACCGCCTTGCCGATCATTGAGACCCAGGCGGGTGACGTTTCTGCTTATATCCCGACCAACGTTATCTCGATCACTGACGGTCAGATCTTCCTCGAAACCGACCTGTTCTTCTCTGGTGTGCGTCCGGCAATCAACGTCGGTCTCTCGGTTTCCCGTGTCGGTGGTTCTGCCCAGGTCAAGGCGATGAAGCAGGTTGCCGGTACTCTGCGTCTGGCTCTCGCCTCATTATCGTGAGATGGCGGCCTTTGCCCAGTTCGGTTCCGACCTTGATGCCGCGACCCAGCGTCAGTTGAATCGTGGTGCTCGACTGGTTGAAATCCTCAAGCAGGGCCAGTATGTGCCTCTGCCGGTTGAAAAGCAGGTTGTGGCGATCTTTGCTGTTAACAACGGCTACGTCGATGAATATCCCGCGACGGATGTTCAGCGTTACGAGAAGTGAAATGATTTCTTTCATGGAAAGCAGCTACGCTGACCTTCTTTCTACGCTTGCATGAAAAGAAAGCCATCGATGACGAGCTGGAAGGCAAGATTAAAGCTGCTCTCGATGAATTCAAGGGCCAGTTTGTCGCTTAATCAACGCAACGATCGGGTAAGAAGAGATGGCAAGTCTTAAAGACATAAAAAAACGAATAGGCACGGTCAAGAACACCCAGCAGATCACCAAGGCCATGAAAATGGTCTCGGCGGCCAAGCTGCGGCGTGCGCAGGATGCTGTTGTCGCGGCCCGTCCCTATGCGGACAAGATGGCCGACGTTCTCTCCAGCCTGGCTCTGCGTGAAGACGCAGACAGCCATCCACCTGTTGGCCGAGCGTGGCAAGGGCAAGGCGCTGGTTGTTCTGATTACCGGAGACCGTGGTCTCTGTGGAGGCTTCAATACCAATATCTCCAAGGCTGCTGAACGGTTCATCCGTGAAAAAAGAGAGGGCTATGAGAGCTACGAGCTGCTGATCGTCGGCCGTAAGGGCAATGATTACCTCAAGCGCCGCGCCGGCATGGAGATCACCAAGGTTCATGAAAACCTGGTCGGTACCGGGCAAGTCAGCTACCCGACCGGGGCCTTGCTTGGTCAGGAAGTCATCGAGCTCTATCGCAGCGGTGATTACGACAGCGTTTTCCTGGTTTACAATGCTTTCCAGAGTGCAATGACCCAGGTGCAGACGGTGACGCAACTGTTGCCAATCGTACCGAAAGAAGTGGCTGAGGGCGCACAGGTTACGGATTATATCTACGAGCCGAATGCCACAGAGGTTCTGGAGGAGATACTGCCTAAGCATATCGAGGTGCAGATCTTCCGCTCTCTGCTTGAATCAGCTGCTTCCGAGCACGGTGCCCGGATGACGGCCATGGATAGTGCCAGCAAGAATGCTTCGGAAATGATCGGCAAGCTGACTTTGCAGTATAACCGCGCACGTCAGGCTGCGATTACCAAGGAATTGCTGGAGATTATCTCCGGCGCTGAATCAATTAAAGCTTAAGTTTCCAACGAAATATATAAGAACACACCCACCGGAACCCGAGTGGGCTGAATGGAGGAACGGTTCATCATGAATAAAGGACGCATCACACAGGTCATCGGCCCGGTTGTCGACGTCGAATTTGAAGCCGGCAAGCTTCCCGAGATCTATCACGCGCTTAAGGTGACCAACCCGTCGATTGATGATCGGGAGTGGAACCTGGTTCTGGAAGTTGCCCAGCATCTCGGTGAAAATACCGTCCGAACCATCGCTATGGACGCTACCGATGGTCTGGTTCGCGGTCAGGATGCACTTGATACCGGCAAGCAGATTGTTATGCCGGTTGGTCCCAAGACCCTTGGTCGGATCATGAACGTGATTGGTGAACCGGTTGATGAAGCTGGTCCGATCGGTGCACGAAATGGAGTGGGACATCCACCGTCCTGCTCCTGAGTTCATTGAGCAGTCGACCAAGGTTGAAGCCTTTGAAACCGGCATCAAGGTCGTCGACTTGCTCGCTCCTTATGCCCGTGGCGGTAAGATCGGCCTGTTCGGCGGTGCCGGTGTTGGCAAGACGGTTCTGATCATGGAACTGATCAATAACATCGCCAAGCAGCACGGCGGCTACTCGGTCTTCGCCGGTGTTGGTGAGCGTACCCGTGAGGGTAACGACCTCTGGCACGAGATGAAGGATTCCGGCGTTCTCGATAAAGCCGCCCTGGTCTATGGCCAGATGAATGAGCCTCCGGGTGCCCGTGCTCGCGTTGCTCTTTCGGCTCTGACGGTTGCTGAATACTTCCGTGACGAAGAAGGTCAGGACGTACTTCTCTTCGTCGATAACATCTTCCGTTTCACCCAGGCGGGTTCCGAGGTTTCGGCACTGCTCGGCCGTATCCCTTCAGCGGTTGGTTACCAGCCGACCCTGGCCACCGAGATGGGTGAGCTGCAGGAACGTATTACCACAACCAGCAAAGGTTCGATCACTTCGGTTCAGGCGATCTATGTCCCTGCCGACGACTTGACCGACCCTGCGCCGGCAACCGCTTTTGCCCACCTTGATGCGACCACGGTTCTTTCCCGTCAGATCGCCGAGCTCGGTATCTATCCTGCGGTTGACCCGCTCGACTCCACCAGTCGGATCCTTGATCCGCAGGTTGTCGGTGATGAGCATTACAAGTGCGCCCGTGACGTTCAGTTCGTACTGCAGCGCTACAAGGATCTGCAGGACATCATCGCTATCCTCGGTATGGACGAGCTCTCCGAAGATGACAAGCTGACCGTTTCTCGTGCCCGTAAGATTCAGAAATTCCTCTCCCAGCCGTTCTTTGTTGCCGAGACCTTTACCGGTTCTCCTGGTAAGTACGTGGAACTGAAGGACACCATCAAGGGTTTCCGTGATCTGGTTGATGGTAAGTACGACGATATCCCGGAGCAGGCTTTCTACCTGGTTGGTACCATGGAAGAAGCCCTGGAAAAAGCCAAGCAACTGGCTGCTTAATCAGCGAGTTCCGGAATAAAGGAATAAATAGGCATGGCAGAAAAGCTTAAATTGGAACTGGTTACACCTTACAAACGGGTGTTGTCGGAAGAGGTTGATGAAGTGACCGCTCCCGGCAGCATTGGTGAATTCGGTGTGCTGCCCGGCCATACGTCCCTGCTGACAACCTTGAAGGTCGGTGAACTGACCTATAAAAAGGGCAATGAGACCTTTCAAGTTGCCGTTAACTGGGGCTATGTGGAAGTCGAAGACAACGTTATGACAGTGTTGGTCGAAACCGCCGAACCAGCCGATCAGATTGACGTGGAACGTGCCAAGGCTGCGCTTGCTCGTGCTGAAGAGGCTCTTAAGATCACTGTCAAGCGAAGACAAGGAGTTCAAGATCATGGAGGCCGCTCTCGAGCGGGCCCTGATCCGTGTCCAGGTGGCAGGCAAGAAACTGCACTGATGGAAATACAAAACAGCGAAAGGGCGGCTCAGTTGAGTCGCCCTTTTTTGTGGCAATGAAGTTAATTCGCAGTAGACGTCTTCATCCAGAGGCTCTAGCTTGACCCTGAGCGAGCGCAAACAACAAAACCTTCCTAACCCCTCGGGCCATAAAACAATTGAACACAAACAAAATACGGAAGCCTTTTTTCGTCAGCACAGGTTAATTATTGTTGAATAATAATTTTACCTGCCGCAGCGATTGCTGAGGTCCAGCCTGTGTGCCTCAAGGGTCATGCTGGGAAGAGACGACATCTTGTTGAGCCTGCTTCGCAGAGGCGAAAAATCGATGATCCCTTCACCGACGGGCAGATGGTCGTCGGCGCGGCCATGATTATCGTGCAGGTGCAGATGAAAAAGCAGGGTGATAGCATCCAACCACTCGGCCATGGGACGCTTGCCAAACAGGTGCCAGTGTCCGGCATCAAAACAGTGTCCGAACCATTCTGAATCGATCTCTTCGACGAATTGTACCAGCAAATCCGGCGTCTCCTCATAGATATTCTCCATGGCAAGACGGCATTGAAAAGAAGCGGCCTGTTCAGAAGACATGAAAAGAAGCCTTTTGCCAGAGCAAGCCAGTTTGATCAAGGTTGGGGTAACGCCATTTGTCAACGCCGGGGTGAATAACCATCAGGTGGGCGTTTAACTGACTGGCGAAGGACAGCGCCTGGAAAAGGCTCTGTTGAGTGACCTGACGAATCAGCGGGTCGAGTGCACCGGCATTGAGATCGAAAAAGGGAGCATGAACAAAAGGTCTGTATACTGTTTTTCTGCGAGGGTTTGAATAACGTTTTCTCAAGGAGGCTTGGTCAAGAATGTCAAACTCTGGTCCCTTGATGGCGATTTCAGGAATCAGGCCAAGATCAAGGACCCGGTCGAGAGAGGATTCGATCTGTGACCAGGGGATGTGGGCACCGAAACGTAGTGAAGTCACGGCTGGCTCCCCCGGCAATCTTCTCAAGTTGAATGATAGCCGTACGTTCACCGAGAGTGATGAGGACCGAGTTGGGTTCAATCATCTGGTCGGGGGTGGATTAAAAATCATTTGGCCGTCAACCTGCTTGATGCCGACAATGATGATCCCCATGCTCTGCCGGATCCCTGAGTCGATCAAGGTTTTTCCGGCCAGGGTGGAATTGGCTGCGATTGGCAATTTCCTCAATTTGCAGTTCGAGGTTCTCACTTGCCGTGGCGATTTCGATAAAATCGACCACCGATGGGCGCAGTATCGCCTGGGCCATGCGGTTGGCGCCGATGGTGTAGGGTGAGATGACCTTGCTGGCGCCGGCCCGCATCAGTTTTTTCTCGGAGCCTTCTTCCCCGGCGCTGGCCAGAATAAACAGTTTCGGGATTGAGTCCGCGGGCGGTCAGGGTGATATAGACATTGTCGGTATCGGAGGTGACCGCAGTAATCAGGCCCGTGGCGAGGTCAATGCCGGCGGCCTGCAAAGTTTCGTCGTCAGTGGCATCGCCATCAACGTACATATAGCCTTCACGGTTCGACGCGTTCCACAAGTTGCGGATCTTTTTCCACGACAACAAAGGGCATGGGTCGAGATTGGAACTCGCGGCAGATCAGGTGGCCGATGCGGCCGAAGCCACAGATGATGTAATGATCCCTGAGCTTGCTGATGCGGCTTTCCAATTTCTTCCTCCCGAGTATTTTGCGCAAGCTGACCTTCAAGTGTGAACTGCAGCAGGCGGCTGAGGGTGTAGGCAATCATCCTCGTTCCGCAGATAATCAGGATGATGGTGAATAATTTGCCCTGATCTGACGTCAGTGCATGCACTTCTTTGAAGCCGACCGTGGCCAGGGTGATGACGGTCATATAGAGGGCATCAAAGAGATGACCACCCCTCAACCAGGGAATAGCCGAGCGTCCCGATCGCGATGATCGAGACAAGAGCAATGCACAGAGAAACGCAGATGTCGAAACGGATCCATGGAATATCCTCTGGTAAAACTTAAAGGATGATAATCATGCGCAGAATAAAAGGCAAGCAGTTAAGTGGCTTAGCTCGTTACTGAAAAGAGAAAGATCTTGACTTTGAGTGTATACTGTATACAATTCCCCGAGGCCTGATAGAACGGAGTTTCCCTGTGCGCAGAAAACAGATAGAAAGACATCAGACCTTACGGGAGAAAATTCTGGAAACGATCCGGGATGCCATCCTGAAAGGGACCATGAAGCCGGGTGAACGGGTTTCTGAGCCGGAGCTGGCAGAACGCTTCGGTATCAGTCGTACGCCGATCCGCGAGGCTTTCCGGCAACTTGAATCGGAGGGTTACTTGCAGGTGGTTCCGCGCAAGGGAGCTGTTGTTGCTTCCTTATCAGAGCGGGATATTGAAGAGTTTTATGCAATCAAGATCATTCTCGAAGGGTTTGCTGCGAGGATGGCAGCAGAGAACCTGACCGAAAAAGATATCGAGCGGCTTGAATCGATCAATGAGCGCTTGCAGAAGATTGCCGATGAAGGTGACGTCAAGAGCTTCTTCCGTGTGCACAACGAGTTTCACGAAGTCTGTTTATCAAGGCGGCGGGTAACGATAAACTGTACGAAATGATCAATCAGTTGGTCATGAGGTTCAAGCGCCTGCGCCTGGCGTCCCTTGCGCAGCCGGGACGCATGGAAATTTCTGTAGAAGAGCATCGCAATATGATCGAGGCATTCAAGAATCACGATGGCGAGCGAGCAGACAGCCTGGTCCGGCACGCAGCGACGATCGGTGCCGGCGTACTGATCCAGAGCATGAACGAAGCGGAAAACGCAGCGGAAAAGGTGGAGTCAGCGTTAGAGATAGTCTGAGATCAGCAGATAATCGTTGTTATAGAGGAATATAAGGGCCGGTCCGGTTGGACGGGCCCTCAGTTTTTACAGGCCCCACATTGAGATTATGTGGGGCTTGTTTTCTCTGTGGCCTGCTTGCTGGCAAGAGAGCTAAAGGAATCTCTTAATTGCGTAAACGATAGCTGCGCGCAATAAGAATGGCAGCCCAGAAGAAAAGACCGAGTGCCATAGCGATAACTGTGCAGAAAGAAACAATGAAGGGAAGATCGCCGACGCCGAGAATGGCATAGCGAAAGCCATCGATCAGGTAGAAGAGCGGATTGAGGTGGGACAATTTGGCCCAGAGCGGCGGCAGTATGGAGATCGGATAAAAAACCCCGCCGAGATAGATCAGCGGCAGAATGATGAAGTTGGTGTACATCGACAGCGAGTCAAAATTATCCGCGTGAATTGCTGCGATAATTCCGAACTGGGCAAACAGGAAGCTGGCAAGGCAGGCCATGGCAATTGCGGCAAAAGGGTGGACCCAGGGAAGGGTGGCAAAGAGACAGGAGATCAGCCAGACCACAAGTCCAACGGCCAGTCCACGCAACATGGCGGCTAGGGTGTAGGCCATGATGAACTGGGTCGGGGTGACCGGGGTGACCAGCAGGTCGACAATATTGCCGAGATAGCGCGACATGAAGAGCGAGGAGGCGACATTGGAGAAGGAGTTGTTGATGACACCCATCAGGATCAGCCCGGGAATGACGAACTGGGCATAGCTGAAGCCTTCGAGGACGCTGATGCGTTCTCCGAGCGTTGCTCCGAAGATAAAGAGATAGAGTGAGGCGGTGATCACCGGGGTCACCAGGGTCTGGGAGGCAACCCGCAGGAAACGGCGGATTTCTTTTTGCAGCAGCGTGAAAAACGGCAGCCAGGGATAGTAAATCTTGTCTGTTGTCCTGATTCATGTTTTACCCTGCCCGCTTGGTGATCTGCAGAAAAATCTCTTCGAGACCGGCTTCTCTGGTTTCAATATCAGCAATCGACAGGCCGATTTCACAGAGCTTTTGCAACAGGTCGCCGGCTGGTTGGCTGGCCGACAAGGTCAAGCGCAACAGCGTGCCGGTTTCATCGAGTTCTGTCGCCTGGCAACAGAGGTCTTCCGGTAATCTCCTTAATTGGCTTCTGCAGGTGAACCAAAATGCTGCGGGTGCCGAGCTCCTTCAGCAGGGTTTTGGTTGATTCAAGTGCGATGACCTTGCCGTGGTTCATGATGGCGAGGCGATCGCACATCTGCTCGGCTTCCTCCAGGTAATGGGTGGTCAGGAGGATGGTCGTGCCCTGCTGGTTGATTTCGCGAACAAAATCCCAGAGCGTGTGGCGCAGCTCCACGTCGACACCGGCGGTCGGCTCATCAAGAATCAACAGCCGGGGCTTGTGAATCAGCGCCTTGGCAATCATGAACCGGCGCTTCATACCGCCGGAGAGTTTAATCATCACTTTGTGCAGGTGTGGTTTTAGTCCTAAGCGATCGATCAAGCGAAGCCGCCAGGCTTCATCATCACGAACGCCGTAATAACCGGCGTGCAGTTTCAGGGCCTGGTCAATGGTAAAGAAGTTATCAATGACAATTTCCTGATGCATGACACCAACCATACGCCGGGTGGTGCGATAGTCCTTCTGGTTGTCTGCACCGAAAATCTCGATAGAGCCGCTGCCGATGCGCGAGACGCCACCGATCATGTTGATGGTGGTGCTTTTGCCGGCGCCATTAGGGCCGAGCAGGCCGAAAATTTCTCCCGGTTCGATGGTAAAGGAGATATCATTGACGGCGATGGCACCGTCAAACTCTTTAGATAATTTATGTATGGCCAGGGCTGGAGTCGACATAGGCTACCAAGTTATGCTTCTGCAATGACGATTGTCAAGGCTTGTCATGTAGCTGTGATTGACATCGGCTTCTGCTGAGGGTAATTTTAGGGAATAGTTAATGATTATGGAACACACGACCTGTTGTCGTGTCATCTGAAAGCCAACAATGAGAGGGTATCACTCATGTCAGTTGTAAGTCGTATTTTGATCTTGTTGCTCGGTCTGCTGTTAACTGCCGGCTCGGTTTGTGCGGAACTCGAAAAGAACCTGGTAAAAAGTCTCCCCCTGGGCAAGCAGCCGCTCGATGTTGCCCAGAGTGTCAGTGACGGGCGTCTTTTTGTCTTGCTTGAGGGAGGCGAAGTCCAGATTATCTCTGCTGCCGGTCAGGCGCAGGAGCTCTTCAAGGTGGGTGCTGATATCTCCAGCCTGGAAGTTTCTCCCGACGGACAGATGCTTTACCTCGGCAACAGCAAAAGCAACCAATTGCAGATTCTTGCCCTTTCCTATGTACAAGAGTTGCCGGTGGGGACCTCAGCCGTGAAAGGTGAGGTGAACGCGCCGGTGACCATAACCCTGTTCAGCGATTTCCAGTGCCCCTACTGCGCAAAACTGCTGCCGACTCTGGAGCAGGTGACGGCGGCCTATCCGAAGCAGGTCAGGGTGGTCTTCAAACAATTTCCTTTGAGTATGCACAAGTTTGCCCGGCAGGCGGCGCTTGCCAGTCTTGCCGCGCGCAATCAGGGCAAATTCTGGCAGCTGCATGACCAGCTGTTTGCCAATTACAACAAGCTGAGTGATGCCAAAATCCGGGAACTCGCGGAAGGTGTAGGCCTCGATATGGCACGCTTTGATCAGGACCTAAAAAACCCTGCCCTGCTCCAGGAAGTGAACAACGATCAGCAACTCGGTGCCAAAGCCGGAGTGCGTGGAACACCTGCAGCCTATATCAACGGCCGACAGTTGCAAGATCGCAGCTTTAACGGCTTCAAGGCGATGATCGATGCGGAGCTGCAAAAGGCAGGTAAGTAAGTCATCGAAAAGCATAACTGCAAAAAAGGCGGAGCCGGTAAAAATCACCGGCTCCGCTTTTCTTTGGGCCTCCCGGAAGCCTGACGAGGTAACTTTTGTTTCGAAAGACGGCCTGAAGGCCGATTTCTCAATCCGGCAGGCTCCGGTCTTCCAGGATGAAGCGGTCAGGACGGACGATAAGCAATCGTCGTCGGCAGTCCCCAAGCCAGTGATGAAAGGCCTGATAGGCAAAGCTCGTATCTCCGTCCGGTTTGAGCCAGATGAAGGTCGCTCCACGTTCCTCCCAGGCACTGCGCTCCTGTCGGGGCATTGCCTGCTGCGGCGGGCGGTCAAAGCTGATGATGCAATAGTCATCGCCTAAAAGGTCATCGAGCCGACCGTTACTGCCGATGGCAGGCTGAAGCAGATAATGCCCTGCCCTCGGTCCTTGCTGTTGTCCCCGTGGCTTGTACACCGGGGTAATATTGCTGCCACGGATTTCCATCAGGTTTCTGATCCTGGTCAAGCGCCCGGCAAGGGTAAAAAAGCAGACAACCAGGAGCTCCTGCAACCAGAGTTTAGGCATCATCATGCGGCCCATGCGGCGGGCCAGCCTGAGCATTTTGACCTGATGCGGTCGACGCTCCTGTTCATAGCTGTCGAGAAGTTTCGTGGTCGCTTTGCCACGCAGGACGTGGGCCAGTTTCCAGGCCAGGTTCGCTGCATCACGTAAGCCTGTTGCCATGCCCTGACCGGCAAAGGGTGGAGAGAGATGGGCAGCATCGCCGGCCAGAAAAACCCGCCCCTGCCGATAGCGCTCTGCCACACAGCCTTTGTAGCGGTGGACCAGGCGGCGTAAAATTTTGCTTTCTGTTGCTGCTTTGTGCTGGGCAATCAGGGCTTGGATAGAGTCATCATCCAGAGCCTCCGCCGATTTCAGTCCTTCGCGCAGCAGGAACTCCCAGCGTCGATATCCCCCGGGCAAGGGGATGCTGGCAGTCGGGCAGCGTTTGTCACACCAGACTTCAACCCCTTCCCGGGGCGGCTCTCCGGCCAGCCCGGCATCATAGGTGTCAACGATCAGCCAGGCTTCCGTAAACCGTAGAGCCTTTGAGAGGGATCTGCAACTGATTGCGAATGACGCTGCGACCACCGTCACAAGCGACCAGGTAAGAGGCTTTGAAGCTATGCGTGACACCCTCAGGATCCCGTGCAAAGAGCAAAAGGCCGTCCTTCTGCTGCTCGTAGCGCTCCACTGTCCAGCCGCTGCGTAGATCGAGGCTGGCGAAACGGCCAGCGCCCTTTCTCAGTACCTCCAGGACACGATGAAAAAGAAAGACGTTGCCGCGTGCATAGCCGTAAGGTCGGCCGCGTTGAACCATGTTGAAAAGTGCTTTTCCAGCCCGGGAACGGTAAGTGAAAACCACCTCCCCTTCCTCCCCCTGGGCGACGAAGGGCATGATGGCAGCAATCAGCCCGCACTGCTGCCAGATGCGCAGGCTTTCGTCATCCAGAGCAACCGCCCGGGGCTCGTCTGGCGGGTTGAGTTCCTTTTCCAGGAGCAGGGTACGAATGCCATGCTGACCGAGCAGGTTGGCAAGGGTCAGACCAACCGGGCCGGCACCGGCGATAATCACTTCGTAGTCTGTTGATTCCTGGTCTGGGGGCATAAAGTTTCCAAAAGCTCTTGAGAGAACAACAAGATCAGCGGACCAGGCGGAAAAAGATGCAAATCACAGCCTTGTGTAAAATACCCTCAGCTCACATCTTTCTGTAAAATCAGCAACTCAAGGGTGCCGAAATAAAACTGCCGTGAATGGCTGACGACAAAACCGCTTTCGGCCAGCAGCTCCCGCAACTGTAAACGGTCAGGAAAGGCCTTGAGGCTGGCCGAGATATAGGCGTGGACTTCAGCATTGCCGTGCAGCAGAAAACCCCATAGGCCGCACCAGTATTTCAGGACCAGGTACTGAATTCGCTGGAACCAGGGGCTGGGTGGCTTGGAGAAATCGAGCAGGGCGACGAATCCCCCAGGTCTGAGGATGCGGTGAATTTCGTAAAAGGCCTGGTGGAGTTCTGGCGCATTGCGTACGGCATAGCCGCCGGTGACGATATCCACCGATGCATCCGCAAAAGAGGTCGCGCCCATGTCCTGGCGGAGAAATTCGATATTGGTCGAAGCACCCCGCCGGCGGGCCAGCTGCAGCATCGGTTCGGTCAGGTCGATGCCGACGATCTTGCCGTCCGGATATTTCTCGGCCAGGAGAAAGGAGAGGTCGCCCGTCCCGCAGGCGAGGTCGACACAGGTCGGAGCCGGAAAGCGCGGCAAGGCCGCAACCAGCTGCCTTTTCCAGGCAGCGTCGCGACCGAGCGACATGGCCCGGGTGGCAAAATCGTAGTGTCTGGCGGCTTCGCCGAAATGCTGTTCGTTATACTCCCGCTTGCGTTCCGGGGTGTGAAGGTAATCCTTGATTTTCAGAGTAAATTTATGGTTTGCAGACATTGTTATCTCCAGATTTCAGGCAGAGGCCTGCAGCTTGCCGAAGAGTTCGGTGACCGGATAGTCCCGGCACTGTTCGACAAGTTCACGGTCAAAGTTGTTTGCGATACTTAATCTGATCAATTGGTTCCCTGAACTTCTGCTTCCTTTTCCAGAAGACGTTCTTCTGCGGCTCTCTCATCAAGCTGAAAGCTGTCTGCGATGATCTCGATCATATTCTTCCGGACATAGTCTCCGTTCACCCGCCAGCTCTTGATCGGCTGCTTGTCGATGAGCTGCAACTGGCCGTAACTTCCTGCCAGCTTCGGCAACGACAGAGCGATCATAGACTTGTCCGGTCCGAGGATGAACTCGATTGCCAGAGTCTGTTGATCCTGGTTGCGATCGCTGCGTTGGCGGAAGGCCTGCCATGACTCTTCTGTTGCGCGAAACAACTCATCACGATAACGCATCGAAGCGAGATGACCTACGCGCGTTTCTGGCCAGTTGCGTTGTTCCTTGCCGTCAATCGCTGCAACCACCCTTTTCAGGATTCGGCTCGAAAGCAGGGTTTGCACCACCAGCAGATCACGTCGCTGAAGCAGCTGCACCTCTCCTTGAGGCTGTTCTGCTGAAGGGACGATAACCCTTTCCAGGATCCGGTCCTCGCTCCAGTCAGCTTGCCCGGTATCTTGTGATCCGGACTCTGGAGCAGCCCAAGCCAAGCCGCTCAGACAGCAAAGCCCCATCAAGAGTATCGAGATGATTTTCATCAGAGGGCCTCCTTACGGGTCGGGCAGTTGAGCATCAGGCAGGCCGGCAGGACCAGCAGGTCGCAGATCAGGGCGCCAATCAGAGTCCCTCCCACCAGCAAAGAAAAGTAGATGGTCGGCTTGAAGCTGCTGAAGCAGCCAACCCAGAAACCGACCGCCAGGACCAGCGAGGCGATCATCAAGGCCCGACCGGTCTGGGTGGTGGTCGCATGCACGGCTTCACTGACCACGCCCTTGTAGATGCGCCGGTAGTGCACCAGGTAGTGGATGGTGTCATCAACGGCAAGGCCGATGACCACCGCGCCGATCATCGCTGTTCCGGTGCTCAGGTCGATGCCGCAAAAGCCCATCAGTCCGACGGACCAGAGAATCGGCAAGAGGTTCGGGATCATCGCCAGCAGCGTCAAACGTAGCGATCGGAGCAAGACCAGGATGGAGAGCAGAACCAGGCCGAGCGAGAGGGAGAAACTTTTAATCATATCGATCACCAGGCGGTTTGAATCGCGGTTCATGACGTAGAAGCTGCCGGTCGGCGTCAGTCGATAGCCCGGGCCAAAGATCTCACGGCCCTTTTTCACCAGCGTTGCGGTCACCAGCTTTGCAGAACGACTGCCGATATCGTGAAGCCAGACACTGATCCGGGCTGTCTGCCTCCGGGCGTTAGAAAACGGCTTTGCATCTGCCGGTCTCCTGCCATGCTGAGCAGGTCGAGTTCGTACTGCAGCTGATCGTCGTTGTCGGGCAGGACGGTGCCTTCTCCGCCGCTCTCTGCCCGATGTAGTTGCCGCAGCAGGGTCAGGATCGAAAAGACATTGGCGACCGGCTGCTGACGCCGGGCAAGCGCTTCGAATTCTTCAAGTTTTGCATAATCGGCTTGTTTCACAAGCGCTTGGCCATCAACTTTTTCCAAGCATGAATTCCAGGGCGTTGACCCCGGATAGATGTTCATCGATGTAGCGGGTGTCGATAGCCAGTGGTGCATCGGCATGCAAAAAGGCAACCAGGGCCGTGTTGTTCTGCAGCTTTGGTATCCCCGCCAGGGCTGCAGCCAACAGCAATAAGGCAACGACCATGATTGCCCGGGGTTGACGAATGCTCAGGTTGGCAGTGCTCTGCAGAGTCCAACGCAGCAGGCCGAGTCCTTCACGATGACGGGCAGCTGACAGCGGCAGATAGCTTAAGGCCACAGGCACCAGAGTCAGGCTGACCAGGAAGGAGAGCATCGACACCAACAGCTGCAAAGAGACCAAACTGACGGACGGCAGGCACCGAACTGATGCTCAGAGAAGCCAGGCCAAGGGCTGTGGTCAATGCGGTAAACAGGCAGGGAACCAGCAGTTCGTCAACCTTGTCAAGCAACAGTTCCTTGCGCCGGTCGTTTGTGCCATCGAGATGCAGCCAGCCGTTGTAGAGATGGACGCTGTTGGAAACGGCCAGAACCATGACCACCGGTGGCAGCAGCGAAGTAATGGTGTTGAGCTCAAAGCCGCACAGCGCATACAGACCCATGGTCCAGATAAGACTGACTACCGGTTGCCAAAAGTGGCAGTAGGACGCCGGAGAGCCTGCGGAAGATGATCGCCAGCATGGCGGCCAGGACAACGACTACCAGGGGCAGAATAACCTGCTGGTCGCGCTGGATATAGTTGGCGACGTCGATCTTTTGCACGCCGACACCGGTCAGGTGAAAGCTGGCTTGCCCGGCCATAGCTGGCCATCAGTGCACGGACCTCGTTGATCAGCCTGCGGCGCTGGGCAGGATCTCGGCGGTTATCCTCCACTTCAATCACCAGACCGGCGGTTTTCCTGTCCGTGGAGATCAGCAGTCCGTCATATTCGGGGTTGGCGCTGAGGGCCGCCTGCACAGTAGGGATGAAACCGGGCCCTTCCTGCTGCGGCAGCAGCGATTTTTCTTCCGCACCATATTTGCCGCTGACCAGTTGGCGGGCATTGCTCAGACTCAGGACCTGCCTGACGCCCTCGATCCCGGCAAGTCTGTTGGGTCACTTCAGCCAGCAGCTTGAGGCCTGATGAGCTCAGCAACTGCGGCGGAGTGACACTCAGCAGCAGGTCCTCGTCGTTGCCAAAGAGGTCGAGGAACCGATCGTAATCTGCGGTCTGCTGCGGCTGGCTGGCGCTCATGGAACGGGTATCCTGCTCGATCGGCACCCTGACGGCAAAGATCGAGAGGACCAGTGTAACCGCAAGCAGGCAGATCAGGACAGGGTAGCGTCCGCTACCAAGCAGCCAGGACAGGTATTTCTGTGACAGTGATGGCATTAATCAATCGACAGTTCCGGGATCATGACACCAGGATTTCGTCAGTGGCTTCTGCCTTGTTCGGCTTGTGCGCCCGCTGTGCCTGCAATAACCCCATCTCGACCGTCAAGCCTGGGCCAAAAGCCATGGCGCAGACATCTTCCTTGCAGGGGACCGTTCCTGCTGCAGAATTTCCTGCAGGACAAACAGCACGGTCGCGCTGCTCATGTTGCCGTACTGGCGCAGAATCTTTCGGGAGGCTGCGACCTGGTTCTCTTCAAGGCCGAGGCTTTCTGCGACCTTGTCAACGATCGCTTTGCCGCCCGGGTGGACTGCCCAGGTTGAGATATCCTGCAGCTCGAGCTGACCGGAAGCAAGGATCGGTTGCACGGCGTCGCGGATATTTGCACCGATGATTTTCGGCACATAACTTGACAGGGCAATATCGAAGCCCAGATCGCCGATCGTCCAGGCCATGTCGCCTTTGCCGCTCGGGATCAGGGCGGAATGAAATTCAGCGAACTGGTAGCAGGACTGATCTTCTGTCGGTGTGCGGGCGCTGACGATGGCAGCGGCAGCCCCGTCAGCGAAGAGCGAGTTGGCCAGCATCGAATCTTCGCCGCCGTAAAGTCTGTAAATGCAGGGTGCAGAGCTCCAGGCACATGACCAGAACCACGGCTTCAGGGTCTGCTTCGCAGAATTGCTTGGCCATGCGCAAGCCGGGAAAAGCGGCATAGCAGCCCATAAAGCCGAGGTTGTAGCGCTGGGTGGCGTGGGACAGGCCGAGCTCGTTGACGATGTGGTAGTCGGGGCCGGGATTGCAGAAGCCGGTGCAGGAAACGGTGATCACATGCGTGACCTCGGACGGGTCGAGCCCGGGACAGTTGTCAATGGTCTGCCGGGCCAGCTTAACCGAGAGGCGATGAGATTCGCGGCTGTAAATCTTGTTGCGCTCTGCCGTGGACAACTCGCGAGCGTTTGCCGTCTGTCTCCGAGCGGGAAAAAGTCACCGGGCAGGTTGTTGTCGAAAGAGGTGATCACGCTGTGCCGCTTGTCAATCCCCGATTTTCGGTAAAGGGCTCGAACCATGCGGCGCTGGCGCTCGTCATCGGTCCATTCCTGCATTTTTTTGCTGGCGTATTCCTGAGAATAGACCATCTCTGGTGTGATTGTTTCAAGATGCTGTATCCATATGGACATGGATGTCTCCTTAAAGCTGTCAGTAAGGCCGAAACCGACCGGGCAGTTATTGCTGCCTTAAGAGGACCTTGACTTCAACCTGCACCCGGTCATCAACCTTGATGAAGCCGAGTACGCTGGGAGGCTTCAACTGGAAGCTTGCCAGGGAAAGAGGAAAGTCCATCATAAAGGAAATCTGCTCCGGGGTAATGAGCAGATCATGGGTTGTTGCCTTAACCCGTTGCTTGATCTGACGAATCTGCAGATCAAATTCCAGGGTTTCTGGAAGCTCCTCGCTCTCCTGCAACTGTTGCAGAAGGCTTTCCGGGTCGAGGTCGCCAAACAGGCCCTGAATCTCCGGATATGTTTCCTCTTCGAACATGGCACGCATCTTCTTGTCACGACCCGTGTTGTCGGTGTCCATCTCGCCGACCAACACCTTGATCACCGGCTGTTGCGGTATGTCTTGGGGTTCCTTTCCGGCTTCGCTGATCAGGCTAAAAGGCTGGCATGCCACCTTGCCGTCGAAGTTGTGAAGGGTTGACTGGCCGGAGAAGAGAATGTCGCAACTGCCTTCCAGCATCAATGCCGATGCTGTTGTCGCCAGCAGCAAAAAGCCAATCACGCCGGTCAAGAATCTTGAGTTTCATGCTGTCTCCTGTTTGTTTTGCAGAGGTGCGGATTTTGTCATCTGATGAGGTCCCGCATTGAATCCTGTCTGCTCTTGATCTCCTCTGCTTGCTGCGGCCTGAACCGCTTCAAAATATGATAACACGTCTCTCTTGTTGAATGTTTTGAACTCTTCCACCTTCTTCAACGATGGCGTTGCTTGCTTATTGCTGCCGGGTCGTGAAGCAGACCAAAACTTAAGTATAAAGGGGTTTTTGCCAATGTCTCGTGAAATATGGTGCATAATTCCAGAGCATTAATTTCAGGTCTGTGCGGGTCGGTCGGAACCAGGTCTGCGGGCTTCTTTTTGAGAGGTCTGCGGACGTCTGTAGGCGGGGAGTCCGTGGCAAGTGGCGCTATCGGTTGATAGCCTCATATCAACCCTTGACAGGAGGAGCAACCGAAGGGGGTTTCACGGCAGTCAAAAGAGTGGGCGTTAGCTGCTCCCGCTCGGCGGCTCTTCGGAATCTTCGTTCTCAACGGATTCACGGCGTTTGCCGAAAAGACGCGCGATGATGATGCCGATTTCATAGAGGACGATGAACGGCAGGGCCAGAGCCGTTTGTGAAAAGACATCGGGAGGGGTCAGTATGGCACCGATCAGGAACGCTGCGAGGAGGGCGAACTTGCGATTGCGCGCCAGCATTTTGTGGTCGACGATGCCCATGCGAGCCAGAAAGAAGATGACCACGGGTAACTCGAAGACCAGGCCAAAGGCGAGCAGCAGTTTGCTTGACAGGGAGAGATAGGAGCCCATGGAGAGCATGGCGCTGATGCCACCACCGGCGGTGCCGAACTCGATAAGCACCTTGAAGGCCATGGGAAAGACGAAGTTGAAGCCGAAAAAAGCGCCGGTGGCAAAGCAGAAAGAGCTTGCCAGCACAAAGGGGAAAACGTAGCGCTTCTCGTTCGCATAGAGGCCAGGTGCGATAAAGGACCAGATTTGCCAGAAGATGATCGGCATGGAGACCAACAGGCCGGCCAGAGCGCCGATTTTCAAATAGGTAAAGAAGGGTTCGGTTGCCGTGATGAAGACCAGCGAGGTCCCCTCCGGCAGGGCCTGGCGAACCGGGTCGGCGATCAGGTTGAAGAGTTGTTCGGAAAAGGAATAGCAGGCCAAAAAGGCCACCAGCCAGGAAATACCCGAGATAATCAGCTTGCGGCGCAGCTCCTCAAGGTGAGTGGTCAACGGCATCTGTTGATCACTCATTGCGTGACTCCTCGCCCTTTTCTTGGCTTCAGCTTCGGTGCTGCTTCTCGGCTTGCCTGGTCAGCGACACGGTTCAGTCTTCGATGAATGCGTCTGGATCGACAGCGTTGGCTTCCTCAGGGTAAGGGGTTGCATGGCTCCGGGAGGGGTCAGCTTGACCGGTGGAGGGCGGTCGTTTCTGTCCGTCTCCTGGCTGCGGACTTCGGCCTCGAAGGTCTGCTTCAGTTCCTCAGAGGCACGTTTGAATTCGGCCAGGCCGCGGCCGAGAGCTTTGGCGATATCGGGAAGACGCTTCGGGCCAAGCACGATCAGGGCGAGTGGCCATGATCATGAGGAGTTCAGGAAAACCTATACCAAACATATATAATCACCGTAAGCGAGTTGAAAGTGAGCTGAGAATACCGGCAAACAGAGGCCCTGTCAAGGCTGCTGAGACGGCTATAAGCGTTTGACATATCAAGGGTTTTACACTAGTATACGGCAATCTTCCAGCAAGGAAACGGTTGTATCATGAATCAGAACGATATCATAAAAGAAATCCTCCGCCTGGCAGACGAGCGCGATGCTCTGATCCTGGCCCATAATTACCAGCGCGATGAAATTCAGGAACTGGCACATATTACAGGGGATTCCCTGGCCCTGTCGATGGAGGCCGCCCGCACCGACAAGCCGGTGATCGTCTTCTGTGGTGTTCATTTCATGGCAGAAAGCGCTGCCATCCTGGCCCCGGAAAAGACGGTTTTGCTGCCGCGCCTTGATGCCGGCTGCCCGATGGCCGACATGATTACTGCGGAGGGTTTGCGGGAATTTAAAAAGCAGCATCCCGGTGTCCCCGTGGTGACCTACGTCAACTCGAGTGCCGCGGTCAAGGCTGAGAGTGATATCTGCTGCACAAGCTCCAATGCCGTCAATGTTGTTGCCTCTCTTGCCGAACAAGAAGTCATTCTTGCTCCGGATCGTAATCTGGGGCGCTACATTGCCGCTCATGTCGATAAAACCTGTTATTTCTGGGATGGCTACTGCCCGACGCACGAACGCTTTACCCTCGCTGATGTTGAGGCGGTCAAGGCTGATTATCCTGACGCCCTGTTTATGGCGCACCCGGAATGTCCTCCAGAGGTGTTGGCCCAGGCCGATCATATCTGCTCCACCAGCGGCATGTACAGCTTCGCCGCGGAAAATCCGGCCAAACAATTCATCGTCGGCACCGAAGCGGGTATCCTCTACCGCTTGCGCAAGGAGAATCCCGACAAAGAATTTATCCTGCCGACCACGCGGCTGGTCTGCCCGAATATGAAACTGACCTCACTTGAGGACATTCTCAAATCTTTGCAGACCATGAGTCCGCGGGTGACGGTTCCGGAAGAGGTCAGGGCTGCGGCCAAGAGTGACTCTGGACCGCATGCTGGCCGTTCCACGTGACTGATTTCCCTCTTCCTGTTGTTTGCTGTGTTGCTACGAATCCAGGTTTGATTGACGAAGGCAGAGTGATGCTCTTCGGCGGGTACCGACATGTCAGAACCGACTGAAGCCCGTTTTCAGCAGAGCAGCCTCGCCGGTCTTCAACATCCTTTCGCTTCCGGTGTCTTCGGGCGCAGCGAAATTCTCGGTCTCAAAGGCAGCAGCGATGCCTGGTTCGCCGCCGGGCTGCTGGCCCGCAAAGAGAGTGCCGAAACTCTGCTGGTCGTTGCTGCAGATCAGGCTGAAGCCCAGCGCTTTTACCGGGCCCTGAGTTTTTTCCATGGCCGTCAGGCCGATATCCTCTTCTTTCCGCACTGGGAAACCGAACCTTACGCCCCCTTAAGCCCCCACCCTGAAATCGAGGCAACCCGGTTGTCGACCCTCGCCGCCCTGGCCAGCGGCCGCGGCAAAGCGGTGGTCACAACGGTCAAGGCCTTGCAGCAGAAGATTCTGCCTCGTCAGGTTCTCGATTCCCTGAGTCTGCAGCTCGAAGTTGGCAGTGAGATGCCGCGTGACGATTCTTTTGCAGGGGTTGGTTTCGCTCGGTTACCAGCGCGTCAGCCTGGTTGAAGATCGCGGCAGCTTTGCCGTGCGTGGCGATCTGGTGGATCTTTTCCCGCCCATGCTTGATCAGCCGGTACGCCTGGCGTTCTTTGGTGACGAGCTGGAAGAGCTCCGCAGCTTTGACCCGGTAAGCCAACGTTCCGGCGATCAGCATCTGGTGCGCCTCGAGCTGGCTCCGGCCCGGGAAATGATTCTCGCCGGCAGCCACCTGGAAACCTTCACCCGTCGCTGCAAGGAGCGCTGTGACGACCTTGAAATTCCCCGTGCCCAGCGTGAAGCGATTCTTGATGACGTGCGCGAAGGCTTGCTCGGCCCCGGTCGTGAGAACCTCCTGCCGCTTAATTACGAGTCCCTCGACACCCTTTTTGACTATCTGGGGCGATATTGCTGGGTCATGCTTGATCCTGCCGCAATCATGACGGCTGCCGACGAATTTTCTGAAGCCATACAGCAGCGGAGAAAAACGAGCCCGGAGCAACTCCGAACCTTTTGTGCCGGCGCAGGAGTTTTATCTTTCCGCACAGGAGCTGGAAACTACGCCTTAACCAGGGGCCGCGTATCGACCTGGCCTCCCTGCAGGTCTACCAGCTTGAGGAGGAACACCCTGTTTATCGCGTTCCGGTTCTCGAGCAATACCGACCTGCGTCCCGATCACGCCTCCCACGATGGCAGCCTCGCCCCCCTTGTCGAGCGACTGCAGGGCTGGCTGGACTGATGACTGGAGAGTTTTGATCGTTTGTCATCAGCGCGGTCAGGCGGAGCGGCTGCTTGATCTGCTGGCGCCGCGGGACTTGCCGTTAAACTGGGAGCCGGAATTGCTGTCCGGTCGCGACTTTCCGCAGGGCCTGACCGTGACCACCGGCCTGCTGGACAGTGGGTTCAGGCTGGCCGATGAAAAACTCGTCGTTATCTGTGACGATGAAATCTTCGGGCCGCGTACGCATCGTAAAGTCCGCTCGCGACAACGGGTGTTTGAATCCTCCCTGGCCGATTTGAAGGCTGATGATCTGGTCGTGCATGCCGATTATGGCATTGGCCGTTATCTGGGCCTGGTCCATTTGCAGACCGGCGCGGTCGAGGGAGACTTTATTCATCTCGAATATGCCGGTGAAGATCGCCTTTATCTTCCCGTTGAACGCATTGAGAAGGTGCAGAAGTACCTGTCGGACGGTTCTACGCCGCGCCTGGACAAGATGGGCAGCGGTGCCTGGGAAAAGGCCAAGCTGCGGGCCCGGGCGACGATTGAGGAGATGGCCCGCGACCTGCTGCAGGTTCAGGCTCGCCGGCAGCTGGCCGAAGGTTTCAGCTACAGCCCCCCGATCGGCTTTTCCGTGAGTTCGAAGCGGCCTTTCCCCACGAAGAAACCCCCGATCAGCTGGAGGCGATCGAAGCAGTCTCGATGATATGGTCTCGGAACGGCCGGTTGACCGCCTGATCTGCGGTGATGTTGGCTACGGCAAGACCGAGGTTGCTATCCGGGCGGCTTTCAAGGCGGTCCTCGACAGCCGCCAGGTTGCCATCCTGGTGCCGACTACGGTTCTGGCCCGCCAGCATCTGGAAACCTTCCGGCAGCGGTTTGCCGACTATCCGGTGAGTCGTTGACATGTTGTCGCGCTTCCGTACTGCCGGCCGAACAGAAACGAATTCTTGAGCGAACGGCGGCCGGACAGGTTGATATCCTGATCGGCACGCATCGCCTGTTGCAGCGCGATGTGCATTTCAAAAACCTTGGTCTGATCGTTGTTGATGAGGAACAGCGCTTCGGTGTGACCCACAAGGAACGTCTGAAGAAGATGCGGGCCGAGGTCGATGTCCTGACCCTGACCGCCACACCGATTCCGCGGACCCTGCATTTGAGTCTGGCCGGCCTGCGCGAACTGTCGATCATCGACACCCCGCCGGTGGACCGTCAGGCGATCCGGACCTATGTCACCCGTTTTGATGATGACCTGATCCGCGATGCCATTCTGCGTGAACTGCGCCGTGGTGGCCAGGTATACTTCGTCCACAACCGGGTGCAGTCGATCGACGCCATGGCGGATTTCTTGCGCCAGCTGGTGCCCCAGGCCAAGGTCGGCGTCGGCCATGGTCAAATGCCGGAAAAACAGCTTGAAAAAGTTATGCTCGATTTTATCGAGGGGCGCACCAACCTGCTGGTCTGCACGACGATCATAGAAAACGGTATCGACATCTCTACGGCGAACACCATGATCATCAACCGGGCGGACTGTTTCGGTCTGTCACAGCTTTACCAGTTGCGTGGTCGGGTCGGCCGTTCACACCAACGCGCCTACGCCTATCTCATGATTCCCGGTGAGGGTTTGTTGACTAGGGATGCCCGTGAGCGCCTCAAGGTGCTGCAGGAACAGGCGGAGCTGGGCGCCGGCTTTCGCATTGCCCGACACGATCTTGAGTTGCGCGGTGCCGGCGACCTGCTTGGAGCGCGGCAGGCCGGTCAGGTCGCTGCGATCGGTTTTGAAATGTACACGGAACTTCTCGAGGAAACGATTCAGGAACTGCAGGGGCAAAGCCGTGAAGAGCGGATTGACCCGGAAATCCGCCTCGGCCTTTCCGCCTTTCTGCCGGAGTCAGTATGTCGCTGATCCCAACCAGCGTCTGGTGCTTTATCGTAAGCTGGCATCCGCCAGCGAAGATGTCGAACTCTACCAGGCCGCCGATGAATTGCGCGACCGCTACGGTGAGCTGCCGCATGCGGCAGAACTGCTGCTGGAGGTCATGAAACTGCGTGTCCTGATGAAACAGCTGCATGTCGAGCTGGCAGAGTTTGACGGTTACAACCTGGTCTTTGCCTTCCCGGCGAATACCAAGGTTGATCCGGAACAGATTCTGGCCCTGCTCGAAGATGGCAAGAAGTACTCTTTCAGCCCCGATTACCGCTTGAGCATTCGTCTCGGCAGGATCGCCAGAGAAGAGGTGCTGGCGATCGCTAAAAAGGAATTGCAAGCTTTTTGCCGGCTATGATAGTTTGAACGACTTCTATTCGATCATTCGGAATCAATGAATAAGCATGCATAGAAAACACTTACGCATATACCATTCTTTGTCCTCTGCCTGCTCGTCCTGGCTGTGGGCTGTCGCTCCGAGCCCGTCGTGGAGGCCTTGCCGCCATTGATCGTGATCAATGATCAGGAGATCAGCAAGGCGGAATTTCTTGCCGAATTCGAACAAAGTCTGCAAAAAGACCAACAGCTGAGCGGCATCGAGCGCGAGGAACTGCAGAGCTCCTTTCTGGTGCAGCTGATCGATCGGGAGTTGATTCATGGTGAGGCCAGGCGCCTTAACATCGCACTGACAGACGCTGATGTTGAAGCAGCCCTGCAGGGCTATCGCCAGGATTATCCCGGCAGCAGCTTTGAAGAGATGCTCGCGGAGCGCGGCTTGACCCTGGAGGCCTGGCGGGAAGAGCTGAAAGAGAGCCTGATCATGGAGAAGCTCCTTGACCAGGCGGTTTATCCAATGGTTTCGGTCAGTGATGAAGAAGTTGCCGACTATTTCAAGGCCAATCGTGCCCAGTTTGATCGTCCCGAGCAGGTCAGGGCCAGGCAAATTGTTGTTGCGGAGGAAGCGGAGGGGCAGGAGGTGCTCGGCCTGTTGCGTCAGGGACGTGCTTTTGCCGAAGTTGCCGAAGAATACTCCTTGTCACCGGACGCCCAACAGGGTGGTGATCTCGGTTTCTTCGGTCGTGGAGAGATGCCGCCGGAATTTGACGCGATTGTTTTCGATTTGCCGGTCAAGCGCTTGAGCGACCTGGTCAAAAGCGAATACGGTTATCACATTTTTTTGGTTGAGGAAAAACGTAAAGCAAAGCGTCTCGATAAAAAAGAAGCCACCGATGAGATCCGGGCGATTCTGGAGGGAGCTAAAAAGGAAGAAGTTTACCTCTCCTGGCTGCAGGATATGCGTGCCCGTGCGGTGATTTCCGTGGATTGGGCTCAGCTTGAAAAGAACGAGAGAAAGCAGTAACGGTTCTTCTCTGCAGGCTTAAGAGATAAAGCTTCTTGATGTCAGGTTTATGTGGCGATTGTTCGCAAGGAAAGCAACTAAGGAAACGGGAGTCATGAGATATTTCGGGATTGCACTACTATTGTTATGCACCACAGGTCTGACTTCGGTCTCGGCGCAGGTTGTCAGTCGGGTTGCGGCCGTTGTCAACAAGGAGATCATTACAACCCTGCAGCTTGATCAGCGACTGCAGCAGCAGCTGGCTAAAAAGCAGCAGCAGCCTTCCCCGGTGCAGTTGGGGGCTTTGCGTCAGGAACTGCTTTCCCGAATGATAGAGGAGTCACTGGTTCAGCAGCGTATCGCGGCACTTAACCTGACTGTCTCAGAGGACGAGATCGAAACCGCATTGCTGGATGTGCAGAACAAGAATCAGCTGACCCGTGAAGAGCTTGAAGATGCCGTCCTGTCGCAGGGTATGGACTTTTGCTGCTTATCGCGACAATCTGCGTCAGCAGATTTTGCGCTATAAGCTGATCAGTGAAGAAGTTCGCAGCCAGATCGATGTGCCTGAGCGTGAGATCGTTGAATATTATAATGCTCACCTGGATGACTATCGCCTGGCCCCCGAAGTTCAGCTCAGCGCTATCTCCTTCCCCGTCTCTGAAAAAGCCTCTGAGCAGGAGCGTGCCCAGATTCGCAAGAAGGCCAATGAGGCGCTGGCGCGGTTGCAGCAGGGTGAAACTCTGCAAGCGGTTGCTGACAGCTACAATCAAACCTATGGTGCCACCGGCATCGCAATGGGAAACTTTGAATATGGAGAATTAACCCCGGACTTTGCCGAGGCGATTGAAGGGGTTGAAGCTGGCGCCTTCAGTGCTCCTGTAGAAACGGGCACAGCGATCCTCCTGTTGAGAGTTGATGATCGTCTTTCGGGAGGCTTCATGCAGTTCAATGCCGTAAAAAATGACATTTACCAGTTGATTCTGGATCAAAAAACCGATGTTCGTATCAAGGAATGGACCAAGGCACTGAAAAGTAAAGCCTTTATCGATATTCGCCTGTAAAGGGTTCCGGGTTGTAAAAAGGCCGCCTGCTCTCAGCAGGCGGCCTTTTCTTTTTAGCCGGATCAGTCTTCCAGGGCGCTCTTCAGAGCATCCAGGTGTTGCTGATAGATTTGGCGGTCTGTCTCGTCGAACTCCAGAAACATGACCCCGCTCGAGCACAATTCATCGTCTTCCGGTTGAGAATTGATCACCCGGCCATTAATCTGCAGCAGGTCGTTGTCAAGGCTTAGGGTGAGCCGTAACTTCTGTTCCGGTTCAAAGAATTGTCCGGTTTCGAGCCGCAGACCGTTTTCGCTGACGTTGAGTGTTCGTGCCAGACCACGCCCGGTGACTTCACCTTGCGAGGAAAGAATCTCATAATCGAGAAATTTCAAGGCATAGCGGCGTTCCGCTTGACGGCGTTCGAACAGATCGTCACTCATCACTTTTTCTCCGTAATTTACGTAACCTTATGAAATTCGTCAAAGTATAACCCTTTCCCCGAAGTTTGAAAACAGCTTTCCCGGTTTGACAGAAGAATCCTTATTTTGCGAATCAGGTTGAGGCGCTTTTCACGCCTGGGCTATACTGTAGGTTCGTGCTTACTGAACAGGGGCTATTTATGTCTAAACCACTTATCATCACCATGGGCGACCCGACCGGCGTCGGTCCGGAAATTATTGTCCGGGCCTTTTGCCAAGGAGCTTTTGCCGACCTTGCCCGCCCTCTGCTTGTCGCCGGAGATACCGGGGTGCTGCGGCGGGCTGCAGCTGTCTGTGGTTGTGATGTCAGCTGTTGTTCGGGTTCTTCATTGTCTCTGGCAAGTGATGAACTGGTCATTGGTGAGCAGCGCTTACCAGTAAGGGCTCTGTCGCAACTCGAGCTCTCCCGGCAAGGCTTTGGTCGGCCGCAGATCTCATCCGGGCGTGCCATGGCAGATTATATCGAGTGGGCCTGTGACAGCTGTGTTGCCGGTGATGTGGCCGGGATGGTCACGGCACCGATCAACAAGGAGGTCTTGCGCGCCGCCGGGGTGGCTTTCCCCGGCCACACCGAACTCCTGGCTGATCGCTGCGAGGTTGACGAGGTCGTCATGATGCTGGCCGGGGAGAAGCTGCGGGTCTGCCTGGTGACCACTCATTGCGCCCTGCGTGAGGTGCCGCAAAGGTTGAACGCTGAGCGAATTCTGACAACGATACGCATCGTCGCGTCGAGTCTGCAGTGGCAGTTCGGTATCGAAGAACCACGCCTGGCGGTTCTGGCGCTGAATCCCCATGCCGGCGAAGGTGGTCTGTTCGGCGATGAGGAAATCCGGCACATTGCCCCCGCGATTGCTGCAGCCCGTACTGAGGGCCTGCTTGCCAGCGGTCCGCACAGCGCCGACACCCTGTTCTGGTTTGCTGCTCAGGGTGAATACGACGCGGTGATCTGCATGTACCATGATCAGGGCCTGATTCCTCTCAAGCTGCTGCATTTTGATGACGGCGTCAATGTCACCCTTGGTCTGCCGATTGTACGGACTTCGGTTGATCACGGCACCGCCTATGATCTGGCCGGAACCGGTCAGGCCAGCCCCACCAGCCTGATCGCCGCAGTCAGGATGGCCGCCGAAATGGCTGAAAGTCAGGAACGGGGGACGGGGAACGAGGGACGAGGCAAGGCAAACCCCTAAAACAAAGCTTCTGTTTTTCGCGTCCCTCGTGCCACGTTCCGCGTCCCGATAGTGACATAAAGCTGTAACAACTCAATGAGTTGAAGAAGAGTGGCATATATAAAATCATGGTCAATAAAATCATCATAAAAGGTGCCTGCGAGCACAACCTGAAGAATATCGATATCGAGATCCCTCGCGATCAGCTGGTGGTGATCACCGGTGTTTCAGGCTCGGGCAAGAGTACCCTGGCGTTTGACACCATCTATGCCGAGGGACAGCGCCGTTATGTCGAGAGTCTTTCGGCCTATGCCCGGCAGTTTCTGGAGCAGATGGATAAACCGGATGTCGAGAGCATCGAAGGCCTGAGTCCGGCTATCTCCATCGAACAGAAATCGACGTCGAAGAACCCCCGTTCAACGGTTGGTACGGTCACGGAAATCTACGACTACCTGCGCCTGCTTTTTGCCAGGGTCGGACGGGTGCATTGTCCGTCTTGCGGCAAGGAGATTGCTTCGCAGACGGTGGAACAGATGGTGGAGCAGGTTCTGGCCCTGCCGGAAAAAAGCAAGCTGCTTCTTATGGCGCCGCTGATCAGGGGACGCAAGGGCGAATATCGCAAGGAGTTGCGCCAGCTGCAGGCAGACGGCTTCGTCCGGGTACGCATCGACGGCGAAATGCGCGAGTTGGGCGAAGAGATTGTCCTCGACAAGAACAAGAAGCACACCATTGAGGTGGTCGTTGACCGGCTCGTGGTCAAGGCTGACATCGTCAGCCGTCTGTCGGACTCCCTGGAGACAGCGCTGCGTCTCGGCGAGGGCCTGGTCAGGGTCGAAGTGGTGGGCGGCGAGAGTCAGCTCTTCTCCGAGTGGCACGCCTGCGTGGAGTGCGGCATCTCGATACCGGAGATGACGCCGCGGATGTTCTCCTTCAACAACCCTTACGGGGCCTGCCCCGACTGCTCCGGCCTGGGTACCCGCATGTACTTTGATCCGGAGCAGGTCGTACCCAACCGCCAGCTCTCCCTGCGGGAAGGTGCCATTGCGCCCTGGTCGACCCGGACCGGCTACTACTATTTGCAGGTTCTGGAAGCGCTGGCGGATTTTTATGACTTTGATATCCGCACGCCCTTTGCAGAACTTTCGGAACATGTCCAGAAGGTTCTCCTGCATGGCTCTGGCAAAGAAGAGGTCAAATTTTTCTACGACCAGGCCAACCGCCGGCACTTTTACAACAAGCCTTTCGAGGGTGTGATTCCGAACCTGGAACGGCGGCTGCGTGAAACCGATTCAGATGCGACCCGTGAGAAGCTGGAGCAGTTCATGAACATCATGTCCTGCCCCAGCTGTGATGGTGCCAGGCTCAAACCGGAAACGCTCTGTGTCCGGGTTGCCGGACAGAATATTCAGGAGATAACGGCGCTGAGCGTGAGCGACGCGGAAGCCTTTTTTGCCGACATCGAACTGCCTGCCAAAGAAGCGGAGATCGCCCGCCGGGTTCTCAAGGAAGTGCGGGAACGCCTCTCCTTCCTGGTCAATGTCGGTCTCGATTACCTGACCCTGGACCGGACCTCGGGCACCCTCTCCGGCGGCGAGAGCCAGCGGATTCGCCTGGCAACCCAGATCGGCTCCTCGCTGGTCGGGGTCCTCTACATCCTCGACGAACCTTCGATCGGCTTGCACCAGAGGGACAATCGGCGCTTGCTGGAGACCCTGAAGCGCTTGCGTGATCTGGGCAATACCGTGCTGGTGGTTGAGCATGATGAGGAAACCATCCTGGAAGCGGATCACGTCATCGATATGGGGCCGCATGCCGGACGCCACGGCGGCGAGGTGGTCGCCCAGGGCACGCCTCAGGAGATTCTCGAAAATCCAAAGTCTTTAACCGCAGCTTATCTCTCCGGCCGGTTGACGATTCCCCTGCCGAGCGAGCGGCGGAAAGCCACCGGGAGGCTCAGTATCAAGGGAGCCAGGGCCAATAACCTCAAAAACGTTGATGTTGATATCCCGCTGGGGGTCATGACCTGTGTGACCGGCGTCTCCGGTTCCGGCAAGTCGTCTCTGATTCTCGATACTTTGCACAAGGCCCTCGCCCAGCGGCTCTATCGAGCGCGGGAGCGTTCCGGGCCGGTTCGCGTCATCGAAGGCTTGGAGCAGCTTGACAAGGTCATCGATATTGACCAGTCGCCGATCGGTCGCACCCCGCGCTCCAATCCGGCGACCTATACCGGCATCTTTACCGACGTTCGCGACCTGTTTGCCCAGCTGCCTGAGGCGAAGATGCGGGGCTACAAGCCGGGGCGCTTCTCTTTCAATGTCAAAGGGGGGCGTTGTGAAGCCTGCCAGGGTGACGGTATCCTGCGCATCGAGATGCATTTCCTGCCCGATGTCTATATCCAGTGTGAAGCCTGTCACGGTGCCCGCTACAACCGGGAAACGCTGCAGGTCAAGTACAAGGGGAAAACCATTGCCGATGTGCTCGATATGACTGCCAACCAGGCAGTCGAGTTCCTGGCGAATATTCCACGCATCAAGCGCAAGCTGCAAACCCTGCGTGATGTCGGTCTTGGCTATATCAAACTGGGACAGAGTGCCACCACCCTGTCCGGTGGAGAAGCGCAGCGCGTCAAGCTGGCCAAGGAGCTGGGTAAACGTTCGACCGGCCGGACGATTTATATTCTCGATGAACCAACCACCGGACTGCATTTCGATGATATCAGTCGCCTGCTCAGTGTTCTGCAGCGACTGGTAGAGACCGGCAACAGCGTGGTGATTATCGAACATAACCTGGACGTGATCAAAACCGCTGATCATATCATCGATCTCGGCCCCGAGGGCGGTAGCCGTGGTGGAGAAATCCTGGTCTGTGGCACCCCGGAACAGGTTGCGCGCTGCGCAAAGTCTTATACGGGTCGTTACCTGCGTTCTTATCTGGAAATTTAAAAATGAGGGGTTTTCAGATGGTTGGCTCGTTCCGGTTTTTTTCTGTGGGGAAGTAGAGATTTTTTGAATTCACTTCGTAGCCTGAGCGCAACAGATTAACGATCTGTTGTGCTTAGGCGGTCGGCAACGCTGTAACATCAATAATCGACACATTCATGTGATTCGTCAGCATTCTGAAAGCCGAAAGACATGAACCTGTCGGCTTTTCACGTGATGCGAGTATCAGCGCTTCGGGCTGATATCGCGAACTTGAGAGACATTGACCAGGTAGTGGGCTTCCTGGTTCTGGAGCAGGAAAAAGCCTTCCATGGCATTGATAAAATCAAACAGGCGATTCCGGCCTTCCGGCATCTCTATGGTCACGGTACCGCCAAGCTGTTCTCCTCCGACGAACTTGATCTCCACCTCTTCGCGATCACCGAGAGATTGAAACTCTTCCTGCTCGGGAGGGTCAAAGCGGATGTGGGTGATGGTCTGCTTGTTGGTTATACAGAAGTCTCCACTTTCACCCCGGAAGGGGAAAAAGTCTCCCGGTTCCTTGAGAAGATCGAGCAAGGTCTGTTGCCCCATGTGATTGTAGGCTGTTGAACTCAGGAAAACGACGCCTTTCATAACGGAACCGTCAGCCTGAAAGACGACAACCGGCAGTTCAGATTTTTCGACACGATAAACAGACATGCTGTGACTCCTCAGTTAACGGCAGAAAAATTTGCAAGGCATTGACTTGTACAATGATATCGATAATATTGATCTGCTTTTATGTTTGTCAAACTTTATTGTTGAAAGGAGAGAATAATGGCTGAATTGAAAGGCAGTAAGTCTGAAAGCAATCTCTATGCGGCCTTCGCCGGAGAGTCTCAGGCCAATCGCAAGTACCTGGCCTTTGCCGATAAGGCTGATGCCGAAGGGCAGAAGCAGGTCGCTAAACTTTTCCGCGCGGCAGCTGCGGCGGAGACGGTTCACGCTCACGCGCACCTGCGGGTTGCCGGTGGCATTAATGCCACGGCCGACAATCTCAAGGAAGCGCTCGCCGGCGAGACGGAAGAGTTCACCAGCATGTATCCACAGATGATTGAGGATGCGATCAGCGAAGGCCAGGATGCTGCCCTGCGTAGCTTCAAGTTTGCCAACGAGGTTGAGAAAGTGCACGCCAGTCTTTATAAGAAGGCCCTCGACACCCTCGGCAACAACGCAGACGTCGATTATTATGTCTGCAAGGTCTGCGGCAACACCATTGAGGGTGAGCCTCACGGTCCCTGTAGCGTCTGTATGGCCGGGCCGGTGGCCTTTTTCAAGGTTGATTGATCTTCCTTCCCTTGCAAGCTTAAAAGCCGGGCCATGAAGGTCCGGCTTTTTTGTTGGGTTGAGCAAAGGTCGTGGTTGTCAACAGACTGGAAATTTAACAGAGATATGTTTATTCTTAACTTAAGTAAGGAGTAAGAAGAACTTTTTTGTTCCTGCTGTGAAATTTAATAGAGGTGTCCTGATGGAAAAGTGCCCGGTATGTAAAGAGATGACGCGTGGTAAGAACTGGTGTGATTCCTGTCACGCTGTGTTCGTCTGTCCGGCACCGCGCTGCGAGGCTCCCAACCACAGACGTGATGCCAAGCTGTGTACGAAATGCGGGTTGATCTTTGAGGATTACATTACCAACCGCAAGATGTACCGCAAGTGCCCCAAGTGCAAGAAAAAGCAGGGCCTCTCCGACCCCCAGTGCAAGTATTGCCGCTATTGGTTCAACTGTCCGAGTTGCGGTCACAAGGTTCCGTCAACCAGCATGTTTACCTGCCCGCGTTGTGCCACCAGCCTGCGCTGATGGAGTTGCTGTCTGGCCGTGTCTGTGTCAGTCCGGTCGGTCATAAAATTGAAGAATAAAAAGCCCCGTCACTGTCGACGGGGCTTTTTATTTTTGCTCTTCATTGTCTTCATCCTCCCGCACGGGGAGCTCGCAGCTTCCGGACAGTCAGGTGTTAACTCCAAAGTGCGGTAGAATCCAGCGATTGAGAATATACCATGCGGCAACAATGCCGATTAATATGAGGATTGATTTCATGTTGTTCCCTCTGCTTAATTGTTGTTCCAATATATAGAAAAGAACGGGGTTTATCAACCTTTCTAATGTTGTGCGAAAGCGGAACTCTTAAAGCCCTGATTGTGAACTGAAAGGAGCCAAGGTGTTGTCCTTGAGACTCCGGTTAACTTATTGCGAATGAATTTAAGCCAAAGACCCTCAGGAGCACTAAGTCAAGAAAGCAAAAAGCAGACAAAAAATAAAAAACGCCCTGCTAAGCAAGGGCGTTTGAAATGCTGTTTAAAGGCTTTTATGCTTTCGCGGCGGTTACCGCAACACAGTTGCTGCCGCTCGGCATGATCTGCTGGATATTCATGTCAGCGAAGTTCTCTCCTGCGGCCAAAAGGCCCGTTGGAACCATGCTGTGGACCATGACTTTTCCGCTTGCAGACCCGGCAGGGCCGGTCACTTTAAGTTGACCACCATCGCTAACACCAAGCTTGGCTGCATCTTCGGGGTTGATGATGATCACACCGCTCGGAGCCAATTCATTGTTGGCCGCCGAATAGGTGGTCGTGGTGCCAAACTGGAAGGGGCATTTACCGACCAGGAGTTGCATCTCAGTTGCTACAGGTTCTGCAAGCACAGGCGTCGCTGCCGTCAGGCTCTTGTCTGTCGGAGCATAAGCCTGTTTCCAGCAGAAGCTGCTTTGCTCGAGGTTTTGGCAGACATCGGCATAACTGCCGCTGAGAGACATCATCTCCTGACGGATGGCTTTTTCGCTCGGTTCCGGTTTGCCGGTCAAGCGGGCAAACAGCTCGCTGAAGATTGCCAGGTCGGGGCGTGCTTCGCCGGGTGCTGCGACAGCGATTCTCAGTTTGTTGACCCGTTGATCAAGGGAGGTCACGCTGCCGCGCTTCTCCGCGCTCGCCGAACCGGGCAGAACCACGGTCGCCAGTCGTGTCAGGTCGCTGGCAGAGGATGTCCTGAACGATCAAAAGCTCAAGCTTCTCAAGGGCTTTGCGCCAGCGGCCACTCTCAGGGAAGTTGACCAGGGGGTTGGTGCCGGCCAGGAAAAGGGCCTCGATGGTGCCCTGCTCGATGCGCATGAAGTATTTCCGTTGCATTTTTGCCGTCCTCTGGAAGGCTGGCGTGCCATGCCGTGGCAAATTTTTCCTTGCCTGCAGCGTAATCGAGCAGACCGGGTAAAAATTCGGGAGCAACGCCGGCATCGATAAGGCCCTGGGTGTTGCCTTTGCTGGCGACGGGGAAGAGTCCGCCCTGGTTGCCGTGCAGGGCACCACTGACCATGGCCAGGTTGGCCAGAGCCGCAACGGCGTTTTCCGCCTGGGCTGAAGCCATGACATCACGACCGAAGATGATGGCGACTGTAGAGGCCTGACCGAGATGGTCGGCGGCTTCTTCCAAGTTGCGCACGGCTCGACGCCAGTTGCGGCACAGGCCGCATCAAGGTCGAGATCTGCTCAGGTATTGATCCAGCTCGTCGCGGTTGGTGACAAAGCGGTTGAGGTAATCGTTGTCTGCCTGCCCCTTGTCGACCAGCAGCTTGGCCAGGGCACCGGCCAGGTGGGCCTCAGCTGCCGGCACGGTATTGCAGGAAGCTTTCTGCTTGCTTGACCAGTTTGACCTGACGCTGGTTGGCGACGATCAGGCGGCTATCATTTTTCCGTGCGGCCAGCTGCACCTGCCAGTTGAGAGCAGGAGCTTCGGAGCGCAGGTCTGCACCGAAGACCAGCACGGCCTCTGCCGTGCCGATACGATTCAACGGGATTGCTGGCTCCGTTCAGCTTGAGCTGTTCATTCAGTACCTTGGCGGCACGCAGACTACTGAAGCGGGCTTCGGAGTCGATGTTGTTGCTGCCCAGGGCGACGCGGAAGAGCTTCTGAAACAGGTAGTTCTCTTCGTTGGTCAGATGCGGCGAGGCCAGGCCGGCAATGGCTTGCCCGCCCTTCTGATCACGCAGGCGGGCGAGTTCGCTGGCGACCTTGTCGATGGCGGCCTGCCATGAAGTCGTCTTGCTCCTGCAACCAGAGGTGTCGTCAGGCGTTGATCGCTGTTCAGGTAATCATGGCCGAAAAAACCACCGACACAGAGGTTGCCGTCGTTGACCGTGGTACCGTCTTCCGAGGTAACCCGCAAAATCTTGCCCTGCTTGCTGTGCATATCCACCTGGCACTGTGCCGAGCAGAGGGTGCAGACCGAAGGGGTCTTGCGCAGCTCCCAGGGACGGGCCTTGAACTTGAACGGCTTGGAGATCATGGTGCCGGTCGGGCAGACCTGCACGCAGTTGCCGCAGAACTCACACTTGTCGAGATCCTTGTCGATAAACGCCTTGTCGCCCTTTTCATTGACGAACAGGGCGCTGGAGCCAATTGTTTCATGACAGGTCTTGACGCATTTCTCGCACATGATGCAGCGGTTGGGAACCTGCTGGATCAGCGGCCAGTGGTCGATGGTTGCGGCGTTGACGTCGTCGGCCCCGAATGGCTGGCGAACAACATCCTGCGAGTAGCAGATATCCTGCAGGTCGCATTCGCCACCGGCATCGCAGACCGGGCAATCAAGGGGATGATTGACCAGCAGCAGCTCGACGATCTCGCCGCCGGATCTTGCTGAGTTTCTCCGATTGGGTGGTAATGACCATGCCGTCGACCGCGCGGGTGTTGCAGGCGGTCATGGTTTTGTCTGCACCCTCGACTTCCACCGCGCAGACGCGGCAGGCGCCGGTCGGCGAGACCTTTTTCAGGTAACAGAGGGTCGGGATCTTGATGCCAACTGTGTTCTGCTGCATCGAGAATGGTTGCTCCCGATGCAATCTGGACCTCTTTGCCGTCGATCTTAAGGTTGATCATCGAATCTGCCTTTTAATCAATTTATCGGTAAGTGCATAGTATCGTTAGTTAACTGCCAGCATGGCAACGCGGTAACAGCGCAGGCAGCGTTCGGCTTCCCTGACTGCCTGACTTTCCGGCATGGCCAGTTCGATTTCCTCGTAGTTCTGGCACGCTCGGCACCGTTGATCTTGGGCTGATGCTCGCGGTGCAGGCCGCCGACGATGCCGACATTCTCGTTCTTGTCGAAGACGCCGAGGTTGTTGACGATATCTTCCATGGCATCCTCTTCGTCGAGATAGGCTTTGCCTTCGGTGAGGTAGCGGTGCATGGCGCGGGCGGCGCGATGGCCGTGGCCGACAGCCAGGACGACGGTCATGGCGCCGTACTCACAGTCGCCACCGGCGAAGACGCCCTTCGTTATCGGTCATCATGGTGCCACCCTTGGTGACGATACTGTTCCAGCGGGTCTGCTTGATGCCGTAATCACCGTCCTCAAGGTAGCAGAGGTCGGGATCCTGGCCGATCGCCGGGATAACCATGTCGCAAGGAATGACGTACTCGCTGCCGGGGACTTCCTGGGGGCGACGGCGGCCTGAATCATCCGGTTCGCCGAGTTCCATCTTGATCACCTCGACGCCGACCACCTTGTTGTTTTCGACGATCAGCTTGGTCGGGTTACGCAGGAACTCGAACTGGACATTTTCTTCTTCGGCGTCATCGACCTCGTAGGATTCTGCCGGCATCTCCTTGCGGGTCCGGCGATAGACCAGGATCGAATCCTCGGCCCCTTCGCGCAGGGCAACGCGCACACAGTCGATGGCGGTGTTGCCGCCGCCGACGACGATGACACGCTTGGGGGTGACCATGCCCTGGTTCAGAGCGACAGCGCGCAGGTAGTGGATGCCGCCTTCAGAGAAGCCATCGTAGCCTTCGTCTTCACCTTCAACGCCCATTGGCTTCGATTTGAAAGCGCCGGTGCCGAGGAAGACCGCATCGTATTGTTCTTTGAGTTCCCGCAGCGAGACATCGCGACCGAGCTTGACGCCGTATTCGATTTCAACGCCGAGAGCGGCGATGATGTCCGCTTCACGCTGCAGCAGCGGCCGCGGCATACGATAATCGGGAATGCCGACGGCAACCGTACCGCCCGGCTCGTTGAGCATGTCAATGATCTTGACTTTGTGCCCTTCCAGCGCCAGGTAGTAGGCACAGGTCAGACCCGCCGGGCCGGCACCGACGACGATGACCTTCTTGCCGGTCGGCTCCTTGGCCTTATCGGCGGTTCCTGCACATGCAGCAACTCATGGTCGGAGGCAACCCGCTTAAGCACCATGATGCTGATGGGTTCATCAATCAGGGCGCGGCGGCAGGCTGATTCGCAGGGATGCGGGCAGACACGGCCACAGACGGCCGGAATCGGCATGCTGGTTGCGGATGGTGCCGAGCGCCTCGTCGTGGCGATAGTCCTTGATTCCTTCGACATAGGCCGGAATATCAATGTGCGCCGGGCAACGATCCATGCAGGGCGCCGTCAGCTTGTCACGATAGGCCTTGGCCTGTTTGCTTTTGCGCTCGCCACGCAAATAGGCCAGGTAGTCATCACGGAAATATTTAACCGTATCGAGAATCGGCCTGGCTGCCGTCATGCAGAGAGTGCACTTGCAGTTTTCCAGCAGGTCACTCAATCCGGTCAAGGTGTCCAGGTCGCTCTCTTCGCCGTGTCCGGCAAGAATCCGTGCCAGGGTATCCATCATGACCCGCGTCCCACGTTTGCCGGGGGTGCATTTGGCACAACAGTACTTCTCCTGGACACGCTTCATATACTCAGCGGCCATGGTGACAATATCGACATCTTTGTCCAGGACAATGACGCCGTCCCAGCCCATGAAGGCACCTACGTTGCCTTCGTCAAGATAGTTGCCCGGCAGCTTGAAGGCCGCTGCTTCCGGCTCACCACCCTGCCGATTGTCGATCACCTTGCCGCCCCAGCTGGAAAAAACGACTTCAGCCAAGTTGAACCTCCCATTTCGGTCAGTTTTTCAGCGCACAAAAAGACAGCAAAAAAGCGTCTTCGGCGCCTTTTCAGGTCGTAGTGTGAGCCTTGTTTTTATTATTCATTTTGTATACAGTATGCAGCTAAATACCATAAGGATGCTTGCAAAATCAAGGGAAAATTGAGCCTTGACAGGCCCCTTGACGGGCTTTTTCTGGGGTTCTGAGAACGCTTTCGTCAGGGTGACGGTCCGGGAGGGAAAGAGCCGTTTTTTTTAATCAAAGAGAAGCGGCCGGCAACGGCAACCTGGCACTGCTTTGGCTGTCATCTTGTGGCCCATTATTTGCACGATTTTCAAGGAAAGTCAGGAAAGGAGGTGATGATCAGGAAACCTGTTTGCGGCGAGTCTTCACCGTTAAAATAAACCCAGGTCTGATCAAAGCTGAAGGTCTTCACCGTGACCGAGGGCAGCAGGTAATAATCCATCTCGATTGATGTCTCAAAACGTCGGCCTTCGGCAGATCTCCTGCAGATCGAGAAGCCTGACATCGGTGATGTGGATATCTTTGAGCTTGTTGAAGGTGGCTAGAAAATCCTTGCGATTCTCCGGCAGCATGAACTCGGCGGCAACCTTGTACTGCTTCCAGCGCAAGGCATTCATGAAATCATCACGACTCATCTCGCCAATCTTGCTGGCCGACTTGTCAACATGACTGCTGCACGCCAGCAGGGAGAAAAGGATGGCAAAGGCGCATAAAACCTTGCAAAAAGTTCAAAATCACCGGAAATCTCCTTTCTGCAACTTGCATCTTGCCCTGTCTCGGGTAGTCTTGATTGCGCAAAAGACAGAGAACTCTCAGGAAACAGCGGCCATGAGCATCAAGATTGAAATCTATACCAAGCTTTATTGCGCCTATTGTGATCGCGCCAAAGAGCTGTTGCGCATCAAGGGTGTCAATTTCGTCGAGTATGATATCACCGATGACCAGCATAAGGCAGCAGAAATGCAGCAACGAGCCAGAGCCTGCAGGTCCCGGGGATTTTCATCAACGATGCTCCGATCGGCGGTTGTATAGAACTCTTTGATCTCAACGAAAAGGGCGAACTGGACACCCTGCTCTGAACCTGCCCTTGCCCTGGGTAAACCATTCCGGGCGGCTATCGTCTCTTCCGAATCCTGCATGACCCTAATCCAGCCGATGAATAACCCGGTTTGCTTTCCTCCCGCGTCATTCTCTCTTGCAGTTCCAAGACCTGCCGTCTCCTCGATAAACTGGCGCAGGATTGCGGCTGTCAAACCCCAGATGGTGTGTTGCTCGAACTCATAGAAGTCGACCGGGTGGGTGCGGCCGAGGTGCTGCCAGTTTTCAACGCGATGGATCGACGGGTCGCGAAAATGATCGAGGGGGGCTTCAAAGGTGCCGGCGATTTCAAAAGGATCGTGTCTGCAGGTTGTCAGGACTGGGGATGGTGCCGACAAAGGGCACAACATGGTAGCCATGCACCGAATAAAAATCGTCCAGGCGTCCGAGGATTTTTATCCGTGCGCGGGCTATCCCCAGCTCTTCTTCGGTTTCACGCAGGGCCGTGGCACTTAAATCGGTGATCACCGTGATCATAGCCGCCGCCGGGAAAAGAAATTTCTCCGGCGTGATGCTCGAGGTGTGCGGTGCGCTCGGTAAAGAGCAGGTAGTCGCGGTCGTTACGCTGATAGAGAGGAATCAGCACTGCGGCCGGGCGCAAGGAGGCAAGCGGAATGGTTTGTTGTGGGAAAAGCCTGCAGATGACTGGCCAGGCGTCTGCGGTCAAGCATCATGCTGTTGTGCTGGCAGCATTCTCCCGTAGGGCGGCGATGGTTGCGGCATAATCGTCGGTGTTGAAAACGGCGCTGCCGGCAACCAGGACGTCGGCTCCCGCGGCAACCACTTCACGAATATTATCAATCTTGACGCCGCCATCGACTTCCAGCTCGGTGGCGAGCCCGCGTTGCGTGATGCGTTGGCGCAGGGCGCGGATCTTGTCGAGCGCCGAGGGGATGAAAGACTGACCGCCGAAGCCGGGGTTGACCGACATGATCAGTACCAGGTCAAGCTCGTCGAGGATGACATCGAGGGTTTCCACCGGGGTGGCCGGGTTGAGCGAGACTCCGGCCTTCTTGCCGAGGCTCTTGATCAACTGCACGGTGCGATGCAGGTGCGCGACCGCTTCCTGGTGAACGGTGATGATGTCGGCGCCGGCTTTGGCAAAGTCGGGGATATAAAGGTCCGGGTTCTCGATCATCAGGTGCACATCGAGAGGCTTGTCGGTGACTTTGCGCAGGGCATCGACCACCAGCGGACCGATGGTGATGTTGGGCACAAAGTGGCCGTCCATGACATCGATATGGATGTAGTCGGCGCCGGCGCGGTCAACGGCCTGAACGTCTTCACCGAGACGGGAAAAATCAGCGGAAAGGATCGATGGGGAGATCTTGATCATTTGCAACTCCGGTAAAAGTGGATCATGCCATGTGATCACGAAGAGCACGAAGAAAAGATAAAGAACAGAACCTTTATAACCTATTTGAAAAGGTTTGACCAGTCAGGGCTGAGAATGATCTAACGGCTCAGCTTTTCACGAATCTGTGCGGCAAAAAAAGCATCCATACCATCGTGACGATGCGGCAAGGTCCGCACACAACCTTTGTCAGTGGTCAGTTCCTGCCATTCTGCGGGCAAGAGGGTGCGAAAATCTTCTTGTATAAAGCCGGGATGTGTGGCGAGAAAGTTATCGCACCATGGCGTCGGTCTCGGCAGCGGTGAAGGTGCAGACCGAGTAAAGCAGATGGCCGCCGGGGCGCAACAGGGGTGCGACCTGTTTGAGAATAGTCCGCTGCAGCTCGACCAGTTCCTTGATGTCGGCCGGCCGCCGGCTCCAGCGACTCTCGGGGTTGCGGCGCAGGACGCCAAGGCCGCTGCAGGGGGCGTCGACGAGAATGCGGTCAAAGCTCTGCTCTTCGCAGAAAATCCGGTTTTTCAGTCAGATCCCAGCAGCGGGCCTCGATGCTTTGGCGCCGATGCGTTCGGCGCCCTGGTTGATCAGCTCAACCCGCTGTGGATGTTTTTCCAGGGCCAGAATCCTGGCCTGGTTGTCGGTCAAGCGCGGCAATATGCGTGGTCTTGCCACCGGGGGCGGCGCAGGCGTCAAGGATTCTGTCTCGCCAGGCTGCGGCATCGAGCAGGTGAGCCATCAACATGCTGGCTTCGTCCTGGACCTGGTACCAGCCGTCACTGTCACCGGGCAAGGGCTGCGCAGCGCGTTTCTCGACAATGATCCCTTCGGCTGCGATAACGACAGGGCCTGGCAATGTGCCCGGCTTCCGCCAGCGCCGCAGCAGGGACTCGCGATCGGTCTTTAAGGTGTTGGTTCGCAAACTCAGCGGCGCTGCCCTGGTGAAGAGCTTCGGCCAGCGCGCGGGAGTCGGCATTGGGAAACTGGCGCAGCAGCTCCTTGGCCAGCCAGGGCGGCAGGCTGCAGACCTGCTGCAGGTAGGCCTTCAGGTTCTCCGGCGTCGGCCAGTTGATCGTGGTTTGCTCACGAATCCAGGGTGCGCAGGGTGCCGTTGACCAGTCCGGCGACCCGCCCCATGCCAACCTGGTGGGCCAGCTCAACGGTTGCGTGCACCGCTGCGTGTGGTGGGATGCGGTCGAGCTCCAGCAACTGGTAGGCGCCAAGGCGCAGCAGCAGCAGGGCTTTGGGTTCGAGGCGCTGCAGAGGCTGCCGGGAGAAGTGCTGCAGCGCAAAATCGAGTCCGGCCGCGCAGGCGCAGCATACCATAGACCAGTTCGGTCAACAATCCTCGTTCGCGCGGGTCCATGCCCGGATGACGCTCAAGATAGCCGTCCAGAAGACGGTCGGCATAACCGCCCTCTTCGACGCGCTGCAGGATATCATAGGCTCCGAAGCGGGCGTCCATAGGGTCTGGGTTGTTGGTTATTGCTGGGCATTTTACATTCGTCTGGTTTCTTAGGGGGCAGGTCTACACATTTCACATTTTCTGTGGAAAGTGCATTTTTTGTGAAATGTGTAGACCTGACCCCTGTTAGGCGATGATGTGGGTCTCTATCAGTAAGAAAAGGGGGCGAGATACGTCCCCTGGCAAACAAGCTATTTCAGCTTTGAGCCATCTCTCAAGACGGCGAATCCGCTCAGCCATCGGCGGGTGAGTGGTGAAAAGAGCTGTAACACCACCGCCACGCGTAGAGGGTTGACGATAAACATGTGTGCTGTTGCCTCGTTAACCCGGTGCATGGGGCGGCTCTGATTGGCATTCTCCAGCTTGCGCAGGGCATTGGCCAGGGAGAGGGGATTGCCGCAGAGCTGAGCGCCGCCCTTGTCGGCCTCGAACTCACGGGAACGGGAGATCGCCATCTGGATCAGCATGGCGGCCATCGGCGCGATAATGGCCAGGGCGATCAGGGCGAGCGGGTTGCTGTCTTCGTCATTGCGACCGAAACCACCGAAAATAGCCGCCCACTGGGCCATGTGCGCCAGGTAGGCGATGGCCCCGGCGATGGTCGCGGCGATCGAGCCGATCAGGATGTCGCGATGCATGACGTGGCTCATCTCGTGGGCCATGACCCCTTTCAGCTCGTCCTGGGAGAGGATACTGCATGATCCCTTCGGTGGCGGCAACCACGGCGTGTTCCGGGTTGCGGCCGGTGGCAAAAGCGTTGGGGGTCGTTTGCGGCAGGGTGTAAACCTTGGGCATCGGCAGCTGGTTGGCCTGGCAGATCTCGGCGACGACATCGAAAAGCGGGCCGCTGGTGACCTGGTTGCCGCGATACATCTTGATGACGATCTTGTCGGAAAACCAGTAAGAGCCCATGTTCATGACACCGGCCAGGATCAGGGCGAAGAGGGCGCCCTGCTGGCCGCCGATCATGCCGCCGATAAAAACCAGGCCGAGGGTTAAAACCGTGAGCAGAACAACGGTGCGCAAGGTGTTCATTATTTAAAAGCCTTCTGTTGAAAAAGGTTGATCGAGGTTCTTGTTACGTGAGAGTTACAATATAGCGACTGAATCGCCGGAAATCAAGGCGTTGGCTATAGCGATATCTGCGCTCTTATTCCAGCATCATGCGCCGGTTTGCAGGCGGCAGCCACGCAGAAAATCTGCCGCCGCCAGACGTTTGCGGCCGGCCAGCTGCAGCTCTTTGAATCGCAAGGAGCCGCTGCCGCAGGCCACATGCATACGCCATGCTGGTCTGCTGCGATGACAATGTGCCGGGTTCGCCGCCGCTGTCGGCCTCCGGGCTGGTTTCGGCCAGTTTGAGCAGCTCGCCGTTAAGGGTGGTGTAGGCGCCCGGCCAGGGATCAAGGCCGCGCACCTGGTTATGAATCTCCTCGGCCGAGCGACTCCAGTCGATGCGGCCGTCTTCTTTTTTCATCATCGACGCGTAAGTGCTCTGGCTCGTCGTCCTGCGTCTTCCGCTGCAGGGTGCCGGCACAGAGCTGCCGCAGAGTCTCTTCCATCGTCTCGCGGCCGAGGCTGGCCAGGCGATCATGCAGTTCGCCGGCTGTTTCATCGGCTCCGATCGACAGGGTTTTTTTGACCAGCATGTCGCCGGTGTCGAGGCCGACATCCATGTACATGGTGGTAATGCCGGTTTCCGTTTCACCGTCGATGATCGCTTTGTTGATCGGTGCCGCGCCACGATATTTGGGCAACAGCGAGGCGTGGACGTTGATGCAGCCGTGTGCGGGAATCTCGAGTACGCTCTTCGGCAGAATCTGGCCGTAGGCGACCACCACGATCAGATCGGGGGCGAGCGCTTCGAGTTCGGCGACCGCTTCCGGCTGACGCAGCTTGAGCGGCTGGTAAACGGGGATGCCGTATTTCTGTGCCAGCTCCTTGACCGGTGGCGCCGCCAACTGCTTGCCGCGGCCCTTTCGGCCGGTCAGGCTGGGTGTAGACGCCGACCATGTTGCAGCCTGCATCAATTAAGCCCTGCAGGGTCTGCAGGGCGAAATCGGGGGTTCCCATGAAAACGGTTCGTAGACTCTTGTGGCTGCATTTACATCTGCTCCGTTAAGTGTTCCTGGATTTTCTGCCACTTCTTGCGAAACATGCTGCGCTTGAGCGGCGAGAGGTGGTCGACAAAGAGGATGCCGTCGAGATGGTCGATTTCGTGCTGGCAGGCGATCGATGTCAGGCCTTGCGCCTCGATGACGTGGGTCTTTTCATCGAGGTCCTGAAAGCGTACCTTGACCGTGGCGCTGCGGTTGACCTTGGCATAGTATTCCGGCACCGACAGACAGCCTTCTTCCTCAAAGCTTTCACCGTCCTGATCAATAATCTCCGGGTTGACCAGAACCAGAAACTGCGCCTCTTCGTCCCGCGCGGAACAGTCAATGACCGTCAGGCGCTTGCTGATGCCGACCTGGGGTGCGGCAAGACCGACGCCCGGCGCGGCATACATGGTCTCGGCCATATCGTGGGCCAGCTGCCGCAGGGAATCGTCGAAATCGGTGACCGGATCGGCAACCTGCTTGAGGACCGGATCGGGATAATGTCGAATTTTAAGTAAAGCCATAACGGTTCCTTTGAAGTAGCAAGAGCCTGACGACCGGCGTCGTCAAGCTTTGATGTCGTTGATATTTCATGATAGATGCGGATTTCAGTATAAGTCAACTATAGCTTGCCTGGAAGGCCGCAGCGACTTTTAAGTGAAAAGATTCGAAATGAGGCTATTGTCAGCAATTTCGCTTTTTTATCAGACCTGAGACTTGCATCTCGAGAGTTTTCTGTAATAATTCAGCAGTTCTTATTTAATGTGATTGATATTTTTAAAATTTAATGGAGGGGGCGATGTCCTGTATCAAGGACTGGCCCGTGGCTGACCGGCCGCGTGAGAAGCTTCTGTCCAGAGGCTCGGCAACACTCAGCGATACCGAATTACTGGCGTTGATCCTGCGTAGCGGACATGCAGGCACTGGCAGCAGTGCGCTTGATTTGTCCCGGCAGCTGCTGACCCGCTTTGGTTCCCTGCGTGCCATGGTTGCGGCGACGGCGACCGAACTCTGCAAGGTGCCGGGCATCGGTCCGGCCAAGGCCGCGGAGATTCTTGCCCTCGGCGAACTGGCGCGGCGCTTTGCCGCGACTGCCCCTGGCCCCGGGAACCCGTTTTACCAGCTCCCGGCAAGTCTTTGCCCATTTCCACGAACGTCTGCGCGACCGCAAAAAAGAAGTTTTCCTCAGCCTTCTGCTCGACAGCAAGAACCGCGTGCTGCGGGAAATCCAGGTCTCCGAAGGCAGCCTCAACGCCAGCATCGTGCATCCCCGTGAAGTCTTTCAGCCGGTGATCCGGGAATCTGCCGCCGCCGTGCTGTTTGTCCATAATCACCCCTCGGGGGACCCGGAACCGAGCCGTGAGGACCTGGAATTAACCACCCGGCTGCGTGATGCCGGAGCCTTGATGGGGGTCAGGGTGCTTGACCATATTATTATCGGCAGCGGCCGTTATATCAGTCTGGCAGACCAGGGCCTGATGGGTTGAAACGGTTGCTCTTGAAGTTTTGTTATCTGTTTGTTTTGTCTGGAGGGGAGAGTCAATGAATCAAACAAACGGTAAAGAAGGTTTTACGCTGGTTGAGGTGATGGTGTCGCTGGTGATTTTTCTGGTCACCAGCATGGCGCTGCTGCCTCTGTTGCTGGGCAGTCTGCAGGTGAACCACGACAACAGCCGCAATGCCCAGGCGCGCAGGTTGGCGAGTGAAGATCATGGCGGAGCTGCAGGTGATCGATTATGCCGGCCTGGTCCAGGCCACAGAAACAGCTCTGCTGGTTGGCGATATCGAGCTTCAACCGCAGGTCGAGCCGGATGTGCCGCAGAGCGGGCAGAGCAGGATTACCGTGTCGGCAATCTGGCAGCAGCGCGGCCAGAATCACCGCTACCAATTGCAAACAGTCCGCTCTGCGCCATGAAGCAATCTGCCTGTGACGGTGTGACTCTTGTTGAATTGATGGTTGCCATGACGATTGCAAGCCTGGTCGGGACCCTGCTTTTGCAGATGCTGATCAGCTACCAGTCGCGAATTCTGGCAGAAGTCAGCCGCAATGATCTGCAGGATCGTGCCGAACGGTTGATTCGATTTCTTGCCAGGGATATCCGTGATGCCGCTTTTCTGCTCGGAGCGAGCCCTGCGCTGGCAGATGGCTCGCCCCTGATGCTGACCCACGACAGCCTCGCCGGTGATCCTGTCGAAGACCTGCCCTTTTCGATTCTCCCGCAAGATCATAACGACCAGGATGACCTGCTGACGATCGTTAAGGCGGTCTCCTTCTCTCCGCCGATTCATCTTACCCAGCCCGGGGTTGTGGGGGAAGACAGTTTGCTTCTGAGCCGAAGGGCCAATATCAGCCCGGGTTCAAGCCGGGAGCTTCTGCCTGCCCCGGAAGCGATCAGCCTGCTGGTGCTGGCCAACCATCGCGTTCCTTACAGTGTCCGCAGCGCCGACCTGGTTGTGGAGCTGAACCAGCCCTTGCTCAGGGATGTGCCAACCGAAACGGAGCTGCTCGGTGTGCGGGCCAGCAGCTACCTGCTCGAACCTTTCTCGGCCAGCAAGCGTTTGCGGCGGGACGATTTCACCAGTCGCGACATCCTCGATGATGCCGTGGATGGTTTGCAATTCGAATATCTGCTCAAAGATGGCTCCCTGGTTGACCAACCGGCCAGACCTGAGGATGTGCGCGGGGTACGTATCAATCTGCTGGTGAAAGATCTGCGCTCCGATCGAGATTACCTCGATGAGAAGACTTACCGACTGGGCAATTGTCAGTACGGCCCTTATCAGGATCACTATCGCCGCGTTCAGCTGTCCCGTTTGGTCGAGGTCAAGAATCATGGTCTGCAATGAGCGGGGCATGGCCTTGATCAACCTGCTGCTGATCCTGTCTGTGCTTCTGGCTATGGCTGATCTGCTTGCCGAGAAGGTCTGGCAATCGACCCGGCAGACCGCAGACGCCAATCATCGGCAACAAGTTTTCTGGGCGGCCCAGGCAGGCATCGAAGCGGCACGTCGGATACTTGTCCGCTGATTATGCCAGTGCCGGAGGCTGGCAGACATTTTTGACCGCCGACACAGACAGGAGTTACCCGACGACACCGGGCTGGGTGACACAGGTCAACGGCATCGAGGTTGAAATCTTCCTGCGCGACAACCCGGACGGCGATGGTGATCTGAGTCGTGACAACGATTTGAAAATCTTCGTGCTGGCGCGTGCCAGGGGCAGAGAGGGGATAGAGGCGATGGTAGAGAGCTTGTGCGGTTTTACTCCGGCGGCGAATGGAGCTGTTGATCGTTCTGGCCTTTCGGCAAATGAACTTGCCGGTCAGCCGGTGACGACTTACGGGATTGCCGACTGAAGCAATTGGAAGCTGATATGGCGAAAACTCTTATCCGGAGGGGGATAATGATATTCTGGCGGAGCTTTGTTCAACTGTTGATCTGTTGCATGAGCGCAGCGCTTTGCGGCAACTCTTGCCTGGCTGCTGAAATGCAGCAGGAATATGTAACCACGACCCCGGTCCTCGCTGACGGTGTTCTTTACATCGCCAGCACGACCTTCCCGATCATCGCGGTCATCTGCGGGCCATCGATCTGCTCGACAGCTTTCCTGTCACCCTCTGGGATGCTGCTGAGAGAATGCCTCTAGCCGGAACAGGCAGTGCCCCAGGTGATTTCAGCAGCGGCGATCCACCGACAACGATTAATCCCGGCAACCTCTACCGCAGCATCTTCACCAATCTTGACGCTGAACAGCTGCCTTTCTCTGCCGACTTCTCTGGCCAGCTTGCAACCGGCAATGGCCGTCGAGTCGCAGACTGAGGCGGAAATTCTGCTGCACGCAGTACGGGGGCGACGTGGCGGCACGCCGGAACAGCCGGCCGGTTTCGGCGAGGATCCCCGGCGACTCTGGAGTATCAGTCGTTCTTCACCGGTGCTGGTCGGTAGCCGTCCGCTTGATACGGATGCCAGCCGCCGTGACCGGGTTCTTTATGCCGGTGGAGAGGACGGCATGCTGCATGCTTTCTTTGTCAGTCACTGGAACGCTGATCGCAACGATTTCCAGGAGGATGATTATGACGCCGGTGCAGAGCTGTGGGCCTATCTCCCCGGCAGTTTTCTTGCCAATCTTAAAGACCAGCCGCTTGATGGTCCTGGCGAGTTGGCTGTGCACCTCGATGGTCCGCCACTTGTCAGGGAGGTCTTCCTGGATCTCGATGGCGATGGCCTCCGTCATTGGCACACCCTGCTGGTGGCGACCGGCACCCTTGTCCCGGCTCGTCGCAGCAACCTTTTTGTGCTGGATGTCAGCGACCCCTATCAACCCGAGCTCTTGTGGGAGAGGTTGCTGCCGGGCGACGGCGTCGGGAGAACCCGAGGGGTCATCCTGGGCAGCTGCAGTGCGGCAACAACTGCAAAAGAGTGTCTCTACCTGACCTCCGATTCTGCAGGAGGTGAAGATTCCGCAGCGATCCATGCTCTGGCCCTGACCCTGGCAAGGGGGGCGCTCCTCTGGCAGTTTACTGCGGCCTATTCGGCAGCAGGAGCCGTCGTCGATGCCACGCCAGCGGTTCCCGCCCTGATGGATCTCAGTGGTGATCGACCGCAGCGACACGCTGGTCTTCGGCGACCTGGCCGGGCGGCTCTGGGCGCTCGGGCTTGACGATGGCCAGGCCTACGGTGATGGCCCTGTGTTCGTTGCACCCGGAGGCGCCGCTGAGCCGGTCGGTGCCGGGGTGGCGGTCCATGATCGATTGGCGATCTTTGGTACCGGCGGTGTTGAGGGCACGGACGAAGATTATAGCTATGGGCTGTATGCCGTTGAAATTTTTGCCGCTGGCGGGCGTCTGCGCTGGCGTTATGCCCTACAGCCGGGGGAGAAAGTCTGGGAGACGCCCCTGCTCGATGCGGCAGGCAATGTTATCCTTGCGACCGCACGCAATTACCTCTCGCTCATCCTCTCCGCTGGAAACAGGCACGCAGGGTCGGATTATCGCGCTCAACCAGGAGGGAGAGGAAGAACTCAGTCGCGACCTCGAAGCGGCGGCGATCGGACGCCTGGCGACGGCACCGGGTGTCGCTGTTGCCGTAACCTTGACCGGTGAGGTGACCCAACTGGGCACGGCCAGCCGGCTGCAGGGTCCTGTCGGCGGTCAGGGGTCAGTCAGGGTCCTGTCGTGGAGGCAGCGATGAAGGGCTGTTGCTGGTTTTTTGGCCAAGCAGGGCAGAAGGCTTCGCAGAGATAGAGGCTTTACCCTTCTGGAGTTGCTGCTGGTGATCGCTCTGATCGGTATTATGGCAGGTATGGCGACCTGGGCAGGGCAGCAAATGCTTGGTGACTGGCGGCTGAAAAAAGCCGGGCAGAGGCTGTTCGAAGACCTCAAGGCGGTACAGGGGCGTGCGGAAAGGGCCGGCAGCCTGACCCTGAACAACGGAGCTCTGGTCATGCAGCGCAGCTTCCTGGTTTTTGACCCGGCTGCGAGCGCTTATGCCGCTTATGCCTGGCAGGATGGCAACGCCGATGGTCTTGCAGACACAGGCGAGGCGACTCTGCTCTGGCAGCAACAGCCTCCCTGCCGATGTTTCCTTCGGCTGGGCCGCTGGCATCGATCGTCGTGCCTGCAGCAACAGCAGCGGGGCCCCGGCAAGTGCCGTTTCCTTTGCCAGTCCGAATTATGCGCCCTGTCATGATAAGCCGTGCATCAAGTTTGATCATCATGGCTTCAGCGCCATGGGGCCGGGGGCGATTTACCTCACCCAGGGCGAGCAGTCCCTGGCGATTACCGGGACCCGGCCGGGGCATTTTACGCTGTGTGCCTGGGATGGGGAAAGGTGGAGGTAAGGGGACAAACCTCAAAACCGGCGGGGGTTGCCCGCCAGCAACTTCATTTTCTTTGTGTCGACAAAGAAAACGCAAGCAAAAGAAAACGACCCGAAGCCTTGCCCTGCTGTGCAGGGTTCCCGAAGTCGAAAAGATGAACGTTGGCAGGGCGAAAACTCGGCTAGCGCCTCAAACAGTTCGCCCTGCTGATCAACGTTAATCCATTCGCCTTCGGCTGCGGCACACGGGGAGGGTAAACAAGAAGGCGTTTAGCGGAACAAGAACCGCCGGTTTTGCACCAGAACACCAAGTGTTTAACATTCTAACCTCGTCCTTCCACTGCTTGCCACTTCACACGCTCACATGCTAAGGTGCACAAGTATTTGGTTGGCCGGGTTTTTCCCGGTTTTTTGTTTCGATCAAGCAAGTAAAAATGACCCACGTGCAAACATCACAAAAACCCGAACTGCTCGCGCCCGCTGGCAGCCTCGAAGCTTTCTTCGCAGCCATGGAATTCGGCGCCGACGCGGTTTATGTCGGCCTCAAGGAATTTTCTGCGCGGGCCAAGGCCAAAAACGTCAATCGCGACGAGCTGGAGCGCATGGTCGGTTATGCTCATGCCCGGCAGCGCAAAGTCTTTCTCACCCTCAATACCCTGGTTAAAGAAAAAGAGCTCTCCCATCTGATTGATGTTCTCGCTGCCGTAGAAGCGATCGGCGTTGATGCGGTGATCCTGCAGGATATGGGCGTCTGGCGCCTGGCCAAGCGGCATTTCCCCGGCATTGAACTGCACGCTTCGACGCAATTGACGATTCACAACGCCGCCGGAGTCAAAATGGCGGAGCGCCTCGGCTTCGCCCGTGCCGTGCTGGCCCGCGAGTTGAGTCTGCAAGAAATTTCTGCAATCAAGAGGGCAACCAGCCTCGACCTCGAACATTTTATCCACGGTGCTCATTGCTTCTCCCTCTCCGGGCAGTGCAGCTTCTCCTCCTGGCTCGGTGGCCTGAGCGGCAATCGCGGCCGCTGCGCCCAGCCCTGTCGTCGGCGTTATCATCACAAGGGCAAGGACGGTTACTACTTCTCACCCAACGACCTCTCGGCGATCGACCTGCTGCCCGAGCTGGCTGCGGCAGGGGTGATGAGCTTCAAGATCGAAGGACGCATGAAGAGTGCCGAGTACGTGGCCAAGGTTGTCGAGGCCTATCGCACGGTGATCGACGCGTCCGAAGCGAGATCGTGCGACGGCGATCGTTACGGCCAAGGAATTGCTCAAGGATTCTTTCGGCCGCCAGCCGACCCGCGGCTTTCTGCCGGGCAATCAACCAACCGACATGGTGAATCCCGGCGTGCATGGCGCCACCGGTCGCCTGATCGGTTCAGTCGCCCAATGCCAGGGGGGCTTGTTGAGCTTTGTTTCACGTGATCCGATTCATCTCGGTGATCGCCTGCGCATCCAGCCGGCGACCGACAAGCCGGGCACGGCCTTTACCATTCGTGATCTGCGCCTGGCCGGCAAGGAGGTCAGTCGGGCCAGGCAGCGGCGAGCGGGTTGCCGTCGGCTGCCCGCCAGACAAGGCGTTCCGTGCCGGGGATCGCATCTTCAAGGTGTCTGCGGGGCAGGCCTTCAACCTGAGCCAGTCAGCCTGCCGCAAACGTCTGGAAAGTGTCACGCCGGGCAAGGCGGTGATTGAGCTTGTCTTCAAGATGCCGGGCACTGATCGTATCGAGGTGACCGCGACTTCACATGGCCTGTCCTTGAGCCGCCACTTCAGCGTGGAATCCTTCCCGGCCAGGGACCGGCCGTCTGTCGCAGGAAGTTCTGGCCAAGGTCTTCGGCAAAACCGGGCAGCTGCCGCTGGCCCTGGGTCGTCTCGACTGTGGTCCGCTGCCTGCCGTGGTCCTGCCGCTCAGCCGACTCAACGCGGTTCGTCGCGAGTTTTATCAGGAGCTGGCCGAACTCCTTGAGGTCCGCCAGCACGAGGCGCGCACCGACCACCGTCGCCAGGCCATGGCCGATCTGGTCCCTGCTGGCATGCCTCCGAACTCCAAGCCTTGCGTTGCCGTGGCCAGCAGCAACCTGCATGATCTTTCCCTGCTCAAGGCAGAAGGGTGTAGACGAGTTGATCCTGCCGCTCACGCCGGGAGCCTGCAACAAGCTTGCTGCTGGCGGACGCGCGGCAAAAGCTGCGGAGCAGATCCTCTGGGACTTGCCCCTGGCAATTTTTGATGCCGACTGGCCTGCTTTTCAAGCGGAGATCAAGCTTTTGCTCGATGCCGGTTTCAAGCGCTTCCGCTTGCAGAATATCGGCCAGCTGATGCTCTTTGACGGCACGCAAGGCCTCTTGCTGGAGAGTGGCTACCGTTTGTTTACAACCAACAGCCAGGCGGCTCTAAGCTGGCGCGAGCTGGGCCTTTCAGGAGCGACCCTCTACGTTGAGGACGATCGTGAGAATTTTTCCGCGCTCCTCAATCGCGAGACCGGACTGCCCCTGGCGGTCACTGTTTATGCCAACCTGCCGATGATGACTTCGCGGATTCCCTTGAAAGGGATCAAGTCTGAGCAACCGATGGTTTCTGATCGCGACGAGGCTTACCGTGTCGAAAACCGCAACGGCTTGACGGTGGTTCGCCCGGAACAGGATTTTTCGCTGATCGGCCATCTCGCCGAACTGCACAAGATGGGCTGCCGTCGTTTCGTGGTCGATCTCTGCCACCTTGGAGCGTCTTCTGCCGAGGTCCGTCGCGTATTGGCCGGCTGTGATCAGGATGTGCCCCTACCGGGAACATCGACCTTCAATTATCTGCAGGAAATGGTATAGTCCTTGCGGCGTGTGGCTGAAAAACCCAGAAATGAAAGAAGTGAGATGGAACAGATTGAAATACTGACAAGCGACGATCAGGTCGCAGAACTGGCCAGGCTTCTGGCCAAAGAGACGACGATCGCTGTCGACCTGGAAGCCGACTCGATGCACAACTACCAGGAAAAAGTCTGCCTGATCCAGGTCTCAACAGAGCACAAGACGGTTCTGATCGATCCTCTTGCAGCCACGGATCTCAGCCCTTTGCAGGCCGTTTTCAGCAATCCGTGGCGATAGTGGATTCGTCACCTGTCCGCCGTGTCACGGCGCAAACAGGCTGGCGGAGCCGCCGAAAACGGGCCGATGCTCTCCGGTGTGGGCGGATGTGGAAGTCGTTGCGCTTTGGCGCGCGGCGTGTCACGCCTGCCTTGCCGGAGGGAGCATGTTCGTATCGGTCTTCGACATCTTCAAGATCTCGGTCGGACCGTCGTCCTCGCATACGATGGGACCGATGCTGGCGGCGCGGGCCTTTGTCGACAACGCCAGCACCATGTTGCCATCGGTTGGCAACGCGAAACTGAGTTGCACCCTTTACGGGTCGCTGGCCTATACCGGCGAAGGCCATGGTACGCACCGGGCGGTGCTGGCCGGATTTCTCGGGCTGAGCCCGCAGACCTACGACCGGGAGGCGTTCGCCGGGCTGCTCGACAAACTGGGAACTGACAGGACCGTGACCATTGCGGGCCGGATTGTAGACCTCGATCCCGAAACCGCTATCGTGGTCGACCGCAGGTCACGGCTCGACAAGCATCCGAATGGCATGATCTTCCATCTGGCCGGCGGCGACGGTGGGCTGATCTGCGAGGAAACCTACTATTCTGTGGGGGGCGGGTTCGTACTGACGGCGGCAGAGATGGAAAGCCGCGATACTGCCATCGAACCGGGTCCGGACGCTCCCTACGCTTTCGATACGGCCGCCGAAATGCTCCAGATGGGGGACGAATCCGGCCTCAGCGTGGCCGAGATGAAACGCCGAAACGAACTGGCCAAGGCGAGCGCACCCGACCAGGTCGGTTCGCGCCTGGCCGGAATTCTGGACGGCAATGAATGCATCGATCGAGCGCGGCCTGACCGCAAGCGGCGAACTGCCGGGCGGGCTGCATGTCCCACGCCGGGCAAGAGGCGTGGCTGCCAAACTCAAGGCTGCGGACGGGTTGAATTCGGCCCCGTTGCACAGTGCCGTCGACTGGCTCTGCGCCTACGCCATGGCGGTGAACGAGGAGAATGCCGCCGGCGGGCAGGTGGTCACCGCACCGACCAATGGCGCGGCGGGGGTCGTTCCGGCGGTGATGCGCTATTATCTCGAACACGTGCCCGGTGCCGATCGGAAAAGATCGGCGACATGCTGCTGACCGCGGCGGCGATCGGCGGGCTGATCAAGTACAACGCCTCGATCTCGGGCGCCGAGGTCGGGTGCCAGGGCGAGGTCGGCTCGGCCTCGGCGATGGCGGCGGCGGCGCTGTGCGCGGCGCTCGGCGGCAACAACGCCCAGGTGGAGAATGCCGCCGAGATCGCCCTCGAACACCATCTCGGCATGACCTGCGATCCGGTCAAAGGGCTGGTGCAGGTGCCCTGCATCGAGCGCAACGGGCTTGGGCGCGGTCAAGGCGGTGGCGGCCGCATCACTGGCGCTGGCCGGGGACGGGCACCATTTCGTGCCGCTCGACGCCTGCATCGAGACCATGCGCCAGACCGGCCGCGACATGGACGCGCGCTACAAGGAAACCTCGCTGGGCGGGCTAAGCGTGTCGCTGCCGGAATGCTGACAGATCAGCCTGCGGCAGCGCAGAGCCGTTTCAGGTGATTATGTAGCGGCGGCGATATTCGCTGGCCAGATAGATCACCACAAGCGTGAAGACCAGCCCGATTGCCGTCTGCGTCCAGTCCATGCGGGCGAGCAGTTCGGGGATGGCGTTGAGGTAGGAGCCGGCGAGCTGACTGATCTCGTGATCGCCGAATTCGCCACGATGGATGATGCCCTGCAGGCGATAGCCGAGATAGCCGGCGATCGGCCCATCCTCGCCGAACAGCAGGATTTTTTCCAGCACCGTGAGGGTGACGAGGCTGATGACCGCCAGCGGGATCGACCAGCCGCCGAAGCGGGTGGAAAGCCCGGCCACAAAGGCCAGGAGCGGCGCATACCAGAGGATGTTCAGGGCGTAGAACACGACGGCCACGACGGCCAGCTGCACATAGATCCACAGGGCATCGAGCGGTGCCGGGGTGACCGAGAAGGACAGGAGCGCGGACGCCCGAAACGAGAGGAGATAGAGGATCAGCCCGGTTATAAGGCCGAAGCCGAGAATCAGTGCGGGAAAGATGCTGATCCCGGCCAGGGCCTTGGCCGACAGGATCTTGAAATCGGTCTGCGGCATGGATTTCCAGAACAGCATGGCATTGCCCTTGCGGTCGGCGCTAAAGCTGTCCGAGAAATAGAAGACCAGCGCGACCAGCAGATAGACCGACCAGGCCATGAAGCCGATACCGAGAAAGGCGGCGAACAATTGACCGCTGCCGCTGAGTTCGGCCGGCAATTCGCCGGTTTGGTAGTGACCGGAAAACAGGGCCGTCAGGGCGGTCAGGGTGATGACGGCCAGAAGAACCGCCGGGGCGATGATGAAGGCCGTCCGATGTTCGAGCAGTTCGCGTCTGACAAGGGCGATCATGGCTGTCATTTTCATTCTCCGGGGATGGCGGTCTGGCGCTGCATGAGCGCCACGAACAGGTCTGAAAGGCTGGGGGTCGACACGTCTCCGAGCGGGGTGAGCTGGGCTCGGTCCATGTTCTCGAAAACCAGCGCGGT
>CAVYNW010000014.1:0-46498 GCA_963769955.1 uncultured delta proteobacterium
GAGGCGACAGCTATGCTGATAATAATATAAGAGGCACCTCCAGCACAGCAGCAACCAACAACATTCTTTACTATGCTGGGACGAAGTGAAAAACTTCATAGAGGAGGTGCGGCATGAAACTACATTGTGGATTGGATCTTCACTCAAACAACACGTACGTCGGCATTATCGATCAGAACGGAAAAAGGGTTGTACGAACGAAGCTTAAAAACGTACCGGAGAATATTCTCCATTTCCTCGATCCGTACAAAGAGGACCTTGCGAGCATCGTTGTCGAGTCGACGTACAATTGGTATTGGCTGGTGGATTACTTATGGATGAAAAATACAAGGTTCACCTTGCCAACCCATCCGCGATACAAAAATATTCAGGACTCAAACATTCCGATGATACCGATGATGCGTTCTGGCTAGCCGAAATGCGGCGACTAGGGATATTGCCGGAGGGTTATATTTATCCAAAGGCAGAGAGGCCCGTACGTGACTTGCTCCGGAAACGGGGGCACCTAGTAAAACTCAGGACCTCGCTAATTATAAGCTTGCAGAATATCATTTCCAGAAATTGCGGTGTCAAACTGAGTGCCAATGATATTAAGGTCGTTCAAGAAGATCGAGTTGCTCCTTTTCTGAGCGATCAAGAAGAATTGTTTTTGGCTGGCGCTGTCAGCAAAGACGCAATTGATTTTTTAGGAGGTAAGATTCGGTACATCGAGACTGAGGTTAGAAACCGCAGTCGATTGAAAGAGCCATACACGTTGCTTCGGACGATGCCTGGAGTAGGTAACATTCTTAGCCTCACCATCATGCTGGAAACGGGACCAATCAGTCGATTCTCGAAAGTCGGTGATTACGTGTCTTATTGCAGAAAGGTGCCCAGTCTCTGGACGAGCAATGGAAAGAAAAAGGGCAAGGGGAATCAAAAGAACGGCAATCGATATCTGGCGTGGGCATTTTCTGAAGCTTCAGAACTTTCCCGACGAACTGACGAGAATGCAAGGGCATATTACAATCGAAAGCGGCAGAAAACAAACTTAATGGTTGCTCACGCTGCTCTTGCACACAAACTAGCCAGAGCGGCGTATTACATCATGAAGGATCAAGTTCCTTTTATGCCAGAAAAGCTATTTCGATAACGAATGGGATGGGACGGTGAACCTGCCCCTGTGTTGGTTCAACCACTTATGCTGATTGGAACCCGTTCCATCCCGCTTGATTTTGTCATCAACATTTTTGCTGCCCATGTCGTGAGCCACAAGTGGCTGGTTAACAACCATTAGTGCTGAAACAACCATTTGGACACGGCATGGAACCGAAGGTTTTCTGGTCCGTCTGATGACGGAAAAGGTCAATCCAAAAAGATAATCGGAAAAGACCTCAATCCTGATGGGTGACTGGCGCAGCAAGACTGACGCTTCAACATTCGAAAACTTCGGCAATAGTATAGATGTGGGTGATTACGCTTAAACCGAAACCGAGAGAAGAATGTCTTTCTCTTCCAGGGGATATTTATGCCCCTTGACCCGGTGCCTTTAAATGGGTGACACAGGGGGTTGTGGCCAATTCTTAGAAACCCTCCGTCTGACACACTCGCCGCGATAACGCTACCTCGGAGCATGTTCAATATGCACCCCATCAATACAGAACTCGAACACAGTCAATATTTGAGCATTTGCCTTGCCGCTTTTCGCCGGTCTGTGATAATCGTAAATAGTTGTATATCTAGTGTCCTGTCACGGGTCAAATGTCGCTTTCAGCAAGGCGAGAAGCGACCATATGCAAGACGCGCGAACGCAGGACCAGTTATCTAGTTCAAGTGAGTGCAACGCCGCAGATGGTTGCTTATCGCCTTGCCCTGCGGGAGCCACGCAAAGAGCCCAATACGGCGTTGCAGCCCTTGACAAGGGCACGCCATTCTCTGCGGCCTGCGCCTTGTCTTGGGCTCTTTGCGTGGCTCTGAATACAACATTTGACCCGTGACAGGACACTCAGTCTTTACGACCTGAAGATCTTTAAAGGGAAGCTCTCATGCAAACAGCCACGCAAGGCCGATCCACTTATCTCCGCAAGCTCTTTGTTTTTAATCACGGCGTCGGTCTGGTCGTTGGGGCCTGTTTCCCTTTCGTTGCTTACATGATGCTCGGCGACCAAGCACTGACAGCGACGTTCTTCATAGTTTGCCTGTTTGCCGGTTTAGTCCTTGGCGCGGCGTCTTTCTGGTTTGTCAGACAGACCTTGAAAAAACAGCTCCACGAGCAGCTGGTCACCCTGCATGAACTTCTCGGCGAGGATGTGGAAGGACACGCCGGGCAGACGGTTGAAAGTCTTTTTCAAGCGGTCAACAGCACGGTCAGCAAGGTTCGTAACCTGTTGACGAATCTCACCACGACGGTTGACGAGTTCGTCCCTCATTACCAGTCCCTGGCCGATGCCAGCCGTTATCTCTCCGCACGCGCGGAAGATGGCCTGCAGGCAGCTAAAAGCACCCGCATCGATGTCGACGGCATGTACCAGAAACAGCAGGCCGTTATCGATCAGGTTGAGACCCTGAACAATCGTTCCCAGGATGAGGCGGCCATCTCCAGGGAACTCTCTGCCTCTCTCGAAGAGATGGCCGGGGCGCTTGAACATTCCTCGCAAAAATTTCTTGAGACGACCAGCAACGTTGACGGGCTGGTCAACTCCATTCAGAATGCCACCGTCCAGGCCATCCGGATGGCTGAAACCACGGAAAGCACAGCGCAGGACCTGGACCAGATTGGCGAGGCTCTCGATCGCCTGCGCGCAGGGGTGACCAGTACCGCCGACAGCGCTGCCGCCGTTAAGCAGGACGCTGAACAGGGGGTCAAGGTCGTCACAACCTTTACCTCGGAAATGGATCGCATCGACGAAGAAAGCCAGAAGGCCATTGTTGCCATGCAGAGGCTGAACCGCCAGACCGCTGAAGTCACCAAGATTATCGAAGTTATCAAGGATCTGGTCTCCGATACCGAACTGCTTGCTTTCAACGCGGCGATTATCGCGGCCAAGTCCGGTGCGGAAGGGCGTGGTTTCGCGGTGGTTGCAGAGGAGATTCGCGACCTTGCCGACCGGACCACCACCAGCGCCGATGAAATTGAGAGCATCATCAAGTCGATTCGTAAAGACACCGAGCAGGTCAACACCTCGGTTGAATCAACCGGACATTTTATCGGTCGTGGCAAGGATTTGTCACGCTCAACCGCCGCAGCCCTGGGCAAGATTGTCGAGAGTTCCAGCCAGGCCGCAGATGCCTCTCATGGTCTTTCACAGCAAGCGGCGGACCAGGGCTTGCGGGCACGCACTCTGATCGACCAGGCCGGCAGCAACTTACGTTCGGTCAAGCAAATCGTGGCAACCATGGAAGAGCAGAGCGCGGCGGTCAGTCGGATCCATGCCGGCGTCAATGAAATGAAGTCCGCAGCGGACCAGATTGCCCGGGGTTTTGATGAACAGGTCAACGCTAATCGGGAATTTGACCGCAGCCTGGCAGCTCGAGAGGACCAGATTCAGGCGATCTTCGAAGCAACCCGTTTCCAGATGGAAACCGTTGAGAATATTTTTGCCCACTTCGGCCGTTCAGAAGAGCGTCTTTCTGCTAACGCCGCCAAGGCAGACATCATCATCGATGAAATTGACGCGCTGGAAAACCTGGCCGAGCAGTTGCGTGAGTTGGCCTCCTGCTTCCAGGCGGAGGGAACGGCGCCTGGGGAGGCTGGCAGAGGAGTACGGGAAGAGCTTCCCGTCGATGAGCCGGAGGGTCTTTAGTCAAAAGTCTCCTGAGACGAGCTCAACCCATACTGCCCAGGCTGGCAAGCGAGACCACCGTTTTCAGATCAATCCGCTCCCGCCCCTTGACCATGAGCTGGTTGCAGCCAACAGGTCTGAAACCGGTCGCTGCGAGAAGTGGTCGCAATGGCGAAGAGAGCAGGATGTCGACAACGACTTCTACTGATGGGTCTGTAGCCGACAACAGCTGCAACAGCAGTTGGCGGTTTGCTCGCGGGCATTGCGTCTCTGAATACCAGGGGCCTAAAATCTGCAGATCATCGCCGCGTTGCAAGAGAGCAACCGAATCGTCGCAGGCAAAGACCTGACCTTCAGACGAAATCCGGCTCAGAAGTGCCTGCCGGTTCTCCCCCCAGGCGACCCGGTCACAGGCAAACAGCGTCTCCAGCTCTGTTGCCTTGACGTCTCCGGATTGACCGGAGCCAAAGCCCTTGTTACGAACCCACCGTTCAATCTGATCAACCACCACAAAACCGGCCTTTTCGTAAAGCGGTTGTCCTGAGACGGAGGCCGTCAACCAACAGGAAGCAATGCCGCGCTCTTCAAGAGCACTTAATGCTGTTCGGAAAAGTCTGCGGCCAATGCCCTGGCCGCGCAACGGTCGGGGCACAATCAGGTTGCCGATCCAGCCGCTTCTTTCATAAGCTACGGCCGTGACCAGACCACCGAAGCAATCCTCCTCGAAAACCTGGACAAACTCTGACCAGGACTCCTCAAACAGCCGCCGTTCAATCAGCGGGACCTTCCAGCCTTCCTTTGCGGCAAGGGCATAAAATTCGGGCCAATCTGAGGGCTGGACAGGGCGGATCGACATGACGCTCAGGCGACCTCCCTGCGCTCCTGAAAGAGCTCAACAAGCTCACCATCGGATAAGGCGCGTTTGTTGTGCTGGGCCTTGTCGCGCACCTCTTGCAGAAAGCGGTCAAGTTCACGGCGACCCAGCTTCAGGCCGAGCAGACCAAGGCGTGCATTCAGGCCATGACGGCCGGAATGCTTGCCGACCACCAGGTGTCTCGCCAGGCCGACCTCGGCAGGATCAAAGCCTTCATAGTTGCCGGGAAACTTGAGGACGCCGTCGGCGTGCAGGCCCGATTCGTGGGAAAAGACTTTTTCGCCGACCACGGCTTTCCATTCCGGCACGGGGCGACAACTGGCCCGGCCCACCAGCTGCGAAAGTTCGACGAAACGGCTGGTGTCGATCGCAGGATCGTGGCCACAGGCGTGTTTCAGAGCCATGACCACCTCTTCCAGGGCGGCGTTGCCGGCTCTTTCGCCAAGGCCGTTGACCGTGGTGTTGACGAATTTTGCACCGGCGCGGACGCCGGCAATCGCGTTGGCTGTCGCCATGCCGAGATCGTTGTGGGTGTGGACCTCAAGATCCAGAGCGACACTGCTGGCCAGATAATGAACCTTGTCGTAAGTCGCGAAAGGGTCGAGGATGCCGAGGGTATCGCAGAAGCGGAAACGATCAGCGCCCATACTCCGCGCGATCTCCATCAACTCGACCAGGAAAGCAAGATCCGCCCTGCTGGCATCTTCACCGCCGACCGAGACGTAGAGACCCTGCTGCTTGGCAAAACCGAGGGCCGTCTTGAGTTGTTCCCTGACCCAATCACGATCCTTGCGCAGCTTATGTTGAATATGAATATCGGAAACAGACAGGGAGATGTCGACGGCTTTGACCCCGCTGTCAATAGACGCCTGGATGTCAGAAATGACCGCCCTGTTCCAGGTCAGCAAGCGGGCATTCAGACCCAGGTCAACCAGAGCCTTGACCGACGCCTGCTCCTCCCTGCCCATTGCCGGAATACCACACTCCAACTCACCGACACCCGTTTCATCAAGCATCCTGGCGATGCGTTTCTTTTCCTCGAGACTGAAGACCACCCCGGCGGTCTGTTCACCGTCGCGCAGGGTGGTATCGTCGATAATCACTTGTTGCTGTTTCGCTGCGGACATAAGCGTCTCGTTTCAATGGCTCTTAAGGGCCTCCCCGAGGAAAAGGGCCGACCGAAAACAAAAAAGCCCCGAACCATCTATCAGGATGTTCAGGGCTGCGTTGCCAGGCTCCGGCGACTTTGCCGGGGTTGTTTCAACTGTCTGATATAGCAAAGGGCATGCCTATAGGGACTGTCCCCACGGTTAAGGGGGCTGTGCGCAGGTTTTAAAAGGTTTTACGGGGAACAGTCCCCTGTCGGGGACAGTCCCCTGGCTGACATCATTCTGCACAAAAAATAGTACAATCTGCCTGATTTTTATTCTGGGACCGGCTCTTTGCTGCGAGAAGAATATCGACAAAAGGCCTGTTTTATGGGCAATTGTCATCATGGCAAGACTCTTGCTGTTATTAAAAGCTGAACAACCAAGAGTCACCCTCCTTTTTCGCCAACGCAGCCGGAAAAGCCGGTCTCCCTCCCAAAGGTGCGACGGGACTGATTTCTCAACTTTTCAATTTGAGGTCAGCCCATCATGGCAAGCAAACCGAAAATCAAGGAACTGCTCGACGAAAGTTCCTGCGCTCATAACAAAACCAGGGCAACCGCCTGCAACGCACCGACTCCCGGTGCAACCACCGGCGGCTGCGCTTTCGAAGGCGCGCAGATATCACTCTTCCCCTATGCCGACGCCGCCCACCTGGTCCACGGCCCGATGACCTGCCTCGGCTCTTCCTGGGAGACCCGCGCCACCGGCACCAGCTATGCCGGGCGCGACCTGACCCAGGTCGGTTTCACCACCGACATCAACATCAATGATGTCGTCTTCAGCGGTGAGGAAAAGGTCGCCTCGGCGATCGATTACATCGTTGAACATTACGCTCCCGAAGCCGTCTTCGTTTATGCCACCTGCGTGACCGCCCTGATCGGCGATGATCTCGACCTGATCTGCAAACAGGCCGCAGAAAAACACCAGCTGCCGGTTGTGCCGGTGCATGCTCCCGGCTTTGTCGGCAGCAAGAACCTCGGCAGTCGGCTCGGTGGTGAAGCCGCCTTGGCTCATCTGGTCGGCACCAAAGAACCGGAGCGGACCACCGCCTTCGACATCAACCTGATCGGCGAATACAACGTCACCGGCGACATGTGGCAATACTCGCCGCTCCTTGAAGAACTCGGTATTCGCATCCTCGCCACCCTGAGCGGCGACGGCAGGATCGCTGAAATCCGCACCGCCCACCGCGCCAGGCTCAACGTCATCGTCTGCGCCAAGTCTCTGGTCTCTCTGACCCGCAAGATGGAAGAACGCTACGGCATCCCGTCGATCTCCCTCTCTTTCTATGGCAAAAGGGATACCAGCAACGGCCTGCGTGCCATCGCCAAAGCCCTGGGGGATAATGATTTGATAGCGCGGACCGAGCAGCTGATCGCCAGGGAAGAAGCAAAACTTGACGGAACAGTTAAAGCCCTACCAGGCCTTCTTCCAGGGCAAGAAGGCGGTCCTCAATACCGGCGGCAACAAGACCTGGTCAATCGCTTCGGCCTTGCAGGACCTCGGCATTGAAGTGGTCGCAACGGCCGTGAAGAAAGCCACCGAAGATGATCGTGAAAAAGCCCGGCAGACGCTCGGTGAGAAAGGCGTGCTGATGATGAACCCCGGTGCAGAGCAGGCCAAACTGATCGATGAGACCGGCGCCGATCTGCTTGCTGGCCGGTGGCCGCAGCCTCTACACGGCGATCAAGAAAGGCATTGCCTTTGCCGATGTCAACCAGGAGAAAAAGAAAAGTTACGGTGGCTACGACGGCCTGCTCAACCTGGCCGAAGATCTCAAGAATGCCCTGCAGAACCCGGTCTTTAAGAATGTCACCCGGAGGGCCCCATGGGAGAAGTAATACATAAAAGCCACAAACCGCTGCAGGTCAATCCTTTCAAGTTGAGTCAGCCGATGGGCGCCACATTGGCTTTTCTCGGCGTTGATCGCTGCATGCCGCTGATGCATGGCGGTCAGGGTTGCACCAGCTTTACCAAGGTTTTCTATACCCGGCATTTTTGTGAACCGATTGCCATTCAGACCAGCGCCGTCACCGATGCCATCGCCGTGCTTGACGGCGGCGATTACAGCATCGTCGAGTCGGTGAAAAACATCACCAGGAAGGTCGACACCGAGCCTGATCGGTCTGCACACCACCGGTTTGGCCGAAACCAAGGGTGATGACATCCGCGGCGTCGCCGCTCAGATCGAATTTCCCCTGGTCTACGTCAACACACCCGATTACGAAGGCGGCTTCGAGAGTGGCTGGGCGCTGACCTGTAAAGCCATCATCGAGCAGCTTGTCGCCGACAGCACAGAGGTCGACGATAACAAACTGGTCTTCCTGCCGCATGTCAGCCTGCAGCCGATCGAGGTCGAGAAGATCAAGGATTTTATCGAGAGCTTCGGCTTCAACGTCTTTGCCCTGCCCGACCTCTCGACCTCTCTCGACGGTCACCTGGGCGACAAGCAGGCCGCTCTCTCCAGCGGCGGAATTGGCGTCGAAGAGATTCGTGCCCTCGGTGATGCCGGGCTGGTGATGACGGTTGGCGAGTCGATGCAAGAGCTGTGCCGCCGCGCTGCAGAAGAAGAACCCGCAGATGCGGCATCATCATTTTGCCCACCTGCAGGGGCTCGAAGCCACAGACGACCTGGCGGCCATGCTTCTAGACGAGACCGGTTTCAGTGGCCCTCCTCTGGCCGTGGCCCGCTGGCGGCAGAGGCTACAGGATGCCATGCTCGACAGTCATTTCTCCTTGGGCCAGAGCCGTTTCCTGGTAGCCGCCGAGCCGGATCAACTTGCCGGGATCTGCCAGGCTCTGCACGACGCAGGCGGCAGGGTGACGGTTGCCATTTCAACGGTTGATTCACCGCAACTGGACAAAATTCAAGCGGCCAGGGTTCTGGTCGGCGACCTTGAAGATGCAGAGCTTCTGGCAGATGAATATGACGTGATTGTCGGCAACTGCCACTGCGAGGCGCTGGCCCATCGTCTGCACAAGGGCTTGCTGGTACGCGGTTTTCCGAACTGGGAGCAGGTTGGCAATGCCTTGAAGAATGATGTCCTGTACGAGGGCGGCTGTTACCTGCTTTTTGAGGCGGCCAACACGGCGACAGCACAACGCGGTAACTGGGCCAATGGTTTCACTGCCCGCTAAGGGACTTTGTCCCGGCTTCTCTGTACGGGACAATGTCGCGGCGCAAACTTTACGGTAATTACATCAATTCAAGAGAGAGAAAGGTCAATACCATGAAAGATCAAGCTGAAGGCTTACCCCTTGCAGTTGCTGCAAAAAAAATGAATACCACCCCCTTAAACATCCTCATGCACATCAAGCGCGGCATGTTGCAGGGAGTCGAGGAAGACGGCGTCTGGACAATCGATAATCAGAGCCTCGAGGCACTCATGGCGAAAACCGGCGGCGGCAAAGCGCAGGACGTCTGCGCCAGCGGTTGCGCCAAGAAACACGCCTGTGGCGGTGGCTGCAGTTGAGCGGCAAGGTGACAAATATGGGGATCGAAATCAAACCCTCTGATCTTTATTTCAAGTATCGCCGCAACAAGGAGCTGCGTGGCGAACCCAAGTTTACCGGCAAGCCTGACCCGAACCCTTACGATCGTGACGACCTCTACGATGTCATCCCGATGCTCGGTGCGGTGATGGATGAACTAAACTGTCGGGACGCCAACGTTTTGCACCGCCTGGAAGAACTCGCCGGTGACGAGATGCCGAAATTCATAACCAGTCGCGAAGAGGTCTTCGATTTTCTGGTCAATGTCATGGGCGAGATGCTGGGGGAACCCCGGCAGCGGCACAAGTGAACGGGACGTGAAGAAGTATGATGAAAGAAATCCTGGGCGACCTCTGGCAGCAACATGCCGAAGGGGCGGTCGTAGCGATCACCACCAACGGTGCTGTGAACAAGGTGGGCAAGGCAATTATGCTGCGCGGCTGTGCACGTCAGGCGAGAGACGCGTTATCCAGAGCTTTTGAAAACTCTCGGCACCTTGATCCGCCATCACGGCAACCACGTCTTTGACCTGGGCCACCAGATCGTCAGCTTTCCGGTTGAGGAAGATCCTTACCAGGTCCCCGACATGTGTCTGATTGATCAATCGTGTCGTGAACTGGTTGAACTTGCCGATTACAAAGGCTGGCAGAAGATCGTCGTGCCGCGTCCAGGCTGCGGCGGCGGTGGCCTGGAATGGTCCGAGGTGCGAACCATCCTGCTACGGCATTTCGATGAACGCTTTCATATCATTACCGTCGGGGAATAAAAATATGCAAAGAGCACAGCATGGTGACCGGGTCACCGTCCATTACATAGGCACCCTCGACAACGGCCGGATCTTTGACCAACGCGATGGAGATGAGCCGCTTTCTTTGACCTTGGGGTCAGGAGAGGTTTTTCCCGCCATGGAAGCAGAGATCATCGGCATGAAAGCCGGAGAGGTAAAAAACATTCATCTTCTGCCAGAGCAGGCCTACGGCTTGAGACTCGAAGAAAACCTCTTGAAAGTCTCCCGGCGAGATGTTTCCTGCTGACCGGGCGTTGACTATTGGTCGTAAATTAAGTATCGAGCTGGCAGGCGGTGAACAGCGGATGATGCGGATTCGACAGGTTGATGAGCAGGAGGTGCTGCTCGACGGCAATCATGACCTGGCCGGATGCGATTTGACCTTCGCGCTTGCAGCTGGTGGCGATCGATTGAAGCTCTGAACGGGCTGGGAGCACATCGAATGTGGCCCCCGCCTTAATGGTTTAAAAGGCTTCAAATTCGCGGTCCAGCGAGTCTCCGTACCCCGAGGACTCCATAGCGTCGCTTTCTTTCCGGTAAGGCTTTTGCTCTCTATCCGAAAGCATGCATAAGTCTTGCCCGTGGTTTGCCGTCCACACGCCTGGGCGCATGATTGAGGCGTTATACTCATAATCGCCGGCAGCCAGGGAGAAGTAGGAGATGATGTCTGTCAGCTGTTCCGCCTGTCCCAGCAACTCCTCGGCTGTGGAGGCCATTTCTTCCGACGACGAGGAGTTCTGCTGAATCACGTGGTCAAGCTGCTGAATGCTGTTATTGATCTGGTCCGCTCCAGAGTCCTGCTCCCGGCTGGCTGCGCTGATCTCCTGGACCAATTCGGCGGTGCGCTGAATATTGGGCACCAGGGTGCCGAGCAGCGTTCCCGCCTGCTCTGCAACCTCGACGCTGTTGCATGAAAGTTCGTTGATTTCTCCGGCGGCGAACTGGCTGCGTTCCGCCAGTTTGCGAACTTCGGCGGCAACCACCGCGAACCCCTTGCCTTGCACTCCGGCACGGGCGGCCTCAATGGCAGCGTTAAGAGCCAACAGGTTGGTCTGGCGGGCGATCTCTTCAATGATCAGAATCTTTTGCGCAATTTCTCTCATCGCGATTACGGTTGCATCAACAGCGTCACCGCTGTCCCGGGCATCTTGCGCCGACCGGATGGCAATTTTTTCGGTCTCTATGGCGTTGTCGGCATTCTGACGGATGTTCGCGGCCATCTCTTCGATGCTCGAAGCCGCCTCTTCGGCCGCCGCGGCCTGTTCGGCTGCGCCTTGCGACATGACTTCACTCGAGTCACTCAAAGTCTGCGAACCGCTTGCGACCTGTGCGCTGGCCTGCTTGACACCACCAATGACTTCACAGAGTTTACTGACCATCAGCGCTCAAGGCCAGTCCGAGCGAGTCCTTGTCAGAGGCGGTATTGATCTTTACAGCCAGATCACCACCCGCGATTGTGCTGGCGACATTTGCATATTCCTGGAGGTGGTCTGCCATGCCGTCCAATGACCTGGACAGGTGGCCGATTTCATCTTTCTGCTCAAGGTTAAGACGCAGGCTGAAATCGCCGGCCGAGACGGCATCCACCAAGGAGCTGTCAGCTTTCTGACCGGGGCAACGATACTCTTTTGGCTGAACCACATGGCCAGAGACAACACCGTCAACCCGATAATAAGAGACACGGCAAAGCATCGAAAGCTGCAATTGATCAAAGGCGCCGCCGACGGCCTCAACCCCGGCCAGAAAATCTGCCTCCGGAATTGCCGCCGCGATGACCCAGTCCTTCGGTTCGTAATAAGCATAGCGGATCATGGTCTGGTGGGACTTGCCATCAATGGGGTTGCAGCTGCCGCTGTTTTATTCCAGAATCTGCCCATGGCCGGCCTGTACTGCGAGTGAATCAACTCGTCAGACAAGCTCCTTGTCCTGTTGCCGCCCGGCTGGCCATCTTGCCCGGGGCCACAACAATTTTGCCGCGGTCATCGCCCCCGGCCTTGATCGCCCAGATGAAAGCCACGCTCTCCGATCCGGTAATCCGCAAACGGCCGTTGAATCTCTCCACGGTTGCCTCCTCGCCTTCCAGATCATACAGGTCCGCCAGCTCATCGAGAAAAACACCGGGCGCGATAATCAGGTCAAGCGGCGCGAAGTAGCGGTAAAAAACCGCCTTGTCACGGTTCGCCGTCACGCTGTGATAAGAGATGTAGCCTTCCTTCTTGCTGCTCATTTCATCAATGTGTGCCTGCGCCGGCCAGGCTTTTGCCTTCGCTCTTCGGGTGTATGGTCAGTACGCCCTGGCTGTTCATGCCAAAAGCATAGCCGGTTTTGGCGATTTTCTCCGAGAGCAGGGTCTGGCGAATCAGCGCTGTGGCGTCTTCTCCGGAGGAGTGTTATAAATATGGTCGACTTTAAGATAAAGACTGTCGGCAATGGCCCGCAGGTAATTTCTGGCTGCTGTTTCCGTTGCTGCTTGATCGATTGTTTGTTTGCATCGGCAAGGGCAAATACGTTTTCCAGAATATGGCCAAGATCGGTGTCGGCAAGTTTTTCCGCCTCCATGAAGGCGATTTTTTCCGCCTGTCCCGAGAGCAGGTGCGTGACCAGAAGAATCGAGATCAGCGGTATGATGACGGCCGTGATCACAATCAGAGTGAGTTTGGCTTGAAAAGACATCAGAAATCCTTATCTATCTATTGAGTGAAATAATATTTTGGCACTTCTCCAGTAGCTGGTTTGATTTCCCGGAGGCCGGTCAAGAAAAGCAAACAGCCGCGGAATATAGACTATTTTGCACGATACCGCAATGGTTGTCTTTACGTACAGAACAGGGACAAACGACAATATTGCCCACGCCCTGCGCCAAGACCGGGCGATGCCACGATTCAGTTCACCGAAGCGGATCTGCAATAGCTGGTCGATTCTTGACAAATGCTTTCCGGTTGGCAGGATCAAGGTTATTTTGATTGAGGGGGCATTTGGCTTGTAGAAGCAGCTGGCATGACCTCATTTTCGACATCATGATACAATTGGTGTGCAAGGTATGTGATTCTGAAGTGTGCTCACAGTTTTGAATGCTGCAAAGGCTTGAGAATAACTAGTGAGCCACGGAAAGGAGAAGAATCATGACTGACCGTTTAACCGAAGCACTGAGAGAACTTAGAGAAAAATCACCGTTTGTCTGTACAAGTTGTGGTCATCCTGCTGACATCAGCAAGAGTAATAAGCGGTCGTCTGCCAAGACGAATACAGGCTTCCATGACCGCTTTACTGATGCGGCGAGGGAAGAAGGTGAAAAATCCGCCTTTGTCTGTGAAAGCTGCGGCCACCGTCAGCCTGTTGGCAGGGAAAAGCTGCACTAAGCCGGGCCATCTACCCTTTCTCCAGTTTCATCGACTGCAAAAGGCAAGGGAGTTAGCGAAAAGCTAACTCCCTCATAATTTATGGTTCTTCGCCAGGTACGAGGATGGGCACAGGGAGGATTTCCTTGTTGCAAAACCTCAAAGAGCCTAACGAAGAACTGTTCTGGCCTTTATCCCAGTTCTGAACATTCTACGATCTCATTGCGTATCATTTCTCTGAATTCTGCGGTGTCTTTGTCGCCATGCACAGCTTTATGGTGCTGAACGACAACTTCGAGAAGCTCTTCATCGGTATCAGCGGACATCACCATGGAGCATTTGATACCAGCCGGGAAACAACGACAATCAAAACATTTACGTCCCATTAGTATAACCTCAATCGTTTTCTTGGTGATGCTCTGGCTCAGACAAAAAGCCCGCAGGAATCCTCCTGCGGGCCTCGTTGCCATTCGAGCAGAACACACCACGTGTTCATTGATATAAGTGATTGTGCCAAAAGCCACTGCCGGGTGTCAACTGCAGCAGAACTTTCGAGGGCAGTGCATAGGGGGGTAAACATGACAGCCCCGCCAGGCGTGTTTTAATGAGTCGCCTTATCGCCCCAGATTGCTTTTAAGCGCTGATCACGCCCGCAGTTCCATCGATAGTATTTGTAGCGAACCGGGTTGTTCTTATAGAAATCCTGATGGTAGCTTTCTTCTCCCTTGATCGGGTAGAAGGTCGACGCATCGAGGATCGGTGTGACCACGGTTTGATCCGGGAACATGGCGACGACGTGTTTCTTCGATTCCTCGGCGATTTTTCGTTGCGTTTCGTTGGCGACAAAAATGGCCGCCAGGTAACTGTGGCCCCGGTCGCAGAATTGCCCGCCATCATCAAAGGGGTCGATATTCACCCAGTAATGATCGAGCAGCTGCCGGTAGCTCAACCTGGTTCGGGTCGTAGGTGATTTCGACCGCCTCGTAGTGCCCTTCATGGTTGCCGTTGTAGGTTGGGTCTTTCAAGGTGCCGCCGGTAAACCCGGAGACCACATCGGTGACGCCAGCCAGTTTTTCAAAATCCGACTCCATGCACCAGAAGCAGCCACCAGCCAGGATCGCCTTGTCGGCCATGGCATTCGTGGCGAAAACGAGTGCGACGGTTAAGAGGAAAAGAATCCGTGTGTATTTCATAAGCCCTCCTCGTCTGCGGAGATTAGGTTGTTAATGATAGTCGGGCTGCACCGGTTATTTGAAGAGGGTCAGGTATTCTGCGTAACCTTCTTTCACCAGGTCGTCTTTCGGGGATAAAACGCAGTGCCGCTGAATTCATGCAGTAACGCAAGCCGGTCGGTTCAGGGCCATCATTAAAGACGTGGCCCAGGTGCGCGTCGGAAGCTTTGCTGCGGACTTCGGTTCGCACGGAGAAGAAGCTGCGGTCTTCCTTTTCAACAATCTGCGTCAGGATCTAACGGCCGGGTGAAGCTCGGCCAGCCGGTTCCGGATTCATACTTGTCGGTGGAGCTGAACAGCGGTTTTCCGGAGATGATATCGACATAGATTCCCGGCTCGTGATTATTCCAGTAGAGCATTGTTGAAGGCTGGCTCGGTGCCATCCTGTCGGGTGACCTTATACTGCAGCGGGGTCAGCTGGCTGCGCAGTTCCTGATCTGTGGGTATTTTGGTCTGAGTCCGTGTTCATCTCGTCTTTCATCATATCATCTGCTTTCATCTTCATGCCGTCATGCTGCATTGATTGAGACGTTGTCATGTCATCAGCCTTGCTCCATCTGCTCGTCCATACTCTTGCTTTGTGCCAGGACAAAGCCGAGCATAACCAGGGTCAGGCTGAGAATTGTGATTGTCATAATTTTCATAACGTCCTCCGTTTATGGTTCCATCATTATGCTGATTTCCTTTTTCTTTGTTGCAAGTATAGCGAAACTGTTTAAGGGCTGCTTAAGGAAGCTGTAAAGATTTGTTAAAGTTTCAGCGGCCAGAAAACACCTCACAACTGAACAAATCATCGCCAATGATGCTTAAAGTCTGCACAACCCTTGTGCACATAAATGCACATCCAGTTTATTGACCTCCGTAAACTACTGAAAACACACAGTTCAAAAATTTTGGCACAGCTGATGCTTAAGACAATAACCGAACACCCTTTTGGTACAGTGATGTACCTCCTTCAGGCGAAGAGGCCCACTTAAGTGTTTAAACTGGCACTCGTGGGCCTTTTCTCATTTTATAACCTGAATCACTCAGGTCAGAGACAACAAACTATATTGCGGCACAACGATTGCGCCGCCGGGCATTGACGCCCTATCCGGATTGACCGGGTAGGGCGTCGTTTATTTTGTGCATCAGGTTTTTCTTCGGACACATCAAAGGCGATGCCGCCGCGGGGAAGAATCGCGTGCACAGCAAACCCAAAGGCTTCTACTGGGAGGCCAAAGGAAAGGAACAGAATCATGGCTGAGAAGAAACTGCGTCAGATCGCAATCTACGGCAAAGGCGGCATCGGCAAATCCACCACGACCCAGAACACCGTGGCCGGCCTTGCGTCCCTCGGTAAAAGGGTCCTGATCATCGGCTGCGACCCCAAGGCCGACTCCACCCGCTTGATCCTGCATGCCAAGGCCCAGGCCACGGTCATGGACAAGGTCCGTGAACTCGGCACTGTCGAGGACCTGGAACTGGAGGATGTCTTGAAACGCGGCTACGGCGATGTCATGTGTGTCGAGTCGGGTGGCCCCGAGCCTGGTGTCGGTTGTGCCGGTCGTGGCGTTATCACCGCGATCAACTTCCTCGAAGAAGAAGGCGCCTACACCCCTGACCTCGACTATGTTTTCTATGACGTCCTCGGCGACGTCGTCTGCGGCGGCTTCGCCATGCCGATCCGCGAGAACAAGGCCCAGGAAATCTACATCGTCGTCTCCGGTGAGATGATGGCGATGTACGCCGCCAACAACATCTCCAAGGGTATCGTCAAGTATGCCGCTTCGGGCAGCGTCCGTCTGGCCGGCCTGATCTGCAACAGCCGTAACACCGACCGTGAGGCCGACCTGATCGAAGCTCTGGCCAAGCGTCTCGGCACCCAGATGATCCACTTCGTGCCCCGTGACAACCAGGTTCAGCGCGCTGAACTGCGCCGCATGACCGTCATCGAGTATTCCCCGGAGCACAAGCAGGCTGAAGAGTACCGCATGCTGGCGCAGAAGATCGCCGACAACAAGATGTTCGTCGTGCCGACCCCGCTGGAGATGGAAGACCTCGAAGACCTGCTGATGGAGTTCGGCATCATGGAAGCCGAGGACGAGACGATCGTCGGCGTGGCTGAGAACGCTTAAGACCTTGGCAGGAGGTACGAGGTAAGGGTTCTGAGCCTTTAACCCTTATCCATGAGTCCTTTACCGATTATCGACTAAATTAGGAGCAAACCATATGGCAGAGCGTAAGCCCATCAAGGGCGTCACTATAGAAAAAACCGAAAAACTGATCGCCGAAACTCTGGCGGAGATGCCGGAGAAGGCAGCGAAGAAGAGAGCCCCGCACCTCGGTGCCAACGAGCCCTCGGTTTCGAGCTGCGCGGTCAAATCGAACAAGAAGGTCGTCCCCGGCGTCATGAGCCAGCGCGGCTGCGCCTACGCCGGCGCCAAGGGCGTGGTCTGGGGCCCGATCCGCGACATGATCCACGTCTCCCACGGCCCGATCGGCTGCGGCGTCTACAGCTGGGGCACGCGGCGCAACCTGATGCAGGGCATCCCCGGCGTCACCTCTTTCCCGATGGACTTCACCAGTGATTTCCAGGAGCGCGACATCGTCTACGGTGGCGACATCAAACTGGAGAAACTGATGCGCGAAGCGGACGAGCTGTTCCCGCTCAACAAGGGCCTTTCGGTGCTCTCCGAGTGTCCGGTCGGCCTGATCGGTGACGACATCAACGCCGTCGCCAAGAAGATGGAGAAGGAGCTCGACAAGCTGGTCGTGCCCTGTAACTGCGAGGGTTTCCGCGGCGTCTCCCAGTCGCTCGGTCACCACATCAGTAACGACTCGATCCGCGACCACATCATCGGCAAGTTCAAGTTCAAGGAAGAAGCCGGCCCCTACGATGTCGCCCTGATCGGTGACTACAACATCGGCGGCGACGTCTGGGCGGCCAAGCCGATCCTCGAAGAGATCGGCCTGAACGTCAAGTCGGTCTGGACCGGTGACGGCGAAGTCGAGAAGATCGGCGCCACCAACTCGGTCAAGCTCAACCTGATCCACTGCTACCGCTCGATGAACTACATGTGCAAGGTCATGGAAGAGAAGTGGAATATCCCCTGGCTCGAGTACAACTTCTTCGGCCCGACCAAGATCGAAGAGAGCCTGCGCGCCATCGCCGAGCGCTTCGACGACAAGATCAAGAAGAATGTCGAAAAAGTGATCAAGAAGTACAAGCCGGAAATGCAGGCGGTGGTCGACGAGTACAAGCCGCGCCTCGACGGCAAAACCGCCATGCTGTTTGTCGGCGGCCTGCGCCCGCGCCACACCATCGGCGCTTACGAGGACCTCGGCATCCAGATCACCGGCGCCGGTTACGAGTTCGCCCACCAGGACGACTACGACCGTACCGCCCCGGAGATGGCCAAAGGCACCCTGATCTACGACGACGTCTCCGAGTTCGAACTGGAGAAATTCGTCGAAGAGCTCAAGCCCGACCTGGTCGGCAGCGGCATCAAGGAGAAGTATGTCTTCCAGAAGGCCGGCATCCCGTTCCGGCAGATGCACAGCTGGGATTACTCGGGTCCTTATCACGGTTATGAAGGCTTCAAGATCTTCGCCCGCGATATCGACATGGCGATCAACAGCCCGACTTGGGGTTTGGTGAAAGTCACCGTTTTAAGACCATAGCGATCACAGGGTTAAAGGCTAAGCAATTACATCGGTTAAAACCTGAAGATTCTGCCCGTGGGTCACCGATGAACCCTGTACCTCGGATGAGGAGATTATAATATGAGTGCACGAAGCAGCAGTAAAATTCGTAACCGAGACCCCGCCCGAAGAGATCGAACGGGTCAAGGAATGGATCAATAGCGAAGAATATAAAGAGAAGAACTTTGCCCGCACCGCCCTGGTGGTCAACCCGGCCCATGCCTGCCAGCCGCTCGGCGCGCAGATGGTGGCGACCGGCTTTGAAGGTGCCCTGCCATTCGTGCACGGCTCCCAGGGGTGTGCCTCCTATTTCCGCAGTACCTTCAGCCGTCATTATCGCGAGCCGTCGGCGGCGACCTGCGACGCCATGACCGAGGACGGCGCGGTGTTCGGCGGCCAGAACAACCTGTTCGAGGGGCTCGAGAACGCCTACGCCCTCTACAAGCCGAAGATGATCCCGGTCTACACCACCTGTATGCCCGAGGTTATCGGCGACGACCTGACCGCCTTTATCAAGAACGCCAAGCTGCAGGGGCATATCCCCGAGGATCGTGCTGACCCCTTACGCCAACACGCCGAGCTTCAACGGCACCCATATCCACGGCTACGACGCCATGCTGAGGAGCATCCTGCAGACCCTGACCGAGGGGAAGAGTGTCGAAGGGAAATGCACCGGCAAGCTCAACATCATCCCCGGTTTCGACGGCAACGTCGGCAACCTGCGCGAGTACAAGCGGATCTGTGAACTGATGGGCATCCCTTACACCATGCTCGCCGATGTCTCCGATGTGTTCGACTCCGGCTGCGATGGCGAGTACAAGCTCTACCCGGGCGGCACCAGGCTGGAAGATGCTGCCGAGTCGATCAACGGCAAAGCGACCATCTCTTTGCAGAAGTACTCGACCGTCAACACCATGAAGTGGATCGAGACCGAGTACACCGGCGAGAAGGCGATCCTGCCGATGCCTTTCGGCATCAAGAAGACCGACGAACTGATCCTCAAGCTCAGCGAGCTGTTCGACAAGCCGGTCCCTGAGGCGCTGAAGACAGAGCGTGCCCTGGCGGTCGACGCCATGACCGACGCCCACCAGTACCTGCACGGCCGTAAGTTCGCCGTCGCCGGTGATCCCGACTACCTGCTCGGCATCGTCTCCTTCCTGCTCGAGATGGGTGCGCGCCCCTGGCATGTGCTCTGCTCACGGGCGACCAAGAAGTTCCAGAAGGAGATGGACGCGCTGCTCGCTTCTTCGCCCTTCGGTGAAGGCTGCACCTGCTACATCAACAAGGATCTCTGGCACATGCGCAGCCTGCTGGTCACCGATCCGGTCGACGGCATCATCGGCGACACCCACGCCAAGTGGGCCGCCCGCGACGCCAAGATCCCGCTGTTCCGCATCGGCTTCCCGATCATCGACCGGGTCAACCTGCACCGCACCCCGGTGGTCGGTTACAACGGCGCGATCAGCATGCTGACGCATGATCGCCAACAAGTTCCTCGACATCAAGGACGAGACTTGTGAGGACCAGTGGTTTGAGATGATGAGATAAAAGAATGGTGAAGCGGTAACGGGTTAGAGGTTAAGGGCTCTCCTTTACCCTGAGCCCTTAACCCGTAGCCTGGAATCTTTATGATAAGAACCAGAAGATTTGAAATAGTCAGACCAACAAGGCTCGAAAGGGTTGTACATGAAAGTCGCATTTGCCAGCACCGACAAGGTGCACGTTGATGAACACTTCGGCCAGGCCGAGGAATTCTATATCTGGGAGATCGGTCCGGAGGGCCGCATTCAGCGGCGTGGTTCAGGTCCAGTCCGAGGCCGATGGCCCGGACACAGCGATGACAAGATCGAAGCCCGTGGTGCGGCGCTTGCGGATTGTGCCCTGGTCTACGTCGGTGAGATCGGTGGCCCGGCCGCCGCCCGCCTGGTGGCGAAGAAAATCCACCCGATCAAGAGCAAGGAGCGGGAACCGATCACCGTCGTGGTGGAAAAACTGCAGCAGGTGCTCAAGGGCAACCCACCGCCGTGGCTGAGAAAAGCAATGCTCAAGGGCGAAAGACCAAATTAATGGTTCAAGGCATAGGGACGCAAGGTTATGGATTAAACCCAGGACCTTTAACCCTTGACCCTTAACCTCTATTTAAAAGGAGAAAAGAAATGGCATTATTAACCGGAATCACCAGGGGTGGCGAGAGCTGGACCCCGACCTTTGCCGAAGCGATCGACCGGAAAAATGTATCGGTTGCGGGCGTTGCTATAAAGCCTGCTCACGCAAAGTCTCGTTACCGATGGAGATCGAAGATGAAGAAAGCTACTCGACCACGAATATGGTCATGTCGATTGCCGAACCGGACAACTGCATCGGCTGCGCCGGCTGCGGCGTGACCTGCCCGAAGAAATGCTTCACTTTTCAAACGATGGAAGTCTGATCAGGTGAAAGGATAAGGGTACAGGGAGAAGGGGTAAACCTTTAACCTTGAGCCCTGCGCCCTGGACCCGATTTACGGAGTAAATTATGTTAATCGCAGTCGCATCAAAATCCGGCACCGAGGTCGATCAGCACTTCGGTCATGCTGAAAAGTTCCGCATCTTCAAGTATCGCAAGGGCGATCCCGTCCAGGTCGACGAAGTCAGCGTCAACAAATATTGCATCTTCGACCTGGAGCACCCTTTCCGCCATGCCCAGTTCGACGGCATTGCCGAAGCCCTCAAAGAGTGCAAGGCAGTGGTGACCGCCATGATCGGCGAGCTGCCACGGCAGGAACTGGAGAAACTCGGCTTCAAGGTGATCAGCACCGAAGGTGCGATCGAACCGGCATTGAAGCTGGCCCATGATGCGGTCTGTGATGGCAACTGCGAAGGACGTTCAGAAAAATGCGAGCACACTGCTTAATCGATGAGCATAAAATCAACATTGCTGATTTTATGCCCTTTCCAGAGATGTAATTGCCAATGGCTTCGGCAGGGTTATCTCAATGGGGTGAGCCCTGCCTGATTTTTCACAGCAAGAAAAGATGGATACCCCCTTGTAAGATACTGTTATTGTTAAGTTTAATTTTTTTACACAATATTTATAAGGTGTTGGCATAGCTGATGCTAGTTAAGTTATTTAAGAGACTAAAAACAACTTGATGCAGCAGTACAAAGCAGTACTGCGGTTAAAGACGGCAAAGACGCCCCGGGAGCACATGCTCTGCGGGGTTTTTTATATTCACTGTCAAACGAGCACAGGCGCTCTTCCTTATTTTAGGGATTGCGCCTGTTTGCGTTAACGAAGGAGATGACCCATGGCCACAGGCTGCCCGATGATGAAAATGCAGAAACAGACCGATCACCCCTGCTTCGGCGGCGACCATGCCAATACGGGCCGGATTCACCTGCCGGTCGCGCCGGGCTGCAATATCAAGTGCGGCTTCTGTGAACGGCGCTTTGACTGCGCCAATGAGACCCGTCCCGGTGTTACCAGCAAGGTCCTCAGCCCGGAACAAGCTTTAGAGCGTGTCCGCCTGGTCGTTCGTCACCCCAAGGTCGGCAGCAAATTGAAGGTGGTCGGCATTGCCGGCCCCGGTGATCCTCTCGCCAATCCAAAGACCTTTGAGACCTTTGAACTGGTTAAAAAAGAATTTCCGGATATGCATCTCTGTCTGTCAACCAACGGCCTCCTGCTCACCGAGCATCTCGACCGTCTGGTAAATCTTGGCGTGCACAGCGTTACGGTGACTATCAATGCCCTGACGCCGCAAACAGGTGCCAAGGTGTATGAATGGATACGCCATAACGGCGTCCGCTTTGATGGCGAAGAAGCCGCGGCGATTCTGCTTAAACGCCAGTTCGATGGTGTCCGCTATGCGGCGGCGGCAGGTATGATGGTCAAGGTCAACTCGGTGTACATCCCCGGCGTCAACGATCATGAAACCCTCGATCTTGCCGTCAAGGTCCGCGACCTGGGTGCCGACGTCATGAACATCATCCCGATGATTCCGCTGGGTATTTTCAAGGACATCGAGCCTCCTTCCGATGCGGTGATGGAGATGGTCCGCAACCAGGCGGAGCTGATTCTTTCCCAGGCACGGCATTGCAAGCAGTGTCGGGCCGATGCGGTTGGCATGATCGGCGAAGACCTCGATCTGGATGAGTTGCACGCACTGAGTGCATAAAAGCCTAGCTGCCAGGCTTTACGGGCTCTCTGCCACTGAAAAGTTAAAACGGGACAGTCCCCTTACGAGCATTAAGGGACAGCTTACCGCTGAATCTAAGGAGCAAAAATTATGACCCCGGAAATGATCCCATACCTTGCCGGTTGTATCTTTGTTGTTGCGATGATGTATGCCAGCGTCGGCCACGGCGGCGCATCCGGTTACCTGGCGATTATGGCACTCTTCAGTCTGCACCCCGAAGCGCTCAAGCCGACCGCCCTGATGCTCAACATCGTTGTTGCCGGGGTAGGCACCTACCTATACTGCAGTGCGGGCCAGTTCTCCTGGCGGGTTTTCTGGCCGTTCGTAATCACTTCGATACCGATGAGTTTTCTCGGTGGTACTTTCCACCTGCCCCCCGAGCTTTACCGCCCGGTGCTCGGCATGGTGCTGCTTTTCGCTGCATGGCGCTTGTTTGCACGCAGAAAGCATGAAGATTATGAAGCCGTGGCCGCCACGGCTGCCTGTCGCCATGGCTGTCGGTGGCGTGCTCGGTTTTGCCTCAGGACTGATTGGCGTGGGGGGAGGGATCTTCCTCAGCCCGTTGATGATACTGCTTGGCTGGGCGCGAGTCCGTGAAGTCTCGGGCATCGCCGCCGTTTTCATCCTGGTGAACTCCATCTCCGGGTTGTTCGGCCATATGAGCAGCCTGCACCACGTGCCGGCATACGCCCCGCTGCTGGCCGGCGTCGCTTTGATCGGTGGCTCTATCGGGGCCCTCTGCGGCAGCCGACATCTGCCGGTGGCGGCCATTCTCAAGGCGATGTCTTTCATGCTGGTGCTGGCTGGCGGGAAAATGTTTTTGCTCTGATGGGAAACACTCCATTGAGCAGCCAACAGGCCGGACTGGGTGTCGAAGAAGTTGGCGAGCCATAGCTTATGTGTCGAAAGCTAGAGGGGCCTTGCCACCAGGGCCCCTTTTTGAACTGTATTTTTAAAGGAAACGCCGATCAGACCGAGCCTGCCTGGATTTTTCCCCGGCGTTCTCCAGCCAACCGGTACGAACCTCTTCCGGTTGATCAAACTCTGGAACATAAGGTTTGATGTCAAGCAGCGGGGTGCCCTCGAGCATGTCAACGTTCGCCACTTCCAGAATATTGTCATGGACTTTTTCCAGAGCCAGCACTGAAAGACCGATCGGGTTCGGACGCGTTGGAGCGCGGGTAGCAAACAGGCCGCGAGGTTGATGGTCGAGAAACGGGGTCACCGTCAAGCGCGTCTCCGTTGTCTGGTGGAAATGGTAGAGCACGTAAATATGAGAAAACCCGGCAAGGTCTTGCAACCCGGCGATGAATTCAGGCCGTAATTCAATCTTTCCCTTCACGCCTTTGGCCCCGGAGGGCTGGATCGGCATGTCAGTCAGTTGTTTGAATGGTGTGTGAATGATACCGATCGGTGTCAATTGCATTTGATTTCCTTTTTGATGGCTTGATTCTCCCGCACGACCTGCTTAAGTCGCAGTGGTCACGCAGGGGCAGTTCTTTGGGTCGCGCTCACCGACAGCATCGAGAGAACAGCCCGATCCAGTTATGAACCTGTTGCACATCAAAACCGGCCAGTCGTTGTTGACCAACCTGCATCAGCGGTCGGACGATCAGCAAGGGCTCTGCAACCATCATCTCGAGGGCCTCCGCGGCGGAGATTTCTGCAGGCCGTATTTCTCCCGCCTTGACCCGCGGGTTGGAGGGATTAAACCATTCTGCCGATGGCCGCTCGCCAAAAAATGCGGCCAGTTTTGCCGAATCCCAGGGTTCTGTTAACAGGTCGCGGACCTCAAGCTGGTGGCCGGAAGCCAGCAGGATTTCTTTTTGCCTGCTGTTGCCTTTACAACCGGGTTTCTCCCAAAAAATAATGCGGGCCATAATTTTCTCCCTTTCTGTTTTCAGCAGCATTCCCGCTCAATCCGATCGAGCAAGGCGAGCGCTTCGCTATCTTCGTAAGTTTCGAAAATTTCATAGAGATTGTTGATGTAGGTGTGAATCAAAAAAAGTTCATCGATCTGGCGACCATGGTTTTCTTGGGTTTTACCGACCTGCTCGAGCTTCTCTCTGAATTTTTCCCAGAAAGCATTGCTCTTTTGCGGATCATCAATGTGTTTCAGCAGCATGGCCATCATTTTCCTGGCATTGCCTGCGCAATCGATATTTTTGTAGGTGACATAACGGTCGGTCTGGGCTTTATTCATCGCAGTCCCTTGCTTTTGTATATTGGCTTCAATGATGAGTGCTTGTGTTTATTCGTTTTCCGGGGCAAAGCAGAGCGCATAGTCGCTGCAATCACCGCAGACCGGCGACTTGCACATGATACCACCAGTTTGTTCGCAGAGCTGCCTGAACAGGAAGCGTTTCCAGCGCATCCTTTGCTTGTTCGCGACCAGCAAAGCAGGGAGATGTCGTCCGATGGCAGCGCTAAGCTGTGGTCGCTCGAACAGCCCCATGGCGACCCAGAGGTGACCGGGATGAGCGGCCCGTGCGGCGAGTGCTTGAGCCAGGCAGTTTGCCAGCAAAGACTTCCAGTTGTGGTCTTCCAGTACGACATAGCTTTGCAAGAGCGTCTGTAAATCAGGGTTGATTTCAGGTGGCGATGAGGTCTTCAGTGCCGGATCGGAAAACAGGGTCTCATCATCAAGCAGTGGAAAAAGCGTGGCAAAAAGTTGATTGAGCTCACGCTTTGTCAGCCCAAGAGCCTGATGCAGAGGTACAGACTCTTTCTCCGCAGCCGCAAGCAAACAGGCAAAGACATGCCGATCTTCATGCTCAATGCCTGGCCTGGCCTGGCTCTTGATCAAAAGGTGGTAAATACAGTCCTCTTCCGTCAAAAGCGGGTCATGAGCTTCTGCGGCCGGAGCAAATGAGGCCGCAACGCTGACGGCATTTTGCTTGACGCTGTCGAGGGCCGCCTGCAAAGCTTCAACGGCCAGCTCAGCGCAGTAGTTGCGGTCTTCTGGCAGGCCTCCCAGGCTCTGATCAACAGCGGCTGCGTCGAGCAAAGCGACCTCATCCAGTGGTTGTCCTTCGATCAATTTAGCGACAACGGCGCAAGCCGCAATGGTGAAGCCGCAGCCGAAGACTTTATAGCGAGCCGCTTTGATCCGGTCCCTGTCAACCTGAAGGGTAAAACGCACGGCCAGCTTGCGGCCAAGGTCCCCTGCAGAGAGGCCGACTTCGCCGGTACCGTCAGCCTGCTCAAGCTGACCGGACCGGCTGTCATCGGTGGCATATTTAAGAATGGTTTCTGTATATCCGGTCATAATAAATTCCGTTGGATTCTGAACTTTTACCAGTTTGGGGCGGATTGAACCGGCCCCTTGTCGACGAAAAAACCCGCACGGAATTCTTCCGAACGGGCATCATTGCTCCAGAATGACAGCCACTTCCTTGTGACTGAGATGTCAAAAACTCCTCGCTACTTGTGCCGCCCTCCCCAGGGGGAAAGTTTGACCAGGCGCAGGGCTTGATCCTCGACCTCTGCCCTGACCTCTTTTTTCAGCTTTTTCACCCAACGTGTCGGAATCTGCTCCGGGCCGTAAAAAGCTCCGGCGATCATACCGGCAATGGCGCCGGTGGTGTCCGCATCGCCGCCCTGGTTGACCACACCGATCAGGCACTCTTCGAAGCTGGCGGTGGTAAACAGGTAGTGAAAAACCGTCTGCAGGGTATCCACGACGTAAGAGCTGGCGTTGCCCCGATAGTTGTTGAAGCGAAAGCTGCCACACTCCGCAACCAGTTTGCGGGTCAGCTCATGGAGCTCGAAGCGGTTGCAGCCGAAGATCGCTCTATGCACCATGCTGCCGATGGTCAGGCAGGCGGCGTCGGAGAGGGGATGATTATGGGTCAGGTGCGCCTGTTCAATGGCGCAGCGGGCCAGTTCCTCTTCGTCTCCCAGGGTGAAAAGCGCGACCGGAGCCATGCGCATGGCCGCCCCGTTGCCGGCGTCCCACTCGTTGTAAGGTGTCTCCAGCTGCCCCTTGTTCATGTAGTCGCGAATACCGCGCCGGCAGGTGGAGCCGATATCGACCGGTTTGCTTCTCATCCAGGCCAGGAAATTATCGGCAATCTCTTTGCGATCCCATTGCCCGGCACTCAGGAGTGCCCGTCCCAGAGCGATGGACATTTCGGTATCGTCCGTGACCTGTCCGGGCTTCAGGTAGAGCCAGCCGCCACCGATGATCTTGCGATGCACCTTGTAGGTGGCCTTGATCTCACCCGGAGTCATGAACTCCGTGGTCGCTCCGAGAGCGTCGCCGATCGCCAGCCCAAGGTATGCGGCCCGGGCACGTTGATAGACAAACTCGCGGGAGGGGTAACGCGGGACGGGGGACGAGGAAACCTTCGGGTCTCTTTCTGCTTCATCATCATCCCCCACCAATCCCATGCCATCTCCCGTTGCTATCACTTGATCGTTTTTGACCTTCGCGCCCCTCGTACCGCGCAACACGTCCCGTTTTTAGCCGCCGATGAGAACCTTGACCTCAAATTCTCCACCGATCACCAGGGCTTCCCCCTCACCTTTGAAGAGAGACCTGGGCAGGAGTCCGCCCATAAAGAGGATCTTGGTCAGCGGTACCCGGGTTTCGAGCACGCGGCTACCGAACTCCCAGGCTTTTTCAAAATCATTGGTGAAGGAGTTCAGGTTATTCAGACGCAGCAGGTAGTTGTGTTTGTCAAACTTCTCTACGACCTGGTGCTCCTCAAAACCGTAGATGCCGCGATAAAGGGTCATATGCGCCTGGCCTGGAAAACGGCGGTTCAGCTCATATTGAACAAATTCGTAGAGCAGATCGAGCTGCGGCAGGATGGCGTTGGTCCTCTGTGAGCCTTTCATGCGATCGACGGTGTAGCGAAAATAGGCTTCTGAGTGAATGTCATTGATCGGCTCATAATGAAAGGTCGGCGTCAAACCAAGCCGTGATTCGACCCAGCCTTTAAGGACAGCACCTTCGATCGAATTACTTTCAAAGAGCCAGCCACGCAGAAAACGCAGATAACTGTTTTTCAGGCTTTTGCGGCTGTTGCTGGTTTCTTCCCGCTGCCACTGATGCAGTTGGTAACGCACATCCATGAAATCATGAAAAAGGCAACCACGCACCTCGGGGTCATCCTGCTGCTCCAGTTTCGCAAAGAGAGGCCGGCCACTATGCTGTACCCCCTGGATCTCCAGCGGTTTCGGGTGGCGGTTGTAGTGCCGTGAGGCAATCGCCCAGGGTGGCAGGTTGCATCTATTAAGGGGCGTTATGTACATATTGCCTGTTCACCGCAAGACCGGGCGGATCAATGCCCAATAATGAGATCAGGGTGCCTGTTTTTTTTGCTGCAAGGGCCACAATGCCTTGTTCGTGAAAACCGCAAAGCACGTCTTTACTGCAAACCAGTCGCAATGATTACAAGTACTTATCCTCGCATAGGCCAGCGACCTTCAAGGCTTGAACAAGGTTCTCCCGTCCCGCCACTTAACTGCTTGATATTATTTGCATCGAGGATGCCAAAAGCATGCTGAGCAAAAAGATAAGCGCAATAAGCGTTCAGTGTTGATTTTTCCGAGCATAGGATAAGGCGTGATTGCAGTAACTTGATTCTGTATGTTTCATATTGCAGAGGCAGTCAGAATTTCAGGAAGCGGCCAAGAACTTGGTAGCTACGCAACATAGCGACAGGATAAATAGGCAAGTTTGACTTTTTTTATTTACTGCTCATCTTAGCGAGGAAAGACAAAAGGGGTATAATAGAAATAAGCACAGGCACTCGTCCCTGTGGGGAGGTTGCAATGATCGATCTCAAGCTGAACAACACGGAAAAAAAGGTCCTCAGCGAAACCTTGGAGAGAAGCCTCAGCCAATTGCGTGATGAGATCTCTCACACCGATTCAGTTGAGTACCGCGACATGCTTAAAAAACGTAAAGAGGTCTTGATAAAGATCCAGGGTTTGATGCATTAAATTTCATCTCTCTGAGCGAAACCTGAACGTTTTTGTTTTACAAGCGCCTCGCCACTCAATCAATGCAGGGTGTTATCCTGTTATTACGCCCGATTCAGATTCAAGGGTGCTACTAAAAGTTTGTTGTACCCATAGCTGAAGTTCCTTGAATCGCGACTTCCGTGAAGAGAATTAACTTTCTTAAATTGTACGACAACTCCAGCAAGCTCTCCTCTCTGCGCTTCAAAATTCAAGTTGATCTCTGAATAAATTGTTTCTACGAGCTTCGAGCAAGGACGCTGTAGCATGGTAATGTTTTATATCCCATATTTTCAGAAAAGGAGACAATTATGGCTGAGATCATTCACACGTCACGAATCAAAATTACCAGGGATCGGGGTCCAATCAGGATTGCTCAAATAGAAGGCTTTTCAGAACCGGTCTTCTATGGTGTCCATGGAGGGATACAGAAATTCTATAAGGTGGATCCGGTCGAGGAGCATGCTGCTACTCTGGATCACATCGTCGGTGCAGTATCGGCTTGAATGATGGGCACCTTCGCCAGCGTGCTGGCGACCAGGAAAATAAGAACCCACACCGATCGCTTCCAGGCTAACGTTGAAGGGGACATCGAAAACCTGGAGGGCGTACTCAAAATTACCGTCATACGTGTTCACTATGTGCTGAAGGTAACCCCCGAAGAAGAAGACGATGCTCGTTGGGCAATGGAGCATTACATTGAAAAGTGTCCTGCGGCGATGAGCGTTACCGGATGTATCCGGATCGAACATTCCCTTGAACTTGATGCGGAGTGAAGTAAAGATAATCATCCCACTGCCGAGAAATAGCAAAAGCCCCCGATCTACGGACCGGGGGCTTTTGCTGTTTATCCCGATTTACAAGAGGATTGATTCTCCTCTTGCTGGTTTATGAAGCCTGTTGCAACTTATTTTTAATCATCCAGGGATATTTAGCCTGCAGGTTAGAGTCCATCCAGCAACTCGCGTCGCTTCGGTGAGAAGCGAATGGCCATGATGCGCACGCCCATCAAGGCAACAACCAGAGCGATCGCCACTCCGATCCGCTCGACTTCAACCTCTCTATACCAAAAGCCCATGATCTCGGTGATCACCACGACCAACACGGTGTCGATAATATAGGTGACTTTTACCCGCCCTTCACTGAAATAGGCCTTGACCGTCCGAAAGAGTTCAACCACGGCAAGCACCATCAGCACATTAACCACCAGCCGGTTTAATGCTTCATGTAACCTGTCTCCGGAAAAAATATGGCCAGCCATGGCCAGGAGATCAAGAGCTGAGCGAGCCACTCCGAAACCCATCCCTGCCAGGATGACCACCAATAACAGACTGAGGATAGTCCTGCACAATGTTTCAAAACAAATTCCCGTAACATCTTTTATGACATCTTTTTGCATCTTTTCGTCCTTGCCTGTGAAAGTTTTTATCAATCTTGCCCGGCAGTTTGACGGGGAGGGGTTAAGACAACGTCAGGATTTCATTAGCGGTCTGTAGTTATGACTGTCGGCCGTGCAACAAAAACAGATCTTTATGATTGCATCCCGGAGTCTGTGATGCTTGACATGGCTTGAAAAGACCAATAAATTGCGTCCCAACATATAGGTGGCTTGTAATAGTTCAATGACAACGTTTAAGAGGCGAAGCAAATGATCGAACCTTTCAAAATGGGCTACACCGCCATCGGCGGACTCGGCATCTTTATCCTCGGCATGAAGTACCTCTCCGACAGCCTGCAGTCGCTTTCTGGTGGCCTGATCCGCAAAGCGATCTCATCGGTGACCAGCAACCGCTTCCTGGCGGTCATTGTCGGCCTGGTTGTTACCTGCTTCGTACAGTCTTCTTCGATCACCACGGTCATGGTGGTCGGCCTGACCAACGCCGGCCTGATGCAGCTGACCCAGGCGATCGGGGTCGTCCTCGGCGCCAATATCGGCACCACCATCACCGGCTGGATCCTGGCGGTCAAGATCGGCAAGTATGGACTCTTTCTGATTGCCCTCGGCGTCTTCCCGATGCTGTTTTCCAAAAACGATCGCATTTCGGCAACGGCCAAGGTTTTGGTCGCCCTGGGTATGATCTTCTTTGGTCTGGAAATCATGAGCGACGCTTTCAAGCCGCTGCGCAGTGATGAAAGCTTCATGAACCTGATGCTGACCCTTGATGCCCAGACACTGCTGAGCATCCTTGGTTGCGTTGCCATCGGCTGCCTGATGACCATGGTCATCCAGAGCAGTTCGGCGATGCTCGGTATCACCATCGCCCTGGCCCTGACCGGCGCCATCCCGCTGTACACGGCCGTCGCCCTGGTTATGGGCGAAAACATCGGCACCACCATCACCGCCCAGTTCGCCGCAATCGGCGGGAGCGTAGCAGCCCGGCGAGCGGCGATGGCCCACACCGTGTTCAATGTGCTCGGGGTTCTCATCATTATTTCCATCTTCTCGACCTACGTCGACATGATCGAACGGTTCGTTCCCGGGCTCTCCAGCTTTGTCGATGACACTGGCAACCGCCCCTACATTGCCGCGCACATCGCCATGGCGCATACCTTTTTCAATGTCACCGCCACCTTGGTGATGCTGCCGTTCCTTAACCCTCTGGCAAAACTGGTTACCAAAATGGTGCCGGAGAAAGCAGGCGCCGAAAAAGGCGCCTTCAAGTACATAGGTGCTCCCGGCACCATGCCCGTTGCGATGGGCGTTTCGATGGTTTTTGAAGAACTCAAGCGGATGCAGGCCGCTGTTCACGAGGTCCTGACCAATGCGGGGATGTATCTGCAGCGTGATACCAAGGGGCGCGACCGCGTCTATCGCAGGGTCAAGGAGCTCGAAGAAAAGACCGATGTCATGCAGCATGAGATCACGACCTTCATCGTCACCCTGATGCAGTCCGGTGGCGCCAGCAAAACCAGTCGGACCGCGCCTACAGCTATGTGCGTGCCGCCGACGAGCTGGAGTCGATTGCCGACTACCTTGCTGCCATCTGTTCCTACATGAAACGGCTCGACAAACACGAGCTGGATTTCAGCGTCGATGGCTGGGCAGACCTGCGTAACTTTTACACGCGAGGTGTTCACTTTTTCACTCAGGTCTGCAACGCCTTCAACGATGAGGATGTGAGCAGCACGCGCAAGATTTACGCCGAGGCCAACCGTCTCAACGATCTGGCCGACGAGGTTCGAAAAGCGCACCTCGACCGCATGAAGGAAGGGTCCTGCGGCGCGCTGCCCGCTTTGACCTTCAGCGACATGGCCGTTGCCCTGAGACGGATCAAGAACCACACCGTCAACCTGCATGAGGCGCTCTTCCACGAGGTTGCTACAAGCTCCTGACACTGGCAGTGAGGAGGGATCAAGTGCATCTCAAGACCTCTCTGCAGTCTTGATCAGTCAGCATTTAACAACATAAAAGGCCACCCGGGAATGGGTGGCCTTTTTATGTTTGTCACGGCCCGTCAGGTTGGGCTTTAACTCCATCTTGCAAAAGCTGTGTCTGGAGGAGGGGCTGAGGAATGTCTCCTTATAACCATCAGGCCATTGAGCAGAACCCTACTTGCTTGCCTCCATCATGTACGCCACCGCCGCTTTGACCTCCTCGTCGGAGAGATTCATGTTGCCTCCCTTCGGCGGCATATTGCCTTCACCTTTAATGGCGTTTTGGGTCAATGCGTCCAGGCCTTCAGCGTTCAGGCCAGACCATGCGGCCTTGTCGCCAACTTTCGGAGCGCCCATAACGCCGGAAGCATGACAGGAGGCACAACTCTTGGTGTAGACCGTCTGGCCGACGTCATCGCTGGCACTGACAGAGGCGGCCGCAAAAAGCAGCAGGGCAAGGATGATAACAAGCTGGGTGAATTTCATGGGGGCTCCTTCAATAGTGTTTTGGGTTGGCTATGCTGTCTCTTAAACACTTGAGCCTACCATCTAACAGCTATTGTGCAAATAAAATCCCGAAATAAGAAGACAACACCCCCCTAAAACCCTCTGCATCAACTCCGGGCAGTCGCTCTTGGCCAAGGGGCTAACAGGACGGCGTTTATTTTTAACGCTGTCGGGTGCCTGGTTGCGATGAGTCAACCTTGTCTACTTAACACAATTCAAAACAAACCGTAATCAAACGAAAACCTTGATTGACTAGAATTCTCCTGAAACTATCAAAGGAGGAAAGCTAATGTCATATATCATACCAGTGATGTTCATGAGCGGCTGGTGGTCATCGGTATTCTCAATTACCACAGCACATGCCGGACTGCGCGCAAACTTGTCGAAGAGCAATGCAAGGACTAGTGCGCAGCAGATCCTGGAGTCCAAGAGACCACCAGCGCTACCGGCTTTTGCCGCTATCTATTATCGATTCGTGATCCAGCCCCTGGGAGCGACTCGACCGCAAAGCCTTACCAAGATAAATCGGGCAGTTATCGTAGTCATAGGTTGCACAGTAGCGCATCTGGTCGCGGCGGCTTGGTATCATACATCTGATGGCCGCTTTACAGATCTGCTTGCACCGATCGAAGTCCGGGCATTGCGCATCAATTTTCATTTCCGGCTGAATATTTTGCAATAATCTGCTTCTCATAGCCTTTTCCTTTAATCAATGATGGCCTTTTTATAGTTTGCAATGAATTTTTGCTTAATCGTGTTAAATACTGGTAAGCGTTCTGTTATTTTCTTTTAAATATTTCTCTTCAGGCCGTCTGATTTGATCAAAACCGTCGCTAAAATAGCCAAAAACACGTATTTTAATAAAATCCTAACAATTGACCGGTAACAACAGAAGAAAACCTGACAGGAAAAGAGTGAACCCGATGAGCAAAGAAAAAATACTGGTCATAGAAGACGAAGAAGATATCCTGGCCCTGATTCATTACAATCTGATCAAGGAAGGCTTCAGTGTCGAATGTGCCACAAGTGGTGAAGAGGGCTACAAGAAAGCCCGGGATTTCTGCCCCAGCCTCATTCTTCTGGACCTGATGCTGCCGGGCATGGATGGCCTGGAAGTCTGCGGCGCCTGCGTCAGGCCCCCGAGACCAAGGACTGTCCGATCATCATGCTGACCGCCAAGGGCGAAGAACATGATGTCGTCAGGGGACTGGAGCTGGGCGCCGATGATTACGTGCCGAAACCATTCAGCGCCCAGGTTCTGCTCGCCAGGATTCGCGCTGTTTTGCGCCGCCGCATCAAAGCTGACCAACAGCCGAAACAGGAGCAGCCTATCGAAATTCACGCCCTGTATATCCACCCCGGGCGGAACAAGGTTGTCGCTGACGGCGTCGAGGTTGAGTTAACTTTCACCGAGTTTAAGATTCTGACTCTTCTGGCAGGTCGCCCGGGCTGGGTTTTTAACCGGTCACAAATTGTTGATGCGATCCATGGTGAAGGTTATGCTGTCACTGACCGCGCGGTTGATGTGCAAATTGTCGGTTTGCGCAAAAAACTCGGCATCTGCGGTGACTACATAGAAACCGTGCGTGGCGTCGGTTATCGATTTAGGGAATAGTGGCTGGAGGCTGGAGGCTGGAGGCTGGAGGCTGGAGGCTGGAGGCTGGAGGCTGGAGGCTTACTACACTATAGTTTGTAGTAATGTTATTCAACACTTAACCATCACAATTCACAATAGAGGCTCACATGGCCCGCAAACGACTTATCTGGCAAATTTATCCGCCTTTCCTGCTGATCATATTGATCGCCCTGCTTGCCGTCACCTGGGTTTTTTCCAACTCCCTGGATAAATTCTATGCCAGTGAAACCCGCAGCGACCTCGAAGCACGCGTGCGACTGGTTATTCCTCAAGTTCGCGGCTCCATGCAGAACAATCAAAGCATCTACCTTGATCAACTCAGCAAAGAACTTGGCGAGCAAAGCCTTACCAGACTGACCATAATACTACCCGGTGGCAAGGTCGCCGGAGACACACAAGAGAATCCCGCCCGGATGGACAATCATGCCAATCGACCGGAAGTCATTGATGCGCTGAAGGGACAGGTCGGTGTGGCCTCCCGCTTCAGCCATACCTTGCAGCAGGACATGATGTATGTCGCCCTGCCGGTCTTCGAGAATGAGCAGATTGTCGGCTGCGTGAGAGCGGCATTGCCGGTAAAGACCCTGACCCGCACCCTCGAATCGGCCTTTTACCCGGTCGTTAACAGCGGCCTGGCGATCGCCCTGGTTGCAGCCCTGATCAGCCTCTGGCTGTCTCGTCGGATCAGCCGTCCCCTGGAGGAGATGAAGCGAGGCGCCGAACGCTTCGCCCGTGGTGAGCTGCAAGGCCGGTTGCCGGTCTATCGTGGCGAAGAGATGGGTGGTTTGGCCGAAGCCATGAACCAGATGGCCGGGCAGCTCGACGACCGCATCCGTACAGTCGTCAGGCAGCGCAACGAACAGGAAGCCGTGCTGACCAGCATGATCGAAGGCGTATTGGCGGTTGACAACAACGAAAGGATTCTGCGTATCAACCAGAGTGCCGCAGCCCTGCTTAATATAGATCCCGGCCTGGCTGTCGGCCGCCGGATCCAGGAAGTCATACGCAAACCGGACTTACAGAATTTCGTCTCCCAGGCACTGCAGAGCCAGGAGAGGATTGAAGAAGATATCACCCTGGTCATACGCGGCAGCGAAATATTTCTGCAGGCTCACGGCACGCCGTTGCGGGATTCCAGCGGCAAGGATATCGGCGCCCTGGTGGTGTTGAACGACATGACTCGTCTGCAGCGCCTGGAGAACATCCGACGAGACTTCGTCGCAAACGTCTCTCATGAACTGAAAACCCCGATCACGGCAATCAAGGGCTCGGTTGAAACACTGCTCGACGGAGCGGTGGAAGAACAGGACAGCGCCCAACGTTTTCTCGATATCATCGCCCGCCAGTCGGACCGGCTTAATGCCATTATCGAGGATCTGCTGGCCCTTTCCAGGATCGAGCAGGGTGAAGAACAGGAAGGCATCGAGCGGCACAGGACACAGCTGCGAAGCGTTTTTCTGAATACCTTGCAGGGCTGCCAGATCAAGGCCCAGGACAAACAGATAAGCCTCGAGATGGATTGCCCTGACGAGATTGAAATCAACATCAACGCGCGCCCTGCTCGAACAGGCGTTGATCAACCTGATTGACAATGCCATCAAGTACAGCCCGGAGCAGGGCCGCGTTCAGTTCTCTGCCACGCAAGAGAAAACCTCTGTCGTGATCAAGGTCCAGGACCGGGGATGCGGTATCTCTCAGGAACACCTGCCCAGGCTGTTTGAACGTTTTTACCGGGTTGACAAGGCCCGCAGCCGCAAACTCGGCGGCACCGGACTCGGCCTGGCGATTGTCAAACATATCGTGCAATCCCACAACGGTCAGATCAGCGTAGAAAGCATTTCCGGACAAGGCAGCACCTTTATAATCCATCTGCCCAACAGCTGATCACCATGCCCAGACAACACTGACGAACAACAACGACGCCCCTTGTTGCCGGTGTCTGCTTGCCCTCTCATCTTTACTAACAATTCGCTAACACAAATCTAACAAATGCCGTCTAAGTAAGGATAGCGGATGCTCTTCACTGTTGTATTACTGCATTTTCTACGACTAACTAGTTATTTTTACTAACTCCTTACACTCCGCTAACGCGCTTCTAACGGACGGCGACGATGCTTCTCGACAGATTCGATGACAGCACGTCCGGGAAGGTCCCGGCACTCAATATTCTGTCCGTTAGACTAAAGGAGAAACAAGCAATGAAAAACAGCATCAAAAAAGTGGTCCTCTCGGTCGGCCTGAGCGTTCTGGCTCTCGGCCTCGTTGCCGGCACCAGCCTTGCCGAGCAGATCCAGGTTGACGCAAAACTGCCCAGCTATCAAAAGGTCGAAGGCGTCGCCGGAACCCTCAGCAGCGTCGGTTCCGATACCCTGAACAACATGATGACCTTCTGGGCGGAAGGCTTCCGCAAGCTTTATCCGAACGTCAACGTCCAGATCGAGGGCAAAGGCTCGAGTACTGCTCCCCCGGCACTGATCGAAGGGACCTCCCAGCTCGGCCCCATGTCCCGCAAGATGAAGAAGAAGGAAGAAGAGGCCTTCGAAGCCAAGTATGGTTTCAAACCGACCACCATCGGCGTGGCCCTCGATGCCCTGGCCGTGTTCACCAACAAGGACAACCCTGTCAAGGAACTGTCGATGACCCAGGTCGACTCGATCTTCTCCAAAACCCAGAAGCGCGGCGGCCCGAACGTCACCACCTGGGGTCAGCTCGGCCTGACCGGCGAGTGGGCCAACAAGCCGATCAGCCTCTACGGTCGTAACTCGGCTTCGGGGACCTACGGTTTCTTCAAGGAGCACACCCTGAAGAAGGGCGATTACAAGGACACCGTTAAAGAGCAGCCCGGCAACGCCTCGGTCGTGCTCGGCGTCACCGAAGACAAAGCCGGCATCGGCTACTCGGGGATGGGCTATGTCACTTCAGGCGTCAAGGCACTGGCTCTCTCCAGCAAGGACGGTGAGAAAGCCTACGCTGCAAACTACGCCAACGTCCTCAGCGGCGATTACCCCCTTGGCCGCTTCCTCTACGTCAACGTGGTCAAGGAGCCGAACAAGCCACTGCCGACCCTGCAGAAAGAGTTCCTGAAATTTGTCCTCTCCAAGGAAGGTCAGGAAATCGTGGTCAAGGATGGCTTCCTGCCGCTGCCCGCAGCGGAAGCGGCAAAGATGCTGAAGATGCTTGACTGATGGCAAAGCAGGCTTGCCGTAGCAAAGCCTGATCGACAACCAAGCGCTCCCGTTGCCCGGTATATACCGGGCAACGGGTTGCGTTTTTTCTACCGGCAGGACACAACACCAGATGAACGAACTGTTTCGACGTAAGGCCAAACGCAACGACCGCATCGCCCGCTGGGTCATTACCCTGACGGGCCTGGCGGTCATCTTCAGCGTCATCCTGATCCTGGTCCTGATCACCAAGGTGACCCTGCCGCTGTTTCAGAAACCCGAAGCCACAATTTTTGCCAAGTTCAAGGTGTCCGACTCCGTTGCCGATGCCAAGGTGCTGGCCCTTGGCATTGACGACTATCTCGAAACGGGCTACCTGCTCGATGCAACAGGGCGACTGCACTTTTTTGAAACCCTGCACGGCACGGAAACAGACACTGTGCAGCTTGCAACCGCCATACGATGAGGCCGCAACCATCGTGCGTGTCGAAGACTTCGGTCGGCAGGAGCATGCCCTCACCTGGAGCGATGGCTCTGTCAGCGTTGAGAAGATCACTTTCAAGCCTTTCTTCGATGAAGCCAATGACAATCAAGCGGGTTATCCAGCATACCGTCAGCCGCAAACTGAGTTTTCCAGCCTCAACCGACCCTGAACCAGTGCTGCAGACTTTGGCGCGCAGCGACGAAGATGGCCGCAAGACCCGCATCGACCTGAGACAGGATGGCAGCATTAAAATCACCCAGCTGGCTGAGCAACGCAGCCTGTTTGGTGCTGGAGAAGAGGAAACTTTTCGAAGAGACCCTCAACGCCGGGGCCGAGATTCCGATTACGACACTGGCCACAGGGGACAAAGGCCTGGCCCTTTACGCCGGGACCAGCGACGGCCACCTGCTGCGTTGGGATCTGGAGGAAGCAGGAGAAGCTGTCTTACTGGACAATCTCAAGGCCTTCGCCGATGAGCGTGACATTACCGCCCTCGGCATGGTGTTTGGTGACTATTCATTGGCCGTGGGCGATGAGCAAGGCCTGGTCACGGCCTGGTTCCCGGTGCGAACGGTGGCGAACAGTTCCGAGCGCACGCTGCAGCGTATCCATGACCTCAGCCGACATGACAGTCCGGTCGTCGCCATTCACCACAGTTTGCGTGATAAATCGATATTAAGTCTCAGCCAGTCAGGGGTTCTGTTCCTCGATCACATGACCAGCGAGCGTCAGCTGCTCAAACTTGGCAACCATTCGCCGATCAAACAGTTTGCCTTCTCCGGCCGCAGTGACAGTGTCATCGGCTTGACGGCCAACGGCACCGCCATTATCTGGCAGCTGGATAATCCGCACCCTGAAGTCAGTTGGAAAACCCTGTTCGGCAAAGTCTGGTACGAAGGCTACGACGAAGCGGCCTATGTCTGGCAATCATCAGCGTCGACGGACGACTTCGAACCCAAATTGAGCTTGACCCCGCTGATCTTCGGTACCCTCAAGGGGACCTTCTACGCCATGATTTTTGCCATTCCGCTGGCGTTGTTCGGTGCCATTTACACCAGCCAGTTCTGCCGACCACGGCTGCGGGGCACGATCAAGCCAATCGTCGAGATCATGGCTGCCGTGCCAACCGTCATTATCGGTTTTCTGGCGGCCTTGTGGCTTGCGCCGATCATCAAGGCTTCGCTCGGAGCACTGTTCCTCAGCCTGATCCTGTTACCCGCAGGCCTGATGCTGGCCCTGCTCTTATGGCAGGGGCTGCGGCGCAACCAGGCCCTGAACAGGATCGAACGCGGCTTTGAGTTCCTGGCCATTGCCCCGGTCATCATCCTCATGGTGGCTATCGCGGCAACCCTTGGCCCGACCTTCGAGAACCTCTTCTTCAACGGTGACCTGGCCCAGTGGTTGTTCACTGAGCAAGGCATGCGCTACGACCCGCGTAACTGCATCATCATTGCCTTCGCCATGGGCTTCGCCGTGATTCCGATCATCTTCACCATTGCCGAGGATGCCCTCTCCAATGTGCCGCCGGCGCTCAAAGCGGCTTCTCTGGCCTGTGGCGCCAGCCGCTGGCAAACCGTCTGGCGGGTGATTCTGCCTTCGGCCAGCCCCGGCATCTTTGCCGGCACCATGATCGGCTTCGGCCGCGCGGTCGGCGAAACCATGATCGTGCTGATGGCCACCGGCAACACACCGATCATGGACTGGAGCATCTTCAACGGCATGCGCCCGCTCTCATCCAATATCGCGGTCGAAATCCCCGAAGCTCCGGTAGACGGCACCCTCTATCGCACACTCTTCCTTTCAGCGGTCATCCTTTTCGTGATGACTTTCCTGGTTAACACCGTGGCCGAGGTGATACGTCAACGGCTGCGCAAAAAATACGGACGATTCTGATGAAGAAAAAGTATTGGCGCATCGGCGAACCCTGTGTCTGGGGAACGGCCGCCGCTCTGGCCGTAACCCTGCTGATTGCAGCGACCCTGCTGGTCGTCATCCTGATCAACGGGCTGGGGGTCTTCTGGCCCTCCACTCTGGTTCAGGCGAAGCTCAAGGATGGCTCGACGTTGCTCGGTGAAGTTATCAAACGCGAACAAGTCCCCCACACCGAGGAACGAACGACTGCAGTTCAAGATCGGCAACCGTGACCTCTACGGGCTCGATTTCCGCTGGGTGGACGAAAGCGACATCAGCCGGCAAGACCGTTCCGCAGGACGCCATAGCTCTCGAACGCGAAGAGTACGGCAACTTCTTCGGTTTTCTGCACAGCCTTGAACTGGGAGATCTGTTACCGGCGCAGGGAACCGGCCAGGACCTCGCCAGCCTCGAAACGGCACTGCAAATCATCGAGCTGCGCAAACGTGACCTGCAGCAGCTCAGTGAAGAATTATCCGACATCAGCTACCAGCTTGAAGATATCCGCCGCAGCCTGATCAAGGCAGAGTATGCAGGGATTTCATCAAACACCCCGGAAATGCAGAAGCTGCAACGGGAGCAGGCGGTCCTGCAGGAGGATTTTTCCAGTCACCTCAATAACCAGGTTGAACTTGAACGTCAGCTGAGCGTCTATAAGGCGACCTTCAGTGACGCCAGCGGTCAGGAAATGCAGATTGAGTTGGCCAATATCGTCCGCGTCTACCAACCGAACCGCATGTCTGTGCTGGCCAAAACCGGTTTTTACATCAGCAAATTGTATGAACTGATTGTTCAGTGAACCACGCGAATCAAACACCGAAGGTGGGCTGTTTCCTGCCATCTTCGGTACGATCATGCTGATTTTCATCATGAGCCTGTTCTCCTTTCCCTTCGGTGTCATCGCCGCCGTCTACCTTCGCGAGTACGCTAAAGAGGGGATCATCGTGCGCATTGTGCGCATCGCGGTCAACAACCTGGCCGGCATTCCGTCGATCGTCTATGGCATCTTCGGCCTCGGCTTCTTTGTTTACGGCATCGGCGGCACCATTGACCGGATCTTCTATCCGGAGATGTTGCCAACGCCGACCTTCGGCACCGGCGGGATTCTCTGGGCCAGCCTGACCCTGGCCCTGTTGACCGTACCGGTTGTCATCGTCTCCACCGAAGAGGCCCTCGGCGCAATCCCCCGGGAAATTCGCGAGGGCTCGCTGGCCCTCGGCTCCACCAAGTTCCAGACCCTGATGCGCATCCTGCTGCCGATGGCCTCGCCCGGGATACTGACCGGTCTGATCCTGTCGATGGCCCGTGCTGCCGGTGAAGTCGCACCGTTGATGATCACCGGCGTGGTCAAACTGGCGCCGGCGCTGCCGCTGGATGGCCATTTCCCGTACCTGCATCTTGACCGCAAGTTCATGCACCTCGGCTTTCATATCTACGATATCGGCTTCCAGTCACCCAATGTCGAAGCGGCCAAACCGATGGTCTTTGTCACCACCCTGCTGCTGGTCTTGATCGTTCTGATCATGAGCAGCATTGCCATTTATTTGCGCAACAGGATGAAGAAACGCTATACTTTCAGCACTTTCTAAAAGGATAACAACGCATGACTGAAGCAGTAACAATGCAGATTGACGACCCGATCATCGAGGTCGAAAACCTTGATTTTTACTACGGCAGCTCCAAGGCTCTGCATGGCATCAACCTCTCCTTTCCCCGCCGCAAGGTGACAGCCCTGATCGGTCCATCCGGTTGCGGCAAGTCAACCCTGCTGCGCTGTTTCAACCGCATGAACGATCTGATTGACATCAGTGTGGTGCAGGGCAACATCCTGTTGAATGGCGCCGATGTTTATGCCTCCACGATGGACGTCATCGAACTGCGGCGCCGGGTCGGTATGGTCTTTCAGAAATCGAATCCCTTTCCCAAATCGATTTACGAAAATGTCATCTACGGCTTGCGCATCGCCGGAGTGAAGAACAAGACGGTCCTCGACGAAACCGTGGAAAAAAGCCTGAAAGGTGCCGCCTTGTGGGACGAAGTCAAAGATCGCCTGCATACCTCGGCACTCGGCCTTTCCGGTGGCCAGATGCAGCGCCTTTGCATTGCCAGGGCGATCGCCGTCAACCCGGAGGTGATTCTGATGGATGAACCCTGCAGCGCCCTCGACCCCAAGTCAACGGCGCGTGTCGAGGAATTGATCGGCGAATTGAGCGATGATTATACGATCATCATCGTCACCCATAACATGCAGCAGGCGGCTCGCGTCTCCGACTATACGGCTTTCTTGTATGAGGGGAATCTGATCGAGTTTGGCGTGACTGAGAAGATGTTCATGAAACCAAAAGTGAAGCAGACAGAAGATTATATAACCGGCCGTTTCGGCTAGGGAGACACGTATGCGTTTAATCGGACATGAGCTGGAAAGCCTTGAGAAACAATTACTGACCTTGACCGCGGTCGTTGAAGAGAGCGTCCAGCAGGCGGTTAAGTCTCTCGCCGAGCATGATCGTGACCTGGCACAGAAAGTTATCGACAACGATGACCAGGTCAACCGTCTGGAGGTCGACCTCGAAGAGGAGTGCCTCAAGGTGCTGGCCCTCTACCAGCCTGTCGCCAATGACCTGCGGTCGATCGTGGCCATCTTAAAGATCAACAACGATCTGGAGAGAATTGCCGACCAGGCCTCCAATATCTCTGAACGTGCGATTGCGGTCATTGACGGGCCCAAAATTGCCTGCCCGCTGGAAATCGACCCGATGGCAAGCAAAGTCATCGACATGCTGGAGAAGGCGATCGACTCTCTGGTGAATGCCGACCTGAAACTGGCACATACCGTTCTCGAGTTGGATGATGAGGTCGATACCCTGCACGGCCATAATTACCAGTTGTTCAAAGACTACATCCGTAAGAATCCGGAGACCATTGACACGGTGCTGAGTTACCTGACCGTCTCCCGTCATCTCGAACGCGTCGCCGACCTGGCAACCAACATCGCCGAAGATGTCATCTATCTGAACGAGGGAACCATCGTACGGCACAGGATAGCCTGACCGGAGACCATAGCGCAAACCCTGAACTGCAATCCGAAATCAAGTAACCGTTGGTAGAAATTACTGTTGCAAAGCCCACCTCGATCGAGGTGGGCTTCAGATTATGGACAAACCCCATATTGAATTGATGTGGGGTTTGTTTTTATTCGTCTAGTTGGTTAAGTAGTCGTGTTGTTTTCGGTAGTCTCAGCGTAACAGATCGTTAATCTGTTGCGCTCTTCATGATAATTAAAAGCCTGGAACCGTCGGGGTTGCCCGACAGCAACATCATTTTCTTTGTGGCGACAAAGAAAACGAGGCAAAAGAAAGCTTGACGCTGCGCTGGGCATGTTTTGCTCGATATCTGCTGGTGGCAAATTTCAAAGTTATCACCCCTCGCCTTTCTACGCTTCCCCCCTTAGCCCCGAGGCCCTTGAGGACCTCTATGACAGTGACAAGACGAAGACCTTCTGTTGCTTATGCCAACCCCAGATAGAAACACGACCGTCAGGCCCCCTGAAACGGGCCGGAATGCCACAACTTCAGTGAGTAGAAAGCTCAGGAACCTGGCAAAAGAATATGCCCTCCGCTAGGAGACGGCACTTTTGCATACTTTTGTTGCCGGACAAAAGTATGGCGTTCGGCGGTACGCTAACCGCCGGTTTTGACTTTAAATTTAAGAAAAGACAAAAGCGCAACAGATTAACGATCTGTTGTCTTCTGTTCATTTCCGATCATGATATCAAGACTAAACTTCGTCTGCAGACTGAAGCCCCCTCGCTAGAGCCGGGCTTTTCCCATACTTCTGCTTTTTTACTTCGGATGCGCCTGGCAGACCATTCGCAGCCATCAAAGAGCTGCATCTTGATCAGCCTCACGCATCAACCTTTCCACCAGCAAACCCGTGGGGATGGCAAACACCAGGGTAAGGAAAGATCGTCCCAGAGAGAATGGCCAGCCGAGAAAACCGACCTCGAGGGGAATCATTGGCAGCTTAACGGCATAAGCGGCCAGCACGATAGTAACTACTGCCCATCGAGCGCCATGCTGACGAACCGTCATAAGCAACGGAAAGATGATGTAGGGGGGGCCGATCAGCAAAGTTCCGCACAACGCAGCGAGCAGTAAGGCCTTTGCCCCACCCTCTTTGCCAAGCAGGCGCGCCACGGCATCGCGACTGATCCAAACCTGTACCAGGCCCACAAGCCCCATGACTGCGACGATTAACAGGGCCACCGACAGCAGCAGGCTGCTGCCCGATTGCAGTGCTCGCAAGGCCCGCTCCGGAGCCACAAAAAAGGCCCAGAGGTAGAGCAGCAGCGCCACCCCGACCAACCATTGCCGGGCGAACCAACGCAGCACCATCATACCAGGCCCCCGATCAGCAGTCCGATTAACAGCGCCGTCAAGAAGGTGATGAGGTTGCGCCAGAGGGCAAACCGCCAACCAAAAACGTGGGCCTCAACCGGCAGGGTGATCACTCCAACCGAAACCCATGAAACAATGAATGCTGCGGCAGCCGGAGGCCAGGCACCGGTAGCGATAAATGAGCCGGCGATCGGAAAAGCTGCAACCGGAGGACCAATGGCGATGGCTCCAACCAATCCGCCGGTCAGCAAAGAAAGCAGATGATTTTCACTACCCAGCCATCTCTGGATCGTCTCAGGGGGCACGAATTCCTGGAACAGCCCGATCAGAGCGAAGATCGCCAGCAGGAGAGGGATCATGCGCCACAAGGTCTGGCGCGCCGCGAGAAGGCTCTGGCGTCCCTTCTCTGCATCTCTACGAAAACCAAGCAGGTAGAGGAAGGTAATCAGGATTAGATAGATAAGCCCGGTTGTAATCACATGGCAACTCGAATAAGTGATAAGTTAAGCAAACCATACAAGTTGCCGGCTCATGCCGTCAAGGCATTGCAATATTGAAAGCGCAAACTTGAATCGGCACCCTTTACCAGGAAGACAGTGCCGCCTGGCCAGACGCGTTTTTATAAGCTACTCATTGTGAGAAAACGCTGGCTTCTTCCTGACAGGGATTTATGAGACGCGGTAAGACGCAATTTTCTGCGGCCCTGATAGGTTGTCCAGCTATTGTCAGGAGCCGCCAAAATGACAAGAGCCTTACTCTAAATGGCTTAAAAAGTATCGGAGCAGACAAAGTTTTTTAACATGACTTGTTGTTCAATAAATGCACAGGCAACCTTATTAGCTCAAACAAGTCCTGGCTTGACATTAAAGCATATCGATCTTTTTTCTGTTCAGAACCTGACCACATGCGCCGCTTCACATAATTTTACAAAATCTAACAATATCAGCATCCTATCATTATATTACTGTCGGCATTGTTCTTGCGTATAACAATGATCATGTATTCATCCTTAAAGGAAATATTCATCAACTCTGCGCCCCGATATTCGCGGATCGATAAATCCGTACGAAAGACAACGAATCGGGCTTGAAGATAAAGAGCAGACACCATGACAATCACAAGTTTCTGCACTTCCATCCTTATCTTGGTCGTCACAGTAAGCGTCCCCACCGGTTGCTCAGAGTTGCTCGATGGACCATTCAATAATAGTGACAATGTGGTTCCGGGGGTTTTGTCTGCCAATAACAGTTCAGAGGATGTGACTACCCGGGATGAGGCCACAGAGTCTTATCGGCCATGTCAAATGATGACGCCATCACGAATCACCAAAGGAAGACGCCCTGAACAAGAGAATAGCGTTTCGTTACAGAAGGTTAGTCCAGAACAAACGGTCTATGGCTTAAAAATGAAATCAAAAAACTTTAAGGAGAAGATCATGCCACCAAGAAATGAAATAGACCACCATATTTCCCTGATGATTTCGTTTTCCGGGTGGCTGGTACTGCTTGGGTACCTGCTATATCTTTACCATGAATCGAACACCGATATTGTCTCCCTGGTGCTTGCTTCCGGTGGCTCTGTTAAAGCACAGTACAACCTGCTGGTTTTACTTGCGCCATTAATCAGCAGCATTCTCGGCTACGTTGTAAATCGCAGGATCTTGCAATACCAAAATAAATATCATGAGGCGAACCACTTCAAAGACATGGCGGAGGACGAACTTCTAGAGACTATCAACAGCCTGATCGTTGGGTTCGTTAATGCTCTTGATGCCAAAAGCTATTGGACCAAAGGCCATTCCATCAGGGTCAAACATTATTGTCTGATGATTGCTGAGGAACTCAACCTCAATGAAGAGCAGCGAGAGATACTCAAGATCGGGGCACTTCTACATGACATTGGGAAAATCGGGACTTATGATGATATCCTCAATAAAACCGAAACCCTGACGCAAGCAGAGTTCGACCAGATCAAAAAACACCCGGAACATGCCGTGCAGATTTTATCGCCGATCAAGAAGTTCCATCCTTTTCTTGACGTCATTAAGTTTCATCACGAGCGAATGGATGGTCATGGTTACCCCTCTGGCCTGATTGGGCAGAAATTCCGCTACTGGCAAGAATTTTGTGTGTTGGAGATGCTTATGATGCCATCACATCCATGCGGCCTTACAAAACCCATATGAGCAAAGATGACGCGATTTGCGAAATCCAGCGTAAGGCGGGTCCACAGTTTGACCCACTGGTGGTTCAGGCTCTTGCCAAGGTCTGCAAGATGCCTGCTTTTGACGACATCGTTGATGATTCCGCGTATGCGGCAGACCCCGGAGAAGATTTCTGGCTGGATCAACGACCTGACCGGGGGCAAGGTCTGGAAACCGGTTCTTCTCGACTTTCCACGGGTCTCGCCACGGCAGGTCTGATCGACAGAGGCTTATGAGGATATTTGTAAATTAAAAGTGCGTTGAAGTTATTTGCTCAGAAGGAAATGACACTGCATCCCGCAATAACTGTCCAAACAATCCTCTGGCATAGTTCTGAGGCCTTTTTATCTGGCGC
>CAVYNW010000015.1:0-21600 GCA_963769955.1 uncultured delta proteobacterium
AAAAGTAACAAGGTTGGAAATGGCCGCCTGGCAGCAGGTGGCCTTTTCCTATGTGGTCGTGGCACGAAAATTGGTTGTAAATTAGCCTCATGAATTTGCTGCAACAAATATATGAGTCATTTGGTTGCCTTTCACTAGTGACGCAGTAAACTTGGCTGCAGTTAATGTCAGAACAGTTCCAAAGGTGGTTTGCAAGAGCGCATCAGCACACTTCTTGCTGTATGTGACACAGGAGATTGTTTTACTTCAAAGAGGAAAGTTCTTTCCTCAAACCAAACAACAAAATAAAGGGGCATTACATGAAAAAGATTACTATTGTTAGCGCCATGATTCTCCTCGTGGCGGGATGTTCATCTCCGATCTCCAAGCAAGCGAAACAGGATCTTGCCAAACCCATCAGTTGCGGCAACGCCGAAGGCGATATCCGCGCCCTGAACGCTGAGAAGAGCCATGCCAGCAGCCAGCTGGCTGCAGGAATAAAGGCCATTGTTCCAATCAGCCTGGTGTTCCATGTTGCGGATGGGACGGAAGGTGATGAGGCCAAGATTGCCAGTGGCGAATACAACAAGATGATCGACAAAAAGATCGCCGAATATAAGCAGCAATGTAACGTGAAATAACTGGTTTTTTCAGTAACATGACGGGGGTATAACCCGCAAGCTCAGTAAACCTGCAGGTTTATTCCCGCTGACTCTGATGGCGTTACTCTGACCGCGAAGGAGAGAAAAGGAGCCGAACATGAAGCATTTTCATTCATCTGTCATCTCTGCCGTTTTAATCTTCATGCTGACAGCCTGTGCTGCTGTTGGCCCGCAGCCCGGTGAAATGGAAATCCGTAGCGGTGTTATAGAACAGATAACCGACACACAGTTGAAGAGCAACCATCATCCCGGTGTCGGCGCAGTTGTCGGCGGAATTGCAGGTCTCGGCTTGGGGAGCCTGTTCGGTGGTGGCACAGGGCGCGATGTGGCAATGGTGCTGGGCACTTTGGGTGGTGCCGTGGCTGGCAATGAGGTGCAGAAGAAGTACGATAAACCGGTACCTGGACAACAGATCATAGTGCGTATGTCCAACGACGTGTTGGTCTCGGTCACGCAGCCGGTAAACCCGAGCCTGTCGAAGGGGCAAAAAGTCTATATCGAGGGCAATGGCGAGGACTCTCGAGTCATTCCGCAGTAAGTATTGGCCGAATGAGGCCGCGCCTTCTATTTTTGATCGACACGTGGCTGAGTTCACCGGTCAAAGCCGTGGAGTAAACATCCCTGATTGAATCACGTGGATTGACTTGCACGAGCGGCCCACGAGTTCACACTTCTTATTAATATTGGAGACTCAGGAACAAGCATTAAAGCCGGATGATATTAGCTGGAGCGAGCACAGGAATCTTCAGCTCCCGGTTTTTAGGGCGAACGGAAATTCTTTTATATCACGGAGGGTACAATGAGATTACACCATGAAGCGATACATACGTGCCGCAGCGATGTTGTTTGCTACACTTCTTTTTACTGCGCCTGTTTACGCTGAAATGAGTGCCACGGCACTGGCCAAGTTGGCTCAGAACCCGGTCGGTAACCTGATCAGTGTGCCATTCCAGAACAACACCAATCTCAACTTTGGGCCGGAAGAGAAAACGCAGAATGTGCTCAATATCCAACCCGTGATTCCGATCTCGGTTAACAGCGAATGGAATATTATCACCCGTACCATCCTGCCGGTGATCTCGATGCCCTCCCTTTATCCGGGCGATGATCGGACCAACGGTATCGGTGATACGATCTTCACAGCCTTTCTTTCACCTGCCAATCCCGGAAAACTTATCTGGGGGGTCGGGCCAGTTGTACAAATTCCGACCAATAACGACAAGGTCCTCGGCAACGATAACTGGGGCCTCGGCGCCTCGGGGGTTGTGCTGCACATCGACAAGGGCAATCCATGGGTCTATGGAGCTCTGTTCAATAATGTCTGGTCAGCCTCCAGTGATAAACAGGGAGGTTCATACAACAATGGCCTGATTCAACCCTTTCTCAACTACAACCTCCCAAAGGGCCTTTATCTTACCAGTTCCCCGGTTGTCACCGCTAACTGGGAAGCTGACAGCGGCGACAAGTGGACAGTGCCGTTAGGTGGCGGCGCAGGCAAAATATTCCATCTCGGTAAGTTGCCTGTGAATACGTCCTTGGCCGCCTATTACAACGTCATCACTCCCGACTATGGGCCGGACTGGCAGATTCGTGCCCAAATCCAGTTTATGTTCCCGAAGTAAGTGCACTATAAAACTGCGTTAACTTCTATAAGAGTCAGGGTCAGTAATAATTTCGATTTTTCGCGAATGTGGCGACTTAAAACTACCGAGATAAATAGCAAATTTCCCCAAGTCCGGTTCTCTCCCAGTCATGAGGTAAAAATTTGGGGGGTGCTGAGAGCAGGTTTTGTCGATCACTTATCCGTTTTCTCTGCAAAGGCATAGAGCCGTTGTACCGCTGCGATAACGATTGCAGTCGTCCAGCCGAACATGATGATGCCGTTTGCCGACTCGAAGGCCGAGAGCAGACGCCAACGATCATGGAGAATGACATCGCCATATCCCAACGTGGAATATGTCACCATGGAGAAGTAGAGGGCCTTCTCGAAGCCCTCCAAAGCATTTAACGCCAGATACATTCCAGCCCAGGCCAATGCTTCAAGGCAGGACGCAAGGAACATCATGATGACAACGCTACTGATTCGGAGGACGCGGAATAACCGCAAGCACTGGATTTGTCTGTGGACTTTAATCTGGAAGAGAGTGGAGGCCAACAACATGCCACCGGCGTGAATTCCAGAAGTTACAATCAGCATGAGAGAAGCAAGCCCGATGTTCAGGAGCATGAGTTCCTCCAGACTATTGACATGATCAATATATAGAAGCGGATAAAATGCCTCAGGATCTAAATGGTATCACTGACACACCGAAGCTTCAGGTTCGAATATGTACACTCAGGGTTGTCATTTGGTCAATTTTCCGCCATAGCCCTTTTGAACCTGGATGTTGCCCTGGACCTGTCCGCCGCTGAAGAGGTTCCATTGCATAGGAGCTCCGAGCAGCCATGTTGCGCTGCTCTGACATGGGCGTGTCAGAACTGAGGTGTGTAGGACACGGAGCTAATCCCTTTTTGAATGCTCTCCTTTTGTTTGCTTGCCCAAAAAAATCAAGCCACGCTTGACCTAATCATAATTAATCATTATTATTTACATATAATAACAACGTTATTTCTGATAGCTCGGGAGACTTAAAATGGCACAAACAAAAACCAAAGTCATGACAGCACACATCCCCCTGCAAATGGCCGAGAAGATCGACCAAGTTGCAGAACGCCTTGAGCGTTCGCGTGGGTGGATTATGAAGCAGGCACTGTCTGCGTGGATTGATCAGGAAGAAGAGCGAAGCCGTCTTACACGAGAGGCCTTAGCTGACGTAGATTCTGGCCGGGTCATTGACCATCAATCTGTACAGGCTTGGGCAGGCAGCTTGGATACCGACAATCCATTGGACGTGCCGCGCTGATGGAATTGAAATGGACGAGTAAAGCGCTGTCTGATTTGGTGCGGCTTTATGAATTTCTGGCGCCAGTCAACAGGGGCGCAGCGGCACGGACTGTTCAGTCTCTCACAGCTGCACCAACTAGCCTGTTAGAGAATCCGCGAATTGGAGAAAGACTCGAGGAGTTTGATCCGCGTGATGTCCGCCGTATTCTCGTGGGCCACTATGAGATGCGCTACGAGATTCAAGAGGCTACGATTTACGTTCTTCGATTGTGGCATACACGTGAAAACAGGTGAGATAAACATAAGTTGAGCGATAATGCCCGGGCTTGAAAGAGTCAAAGGTATTGGACGCGATGAAGAGTGTCACAACACTACGCCCTTGGGGCGCAATTTCGGGTGTGTCAGCGATGAGGTCTTGAGACGGTTCGACTCCATTCTCAATGAAATACAATTCCCCTTGAACAATATTAAATAATATTAGATAATAATACCAACTTATCGTTGGAGGACTATTATGTCGAAGAACACAAGCGTCACCCTAGGGCCACATTTTGAAAAATTTGTTGGTCAGCAAGTTGAGACTGGCCACTATGGTTCAGTGAGCGAGGCTATCCGCGCTGGTTTACGTCTCTTAGAGGAGAGGGAAGCCAAGCTCAGCTTTCTTCGTAAAGCACTTGAAGATGGAGAGAACAGCGGTACTGCCGACTACTCACTTGAGGATTTGATTCAAGAACTAGATGCAGAAGATTTAAAATAATGGCTAACTTCTCTCTCACAGAAGAAGCAAAAAACGACCTGAAGAATATCGCACGATTTACACAAAAACGATGGGGTCGGGACCAGCGGAACCATTACCTGAAAACACTAGATGATTGTTTTCATCAACTCAGCAACAGTCCTGCGATTGGTAAGGCCTGTGGCGAAATCCGACCTGGCTATCGTAAATTCCCCACTGGCAGGTATGTGGTTTATTATCGCAGCAAAGTAAAAGATCATATTGAAGTAGTGCGTGTTCTTCATGAAAGTATGGATGTTGATACTCAGTTCTTGAAAGTTCCGGGGGAATCACACTGATTGATTCTTTGTGTAAGTTGTCTCAAATTGCACGGCGCTGGGACGTTAAATCGGGTGTGTCAGGGCTAGCGACTGACACATAGATGGAAGTTCTCCATCCTGTATCCGGTGCCTGTGACAGTGTCTGCCCGGTTGATGTTATCAAGTGGAAAACGACAGCCTGAACAGAGCTTTTACTGGGAAACTTCGATGTAAAAATAGTCGGTCAAATTAAATGACACGGAACAAATAAGGTCCCGATGCCTCTATAGGTCTCGGGACTTTTTATCTGTCCGATTTGGGTCACCCAAAGATAGGGGTTTGCTGAAGGAGTCTATTTAAGTGGCCTCAAACTGACGCTTGACATAATTCAATATTCCGCCTGCCAGAAGATGTTGCCTCTGCCGGTCGGAAATTTCAAGGAGAGTGAGGACCTCACTCGAACCAATTTCAACCGGAATTTCCGTGGCGCCACTTTCAAGCAGTTTGCGAATATCCCTGAATACAACCTGCTTGTCTTGCTCGATCCCCTGATAATCTTTTGGGTCTTTAAAGGTCAGCGGCAAAATCCCGAAATTGCAAAGATTGGCTTTATGAATTCGGGCGAAGCTCTTAACGATCTTGGCCCTGACTCCCAGGTATCGGGGGGCTAATGCGGCATGTTCGCGGCTTGATCCTTGGCCGTAATTCTCCCCTCCGATCACAACCGTATTACCGTATTGGCGGCAACGCTTGTGGAAGTCAGGATCAATCTGGTAATAAACATATTCGCTTATAGCCTCGATATTTGAGCGCAACGGGAGGACTACGCTGCCGGCCGGCATGATGGTGTCGGTGGAGATATTATCCTCCACAAGCAGAACAATATGAGCCTCCAAGGTTTCCGGTAATTCTTCCAATTCGGGAAAAGGTTTGATATTAGGGCCCCGAACGACCTCAGTCTTCATATTCTCCGGGGTTGGGAAAATAATCGAAGAGGTATCAACCAGGTATTTATCTGGTTCGCCAACCTGTGGACAAGTCATTTCTGAGGCAAGTTCTCGAGGGTCAGTAATGGTACCCTTAAGGGCTGAAGCGGCCGCCGTTTCCGGCGAGCAGAGGAAAACTTTGTCCCCTTTTGTTCCGGAACGACCAGGGAAGTTGCGCGGGAAGGTCCTGAGGCTCACCTGGTCGGTGCCTGGGGCTTGGCCCATGCCAATACAACCGAGACAACCGGACTGGTGAATCCTGGTTCCGGCCAGTAAAAGTGGCATCACACCTCCGTCCTGAGCTACGTTCTCCAGAACCTGTCGGCTTCCTGGGTTGACATGAAAGGAGAGGTCATGAGCAGCATGTTTTCCCTCAACGATGCGTGCCGTGACCATCAGGTCGCGGTAACTTCCATTAACACTGGAGCCTACGATCACCTGGTCGACTTTGGTTCCGGCGACCTCTTTGATTCGTTTGATATTTCCCGGCGAGGTTGGACAGGCGATCAACGGCTCAACAGTGGCCAGGTCAATCTCATCATATTCATCATAATTACAGTTGGCATCGGCCGTTAGCTCCTTCCAGTCTTGCTCGCGGCCCTGTGCCGAAAGCCATTGACGAGTCCTTTCATCCGAAGGGAAGATGGTCGATGTGGCTCCCAACTCGGTACCCATATTGCCGATAGTCATGCGGTCAGTGGCAGAAAGGTTCGCCACACCCGGTCCATAATATTCGACAACCTTACCGACACAACCTTTCACATCGTAACGCCGCAGCATCTCCAGTATCACGTCTTTTGCACTCACCCAGTCCGGAAGTTGATTGGTCAGTTTGACCCCAAGGACAATACGGGCAAGGGAAATAGTAGGGAATGCCAGCCATCGCCAGGGAGACGTCCATCCCTCCTGCACCAATGGCCAGCATGGAGACCCCGGCCGCTCCTGGAGTGTGGCTGTCAGCGCCTAGCATGGTCAGGCCGGGGCGGCCGAAACGTTCCATGTGGACGATATGGGAAATGCCGTTGCCAGGTTCGGAAAAATGAACTCCGTAATGAGCACAGGCGGTTTGCAAATATTTGTGATCGTCAGCATTCTTGAAATCTGTCTGCAGCAGGTTGTGATCAACGTATTGCGCCGCAAGATCAGCTTTGACACGGTCAAGACCAAGCGCTTCGAATTCAAGCATTGCCATGGTGCCTGTAGCATCCTGCAATAAAGTATGATCGATGTGAATAGCAATTTCTTCACCGGGTATCATTTGCCCTTCCACCAGGTGAGCAGCAATAATTTTCTGTGTCAGGTTCTGAGCCATTTTCATGGTCCTCTCTTTTCTCGATGCAGCAACGATAAAAAAACTCGAAAAATTTGGCGTAGTCAGAATTTCTGAATAACTTTTAGACAAAGTATCTGTACTCTAACGTCAATAAACGTGCAGAGTTTGAATTGCCGTGTGGCAAAGATTACAGCTCTAACTGCATGTTAATGCCCCCTCTTATAGAAGCTGTGACTACTTCATTCTTCCTAAGATGAATTATAACATTTTTGGTCAGTTGTTTCAGGATGAGGAGATCGGAGGTTCTTCCTGGCACAATTTGACTCAATTTGGAGAGTTTCCTCTAATAGCCAGCTAAGGAGCAAGCATGCTAAAATTACTTATGTAAGACGTTACATTCGTAATAGCAGTGTGTAACTTAGAGGTGATCGTTATGACAGACAGGGAATTCAAAGAAATTTGCAGCTTAGATATGAAAAACATGCCGATAGCCATCAGACATAAGGAATTCGACCTGAGAGGTAAACTCATCGGTTGCTGGGATGATTGCTTCGTGATTGATTTCGGCGATCAACAGATGCTCTGGCCACGAGAGTTGTGCGAAAGTGACGAACTAGATAACCAAACCCCTTCATACAGGTGAATTAAAGGGATAACTGCTGTCAGCCTGAATTTGATGTGTTTTTGATCACGGCTTAAAAGTAAATTGATTGCCTAGTATGCAAGCGTACTGTAAATGTCACAACTCATTCTTAGAGTACTAGGGGTCTTTAGTATTCAAGGTTGGAGAACAAAGTCAGACTTTTTCTGCCCAATCAAGTCCCGATTACTACAAAATGAAGAACTTCCGGGTCGCTTTCAGTCTGATTCCAAGACGAAGGTAGAGAAGGCAAAAAGGACCTAAACTCTGCGAGTAACGGGGAACGAGTTGGACACAAGAGTAAGGCTTTCAGCCTTGTGTCGATGAACGTTATGCCGGCAATTCGAACCAGATGCGGGTTTCGCCAGGCGCGCTCTCCGCACCGACTTTGCCGCCGTGGGCTTCAATCAGCTGCTTGACGATCGCCAGGCCGATGCCGGCACCACCGGCCTCGCGGGAGCGCGAAGGGTCGGCGGTGAAGAAGCGCTCGAAGATAAACGGCAGGTCTTGTTCCGGAATGCCGGGGCCGCTATTCAGAAAATCGATGCGGATGCCTTTGCCTCAGTGACGCAGGAGATAGTGACTTGGCCGCCGGTCGGCGTATATTTCCAGCAATTTTCCACCAGATTGCGAATCACTTGAAGCAGCTTGTCGCGGTCTGCCTGCACAATCACCTGATGGCAAAATTGGTCGTGACCCTGATCCCCTTCTCCTCAAAATTCATCTGATAGAGGGTTAATATCTCCCGGAGACAGACCTGCAGATCCACAGGTCTGGCGTTCGAGGTAGGCGTGGGCCGCGTCGGCCCGGGCCAGCTGGCCCAGGCCTTCGACCAGGCTGACCAGGCGCAGGTTCTCCTGCTGCAGCATCTCCAGGGTCTGCTTATCCGGCAGGAATGACGCCGTCACTCAATCCCTCCAGGTAGCCGCGCAGGTTAGTGAGCGGGGTGCGCAGTTCATGGGCGACATCGGCGACCATGGTTTTGCGCAGGCGCTCGAGTTTCTCCAGACTGTCGCCCATCGGTTAAAAGCCACGCCGAGTTCGCCGATCTCGTCGGACTGAGTCGGCATCAACCCGGGCAGTAAAGTTGCCGGCTGCGATCTGGTCGGCTGGCATCGCTCATCTGCACGAGGGGGCGCAGTACACGTTTGGTGAGCAGGTAGCTGAGGGCAAAAGCCAGCAGCAGGGCGACCAGGCTGGCCCAGAGCAGGTAGCGATGCACCGCGGTCAAAAAGGCCCGGTGGGTGTCGGTGGGCGACACCATGTACTTGTCCATCAGCACCATGAAGTAGTCGGCCGCCAGCTGGTCGAAGGCCAACCAGATGATGCCGGTGATCACGGCGATGACCGGAATCGTGGTGGCCAGCATCAGTTTCCAGTGCAGGCGAAGTCTCATCAGCCCTGCCGTTCTGCAAAACGGTAGCCGAAGCCACGCACTGTTTCGATGTAGCGTGGCTCTGCCGGGTCGTCGGCGAGTTTCTGGCGGAGATGACCGATATGCACGTCAACCACCCGGTCGATCACGGTCTCGCCGCGCTCGTAGACGTGGCTGAGCAGATCGTCGCGGGAGAAGGCCTTGCCCGGCGCGCTCATCAGCGCCTGCAGCAGCTTATACTCGACCGCCGTCAGTTCGACCGGCTGATCATCGAGGGTGACCAGGCGTTTTTCGACATCGAGGACCAGGCCGGCATGGACTGAAGCAGTTGATCGGCTCCGGTCGGCGGGTGGTGCGGCGCAGAATCGCCTTGACCCGTTCCACCAGCTCGCGCGGGCTGAAAGGTTTGACCACGTAGTCGTCGGCACCGAGGGAAAGGCCCAGCACCCGGTCGATCTCTTCTTCGCGGGCCGTCAGCATCAGGATCGGCACATCGGAAAATTTACGCAGTTCACGGCAGATTTCCCAGCCGTCTACCTGCGGCAGCATGACATCAAGAATCACGAACCCCGGTGCTTGCTGGCGTGCTATGGCCAGGGCCTCGCCACCTTCATGAACCTGGTGCGTGGCAAAACCCTCTTTTTCAAGATAGGTTGCGATCAGGGCCGCGGTGTTGCGATCATCTTCGATGATCAGGATGGGGGCGGTGAGATTAACAGGGGACATCGGAAACCTTTCTTGATCCGCGTACTTTGACCTGCATGTCGGCCATTCATTAAAGCATAAATTTCTCTGGCAAGGGAATACATACAATTTTTACGGGATCTCGGGGAGGTGCAGTGCTCTTCTTTTATAGAGGTCTCTGATACGGTTTCAGCATACGGGAATTTTTATCTTGCCCTCAACGATATCGCAAAAGGCAGTCAGGAAAAGCCGCTCGACCCGCTCTGCCACTTGATGAAAAGAGCCTTGTCAGAAAATTGGATCGGCGTAGGCTTTCGGCCGGTAGCTGAGACTGATCTCTTGTTGACCGGAGATGCTCGAGGACAGCGGATAGCTGGTGTCATTGAGGAGCACGGCCAGAAAGCGGGTCAGCTCCTCTTCTGCGCTGAAGTTGATGTGATCTTTACGTATCCCTGCCTCGAAATATTTTACCAGAGAGAGGGCTTGATGATGATTTTTATTTCGATGCTTGCCGACATGACAGACCTTTCTTGCTAGCTGCGTGTCTTCGACCTTGAGCAGATGTACGGCGCAGGAGATGCATGGGTCATAAGCCCGCACGATGCGTTCCGCCACCTTGCGCAGACGGTCATGATCCTTTTCTTCGGCCAGGTCTGCCATGATCTGGGTCGGCCATGACGCGCTGATTGATTGCGGTCGGCGTGACAATGTCAGCGGCCACGACGATCCCCCACTCATCGACAACATAGTGGTGAAGCAACAGCCCACGTGGAGCTTCGATGGTCGCTGTTCCGACACCTCCGCTGACGTGCTTCGGGGCCTGCCGCAAAGGCTCTGACCGATCTGCCTGTAACAACGTCTCGAGCAGCTGGCCGATCCGTTGCAATGTCCAGCTGATTTCCCTGGCCTGGGCAAAGTTATTACCGTGAATGCCGAAAGACTCTGCGGGCGTGTCGAAGCGCAGCTTCTTGTCGGCGGCGAGCCTGGCGCGCGCCAGGGCTCCGGTCAAAAAAGGACCTGCCTCGCCACAGGAGTCCTTGGCATGTGAATCTGCCCTGGTACGTTCCCCGAGCAGTTGCGCGTAATCTGCAGAGCTGACCTGCTCTTTACCGTACCAGAGAGATTCGCCGTTCAAGGCAAAGGCCTCCTGCAATCCGGTCGCGAGCGGATTGCCTATAACCGGAGCGGCTTCAGGATAGTTGTCGAGCTGTAAATACTGCTGGCACAAGTCAGGCCAGCACGCTTGCCAGTGGCCAAGCTCCTGCGCCAGGCTCTTCGAGTTCTCGCCTGCCTGGGACATAGGCAACCCCACCGAAAACCGGGTTGACCGGGTGGATCACCCGACCTCCGGCGATTTCCTGGATACGATTAGCAAAGGCTTTCAACTTGAGCCCGGCCTCTGCCAGAGGATCCTTGCGCTGCAGCAGGACCAGAAGATCAGCAGTATCGCAGAGGTCAGGCAAGATCAGGCAGAAAAGGTGCAGAGCATGGCTCTGCAGGTGGCCGCCGAGCAGCAAGAGCTCACGAAGCGCTGCAGCCATCGGCGGAATCCTGATGGCCATGAGGTTTTCCAGCGCCTGCAGGGCGGTCAGCTTGTGCGCCGCCGAGCAGATGGCGCAGATACGGCAGATCAGATCAGGCACTTCATCGTAACGTCGACCGACGACCAACGATTCAAACAGGCGTGGCGACTCGAGCAGGCGCACCTTGACCTCATCCAGGCGGCCCTCCTTGAGCAAGAGCTCCACCCGGCCGTGACCTTCGACGCGCGTTAAGGGATCAACAACCAACCTGGTCATAACGTCTCTCCAAAGCGTTCCAGGCGATGACAGATTTCCTCTTCGGTCAGGCCCGCGGTCGAGAACAGCCGGCAGAGTTCATCACGGTTGGCCTCGGCGACGACGCCACGGCAGCCTTCGCAAGGCACGCCCAGCCCCGGACATTTGGCATCGCAGCCAGCGAGGGTGATGGGCCCAAGGCAGGGGGCGCCGTCCCTCTCGAGAAGGCAGGGGTTTTCGTTGATGCGGCACTCCATGCAGACCGGCATGACCTGGTGGCCGGGCCAACCGCCATGCAGGAGGGCGCCGATGCTGTTGAGAAGTTCGCTTGCTTCCGGAGGGCATCCGGGGATCTGGCCGTCAACTTTGACGAAATGGTCGACAGCCTGAGGTGGGAAACTGTGCCACTCGTCAGCTTGCCCGGCATAAACCCTGGTCATGGCTTGACGGCGCTCCTCCCTGACCAGGCTGTTGACGCCGCCGGTCAAAGCACAGGCGCCGACGGCGACCAGCAGATGCACTTTGCGGCGGAAGGTCAACAGCTTTTCAAGCTCGTCGGGGGTCGTGATCGAGCCCTCCACCAGGCCGATATCGATCTCTTGGTCTTTACCTTCGCAGGAAGACGCCATGGGGAAATCGCGGATTGCAACAACCCGGGCCAACTCTGCCAGAGCGTCTTCGCAGTTGAGCAGCATGAGTTGACAGCCGCTGCAGGAGGTAAAGCGGATCCAGGCCAGGCTGATGGGTGGTTTCAGTTTCATATCGCCCCCGTCATCTTACGCATCCGCTCCAGGCTGAAGACCGGGCCTTCCTTGCAGATGTAGCGTCCTGCTACTACGCAATGGCAGCACTCACCGACACCACAACGCATGCGGCGCTCAAGAGTTGCGAAGATCTTTGCCTCCGGTATGCCGATCAAGGCCAATTCTTCAAGGATGCAGTGATAAAGGGCCGGCGGTCCGCAAACCGCAGCGACGGTTTGCCGTGGAGCAAAGTCCAGTTCGGCAAGCAGTTCATTGACCAGGCCGATTTTGCAGACAACACGGCCGGCAAGGCAGGGCAGGTTTTCGGCAAAATCGACCGAGAAGCGCAGCTCGATGCGTTGCTGTTTCGACAGTTCAAGCAGCTCCTCGCGAAACAGCAGCGCTTCCGGTTGACGAGAGCCATAAAGAACGATGATTCTGTTTTTGCGATCATGCTCCTCGAGCAGGGTTTTCAGCAGGGCGCGCAAGGGCGCCATACCGAGGCCGCCGGCAATCAGCAGAGCATCCTGGTCGTTAAACAGCTCCAGGGGAAAACCATTGCCGAAGGGGCCGCGCAGACCTACAAGAGCACCCTTTTCCAGCTGATAGAGAGCCTCGGTTACCCGCCCTGCCCGACGGATACAGGAGGTGATGAGTCGATCGTGAACCTGATCACAGGCAGAGACGGGAAAGCTGCCGACACCCGGAAGAGTGATCTCGATAAACTGTCCGGGGGCCAGCGCCATCGGCTGAGCGGTAAGGAAGGTGAAGAGGTGGTTGTCTCTGGCCATGGGTGTAATGTCATGGAGTACGGCCGCAGCCGGTTGCAGAGCGTCTGTCATGTCTGCCCCTCCCCGCTCAGCCGTGCGGCAATCTGCTCGAGATCGATATCGACGGGACAAACCCTGCGGCAGCGACCACAGCCGACGCAGGCGTTCTGACCCTGCAGCGCGCCGAAGCCGAAAAACTTGTGCTCCATGCGAAAGCGCAGGCGGTTTGCACGGCCGGCTCTGAAATCGTGGCCGCCGGCGACCCTGGCATGCTCGGCGAAAAAGCAGTTGTCCCAGCTGCGTCTCCTGGTCACTGCACCGTCTGCCGCTGTCTCATCAAGCATGTCGAAGCAGTAGCAGGTCGGGCAGACCACTGAACAGGCGCCACAAGACAGGCAGGCTTGAGCCGTTTCTGCCCAGATTTCGTCATCAGCAGTGCTGCGATATTGCTCTTCTGTCAGCACCGGCCGCCCCTCAGTGCCTGTCGTGGGCCATGGCAGGGCTTCCGCCGCAGCCTCGCTGGCAGCGCAGCTTCGCAAGAGCGCTTCTCCTGCCGGAGAAAGGGCCCAGGCCCGTTGCTGGTCGAGGAAGAGGTCGCCGGCGAGCGGCATCAGCTCTCGCTGGCAACGACATTCCGCCGTGGCATCACAGGGCATGGCCACCACCAGGCTCCGCGCGCGGCGATTTCGGTAAGCATGATCTTCGGCAAACACCTGATCAAGATACCAGAGCGCCTGCAGATCGCAGAGAGGCACACCGACAACGGCAATGGCTTCAGGAGCCTCCAGCGCTGCAAATTGTCCGGACTGATAAGACCAGAGCTTCTCCCGGGGAGGTAAAAAGAGCTTTTTCAGGGGGACGAAAGAGGAGAGGGCCACGGCTTGGCAGCTTGTCTGCCGAGAGTGGCTGCAGGCGGCAGAGGCCATCGGCATCGACGCCTGGCGCGAAAGCTGAAAATCCGCTGATGGCGCCCGCAAGGGTGTCGAGGGATGCCTCCGTCAGAAGGTAGCTTGGCAAGATAGAATCAACCATGAGAAACCTCTAAGTTGATTCTATCACTCTTCGTCCCCTCGGCAATCGACCTTGTGCGGTTGCTTGCCCGCCTTAAAGCCAAGGGCGAGCAAAATTGACTTGTTTTGGCTGCCCATGTTCAGGGTTAGCAAGCCATCGCCTTGACGCTGTACTTCATGCTCGACCGTTACTGCAGATACCGGCCTCTGTGCTGGAGAGCATCGGCTATTGTGCAAACTGTTGCAGTCGTTGGATGCGCCGCTGCCTTGTTTTATCAGAGGCGATTACAGTTAATAGAATCAAAACATGCTGAAAATAAATGTTATGCTTATTAGGACAGGTAATAAATTAACCGTCATCTTTTCAACAACAACCGTACTCTTATGCGACTCAATCAATTCTGGTCAGACCTTGCCGCCTCACAGAAAGCCTCCCTTTTACTCGATTACGACGGAACCCTGGCACCTTTTCGGATTGAACGGAACCAGGCAACCCCCTATCCGGGTGTCCGGGAAAAACTGGCGGCCATCAGGGCGGATACGGAGACCCGGTTGGTGATCATCAGCGGCCGGGCGATCGATGATCTGCTGCCGCTACTGGGTCTTGACCCTCCGCCGGAGGTCTGGGGGTGTCACGGCTGGGAGCGACTCACTGCAGATGGGCAGCGGCCTGAAGTAGCGCTGCCGAAGCTGGCTCAAGCAGGCATGGACAAGGCCCGGCGTTGGCTTGAAGAACAGGGTCTGAATGATTTCTGCGAAACCAAGCCAGCCTCCCTGGCTCTTCACTGGCGCGGTCGCTCAGCAGGACAAGTCAAGGCCTTGCGCGCCCGGCTTCTGGCCGGTTGGCAGCCGCTTGCAGCAGCTCATCAGTTGGAGATTCACTCGTTCAACGGCGGGCTGGAGCTGCGCTGCCCCGGTCGGAGCAAGGCTACGGCCATTGAATCGATTCTGGCGGAACTCGCAGCGGCAACAAGCGTGGCCTTTCTGGGTGACGATCTCACCGACGAAGATGGTTTCGAAGCGCTCAAGGGACGAGGCCTCAGCGTGCTGGTGAGTGGAGAGTTGCGACAAACACATGCAGACCTGCAGATTACACCACCCTCGGGGTTGTTTGACTTTCTCGACCAGTGGTACATCAATGCGCCGCGTAAAGGGCGCGAAGCTGAAGGAAGATGATCATGAAAAAACGACTTATTGTTGTTTCCAACCGCTTGCCAATCGCGATCGACCAGGCCGGTGGCGAGTGGCAGGTCCGGCCAGGTTCCGGAGGCCTGGTGACTGCTCTGGCCCCCTTGATGAAAGCCAGCCAGGGCGTCTGGGTCGGCTGGCCTGGTTGCGGTCCGGAGGCTCCGATTGATGAGCTGGTGGAAAGTTTTTCTGCAGAGCAGGGCTACACACTCAGGCCGGTGCCACTCACAGAAGAGGAAATCGAAAAATATTATCGAGGCTTCTCCAACGAAGCCCTCTGGCCACTGTTTCACGATCTCCTCGGCAACTGTCATTTTCAGCCTCGACAACTATCGGGCCTACGATGCGGTCAATCGGCGTTTCGCTGAGGTTACCGCCGGGGTCAGCACTGATGAGGATACTGTCTGGATCCATGATTATCAGCTGATTTCAAGCGGCTGGTACCTGCGTCAGCTTCACCCTTATCGAAGCCTGGCGTTTTTCCTGCATATCCCTTTTCCGTCTCCGGACCTGTATCGACGCCTGCCCTGGGGCAAACAGCTGCTGATGAGCCTGCTGGCTTATGACCTGGTCGGTTTCCAGACTCTGCGTGACCACCGCAATTTCATCCATTGTGTGACCTCGCTGATCAAGGGTGTCGAGGTCCGCAGCCGGCACAGAAGCCATACGGTTTTGCGCTATGGCGACCGCTTCTTAAAGGTCGGCCACTTTCCAATCAGTATTGACTTTAATGATTTTGCCGAACGCAGCAAAGCGGAAGAGGTCTCGGAAGCGGCCTGGTACCTGCACGAAAACTATGAGCAGCGCCAATTGATCCTGGGGCATTGACCGGCTCGATTACACCAAGGGAATCCCCGAGCGCTTTCTCGCTTTTGAGCGTGCCCTGGAAAAATATCCGGACCTTCGCCAGAAGGTGTCCCTGGTGCAGGTCGTCATACCAAGCCGCACCATGGTCCCCGATTACATCGACCTGAAAAGTCAGCTCGAACAGTTGGCCGGCCGGATCAACGGCCGCTTTTCAGAACATGGCTGGGTGCCGCTGCACTATCACTACCGAAGCCTCGATTCAGTGCAGCTTCTGGCTCATTACCGTACCGCTGAGATCGCTTTGATCACGCCCTTACGTGACGGCATGAACCTGGTGGCCAAGGAATATTGCGCCTGTTCCATCGACAACCAGGGGGTGCTTATCCTGAGCAAGTTTGCCGGTGCTGCCGATCAGCTCGGTAAACACGCCCTGGTGGTCAATCCTTATGACATTGACAAAACTGCAGATGCTCTTTACCAGGCCTTCAGCATGACGCAGGCGGAACGGCAGCGGCGCATGCGCCTGCTTAGAAACCAGATTCGTCGCAATGACGTGCATCGCTGGCTGGAGACCTTCATGACGGCCTTGAGCAACAGGCCGGGGCCTCCGGCCAAAAGCTGAGAGACCTTTGTTGTATTATTAAAGCCGTCGCAGAGCCAGGAGGAGAGGCAATGCTGATTACAGCGGAAAAATATGACGCCGTACTTTTTGATATGGATGGCGTTCTGACCATGACCATGACAATTCATGCGGCCTGCTGGAAGAGGATGTTCGATGAGTACCTGCAGCAGCGTGCCGAAGGCCATGCTGAAGAATTCCGGCCCTTCGAAGTTGCCAGCGATTACAAGGCCTATGTTGACGGCAAGCTTCGTTATGATGGCGTCCAGGCCTTTTTGACCTCCCGCGGGATCGTTCTGCCCTATGGCCATCCTGAGGATGAGCCGACCCGGGAAACTGTCTGTGGCCTGGGCAACCGCAAGGACCGCATGGTCAAGGAGCTCATCACTTCGGCTGGAGTGGAGCTTCTCGACGGGGCTCTTGACCTGGTTCATGCTGTCCGTAATGCCGGCCTCAAAACAGCTGTGGTCTCGGCGAGCAAGAACTGCGTGATGATCCTCAAGGCCGCAGGCATCGAAGATCTCTTCGATTGCATTGTCGACGGCACTGTCGCGGCTCAACACTCTCTGCCCGGCAAGCCCGCACCAGACACCTACCTCGAAGCTGCCCGTAAGCTTGCTGTTGAGCCGGAGCGGGCGGTGGTTGTCGAAGATGCCATTTCCGGGGTTGCGGCAGGGCGGTCAGGTGGTTTTGGTCTGGTCATCGGTATTGATCACCATGGCGACAGATAGTGCATTACGAGAGCATGGTGCCGATATCGTCGTTGAGAGTCTGCGGGAAGTACTTTCATCACCATAAGCTTAAGTTTACACATGACAAATGACAGGTTGACAGAATGATTAGACATGAAACCCTGAATCCACCGATTCATATCTATCCGATCAACGAATGGAAGATCCTGGAAACGGAATTCTACGCCCGTTTCCTCTCGCAGGCTGAAACCTTGTTCGCCCTCGGCAATGGCTATTTAGGCATGCGCGGCAACTACGATGAGGGGATCCCCAACAGCCAGACCGGGACTTTCATTAATGGCTTTCACGAGACCTGGCCGATCACCTACGGCGAGGGCGCCTATGGTTTTGCCAAGACCGGCCAGACCATGTTGAATGTCACCGACGCCAAGGTTTTCAAACTCTATGTCGATGACGAACCCTTTTTCCTGCCGACGGCCAACCTGCAGCTGTTTGAACGAACCCTGGATATGCAGGAAGGCACCCTGGAGCGCCGTGTGCTCTGGGAGACGGCGGTTGGCAAGCAGGTGTTGATCGAGTCGAAGCGTTTGATCTCTCTGCAGCATCGCCATGTCGCTGCGATCTCCTACCAGGTGACGATTCTCAATGCAGACGCTCCGGTGGTGATTTCCTCCGAGGCCGTCGGTGACCAGATGAACCAGGCCAGTGTTAAGGATCCCAGGCAGGGCAAGGGTTTCGAGCACAAAGTGCTGCTGCCGAAGGAACACTATGCGGAAGAGATGCGCCTGATGCTGACACATCGTGCCCGGAACAGCGGCATGACCATTGCCTGTGGTGTCGATCACCTGATCGAGTCTGAAGCAGGCTATAAATTTGTCAGCGAGTGCGACGGCGATCATGGCAAGGTTGTCTACTCGGTCAATGCCAGGCGCGGTAAACCGATCAATATCTGCAAACTGATTACCTATCATTCCTCACGACATGCAGCGACCGGGGAGCTGGCAACCCGCGCCGAGCGGACTCTCAATCGGGTTAAGGATCAAGGCTTTGAAAGCCTGGTTGACGGGCAGAGAGCCTTCATGTCCGACTTCTGGGAACGTAGCGATATCTATGTCCGGGGTAATTCCGCCGCTGCAGGCCGTCACAAGCGGGAAATACAGCAGGCCATGCGCTGGAACCTGTTCCAGATCCTGCAGGCCTCGGGCCGCGCCGAGGGCACCGGGATCCCGGCCAAGGGGCTGACCGGACAGACCTACGAAGGGCACTATTTCTGGGACACCGAAATTTACGTGATGCCGTTTCTGATCTATACGGCCCCTGAGATTGCGCGCAACCTGTTGCGCTTCCGCTACAGCATGCTGGAGCAGGCGAGGATGCGGGCCCGCGAGATGAACCAGAAGGGTGCGCTTTTCCCCTGGCGAACCATCAACGGTGAGGAGGCCTCAGCCTATTACGCCGCAGGCACGGCTCAGTATCATATCAACGCCGACATCATGTACGCCCTGAAGAAGTATGTGGATATTACCAACGACAAGTCCCTGCTTTACAACGAGGGGGCGGAGATGCTGGTGGAAACTGCGCGCATGTGGGAGGACCTGGGTTTTTACTCGGAGCGCAAAAAGGGCAAGTTCTGCATTAACGGGGTGACCGGTCCGGATGAATATACGGCAGTTGTCAACAACAACGCCTACACCAACATGATGGCTCGGGAGAACCTGTTTTTTGCCATCAAAACGGTCAAGGAGATGTTGGACGCCTACCCGGATCAGTATGACAGCCTCAAGCACAGGACAAATTTCGATCCGTCTGAGCTTGAGGCCTGGCAGAAGGCCGCCGACAACATGTATGTCCCCTATGACCGCAAGCTGGGTATTCATCCTCAGGACGAGGACTTTCTGGACCTCGAAAAGTGGGATATCAAGAATACGCCGCGGGACCAGTTCCCGCTGCTGCTCTACCATCATCCGCTGGTCATTTATCGCCACCAGGTGCTCAAACAGGCTGATGTTGTCCTGGCGATGTTTCTGCTGGGCAACATGTTTACCGATAAGCAAAAGGGCCGCAATTTCGATTATTACGATCCTTTGACGACCGGTGACTCCTCCCTTTCCGCCTGTATCCAAAGCATTGTCGCGGCTGAGGTTGGCGAAAACGAAAAAGCCATGGGTTACGCCCGCTACGCCATTCTCATGGATCTTGCCGATATCGGCGGCAACATGGATGACGGCTGCCACATCGCATCGATGGCTGGCACCTGGATGGTCGGAGTTTACGGTTTTGCTGGCATGCGTGACCATGACGGCCAGATCTCATTTGAGCCAAAGCTGCCCAAATATATCGATGAGTTGCGTTTTTCACTGCAGATCCGCGGTCAGCGTCTGAAAGTTAATTTAACCACCAATGAGGCCGTGTATCTTCTGCAAAAGGGGCTCACACTGGAGATTCATCATCAGGGTAAGGCCTTGCAACTCAAAGAAGGAGAGCCTGTGCACTGCCGGATCAAGAAAAGCAAGGCACAAAAAAGCAAACAACGGTAAAATACGTGGAAAAAATATATTGATTTTTGAATGTGTTCGCCGTAATGTGCATATACACGAAACATTACAGGGTACCGGAAACTTCCGGGCTCACGGAGGACCCATTATGAAAATCTGTTTTCCCGTTTTCGCAAACCAAGGGCTTGAAAGTGAAGTCTACGGACATTTCGGCTCTGCTCCTCACTTCATTATTTTTGATACCGAGACCAGGGGATTCACGGTTTTAAGTAACAAGGATGAACATCATGCACATGGTGCCTGCCAGCCGCTTAAGGCGCTGGGCGGGCAAGACGTCGATGCCATTGTCGTCGGCGGTATCGGCGCAGGGGCTTTGATGGGCTTGAACCGGGCAGGCTTTACCGTGTACAAGTCCCAAGGCTTGACCATCGCTGACAACGTCAGCTGCTTTGCCCTGAACCAGCTCCCCGTACTGACTCCGGAGCAAACCTGCGGCGGCCACGCCCATGGCGGCGGATGTCATCACTGATGGCTCCCCGTCCGAAAAAACCGAGAAATTTCTGCTGCAACATGAAAAAACTCGGAACACAAGTCTTTAAACCGGCAGGGATCCCCCTGCCGGAGCTTGAGCTGACCAAGATTTTCCCTGATGAACTGGAAGCCATGCACCTGTGCGACAGCCTTTGCCTGACACAGCAGCAGGCTGGCGAGCGGATGGGCCTGTCACGCGGCACCGTTCAGCGGCTCGTGGCCCGCGGGCGCAAAAAGTTGGTAGGGGCCATTCTGGCAGGACGAGGAATCGTGCTTTCGGTCGAAGAAGTCTCCCCCGACAGGCCGGAAGCAAGCACTGACAAACGTTGTTAAACTGCAGTCCAACTGCAAAGCCCCTTCAAGGCACACAACAATCAACCACCTGGCAACCCTGAGTCGCTAGTGCCCCGTGCGGTTAATTCATACCTTCAATTTTCGGCGCTTTTGCCCCCTGCCTGCGTTACGGTTCCTCGGTTTAAGCCGGCTAGACCTGCGTCACCGCGCCTTGCCAGGAACCAAAATCACGCGCAAATTGTGCGGCGAACTAGCCACACGGGACACTAGGTTGAATTTTCCTAAAATAAATTACCCAATTGACGAAACTGGATCTGGATAAACTGCTTGAAGCAGCGGCACTCAGCGCTGCTGTTGTTCGAGCTGCTGCAACACTATGGCTTTGCCGGCGGCCAGGATATGGTGCGGCGCCTTGATCTTCACTGGAAGGGACAGGGCAAGGGCAAACAAGGCCAGGAAAAACCTCCCGAATGAAGCCTCCGGAGTGTCAATACTCAACACCGATCGACAGGTCTTCCTTAGAAATCCTCATCCCGCTCGAGCCTCTTGCGCAGCGTGTTTCTGCTGACACCTAGCAATTTAGCCGCTGCAACCTGATTGTTATTGCAGTGTTTCATGGCCAGATCAACCAGAGTTTGTTCCAACTCCAGGTTGAGTATTTGAGCAATCTGGCCAGGCTGAGTGCGAGACAACTCAAGGAATGAATTCTTCAGGCAAGCATTAAATTGCATGGAGAAATCCTCTGATCTCTGTCCCTGCTGCTGCTCCTGTTTGAGCTGACCAAAGTCTTCAGGTTGCAGAACATCCCCCGAGGAAAAAACGATTGCAGCGCTGATCGCGTTCTTCAACTCCCTGATGTTGCCTTCCCAGCGAAAAGCAGCCAGGAATGGCACCGTTTCCGGTGCTAGGCGAAGCTCTTTTTTGCCATACTTGACCGCATTTTGTCGAACGAAGAGATCGATTAACAGAGGAAAATCCTGCTGCCGTTCCCGCAGCGGAGGGAGATGAAAGCTGACGACTCGCAGACGGTAGAACAAATCAAGTCTGAAGCGTTTGCTCTTTACTTCTGCCATCAGGTCGCGGTTGGCTGCGGCAATAATCCGGACATCAGCTTTGATCTCTTCATTTCCGCCGACGCGTTGGAACGTTTGATTC
>CAVYNW010000016.1:0-153566 GCA_963769955.1 uncultured delta proteobacterium
AGCAAAAAATGAAGTGAACTACCACGGCCTCACGCCCGTGGCATCATAACCGCCAGCTTTGCTTGCCCGCTGGCGTCTTGAGCAGCGGGTACTTCCATCCACAAGCTTACGCATGTGGTATTACGATGTAAGAATAAAATGGCTCCCAACACATTGATCAGGAGCCTTGAATTATGAGCAGCCTCAGCACCTCATCAAGTCATGTTAATTACGTCGTGGCCATTCTTCCTTGCTTCGTGAGATTTCTTCGAGAGTGCGATAATCATAGCTATGCATATCCCCTTGAGGATCCTCGAAAGTGACCTGCTCGCCCGAACAACTCACCACGCGTCCTTCCTCACCATTCTCGGAATGGCGCACAAAGATGTCCCGACCTTGTTCTGTTTCGACGCTAACAAATTGAAAACGATCTTTTTCCATTTTATACCCCTTTCGGCAGAGCAGTTTGCCTGATCTTCTGCTGTCCACTTTTAAAAAGAGCAGCAGCTTGTCGCTTTAAGGTCAGCCGGTCGTTTATTCCCACTTGATAGCATCGACCGGACAGACATCGTCGCATGCACCGCAGTCGGTGCAGGTGTCCTTGTCGATGTTGTAAGTAGGTTCTCCTTCGCTTATCGCGGAAACCGGACAAACCGGTTCGCAAGCTCCACAAGCCGTACAGTCGTCAATGATGTAATGTGTTCCCATGATTTCCTCCTATAGCGTTTATGTTGAATATGTCTTTAACATGATAACAACTATTTCTATTTTGTCTTATTCGCTAGCCACAAGGGCTCTTTATCTGCTCCATAGGCTTGTTCTTGGTGATTAATCGGTCCAGCTTCCGGGAATTATGCTAACCGGCCTGATTAACAGATTATTCAGTAACGACATCGGTTCAACGTAAAAAAGCTGCTCAATGATCAGCTTTTGCCATATGGTGACCAGATCTTCAATCTCTTCGCCGAACAAACCGAAGAGGTTATGCACTTTATATGAACTGCGCACATGCCTGCACTTGTCAGGCCGTTCAGTATCGCGGTGCCGATTTTCCACAGTACACTTGATTGAATACTATTGAGTTTCAATGTCTCGCCCGCTGTTGACGCAAAGCAGCAATACAGGTCTGCCCTAGCCGCTTGGATGAATGATATTGAACACCCGACGGAAGAGGGAACGCAGCCGCGTTTCCTCCTGCTTGGCAACTACAATGGTGGTCTTGCTGCGATTGGCGATCTGGTCGGGGATCATCCCCAGCAGATGATCTTTGTCGACCCAATCACGGGAAATCCCGATCACGAAAAGATCGACCCGGTCTGCTTCCTTCAACAGTGACTCGACCACGTTTTCGGTCTTGACAATTTCCGTCTCCAGCCTCTCGGGTTTGATCCCTTCCGTCAGTGTTTTACGGACTTCATCGAACCATTCCTGCAACTCTTCGCCGGACATAATTCCGGTATCCAAGGTTATTACCCGCAAATCAGCATCGAATCCCCCGGCCAGTGCCAAGGCTGTGGAGACAGTCACCTCGGTGCGGATTCCAGGGCTGACAGCAAGGGTGATATGCTCGACCTGTTCCGGTAATTCGCGGTCTTTGACCAGTAGTACGTGGGCAGGCGAGCTTCGCAGTACGGCATCGGCAACGCTACCACGAATCCGTTTTTCGTAAACGTGCCCGCGCCAGCCGAGAACGATGATTTTGGCATCCTCTCGCTGCGCCAGTTCACTGAGAACATGGGAAACTGAATGTCCCACCGCGATCAGCGAATGGATAGTCAGATCGGCACTCTTGGCGAACCGTTCGAGCTTGGCCACCAGGTCACCCGATTCAGCAGTTTTTCCTGCTCCGGCGTGCAGAGAGGTCTGCCGCGGCAGCTGCACGACATGTGCGGCGACCAACTTGGTGTCCCAATAGCGAGCCAGGGCACCGCCAACACGCAGTTCGGCTTCATCGACAGCATTCTCGGAGACCGCCACCATGACTCTTTCTTCGCCGGGATGGGGAACCCGCCGGGCCACACGCGACCGTGCGATCTGGGGCTTTTCGACGTCGCGCAGCCGCTGACGAGCGTAGGCCACGAAAATCCCTGCACCGACGCCGATCCAGGCGAGCGCCAGGAACCAGGCCTTGGGACTGAATCGGAACAGGTAGACGGCCAAAAATGCCTGCAACGCCACTCCAATCAGCGGCACCCAGGGATACAGCGGCAGCAGATAGCCGTATTCGAGCCGATCCCGATGTTCTCTGCGAATTTTCAGCACGGCAAGGTTGACCTGGATGAAGAGTAACAGAAACATGACGTCGGCAGCTGTCGCCACCTCCTCGATGGGAATGGCGACAACCATGGTGAGGATGATGACGCCGGTTCCGGCCAGGGCAATATATGGAGTGCGGGTTGTCGAATGGATTTTGGCAAAGACATCCGGCAGCGCCTTATCGCGCCCCATGGCAAAGGAGACCCGGGTTGAGGAAAAGGTCGTTGCATTCAGCGCCGAAAGAGTCGAAAGCAGACCGCCGAAGAGCAGGATGAAAGTACCAAAAGGCATGAACTGACCGGCCGCCTTGACCAGCCCGAGCTCTTTGAACTCGCCAAGATACTGCCAGGTCGGTCCGGGACTCTCAATGGCACCAAGGGAAACGATGCCGACCAGAACGTAAATCGGCACGACGATGATCAGCGACCAGAATATCGCCCGTGGGAATGCTACGGCGCGGATTTTTCACCTCTTCGCCGGCCTGGACGATGATCTCGTAACCTTCGAAGGCGATGAAGGTGAAACCCATGGCCATGAAAACGGCACCAAAACCCTCCGGGTAGAAAGGTTCGAAAGGCGCCGCCGGTTCCGGTCGATGTCCAAGCGCCCAAAGGCCGAAAGTTATAAAAAGGCCGATTATGGCAAGTTTTCCGAGGGTAATGATATTGCCAACGGTGCCGGTTTCGGACGTGCCGCGAAAGTTGATGTAGAGAAAGGCCAGCACCACCAGTACCGCCAGCACCTTTTCGATCAAGCCATGAGCAATTCCCAGATGATCCAGGGGAATACCCAGATCCTTGAGCAGGAGAGCTAAATAGGAGCCGAAGCCCAATGCATAGAGAGCACCCGCAACCGAATGCGAGAACCAGGACATCCAGCCGGCGAGAAAACCCTGGGAACTGCCGAAGGCTTCCTTGATCCAGAGATAGCCCCCTCCCGATTCGGGGATCGCCGAGCCGAGCTCGGCATAAACCATGGCAGTGAATATGGTAACGACCCCGTTGAGGGCAAAAGCCAGCATCAAACCCGGACCGGCAGTGCCGGCGGCTATTCCTGTCAGAACGAAAATACCGGCGCCGATCATCGCCCCGACCCCGATCATGGTGATGTCGAACTCGGAAAGATCCCGGCTCAAATAGGTATCTTCGACTTCAATAGCCGGCTTGTCCTTCATTTATTCTGCTCCTCGTCCCGATTACTGTGCTCTCGGTCGACCTGCTCGATGACGCGATCGACACGGTAGATTTGCACCAGTGCCATGACGATCATCAGGACCAGGGCGGCTGCGGTCAATATGAAACCCCAGAACATGGCGGCTCCTTATGTTTGATTAGAACTTGCATCTCAATCGTGCAGATCAATTATAGCAAATTTCTTTTTGGGCAAAGATAACCAGGGCCCGAAAACAAAGTCGAAGGCCTGCAACGGTGGCATGACGATTATTTCACACAGGGTTTGCAAGATTAAAAGACCAGGATGGGATTTGTCAGTTTGCAATGCAGCTATTACACTGTAAACAACGCTCTCAAGCACGGGGCGAGAGACACCCCGACCAAGCAGCAGACGGGTGATTGAAATATTCTTGTTCCGAGGCAATCAAACGATCTTGGAAAGAGCTATAAATTACTTTTAATCTTAGAATTCAAGTTATGAACTTTTTTCAGATTTCCACCATTCTCATCGTGTTGACGGCGCTGTTCAGCTATTTCAATTATCGCCGGCTGCATCTGCCGACCACGATCGGAGTTCTGCTGATCTCCCTGGTCATGTCGCTGGGGCTGATCGCCTTATCCAGTTTCGGCATCGCCTATTGAGGAACAAGCAGCAGAGATCCTGAAACGGGTTGATTTCGACGAGGCGCTGTTGCACGGCATGCTCGCCTTTTTGCTGTTCGCCGGGGCACTGCCCGCTCGACATCAAGGACATGCGTAAGCAGAAATGGACCATCGCCCTGCTGGCCACCGCCGGGGTGCTCGCCTCCACCTTCATCGTCGGTGGGCTCTCCTGGTGGGTGCTGCGCTGGCTGGATCAGCCGATCCCATTTCTCTACTGCCTGCTCTTCGGAGCGCTGATTTCCCCGACCGATCCGGTAGCAGTGCTGGGCTTGGTCCGACAGGGTCGGACTGCCCAAGGAGCCTGGAAACCAAGATCGTCGGCGAATCCCTTTTCAACGACGGTTTCGGCGTGGTGGTTTTTACAGTGTTGCTCGAACTGGTCAAAAGCGAAGACGCGATCAGCTCGACTGCAAGTCGGCGGCCTGTTCCTGCAGGAAGCGGGGGGCGGTATTTTGTTCGGTCTGGTGCTGGGGCTGATAACCTACGCGATGCTCAAGCAGGTCGACAACTATCAGGTGGAGATCCTGCTGACCCTGGCGATGGTGATGGGTGGCTTCGCCCTGGCCGACGCTAGTCCACATCTCGGGGCCGCTGGGGATTGTGGTGGCCGGGTTGCTGATCGGCAGCCACGGCCGCTCCTTGCCATGTCGGAGACCACCCGCAAAAACCTCGACACCTTCTGGGAACTGGTGGACGAAATCCTCAACGGGGTGCTGTTCGTCCTGATCGGCCTGGAAGTACTGGTGATTCCGGTAACCATTCAACAACTGCTGGCCGGATTGGCGATCATCCCGGTGGCCTTGCTGGCTCGCTGGATCAGCGCCGGCGGCGCGATCAAAATACTGCAGATGGGGGGCTCCTTCTCGCCCGGGACGGTAACCTTGATCACCTGGGGCGGACTGCGCGGCGGCATTTCGGTGGCCATGGCGCTGTCCCTCCCCCACGTCCCGGCTCGTCAGACCATCCTGGTCATTACCTACGTTGTCGTGGTGTTCTCGATACTGGTGCAGGGATTGACCCTGGAGAAGGTCGCCAGGCGCTTTGTTCAATCAAGCAGAAGTGAATGAGTATGGGAAAACAACCGTAAACAACAGGACGAATGGCCACATATCAACCGCAGTAGCTGGCACTCCGGTCAGTTTTCCGGCGTGCTGACAACACAGGCCGCTAGGGACTGCTCAGTTCACCTCTTTCGTGGCGGCCATGGATATCACTTCTCTATTAACCAGTCCCATGCCTCATCGACCTGTCCTTCTCCGAAGCAGCGACAGGAGGTAAAGGTCAGGGCAGCGAATATACGGATGCTCCACTTCTCGACCTTACCTCCACCGACCAGGGCCAGCCGTTTGATTTTGCCAGCATATTTCACGTCGAACCTGAGGTCTTCCCATAAAGCACCCAGGTCAGCGTAAGGAAAACCCTGTAAATCGATGAGCACGCTGATTTTTCCGCTTTGTTTGATTTCACCTTCGAGTTCAGCTGTTATCTTTGCCATTTCCTCTTGATTCAACGGCCGGACAATGCGATAGGCAACAGCGTTCGTGGCAATTTTGTTTAAGCGTTCATACATTGATTATTCTCCTTCGCAAGTTAAATGGCGCTGTTTCAGATCGACACAAAACAAGGATCAGTGACCGATATTGGTAAGTCTCAGACCGACAGACGGCTTTTCATCTTCCTTCAATCAGTTAGACTTTTATTCAACTATACCATTCGAAATACTGTCCTGAACACGCGAGCGTGATTCATAGCAACATGAACCTGTTATCAACGAAAAATTGCTATCATTTATACACGACTGATTCTCGCTCAATCAGCCGCCAACGTAAGGCAGGATATTTCGCACGGGCAGGAGTAAAAAACAGCAGAGCTGAAGATGGAGCAGTTGGCAAGGCCATCAAGCCTGATTGAAGCGGTTTTGTTACTTGGTATGCTTACAGAGAGGTAAGCAGAAAAAAAGCTGTTAGTTAAGCAAACATTCAACCCTTCGAGCGATCGTCACAATACCCTCGAACTTAACCGCAGAGGAATCGCATGAACCAGAATCTCACTGCTTCTACACCTCGCATAAAAAGTGCTTTCCGCGTCGCCGTGCTGCTCATTGCCATGATCCTTACGGCCGGAGTAGCCGTCGTCCCAATATGCGCCCAACCGCCCTCAGCAGACACTACTGCCGCTCCGGGTGCGGCCACTCAGGCCCAACTTGCCGAGAGGATCGAAGTTCAGAACGTCTCCAATGATACGGATATCGACCGGCGACTGACCGCTATCCTGGAGGCGACCGGCTGGTTTTCAGAGATTTCCGTCAAGGTCGATGAAGGCGTGGTCTTCATCGACGGCCGGACCAACTCGGTAGAGCACCAGCAGTGGGCAGAGTCTCTGGCGAACAAAACCAAAGATGTCGTTGCCGTGGTCAACCGGATCCAGACGACCGAGCGTTCCATGTGGGATTTTACTCCCGCGCTCACCGAGTTGAAAACCCTCTGGGATCAAACACAGCAACGCCTGCCCCGGCTGGGCCTCGGTCTGGCAACTCTATTCCTGGTGGTGATCATTGCCAAGCTGGTCGCCATGACGGTCCGCAAAGTTCTTGCTGTTCGTATTCAGCCATTGCTGCGTGATGTGGCGTCGCGGATACTGAGCATATTGATCTTTTTGGTCGGATTTTACCTGGTTCTGCAGATCGCTGGTCTTTCCGGACTGGCGGCCACGGTTCTCGGAGGCACCGGGTTAATCGGACTTGTGGCGGGGATCGCCTTCAGGGATATCATGGAAAACTATCTTGCGAGCATCCTGATCAGCCTGCGGAACCCCTTTCGTATCGGCGATGTGGTTGAGATCGAGAATCACACCGGGCTGGTTTTGCGGGTGACCACACGCGGAACCGTGTTGATGAATCTGGACGGCAATCATGTGCAGATTCCAAACGCCACGGTCTATAAAAGCATCATCCGCAATTACACAGCCAACCCCAACCGTCGTGAGATCTTCGAAGTCGGCATCGGCTTTGAAAACACCACCTCAGACGTACAAAAGATGGCCCTGGACGTTCTCAATCGCCATCCAGCAGTGCTTAAGGATCCTGAAGCCATGGTGCTGGTTGATCGACTCGGCGCGGCTACGGTGAACCTGAAATTCTATTACTGGTACGACGGCACGGCTTATGATTGTCACAAGGTCAGGTCTTCATTGATTCGCCAGGTGAAGCAAACCTTCGAGGAACAGGGCATTTCGATGCCCGACGAAGCCAGAGAAGTTCTCTTCCCCGACGGAGTCCCGGTCCGAATGCTCGAATCCTCCTCATCCGTGCAACCAACAGAGGAAAAGCCGGTCTCACGCCGGGAGTCTCCGGCGGAGGAGCATGCCAGGGCAACGGCAACAAATCTCGCCGAATCCGAGGGAGACCTTGCCAGCGACGACGACCAGCTTCGCGAACAGGCCCGTAAGTCAAGGGTTCCCGAGGAGGGGGCCAGCCTGCTCGAAGAATCGTCACTCGAGCCATGAGTGGTTTTTGCACAAAACTCATGATCAGAAAATCTGATACAAGCCTTTAGCTCAACGCTGTAAACATCAACGGCCAACTTCTAGCCGGAAGTTGGCCGTTGATGTTGCGGTCTTCATCTGGACAACCTGTGCCCCGGTCCGTGAAGCGGACCGGAGCGTGGCAGTGAACCAGGATCAGCCGGCAGCGAGGAGTTCCTGCATGTCCCCTTCGACGGTGCCGAGCGGTGCGATATTGAAATTCTCGACCAGGAAATTCAGCACGTTGGGGGTGAGGAAGGCCGGCAGCGAAGGACCGAGTTTAATATTTTTAATATCAAGTGAAAGCAGTGAGAGCAAGACCACGACCGCTTTTTGTTCGTACCAGGAAAGGATAATGGACAGCGGCAGGTCGTTAACACCGCAGTCGAAGGCATCAGCCAGGGCCAGTGCGATCTGTACTGCCGAGTAGGCATCGTTGCACTGGCCAACGTCGAGCAGGCGCGGAATACCGCCGATATCGCCGAGATCGAGCTTGTTGAAGCGGTATTTGCCACAGGCCAGAGTCAGCACCACGGTGTCCATGGGAAGCTGCTCAACAAAATTAGTATAGTAATTTCGACCCGGTTTGGCGCCATCGCAGCCGCCTATGACAAAGAATCGTTTGATATCTCCGCTCTTGACCGCAGCAATGACTTTATCGGCCATACCAAGCACCGCATCATGTCCACAACCGGTCAGTATCTCTTTTCCAGGAGCATCCTGGAACCCATCGGCTTGTTGGGCGGCGGTGATCACTTCAGAAAAATCCCAGCCTTCGATATGCTTGACTCCGGGCCATTTCACCCGTCCCCAGGTAAATAACCGATCTTTGTAGACGTCGCCGGGACGTTGAATGCAATTGGTATTGAAAATGATTGCACCGGGAAATTCAGCAAACTCTTTGTGCTGATTTTGCCAGGCGCTGCCAAAATTGCCAACCAGATGAGGATATTTTTTGAGACCTGGATAGCCATGAGCAGGAAGCATTTCGACATGGGTATAAATATTGATCCCCTTGCCTTCTGTCTGCTTTAGAAGCTCCTCGAGCATTTTCATGTCATGGCCAGATACGAGTATCGCTTTACCAGCCCTGGTGCCTATGTTGACAGCTGTTGGTGTGGGTGCCTGATAATGCCCTTTGTGAGCGTCATTGAGCAAGCCCATGCATTTGATATTGGTCTTGCCGCACTCCATACAAAGGTTGACGTAATCCATCAGCCCCAGCAGATTTTCGGCGATGGCAGCGAGGGCCTTGTGTATGAATCCGTAGATCTCGTCATCATCCTTAGCAAGGATGTGAGCATGGTCGGCGTAGGCCGCCATCCCCTTGCAGCCGTAAAGCAGAATATTCTGCACAGAATTAATGTCGGGATCACTGTTGAATTCCCTGACGCCGTGCTGACGTCCAAATTCAATCATCTTCTCACGGCTTTCGGGAATGACCCAGTCAGTCGCTGCTTCAGGGATGTCCCCTGGATAGGGCCCGCCATTGGCCTTCTCGAAAAGTTCTCTGGCCTGGTTCCGCAGGGTAACGGTTTTTCTGGCAACCGCTTCGCAACTGTCTGGATCGAAGTCAACATTGGTCACGGTTGTGAATAGGGCTTCAATCATGTGGACGTCGATATCCCGGTCGATTGCGCCCTTCTGGCGTGCATGATGAGCCCAAAAACCCATTCCCAGCAGACCCCTGACGATCAGGTTCTGTAGCGCAGCGACCTCTGGGGTTTTGCCGCAGACTCCAAGCTTGGAGCATCCGACGCCTTGAGCTGCTTGTTCACATTGAAAACAAAACATTTCTGACATAGTTCAATCTCCTTTATTTAGCGATTTTGATCTTGGGCAACACAGGCTGCAAATAAAAATTTGCCCTGAAAATGAGTCAATAATTTTAACAAAGCTGTCAGCAATTACCACCTTGCACAGCGTAAAGTCCTGCAATTAAAACGAAGTCAGGCGATTTTCACAGTGGAGCCATGACCACGAAATAGCAGAAATGAGACTATTCAGAGAAGTTAAGACACCCTCCAGATATTTTCATTATCCAGTTGCCTATGCAGAATGATCCTCGTTACGGCATGTGACCCGCAAAAAGAGATAGCCGACGACTCCGGCAATGACCGAAGCAATCAAGACCGCCATTTTCGTTTGAGAGAGGAACGCCGGTTGATCGAAAGCAAGACCTGCTATAAACAGGGAAACGGTAAAGCCCATGCCGGCCAACAGTCCCATGCCGGCCAGATGATGCCAGCCAACGCCTTCGGGCAGAGTGGCAATGCCGAGTTTCTGGGCAACAAAGGCTGCAGTCAAGATTCCCAGTGGCTTACCAATCAGCAAGCCAAGCATCACTCCCTGGGCTCCCAAGCTGTTGAGCGTCTCGTTAAACAGGAGAACATTGAGAAGAATCCCGGCATTTGCCAGGGCGAACAGCGGCAAGACGAGGTATGAGACCCAGGGATTGAAGGTACGTAGCATGCGCTCGACCGCAGACTCGGTCCCTTTAACCAGCATTTCCAACTGCCCCAGAACCGCCTCTTCCTCATTCTTAAGCTCATCAAGCTCAACGAGATCTTCCTGAGTTTTACCGTCTTCCTTGAAATCCTGGATTTTCCCCCGAAGCTCTTGAATCTCTCCGTTGAGATCTTCGACACGGGAGACAAAGTCTTTTCTCTGGAACATAGGGCGGGCCGGCACCAGCAGTCCGAGCGACTACACCGGCAATCGTCGTATGGATCCCCGAGTGATAAACGACGAACATCAGGACAATGACTACGAGGGAATAGAGAACAACGGCGCGAAGTCTCAAAGAACGCAAGAGAAGAATGATACAGAAGAGGATCACTGTTGCCGTAAAGTAGCCGAATGAAATTTGTTGGGAATAGAACAAAGCGATAGCAAGAACTCCCCCCATATCATCAACCGCCGCAAAGGCAATAGTCAGAATTTTCAACTGCTTGGGGATCCTGGTTCCGAGCATCATCAGCACGGCCAGCGTAAACGCAACATCAGTGGCCAATGTTACGCCCCAGCCATGAGTATATGAGTTGGCCGGATTCAGGCCCAGATAGATAGCCGCCGGCATCAACATACCACCCAGCGCAATGAAGAGTGGCATGGAGGCCTGCTTCCAGCAAGATAATTCGCCGACGACCAGTTCGTGTTTGAGGTCGAGTCCAAGGATAAAGAAAAAAATCGGTAGCAGCAGGTCGTTGATCAGGTGATGGAGATTTCCCACGAATCTGCGGCCACCGACTTCGAGGGCGATCTCGTCATGCCAAAAAGACGTGTATCCGTTAGACCAGGGAGAATTGGCCCAGGCCAGGGCGATCAACGCAGCGACCAAAAGGGGCCATCCTTCGGTCTCTCGAATTTTGATAAAATCCTTGAACCCCAAGATCAATTTTCGGGCGAAGAAGGAAGATTCCATACGGACTCTAATCTCGCCGTGATCTCTGTGTTCGAGACGCATATCTACTCCGGACAAGCTCCTGCTCTGGTGCTAGTTTTCAGGAGATATTCACCTATGCCCACGCCCTGTGTTTGATTAGACACAAATCTTCGCATTTACATTCGCTGTATATTAATGAATGCAACATCCTGGCTCTATTCCCGGCAAAGTGGAATTTCCTCTTGCCGTTCATACCGACGTAATCCAGGTCTTATAATTCGACACAAGAATTCGTGAATCATTTGTAAAGACAAGAGCATATAGATATTAACAAATAATATTTATCAACAAAGCAAATAATAAATTTTCCACCAACAGGAGTAGCAAAATTTTCATAGGAGAGAACCCTTCAAAAGGTATAATTAATATTATTTTAGAAACACAAGGAGGTGGATATGCAGGTCTGTTAAATATTCTGACAAATTCACAGAAGCGTCAAAAGAACTTAAGAAAAAAGCTTTTATGTGAAAACTGTAACAACTCCTGTTCCAGGGATAAATTTGGTTGTTTCATCAGCAGCATGATTCAAGTTTTGTCTTGAAAGTTCGATTCTTGCGCTCATCTGGATAAACCAAGGTTAAAAGCCTTGGTCTACATATTTTGTTCGGCGAAATTTTTACATGCTGCTGGTAATTCTTACCTATTGGAGGAGACAGACATGCAGAAACCTTCTCTTGCTCGTTTTGCCTTGTCATCGCACTGGTGTTGCTGCTCGGGGTCTGGTGGGCTTTGGCCTCGGCATCGGCCGCGACCACTGGCAAAGCTTACCCGAATGGTCGTTACCTGTTGAGTGCTGCCGAACTGATGAGCGGCAGCAGCAGGACGCCGCTGGTGATCGTCGATGTGCGCACCGATAAATACTTCGACGGCAAGCTGATACCGGGAGCGATCCGGCTGCCGTGGAGCAAGTTCCGCAAGCGACAATGCCGCCAGCAACATGGGCGGGTTGTTCGTCGGCCCGGCCGAGGCGCAGCGCATACTTGGCGAACATGGTCTGTTTCGTAACGATATGATTGTCCTTTACGATTCAGTGGCACGCGATGGTGGGGCCACTGCGTCCTACCTGTTCTGGGTGCTCGACCTGCTTGGGCATAAAAAGATGGCGATACTCGAGCGAGGCATTGACGGTTGGTTAGCGGCCGGCGGCGAAGTGGTCAACCAGCCGCAAAAGCGCGAGCCGTTGCTGTATCAGGCGCCCAGCAAAGAGATCGAAGCTTCGGCGCTGGGCGGATGAAGAATTTATCTATCCGCGCCTCGGCGATCGCTATTACCAGATTCTCGATGTCCGCTCCGAAGCTGAATACCTGGGCGAGGCCCTGAATACAGGTCTCGACGGCAGTCCACTCAAAGCCGGCCATATTCCTGGGGCAGTTCAACATCAATTACGAAACCAACTGGGTCGATCCCGAAAGCAAGGCGTTTAAAAGCTACGCGCAGTTGGCTGAAATGTACCGCGGCTTGAACCCGGCAGCCGGAGTGATCACCTACTGCCATTCTGCGCGGCGCGGCTCGTTCGGTTATTTTGTCCTGCGCCTGCTCGGCTTTGAGGACGTGATGCTCTACGATAACTCCTGGTTCGGCTGGGGACGGCAGGATGGCTATTATCCGGTTGAAACCGCGCCACAGACCTTGAGGGATCAAGCAATGCCGCAGGTCAAACAGACAGCAAAGCCAGCTGGCGGCAACAGTAAACCAATCAGCTGGCAAGACAGAATAGCGATGTCCAGAAGGCGTCATCGGGGAGCCAGAGCAAGGGCTACATTTCCTGTGGAGGTTAGGTATGAGTAAATCGAATGCACCCTACTGGCCGATCCTCCCGAGCGCCATCGCCCTGGCCGGGATCATGGTCTTCATCTTTGCCAGCTTCGGGCCGCCGGCCTCATCGAGCGGATTCGTTACCACCCTGAAAGGCTTCTTTCTACAGGTCGCGCCTGATTATGCCGAAAGTAAAGCTCATTACCGGATGATGCCGGGGCCGGGCTCCTGGCTGATGGCCTTTGTACTGGGAATGGCAGCCGGTGGTTTTATCGCCGGGCGCAGTTTCGGACAACCGGTCAGCGACATGCCAAGGGCCTGGGAAAAGTGCTTTGGGCCGAGCCGGGCAAAGCGCTATCTGGCCACCTTTATCGGTGGCTTTCTGATCCTGTTCGGTGCTCGCCTGGCGGGCGGTTGTACCCTCGGGCTGTTCCTCTCCGGATCGACCCAGCTGGCTATAAGTGGTATCTACTTTCGGCGTGGTGATCTTCTCCGTGGCGATGTTAACCGCTCGAATAATCTACAAGAATCAGGAGCCAAAATCATGACTGATGTCTGGATCGGACTCTTTTCCGGAATCGCCTTCGGCTTCGTCATTCAACGGGTTGGGGCAACGAATCCACAGAAGATGGTGCTTGCGCATCTGATGAAGGAACGTTACATCCCGCAGTTTATGCTGCTGGTGGTGGTTTTTTCTGCCATTGGCTTGTTCGCCCTGGAGGCATCGGGTGGTCGGCACCACCCGGGTGCTGCCGACCAGCCTGGTGGCGACCGGCCTCGGAGGTGTGATCTTCGGCGTCGGCTGGGGGCTGACCGGCTACTGCCCCGGCACCTGCTGGGCAGCAGTTGGCGAAGGGCGCATGGACGCTATCTTTGCCTTACTCGGCGGGCTGGCTGGTACGGCAACCTTTGCCCATCTCCATGAAGTGCTGATCCCAGCACTCTACATGCCGACCAACTACGGCCAGTTGACTCTCACAGACTGGTTCGGTCATCCCGGCGTGGCGCTCGGTTTTCTCGTTCTGCTGTTTGGCTGCGGGATATTGTTGATCGGACGCTATTGGAGACAAGAGGCATGAATTGGCGTTTGCTTCTGCTCATTTTCCTGATGCTGCCGACTGCCGCAGCAGCGGTAGATACGCCACGCGGCTATTACACTCAACTGGAGTTTATCTATCAGGGACAGCAACTCTCGTTCGGTCCCTTTGTCGGTTATTACTTCAGGCCTGACAATGGCGACGATCTGACACGACTGAAGTTTCGCTGTTATAACGAGCGCCATTTCTATACGGATCAATTGCCGGCCGATGCGCTCTTGTTCGAAGGGCAAGCGGTCCTCACTTCACTGCAGAGAGTTCGTGCGCTGCCGCGGAGTAACGCCCGGATTGAGCCGGTCTTTTTTGACCAGGCTCCGCCGGAATGGATTCAGTCCCGACCGGCACCGCAGGAGCAATTCGTTCATTTTCACTCCGCTTACAATGCCACCGGGCCGAGCTACAGCGGCTATTGGCTGCGGCACCAGGCGGTCAGCAGATTTATTTACAACATGGGAGGCCGGGTTGATGACGGCAGTCCCCTTTACCACCAGGCCGAACCTGATGCGCCGCAACGCTTTCCGCACATCGTCGAATTTGATGCAGGACCTAAAGAGCGTTGAATGGCCAAAAAATAAATTTGACGAGAAGGTTATTCCACGGCGATTAGCAGGACAAACCGGATAACACTATAAGACGTTAACATTGAAAAGCAACCGAATTGGCGAACAGCTTAAGTGCTGATATGAGCACCAATCAGCGACAGACGTCATTTTTCAGCGGCACTGAGAACTACTGGAAGCGGGCAAATGCCGATCTAGTGACCCGTGCGGCGAGTTCGCCGCACAATTTGCGCGTGATTTTGGTTCCTGGCAAGGCGCGGTGACGCAGGTCTAGCCAGGCTTAAACCGAGAAACCGTAACGCAGGCAGGGGGCAAAGCCGAAAATTGAAGGTATGATTACCGCACGGGGCAAGCCACATTCCTGATCGGTGGCAAGGACTATTACCAGATACATGTAAAGCGTTAACTTGGCATCTGCAGTTCTTCACCTATAATTAATGTCAGACGATCAGGAGAAATAGATGTTCACAAAAATTGCCAATCTCTACGAAAGGATGCAATCCAGCTACTGGTGTATCCCTTCCATTATGGCTGTGCAGGCTGTGGCGTTCTCCACCCTGATGTTGTATCTCGACCTGTTGAATTCGAAAATCAGCTTTCTTGACCTTTCCTGGATCAACCTGACTGGGGCTTCCGGTGCACAGAACATTCTGGCCACAGTTGCCAGTTCAATGATCACAGTGACGGGGATGATCTTCTCCATCACCATCGTCGCGCTGTCCCTCACCGCACAGCAATACGGCCCGCGACTGCTGCAAAATTTCCTGCGCAACCGGGGCAATCAGATCGTTCTGGGGACGGTGACCGCCACTTACCTGTATTGCCTGTTGGTGATGCGAACCATCAACGAGAATCATGACTCAAGTTTTGTGCCGCATCTTTCGATCCTGTGCGGCCTCGGCCTGGCCGTACTATGTGTCGGCATGCTGATCTATTTCATCCACAACATCACTATCTCGATTCAGGTCTCTCACGTCATCGCCAATGTCAGCCGGGACCTGTCGGACACAGTGGGGAGGATGTTCCCCGAGGAGCGTGCGCAGAACGCCTCTGTGCGAAACAATGAAATGGTGACAGCGGATATCCTTCCGGACGGTTTTGACGAACAGGCCAGACTGATAACCTGCGACAGAGCTGGATACCTGCAGGCGATCGATTACACTGGCCTTCTCGAACTGGCAACCGAACACAACCTGGTGTTGCGAATCTCGCAACGCATGGGACAGTTCCTGGTTCCGAAGTCAGGGCTGGTAGAATTGTGGCCGGGTGAAGCGACCGAGGATGCGGATCTCGGCAAGCTAATCAATCAACATTTCATCACCGGCAAACAGCGGACGCAAAGCCGGGATTTAGAGTTCCTCGTCAACGAATTGGTCGAAATTGCCGGGCGGGCCCTTTCTCCGGGCATCAACGATCCGTTTACAGCCATGTCCTGCATCGACCACCTGGTCTTGACGCTCTGCGATCTCGCGCAACGCCCCTTCCCTGCACCTGGCAGAAAAGATCAGGCGGGGCGCGTCAGGATCATTGAAGCCCCCCCTTCTTACCGTCGGATCGTTGACCTGGCGTTCAACCAGATCCGGCAGTACAGTCGCTCCCATATGGCGGTCACAATCCATCTCCTGGAAGGAATCCGGCAAATCGCTCCCTTCGTCACCATTGCCGAGCAACAGGAGGCGTTGTTGCGTCAGGCAGCCATGATCGAACACGGCAGCCGGACCGGGCTGTCACGAAGACCAGGATCGCCAGGAAGTCCATGACAAATATCTGCAGATTTTCCAGGAGATGGAGGAGCATTTCGGTCTCACCGGGGAGGTCGGCTGATACGGCCAGATTATAATCGAACCAGATGTCAGCGACAACGCCGTGGAGGGGAGGCTCAGCAGCATCGTGGCTCCGACCGAGTGATTCATCGACGTGGGCAACCACGTCAAGTAAGGACTTGTTTTTGTAGTTGCAGATCAGAGACTTATCCGGAACCAAGGCATAGTCAAGAAAGGAGAATCAAATGGGTATCGAAGTTGGTGGACTTTTTGGTTTGTTGCTTTTAATCGCCGACGTCTGGGCAATCATAAAAACAGTGCAAAGCGGGACGACGACTGGCAGCAAAGTTATCTGGACCGTTATCATCCTGCTTCTGCCACTACTGGGATTACTGATCTGGTTTCTGCTTGGGCCGAAAAACGCCCGCTAACAACACCGATATCGACGCCGCAGAAACACGGTTTGTTGCTTATCAGGGTACGAGCTACCATGGGATTAGCGTTTATGAGTCGCTCGGCGGGCTCGAGCGCAGTTGTTGATCGCTGGCAAAACTGCAGCCGATGCGCCCAAACACATGAGCATGAAAAAGGAGCATGAAACAGTTTCCGGGTCTGGTCATGCGCCTGTTTTATTCGTCAGAGACGCGCCGCAAGCGTACCGTGCCCTCCGCAGAACGCAGGTGGAGATCTCGTTGCGGGAAAGGAATCTCGATACTGTTTTCACGAAAAGCCTTATCGATGGCATGGTTCACTTCGCTGATTACATCGAATTTCTCTTCGGCATGCGAAATCCAGCACAACAGTACAAAGTTAAGCGAAGAGTCGCCAAATTCACGGAACCAGGTCTTGGGTTTCGGCTGCTCCAGGATTCGCCGGTTTTGCGAAGCCACCTGGATCAGGAGCTCCGAAGCTTTCTCACAATCAGATCCGTAGGCGATGCCGACGGGAATCTGTAAGCGGATTTTCGCATCTCCGTAGCTATAATTCGTCACTTCATTTTCAAGAAGTTTCGAGTTTGGGACGATGATCGCAATGTTGTCCGGTGTTTCGATGAGCGTTGTCCGCAGATTAATTTGCTTGACGTCCCCCCACACATCATTGACCTGCAGCCGGTCACCGACCCGAACCGGCCTCTCGATCAAGAGTATAATGCCGCTGATGAAATTTGACGCCAGGTTCTGCAGGCCGAAACCAATGCCGACACCGATCACGGCAAACAGACCGACAATCGCCCCGAGTGGGATATTGATTGTTTTCAGGCCGATGTAAACCCCGATAACCAGGATGACGTAGTGAACCATTCGCAGCAGCGCATACTCCAGCCCTTCATCGATCTCGACCTTTTTGAAAAGATGTTTGCGCAAAGCGCTGCGCAGGAGCTTCGACGCAACCATGGACATAAGCACGGCAATGACCGCAACGACCAGATGGCTGACGGTGATGCCGACGTCCTGAATTTTGAAAAGGACAAATTCTTTAAAGTAGTAATTAAAACTTTCCCAAACCTTTTGCGGATCCATAATTCTCCTTCCCGGCAGATTTTGCAGAAGTGTTGTCACCAGCGCTGAGACTGGCTGCTCACTTCCGATCATAAGTGTTCCTTGCAAATCCCGCCCAAGCCAAGCACGGCCAGAAAATACAGAAAAAGTTCTTTCTTCCGGCCGGCTCACGGCCTTTCCTTCGTTCTCGACAAGCTCCTCGGCGCGAAGAATCCATGCATCTTCTCCGACGCTGAAGGAGAGCCGGTGATTGCGACCGCATTGTCTGCAAAGCACCTGCTGCATGTCGTGAGGATCTGGAGCTTGCATTTCGGCAGCACATACCTGGCAACTGAACAGCTTGCCTGTCTGTATTGTTGGACTCCATTCTTATCAATCGACAGATAAACATTATCCCGCATCAGACGCTGGCGCTGACACCATCAGCGAAGCAGGTCGACTTCAAAGCGAAAGTCTTCTCCCAGGGTTGCGGGTCACATACGTTGCCCTCAAGCATCATGGTCAGCTGATCGGCCGTGATCGGGAATTTGTCAAAGTTTTCCAGCATGCTGACAATCGGCTTAACCAGGGCCACAGGCTGGTGCGCTTTGTGGACACTCTCAACGCCAAGGGCTTTGCCGACCAGGTCAAGAATTGTATCGTAAGGATAACTCTCCCCGCCGCTGAGACAATAGGTCATTTTGATCGTCTCCGGCATCTCCAGGGCCTTGACATAGCTCTCGGCGACCTGGTCAACCGCGACCGGCTGTAATCGATAAGTACCGTCGCCAACCACCGGGACGATCGGTAGTTTCCTGACAAGACCGGCCAGGGTATCGAGAAACTCACTTCCCGGGCCGAAGATCAGCGACGGTCGGAAGATCGTCCAGTCACATGAGGCGTTGCGCACCGCCTCTTCGGCGATCCATTTCGTCTTCTGGTAATCGGTTTCGCCATCCGCTCGGGCACCGTTGGCGCTCATGTGCAGGAAGCGGTTGACACCGGCCGTTGATGCCGCCTCGAGAAGATTCTGAGTCGCTTCGATATGCAGACGCTCGAAGGTGATCCCTCGCTCGGGAAAGGACCTGATGATGCCGACCAGGTGAATGATGGCATCACAGCCCTTGATGCCGTCTGTCAGGCTCCCCGGCTCCGTGACGTCTCCGATGTGCACCTTGACATTTGCTGCGCTGTTCAGGTTCTGCTCGGAACCACGCCTGACCAGAGCGACCACCTGGTGATCCGTGGCTGTCAGCTGCTTGACCAGTTCACTGCCGACGAATCCCGTTGCACCAGTTATGAAGACTTTCATAGAGAGCTCCTTTGCTTGAAGTTATCAGAGGCTGCGATTCTTTCCTTGCCAAGAGTAGAGGACTCTGCCAGGAACAGCGCATGGTGTGACGAACACTCACGTTTTTGACAGGCAAAGCCGAATAGGCGGCAAGAACTGCTCGTCAAGGCAATCGATTCGAAGCTTGTTAACAACAGGTATCGACGATGCCGCCATCAACGCGATGCGCGGCCCCGGTGGTGGCTGCTGCGCGCGGAGAGCAGAGATAGACCGCGTGGTTTGCCACCTCCTCCGGTTCGGCAAAGCGCTGGATCAGGGAACCGGGCCGGGCATGTTTGAAGAAATCGCGTTTACATTCTTCCAGCGTCTGCCCCTTCTCCCTGGCAAGTTTTTTGACGAACTCGGCGACCCCTTCGGTCCAGGTTGGACCGGGCAACAGTGCGTTCACCGTGATCCCGGTATCGGCAAGATCCTTGGCGAGACCGCGGCTTATAGCCAACAGGGCGGTCTTGGTCATACCATAGTGGATCATCTCCGCCGGGATGTTGATGCCTGATTCGCTGGAAAGAAAAAGGATCCTCCCCCACTTGTGCTGTCGCATCCCTTCGAGAACCAGCCGTGTGCAGCGGATTGCGGACAGTACGTTGAGGTTGAAGAAACGCAGCCAGTCATCATCGCTCACCTTGTCGAAAGACATCGGCTCGAAAATTCCAAAGTTGTTGACCAGGATATCGATCGGTCCGATCTTTTGTGCTCCTTCAATCAATTTTGCGACTCCTTCAGCGGTCGAAAGATCCGCGGCGACCGCGTGAGCCTTGCCTGCGGACGAGATCTCCTGGGCAACCTGCTGTGTTTTGTCCTGGCTGCGACCATTAATGACGACCTCGACACCCTCCGCTACCAGACCGGCAGCGATGGCTCTCCCGATGCCGGCCGTGGATCCGGTCACAACAGCCCTTTTGCGATTAAGATCAAGATTCATTTTCAGACTCCTCTCAAGTTTTCAGCAGCGCCTCGTCCAGCAAGTCGACAGCGACGTGATGACATCAGGTCACCTGAAAACTTCCTGGCTTCGGCATTTTTCGGATTCTGATTAATTGTAACAAAACGCTGACAGGTTGCAGACTGTACTGGAAAACTTGATGGGCCGTGCCAGGCTGTTATCCGCAAAGCAATGAACGTGATGTTTTGGCCACGGCTGCAGTTCGATCTCCGGGCAGAAGGTGGCCGCCGGCAATAAGCCAGGCAGGATCAATGTTCGACGACTGCATCATCCTGTTTAACCTGCCCGGTTGCAAAGCCAGCTGGATCATAGAACAAAGCGGTGTTCGACAAGGCCAACTGTCTGCCGCTCCAGTAAGACGAAGCGCGAAAAGATGGTATGCTTTTTATTACTGCATCTTATAACCTGCAAACGAGGAGGACAAAGTGGGAACACATTACATCATCGACGACTGCACAGGTTGTGGCACCTGCGAACCGGTTTGCCCGGTCAAGGCGATCAGTCCGAAAGATCCGATTTACGAGGTTGACAAAGAGACCTGTACCGATTGCGGCGAATGTGACGAGGTTTGCCCAGTGGATGCGATCAAGTGGGAAAAGACTGCAAAGTGATATCCTGAGCCGAACACGCAGTCAGTTCGAATGGCCACGGCGCGATCAACCCTCGATTTCGCCGTCGGCCGTCTTTTCAGCAGAGAGACAAGACCCGACGAGCTGGATACGCAGCAACAAAAAAAATGATGAGCTTAATCCTGGGTTGAAACAATGTTGATTGAGATGCCGTCAGAGAGCGCTAAGACAAACAGGCAGATCGGCGCCCTTTATCTTGGGGATGATCAGTGTGAATTCATCGTCTGGGCTCCGCAAGCCGAGCGGATCGTCCTGAAGATCGTCGCCCCCCGTGAGCGGCTCCTGCCCTTGCAACGCGACGAACAAGGTTACTGGCGACGGCTGGTCGAAAAGCTACCGGCGGGTACGGACTACTGTTATCAGCTCGATGGATCCATCGAACGACCCGATCCGGCTTCCGCTTACCAGCCTGGTGGCGTCCATGGCCCTTCCCGGGTCATCGATCATGCGGCTTTCACCTGGACCGACCAGACATGGGGAGGACGTCCCCTTGATGAGTTCATCATCTACGAGCTGCACGTCGGCACCTTTACCCCCGAAGGCACCTTTGCCGCAGTGATACCCAGGCTTGCGGCCATGCGCGAGCTGGGCATCACCGCCGTCGAGCTGATGCCGGTCGCCCAGTTTCCCGGTACGCGCAACTGGGGCTATGACGGAACAAATCCGTTCGCCGTGCAGAACAGCTACGGCGGCCCCGATGGGCTGAAAGCGCTGGTGGATGCCTGCCACGGCCACGGGCTGGCGGTGATTCTCGATGTGGTCTACAACCATCTCGGCCCCGAGGGCAACTATCTGCGCGACTTCGGACCCTACTTTACCGACCGCTACCGCACTCCCTGGGGGGAAGCGGTTAACTTTGACGGTCCCGGGAGCGACGCGGTGCGCGGTTACTTCATCGCCAACGCCCTCAACTGGCTTCGCCACTACCACGTCGACGCTCTGCGCCTCGACGCCGTGCATGCCATCTATGATTTTTCCCCCAGACCTTTCCTGCAGGAACTTGCGGCGCAGGTCGATGCGTTCGCCGACCTGGAGCAGCGGAGCTGCCTGCTGATCGCCGAAAGCGATCTCAACGATGCCCGGCTCATCCGTCCTGCCGAACAGTCGGGCTACGGTCTGCATGCCCAGTGGAACGATGATTTCCACCATTCCCTGCACACCCTGCTCACGCTTGAACGCCAGGGCTATTATGCGGATTTCGGCAGGATCGAGGATCTGGCTAAGGCCTTCAGGGAGGGCTTCGTCTATAGCTGGAGATATTCCCCGTACCGGCAACGTCATCATGGCAGTTCCTCCGCCGACCGTCCCGGACAACAACTGGTGGTTTGCAGTCAGAACCACGACCAGGTCGGCAATCGTCCCACCGGTGAGCGGTTAATTACGCTGGCCGGCTGCGAAGCGGCCAAGACTGCAGCAGCCGCTGTCTGCTTCGCACCCTTCATTCCGCTGCTGTTCATGGGGGAAGAATACGGTGAAGAGTCACCGTTCCTCTATTTCACTGATTTTGCCGACCAGGACCTCCAGGACGCGGTCCGTACTGGGCCGCAAACAGGAGTTCCAGGCCTTTGCCTGGGCGAACGAACCACCCGATCCACAGTCACCTGAGACCTTTCGACGGTCGCGGCTCGACCTGGGAGAACCGTACCCGGAGCAATGGACGCATCCTCTGCGAGCTTCTACCGGGAGCTGCTCCGCCTGCGTCGGGAACTGCCGGCCCTGGCGACTCTCGATAAACAGAGCCTGGCGCTGAACCTTCTGTCGGAGAAACAAGTGATCATGCTCGACCGCTGGCATGACGACTGCCGGATCCTCGGCTCTGCTGAACTTCAACCGTCAGCAGAGCAGTTTCCCTTTGCCGGAACGGCCCGGCCGCTGGCGGAAGCTTCTGGATTCCGCCGAGACACGCTGGTCGGGACCCGGCAGCACCCTGCCGGCAACCATCGGCAGCGCTGAGAACATAACCATGGCTCCCGTGAGTGCGGCCCTCTTACACCTGGAAAACTGATCAGAGAGGTATTGCTGTAATGCGTATCCCGCAAGCGACTTATCGCCTCCAGTTCACCCCGGACTTCGGTTTCCGTGAGGCGACGAAGATCGTCGGCTACCTGGCCGATCTCGGCATCTCAGATCTGTATGCCTCGCCGATTTTTCGCGCCAGACAGGGCAGCGAGCACGGCTACGACATGGTCGAGCCCTGCGAACTCAATCCGGAACTGGGGACGCCAAAGCAATTCGCCCGACTCAGCGCAGCAGTGAGGAAGCAGAATATGGGCTGGCTGCAGGACATCATCCCCAACCACATGGCCTTTGATGCCGAGAATCCTTATCTTGCCGACATCCTGGAGAATGGGCCCAACTCCCCCTACTACCACTATTTCGATATCGACTGGGAACACTACTACGAAGCGATCTACGGCAAGGTCCTGGCACCCTTCCTCGGCAGCTATTACGGCCAGGCCCTGGAGAATGGTGAGATCCAGACTCGGCTACAACGCAGACGGATTTGCCGTCAGCTACTACACTCTGAGCTTTCCCTCTGAAAATAGAATCCTACATGACCATCCTCACTGACAGCGCCACCTGCGTGCGGCAGGAACTCGGTGAAGAACATGCCGACTACATCCAGCTGCTCGGCATCCTCTATGTCCTCAAGACCTTGCACAGCGATGCAGGGGACAACGAACGAGGCTCCCAGGTAAAATTCATCAAGCAGAACCTCCAGGAGCTCTACCGGAAGAATCCGGCGATCCGGGACGCCATCGATACCGCGGTGCAGACTTTTAACGGACGCCGCGGTGAACCGGAGAGCTTCAACAGGCTGGAAGGCCTGCTTGCCGAGCAGTGGTTCCGGCTCGCCTACTGGAAGGTCGCCTGCGAGGAAATCAACTACCGCAGGTTCTTCAGCATCAACGACCTGATCTCGCTGAGGATAGAGCAAGCCGAGGTTTTCAACCATACTCATGCCCTGCTGCTGCGCCTGTTTCACGAAGGAGATTTCACCGGGTTCAGGGTCGATCATATCGACGGTCTCTATGATCCGGCCGCCTACCTGCAGCGGCTTCGCGATGAAGCCCCGGACGCCTTTCTGGTCGTTGAAAAAATCCTGGCCGCGGGCGAACCCCTCCCTTGCTGGCCGATCGAAGGGACCACAGGCTACGATTTCATGAACATGCTCAACGGCGTATTCTGCGATTCGAGCTCGGCAAAGGCGTTTTCAGACCAGTATCAACGCTTTACCGGACGGCATGAATCGTGCGCCAACCTGCTCTACACCAGCAAAAAATTGATCATCGAGCGCTACCTGTTCGGCGACGTCAATAATCTGGCCCACCTTCTCAAGAACATTGCCAGCCGACACCGTTACGGCAGTGACATCACCATGGACAGCCTGAAACGGGCGTTAATCGAACTCCTCGCTGTGTTCCCGGTCTATCGCTCCTACCTTGATTCGTCGGGTATCCGCCCCATCGATCGCCGCTTCATCGAGACGGCCCTGGAGCTGGCCGGTGGAACGCAAGCCGGACTACATGGAGGAGTTGGAATATATCGGCAAGGTTCTGCTCGGCCAGATCGAAGAGTTCCTGCCGAAAGAAGAACATACACAGTGCTTGCATTTTGCCATGCGTTTCCAGCAATTAAGTGGACCGCTCATGGCCAAGGGCTTCGAGGACACCCTGCTGTATGTCTACAATCGCCTTCTGTCCCTCAACGACGTAGGCAGTGAGCCAGACCGCTTCGGTGTCTCACTGGAGGCCTTTCACAGCTTTAATCAACAACGTCGAGAGCATTGGCCATACACGCTGAATGCCACGGCCACCCACGACACCAAGCGTGGCGAGGATGTCCGTGCACGGCTCAACGTCCTCTCCGAGATTCCACAGGAATGGACTCGACAGGTCCGTAACTGGAATCGAAGCAACCGCGGCCTGAAGAAGTCCGTTAAACGCAAAAAGGTCCCGGATAAGAATGATGAATTGTTTTTGTACCAGACGCTGGTCGGAGCCTGGCCATTGACCGAAGACGAAAAACCGGACTTCGTGCAGCGGCTGAAAGATTACCTGATCAAAGCGGTCCGCGAGGCGAAGGTCACATACAGCCTGGCTCAAACCAGACGTCGATTACGAGGAGGGCTTTCTCCATTTCGTCGACCAGTTGCTTACCCCCCGGCGCGACAACCAATTTCTGCAAGAATTCCTGCCTTTTCAGCGCAAAGTGGCACATTTTGGCATGCTAAACGGCTTGTCCCAGACCTTGCTCAAGATAACCTCTCCAGGTGTTCCGGACTTCTACCAGGGGACTGAATTCTGGGAATTGAGTCTCGTCGACCCGGACAATCGGCGCCCTGTCGATTATACCGAGCGCATCAGAGCGATGCGTGCGATTATGACCAGGGAAACCGACGATCTGCCAGGGCTGATCAAGGATCTGCTCGTCGACATGACCAACGGTCACATCAAAATGTTCCTGATTCATCGGGCCCTGGCGGTCCGCAACCAGCACCCTCTGCTGTTTCAGGAGGGAGACTACTTGCCGTTGGAAATCAGCCCTCCGGAGCAAAAGCACCTGATCGCATTTGCCCGCCAACATGGTTCCGAAATCGTTGTAACGCTCACGCCACGCCTGTTGTCAGGATGGCTGGAGGACGGCGCTTTACCGCTTGGCAGGGAAATCTGGGCAGACACCGCGGTGCAACTGCCGAATATATCCGGGGTGGAGTGGAAAGACGCATTCACCGGGAGAAGGATCACGGCGGCGTCAAGTTTGGAGGTTGGCGCGATATTGGATCAGTTCCCGGTCGGGCTCCTGGTCGGCAGCCTGACAAGCGACTGAGCGATTGCAGCATCCTTGACCCTGATCATAAAGAGGTAATTCCAGTCTTCTTGTCCCCATTTTCGTATCTGCAATGCCTGACAACCCACGCGACGGTTTCCTTCCATAAAGTTGTTGAGGCGTATCAACCTTGAAGATCACTGAACAGCTGACGTCATGGCAATCCTGGGTGCATATCTCACTGCATATTGACAGCACAGTCGTTGGTTGACGAGCATGACTCCTCAAAAAGATCAGCGAGGATGCGTCGTGCGGTCCAGAGCATATCAGCGTTGTTAGAGATCTTTCGGTACCTGGTGATGTCCTGCGATCGCATGCCATCATACTCTATGACCTGCTGAAGAGAATTCTGCTCATCATGGATTAAGTAACGGGTCCCGATAATCGTCTTGCCATCGAGTATGATTTGGAATTTTTCTTTTTTTTTCATCCACAATCTCCTTATTTTGATAAAGGTTTTTTCGATGTACAGATAACACCAAGCAAAGTTGAGGTCTTGTTCATATAAGCCAACAATTACTCGTATTTTTCAGTGTATAAACTTGAATTAGTTCATAATTTACATAAAGTTATTTTCATTTCTTAAGCCCGAACAATGCCTCGAACAAGACTTTTGAGTGGCACTTGAAACTCTCTCGGCACAGGTTGCAAACCAGGGAGGAGCCAAGCTTGATGACGTTCGATTCGACTTCAATGAATTCTTTGCAATGCGGGCATTCAATGATCACTGTCACCGGCATGCATCCGCTGGATTGACTGGTCATGTTCCGCCCCTTTCTCCAATTCGTTTTCTTTCTCGGATGACGACAATAACAATGAAGCTGACACATCATGTCCCGCCACCCCGCACCCTGACTTTGACTGCTGTAACTTGCACAACATGATCCATTGCCTCAGACTAAACAGTGGCTGGATTACCATTTGTGAATCCGTTTCCCTTAAAATTAGCATTAGTGATTACAACTAGCTATGACCCAAATGCTACTTTTCAGGTGTTAAATTTCTACCCTGCTGAATTGAGGAACCAGCCTAGAGCAGCTCTGAGTCAGAGGTTTCCACAATTTACGCCTGGCCACTTGAAATCAACGGCAGGAATTCAAACACGAGTGGTCGTCGGTCACTGGAAGGTTAACCTGCCTGATCGCCTTCACTTCAACCGGCCAATGCGAAGTCAAAGCTTCTGTCGTTATTTAATCGCCTTGAGCAGCTGAGATAACAGGAATAAATACTTCAAACAAGACAATGCCATTAACCAATATGAGCATTTTTATCCTGCCAACAGTAGAAAACCGCTCATTGATGAACAACGGCAAAACGCTACAATTAAAGTCAACTTTTATGCATTTACTGATTCTTCGAGCCAGGGCATAAAATGGCTCTGAAACCAGTCGAAAGGAGTTTTTTATGACAGGACTCAATCAAGACAGGAAGAAACAACACGACAGCATTATCGTCAATGTATGTGAAGGTTATACAACCAGGGATTCACGGCAAGATGCCATGAAGACTATGAATATCTTATGCTTGAATAGCATGATTATTTTGGCAGTTATGCTGCTGCTCAATGCAGGCGCCTGTTTTGCCAAAACTCATGAAGAATCGACGCCTTCGGCAAAAGAGGTTCAGAAACAGGCGGCGGAGACTTACGAAACGATCAAGAATTACACCATCGACCAGCGGGATGAAGCGCTGGCGACCATGAACAAACAACTAGAATCGGTCGATGCAAAAATCGATGAGATGAGTCAGGAAGTTGATGATCGTTGGCAATCCATGAGCAAGGCAAGCCGTGAAAAAAGCCGAGAAATGATGCGCAAACTGAACAAGGCTCGTCAAGACGTTGCCGAATGGTATGGCGGCATGCAGCACAGTTCCACGGAGGCCTGGCAAGAGGTTAAAGAAGGCTACGCAGATAGCTATAAGCGTCTTCAGCAAGCCTTCGATTCCGCCCAAAACGACCTGCGCAAAGACCAGAAATAGCCTCACGACACGATGACATGGCAGACAATCAGAAAAGGAGTATTTTATGACCCAGGATAATGATCTGCGGCTCGACACCGGTGACAGCTTCCCGGATATCAGTTTCACGATCACGACCGGTCACAAGTTGCACCTGTCTGAAAAATTTGTCGGGAAATGGGCCGTGCTCCTCTTCTACCGGGGAGACTGGTGACCATTCTGTCATCAGCAGTTGGCTGATTTTCAGAAACACGTCAAGCAGTTCGAAGAACGTGATGCCCACCTGCTGGCAGCCTCAGTCGATTCACAGGAAGTTGCTGTGCAGACAGTAAACAGCCTGAAGTTGACCTACCCGGTGGCTTTCGGGCTTCAGGCGGAAGAGATCTCCCATATCACGGGCGCTTTCTACAAAGAGGAAAAGGGTTTTCTGCACGCCACCGGATTTCTGTTGAACCGAAACGGAACCGTGATGGTTGCCTGTTACAGCAGCGGCGCAATCGGTCGGTTAACCGCTAAAGATTGTTTAAAGCTGATCGATCACCTGCAGAGCCAGAACGACCAGAGCTAAAGGAGACGACAAGAGTTACTTTTGCGCGTGATTTTGGTTCCTGGCAAGGCACAATGACGCAGGTCTGCCCGGCTTAAACCGGGGAAACGTAACGCAGGCAGGGGGCAAAGCGCCGAAAGTTGAAGGGATGAATTAACCGCACGGGGCTCTAGGCTTCAATAAGTCCAATGCGAATGGCGAATTTGGTCAAGTCGACATTGTTTTTTATGTCGAGCTTGCTCATCATGGAAATCCGGTGTTTGGCAACGGTCGTCTCGCTGATACAGAGCAGGTCGCTTATTTCACGAGTGTCCTTACCGTCAACGATCAGCCGGAAAACTTGCTGTTCCCGGCTGCTCAGTGAATCGATCGCCGACAATTCCGTCTCCTCCGAAGTCAAATTTTTCAGATAGCTCTCGACAATGCCGAGGCTCAGCTGGGGACTAACGTAATATCCACCCTTGTAGATGTAATTAATCGCCTGAGCTCAACTCTTCATGGGCACTGCCCTTGACCACATAGCCGTGAGCACCGGCCCGGAAGGACTGATAAACAAATTTTTCTTCGGTATGGCCTGAGAATATCAATATTTTGAGTTGCGGGTGATCCTCCAGAAAAAGAGGTATGGACTGGAAGCCATCCAGGCCAGGCATACTGATATCCAGGATGACCACATCGGGATTCATCCGCCTGAGCTTTTCCAGGCCAATCTGCCCGTTTTTGGCGGTTGCGAGGACCATAAAGCCAGGATCCTGATTGAGGAAAAACTCCAAGCCTTCACTGACAATCGGATGATCATCGACGATGAGAAGTTTTATTTTTTCCATAATGTATTGCCCGGTTATCCAAGGGTTTGACGTTGTTTGATAAACGCCGGTTTCTGTTATTAAAAAAACACGATCAGGCCATTACTCCTCAACAAAGACAACCTTGTGTCTGTCTTTCTGACTCCGAGCAGGTCGATATTTTGTACTATGAAAATCACTGAACAAGCATTGGAGAACAGGATTGGGAGCAACAAATATCACCAGAAGAAAGCCACCTTTGCTCCATTAACAAGCCGTAACAATCGTTAAACCATAAATCCAGTTGCAATGTCATTTTACCAGATCTCTGTTGGTTTAAAAAGTCGATGAATGCATACAATTTAAGTATCCAAGAACAACTAGTTTAGCAGTTTTTTTAGCTTTGGCACGATATCCGGATTTATTATGACGACTAGTGTCCTGTGCGGTTAGTTAGCTGCACAAATTGCGCGTGATTTTGGTTCCTGGCAAGGCACGATGACGCAGGCCTAGCCAGGCTTAAGCCGAGAAACCGTAACGCAGGCAGGGGCAAAAGCGCCGAAATTTGAAGGTACGAATTAACCGTACGGGGCACTATTTCAACGGCCCGTAATCAGTGCGATGACACAATTTCTCTTTGTCCTGTCAGCCTGGGTTAAAGGCAGGCTGTTTGACTGGAAATAAAATTGATTGGAATATTCAACAATGCAGCCCAGGCATGGAATTTCACGTTCACCGGGAAGTATGTAAACCTTGGCGAGGGCGGTCGGTGGCATTATGCAGCAGACTGCTTGCCTCGACCTTAATGAGAGCAAGGGTATGACCAGAACACAGATTACGTTCAGATTATCAATAAGCAAAAATCTACCATGAATATGGATAATTTGCTGCTTGCCGGCAAATCATATACTGCTAAATTTATTTAAACGATTTGGGGATATGTAGCAGAGATTAGTAAGGGCCGAATCGTGAGCAGCTTTTGCCAATGAGAAATCGATGCATTGGAAAATATCTGTTCAGGCTCAGGAATCTCTGTATGACTATTCACGAGTCGGCTGCAAACTCGACTGTTAGCACCATATTTTAACTCCATTTGGCTTGTAGTAACGGCTATGTTGGAGCTGTCGGCAGCCACCGAGGTGGAGGAAGCTCACGGAACCTCAACAGGTCCCTAAGTCGATTGCGCCGGCCTGATAAATAGGTTTAATGGAGTAATCTTATGCAGATCTGGTTGAAAAGGGCGTATGAGAAACCGGGAGACAAAGATGGTATCCGGATATTGGTCGACCGGATCTGGCCACGGGGTGTCTCCAAGGAGGAGTTGCAGCTTGATAGCTGGCTGAAGGAGATCGCGCCAAGTGCAGAACTGCGCAAGTGGTTCGGCCACGACCCGGAGCGGTGGGATGAATTCAAGCGTCGCTTCTTCGCTGAACTGGACGGTCGCAAGGAACCGCTGGAAGAGTTGTTTTCCAGGGTCAAGAAAGGCCGGGTGACTCTGGTCTTCGCAGCTCACGACGAAGAGCACAACAATGCCGTTGCGCTCAAGGAGTATCTTGAAAAGAAGCTGAAGCACTGAAACTGAATATCGCTCCGGAAGTGATGGAGGAATTCGCCCGAATCGAAAAGCAGGAACGGGGTGAAGGCTCCATCAGAAGTCCCATGACCTGGCCATGGAGATTCGCAAATAATTTGAGCAGAAAGGGTTCCGGCCTTTCGCCCCACTAACTTAAGGAGACAAACGATGACGATCAAAAAACACGGCTCCGCTCACTGGCAAGGCGGACTGAAAGACGGCAAGGGAAGCATATCCACCGAAAGTGGCGCTCTTGATGGTTACCCTTACGGTTTTGCCCAGCGTTTCGAAGGCGTCAAGGGCAGTAATCCGGAAGAACTGATCGGCGCAGCACATGCGTCCTGCTTTTCAATGGCCCTCTCGAAGATTCTCGGTGAGGCCGGTTTTACCGCTGATTCGATTCAGACCAGTGCTGAAGTGAGTCTGGAAGAGAAGGATGGTGGATTCTCCGTCACCGGCAGCCACCTGAAGCTGAAGGCAAACGATTCCCGGCATGGACCCGCAGCAGTTCAAGGAAGCAGCCAACAAGGCCAAGGAAGGTTGTCCGATCAGCAAACTCCTGGATACAAAGATCACGCTTGACGCGCTCCTTGAGGAATAACTGTTTGCCCTCTCCCTCTGGTTCGGCTGCAGGAAGGGGATGACGACGAGTTCAATGTGACCAATGCTCTGATGTAAAGCAAACGGGCATCAATCCATCGGCATGGTATCCTTCGTTTAGACACTTTGTCCTGAGAATGCATGCCTTGAAGGTTGGCTTCTAAGCGGGAAGAACACAATGGGTTTTGTTGTCCAGATGATTTCTTTTCCTGACCTGCGTCGCCAGAGTGGCCACATCTGCCGCTCTGACGACAAAAAAATCCTGAGTCGCTCAGATGGCGGCTTGTTGCATGTCAAGTGGCTCGACAACAGATATGAAGCGCTCCTGGCCGGGTTCGTTCTCAACAGAAAGGGTTGATCCCTGGTGATTTACCGGAGCAACCTGGCCGTCGGTGAAGAAACGAAGGTCAACCACAGCAAGAGGAGGAGATCATATGAGTCAGAATGTCAGTGACTATCTGGTACAAAGGCTCCATGACTGGGGCGTGCGCCGTATCTACGGTTTCCCCGGCGACGGCATCAACGGCATCATGGGCGCCCTGAGCCGGGCCGAAGACAAGTTGAGCTTCATCCAGACCCGCCACGAGGAGATGGCTGCGTTCATGGCTTGCGCCCATGCCAAATTCACCGGCGAGGTCGGGATTTGTCTGGCCACATCCGGCCCGGGAGCGATCCATCTGCTCAATGGCCTTTACGATGCCAAGATGGATCATCAGCCGGTGGTGGCGATTGTCGGTCAGCAGGCAACGACCGCCATGGGTGCCGATTACCAGCAGGAGGTCGACCTGATTTCCCTGTTCAAGGATGTGGCTCATCACTACGTCCAGATGGTTGCGTTCCCGCCCAGATGCGCACGGTCGATCGACCGGGCATTGCGCATCGCCAAGGCCGAGCGCGCGTGACCTGTGTGATCATTCCCAATGACGTTCAGGAACTGGACAGCGGTCGAATCGCCGCCGCGCAAGCACGGCACGGCGTTCACCGGCATCGGCTTCTCGCGAAGCGCGCCATCGTGCCCAGAGAGCAGGATCTCCAGCAGGCTGCCGACGTCCTCAATGCCGGCAAGAAAGTGGCCATACTGGTCGGCGCGGGCGCCTTCGGTGCAACCGACGAGGTTCTCGAGATGGCCGACATGCTTGGCGCCGGGCATCGCCAAGGCACTGCTCGGCAAGGCGGTCATCCCGGACGACACTAGCCTACTGCACAGGCAGCATCGGCCTGCTCGGCACCAAACCGAGCTAGGACATGATGATGAACTGCGACACCCTGCTCATGATCGGCAGCGGCTTCCCCTACTCCGAGTTCCTGCCCAAAGAGGGCCAGGCGCGCGGAGTGCAGATCGACATCAAGCCGCGCATGCTCAGCCTGCGCTACCCGATGGAGGTGCCGCTGCATGGCGACGCCAGCTCTGACCCTGCGGGCCCTGCTGCCGCTGCTCGAAGCGCAAGGAAGACCGCGCCTGGCAGGAGAAGATCGAAGAGAATGTCGGCGAATGGTGGCAGGTCTTGGAGGCCCGGGCACAGAACAGCGCCGATCCGATCAACCCGCAGCGGCTGTTCTGGGAGCTCTCGCCGAAACTGCCGGACAACTGCATCCTGTCCTGCGACTCGGGCTCCTCAGCCAACTGGTATGCGCGCGACCTGAAGATTCGCACAGGGGATGATGGCCTCACTTTCAGGGAATCTGGCGACCATGTGTCCCGGCGTGCCCTATGCCATCGCCGCCAAGTTCTGTCACCCCGACCGGCCCGCCATCGCGCTGGTCGGCGACGGCGCCATGCAGATGCTCGGCATGCTCGGACTGATCACTATCGCCGCTCACTGGCGAGAATGGGAAGACCCCCGCCTGATCATCTGCGTCCTGAACAACCGCGACCTCAACCAGGTGACATGGGAGCAGCGGGTGATGGTCGGCGATCCCAAGTTCATCACCTCGCAGATGGTTCCCGAATTTCCTTACGCGGGCTATGCCGAGCTGCTCGGCCTCAAAGGGATCGAAGTCAGCGATCCCGAGCAGATGGCACAGGCCTGGGACGAAGCCCTGGACAGCGACCGGCCGGTGGTCATCGACGCTCACACCGATCCAAACGTGGCACCGCTGCCACCGCACATCACCTTTGATCAGGCGCAGGCCTATCTCTCGTCCTGGTCAAAGGCGACCCCGATGCCATCGGCATCGTCAAGCAATCGATGAAGGATCTGATCGAGGCCTGGCTTCCCCACGGCGGCAAAAAGAGCTGAGCAGACTGGAGCGCTGACATGCCGGACGCGCACTCAAAAATCACGGTCGATCAACTCGAGATCGGAGTCTTATACCATCCCGACCGACGCACCTGAATCGGACGGAACGCTGAAATGGCAGGCGACCACCCTGGTGACGGTGCACATCCGGGCGGGAGATACTCAGGGCTTCGGCTACAGTTATGCCGATCCGGCAACAGCAAGGTTGATCCAGACATCTGCGGACTGTGGTCGTTGGCGGCAAGGCCATGGCCGTCACGTCTGCTCTGGTGGTCAATGGTCCATGCCATCCGCAACCTCGGTCGGCCTGGACTCTGTTCCATGGCGATCGCCGCCGTTGACTGCGCACTCTGGGATCTCAAGGCGCGCTTGCTCGATCTGCCCCTGGTGCACGCTGCTGGGCCAGGTGCGCGAAGCGGCGCCGGTTTACGGCAGCGGCGGTTTCACCTCCTATAGCGAAGAACGCCTGATCGATCAGCTTTCCGGCTGGATCGAGCAGGGCATTCCGCGAGTCAAGATGAAGGTCGGCCGTGATGCTGCTGCGGATCCAGGTCGGGTGGCTGCGGCACGCCGGGCGATCGGTGACGAGAGCGAACTTTTCGTCGATGCCAACGGCGGTTACAGCCATAAGCAGGCGCTCGCCATGGCCGAGCTTTTTGCCGAAAGATATCGGGTAAGCTGGTTGGAAGAGCCCTGCTCTTCAGACGACCTGGCAGGGCTGCGCATGCTGCGGGACCATGCACCGGCGGGACTGGAGATCGCCGCCGGTGAATACGGCTATAATCTGATCTATTTCAAACGCATGCTCGACGCCGGGGCTGTCGATTGCCTGCAGGCCGACGTGACCCGCTGCGCCGGAATCACCGGCTATCTGCAGGTCGCTAACCTGTGCGAGGCATTCTTCATTCCCCTCTCGGCGCATTGCGCTCCGGCGCAACACCTGCACTTGGCCTGCGCGCTGCAGCCGATGCGCCACATCGAATATTTCCATGATCATGTGCGCATCGAGAAGATGCTGTTCGACGGCGTCGCCAGCCCCCGAGAGGGAGCTCTCTATCCCGACCTGAGCCGTCCCGGCACCGGGCTGGAGTTCAAACACTCTGATGCCGAACAATTTTCCGTTTGAATGGAGACTTGCCTGAGGAGATGATCACCCATCATGACTGGACCAGACACCTCAATTGCAGATTCACCGGGTAAGACAGACGCAATGCAGCCCTTGACAACCTCGCTGGCCGAGGAGCTGAGTGCTGCAGTCAACGGCGAGGTACGCTTCGACACCGGCAGCCGTGCCTTGTACGCAACCGACGCCTCCAACTACCGCCAGGTGCCTATCGGAGTGGTGATTCCCCGCAGCCTCGAAGATGTGGAAAAAACCCTTGCGGTCTGCCGGCGTCACCAGGTTCCGATCGTCTCCCGCGGAGGCGGCACGGCCCTCGCCGGACAAACCTGCAATGCCGCCGTGGTGATCGATTTTTCCAAATACCTGCATCACATCATTGATATGGACGGAGATAAAAAACTGGCCCGCGTCGAGCCCGGAGTGATCCTCGATCATCTGCGCGATGCTGCGGAACGCGATTATCAGCTGACCTTCGGACCAGATCCTGCGACCCACGATCATTGCACCCTGGGCGGCATGATCGGCAACAACTCCTGCGGGGTTCACTCGGTGATGGCCGGGCGCACCGCCGACAATGTGCATGAACTGGAGGTGCTCACCTATGACGGTCTGCGCTGCAAAGTCGGACCGACCAGCGACCATGAGTTGCAGCAGATCATTGCCGAAGGCGGCCGACGCGGGGAGATCTACCAGAAGCTCTCGGAGCTTCGCGATCGCTATGCCGAGCTGATCCGCGAGCGTTATCCTGACATTCCCCGCCGGGTCTCAGGCTACAATCTCGACGAACTGCTGCCCGAAAACGGTTTCAACGTCGCCCGGGCCCTGGTCGGCAGTGAAAGCACCTGCGTGACGGTGCTCGAAGCGACGCTGCAGCTGATCGACAGCCCCCAGGGGAGAGCGCTGCTGGTCCTCGGTTATCCAGACATCTTCAGTGCCGGCGACCATGTCCCGGAGATTCTCAAACACCAGCCGGTAGGTCTCGAAGGGCTGGACGATCTCCTGATTGACTATATGAAGCGTAAGGGCCTGCATCCGCAGGATATCGAGCTTCTCCCCGAAGGCGGGGGCTGGCTGCTGGTGGAATTCGGCGCTGAAGACCAAAGAGGCTGCCCGCGATCAAGGCCCGTGAAGTCATGGACAAGCTCAAGCAGGAAGACAGCCCGCCCAACATGAAGCTGTTCACCGACGACAGGGAGGAGGCGCAAGTCTGGGAGATCCGCGAGTCGGGTCTGGGAGCGACCGCTCATGTCCCCGGTTTGCCGACCTGCTGGCCGGGATGGGAAGACGCCGCCGTTCCGCCTGACAAGGTCGGAGCCTATTTACGGGAGTTCCGCAAACTCCTTGATGACTACGACTACCAGTGCTCTCTCTATGGACATTTCGGCCAGGGCTGCATCCACTGCCGCATCTCCTTCGATCTGGTCACCTTCGCCGGGATTGAAAAATACAAACGTTTCATCAACGCGGCAGCCGAACTGGTGGTGCAATACAACGGCTCGATTTCCGGCGAACACGGCGACGGCCAGGCGCGCGCGGCCCTGCTCGAGAAAATGTATGGACCGGAACTGGTGCAGGCATTTCAGGAATTCAAGACGATCTGGGACCCGGAAGGCCAGATGAATCCCGGCAAGGTCGTCGACCCCTTCGCGCCCGATGAGAATTTGCGTCTCGGTGCCGCCTACAACCCGAGGCCACTTAAAACCTACTTTCAGTTTCCCGATGATCGGGGCAGCCTCGCTGACGCCATTCTCCGCTGCGTCGGCGTCGGTAAATGCCGGCGGACACACGATGCTTTCATGTGCCCCAGTTTTATGGCGACCCGTGAGGAGAAAGATTCAACCCGCGGCCGGGCCAGACTGCTCTTTGAAATGGTCCGGCAGGATGTGCTGCAAGATGGCTGGCACAGCAAGGAAGTCCTCGACGCGCTTGAGCTCTGCCTGGGCTGTAAAGGCTGCAAAACCGACTGCCCGGTCAATGTCGACATGGCGACCTACAAAGCCGAATTCCTGGCGCATTATTATCATCTGCGCCCGCGACCTCTCCAGCACTATACCATGGGCTTGATCGGCACCTGGGGGGCGCTGGGGGCGAAAATGCCACACATGGCCAATTTTTTCTCACGCACGGCTGGCTTCAAACAGGCTCTCAAGGCACTGACGGGAGTTGCCGCACAGAGACAACTGCCGCAGTTTACCGACCAGACCTTTGTCGAATGGTTCCGCGCACGCACCCCTGCCAAGGGCCAAGGAGAGCAGATTCTGCTTTATCCCGATGTCTTCAATAACTACTTCTATCCTGATTCCTTGCGAGCCACGGTCGCCATTCTCGAGCGTTGGGGTTTCGAGGTGACTTTACCAAATGGATCTGTTTCGGCCATCCGACCGGCAATTCATTACGGCTTTCTGGCTCTGGCAAAGCATCAGCTGAAAAAAGCAGTGGCGATGCTCCACCCCCAGGTCGTCAAAGGTGTACCGGTTGTTTTTATCGAACCGAGTACGGCGGCGGTTTTCCGCGAAGAACTGCCGGCATTGTGGCCCCACGACCACAATGTCAGGCGCGTCGTCAAGAGCTGTTACCTCTTGAGCGAATTCATTGAGAAAAACCAGCTGCCCTTGCCACGACTCGAAGCGAAGGCGATCCTCCATACCCACTGTCACCAGCAAGCAGCCCTCGATGCCGGTGCCAGCCGCAGGTTGCTAGAGCGGATTGGCCTCAAAATCGACGAACCCCAGACGGGCTGCTGTGGCATGGCTGGAGCGTTCGGCTTCGAACGCAAGCATTACAAAATTTCCATGCACATCGCCGAGCAAAGCCTGCTGCCGGCGGTGCGTCAGGCCGATAATCGAACCTATATCCTGGCTGACGGTTTCAGCTGCCGCACTCAGATTCGCGACGGCAGCAGTCACGAGGCTTTGCATCTGGCTCAATTTCTCGAGCAAGTCTGCGCAAGGGAGGATTTTGTCGACAACGAGTCGGGATGACCAGCAAGCACAACCAGCCAGTACCGGCAAGATGTCCTCAGACCGCCGGAAGGTTGCCGGGCTCACCGGGTCAAAGGGAAAATCTGTGCATTTGAGACCCGCTATCAACCTGTTGGCAAGTTAAAACCCTGCCTAAGGGACAAACAGGAGATGGGACATGGGCGGGACAAGCGAATTGATAGCTTAAGCATGAATCATCCTACAATCTTCTGCAAAAAATGGAGGAGATAATGACTCTGAAGCCGATTGGATACCATCGCTGGGCCATTGCCGAGGGATACATCCCCGGCAAGAGCACCGGCCCCAAACCAGAGATGTTAAGCCACGAAACCTGCTGCATACTGAACGTCTGCGACCAGCCAGCCCATATCAAACTGTGGATTTTTTTTAGCGATCGCGATCCGGCCGGTCCCTACCAGCTGGAGGTTCCGGGACAGAGGACCTTGCATCTGCGCTTCAATGACCTCGGGGATCCGGAGCCGATTCCACGCGATACCGATTATGCCTGCCTTATTGAGTCGGAAATCCCGATAGTTGTGCAGCACACGCGACTCGATTCACGTCAGGCCGCGAACGCACTGCTCAGCACGATTGCTTTTCATGAAACCTGAGGACAAATGATTCTGACCGCAATTCTTCTGCGACGTTTATTCTGTAACCCGGCTCAAGGCTACCGCCGCGGAAATCAACGAGAGATGGGTCAGTCCCTGCGGGTAATTACCCAAGCATCTCCTGGTTGCTGGTATCATACTCCTCTGAGAAAAGCCCGAGGTCGTTGGCCGTTGCAGCAGCACGCTGAAAGACTTGTCTGGCCTCTTCGATCTGGCCCTGGGCGGACAGGCACTCGGATAGCCAGAAGGAACAGGCGAGAAAAACGCCTTCCTGGCTGTCCATGTCGTCCCCCAGGTAGCGATACAGCAAGCCATCCTGATCGAGGTCTTCGTTGATCGCTGCGACCGTACGCACCATGCGCTCGTCGCTTGCATCGACAAAACCGAACATCGGCAGCAGCAGCAGCGATGCGTCCATCTCCTGTGAACCAAAGGACTGGACGAAGACGCCTCTTTGGCGATCGTAGCCTTGGTCCTCGATCGCTGTTCGAATCTCCTCAACGGCCTCGCGCCATGCATCGAGAGGAGCCTCGCGGTCGAGATCCCGGGCCAGACGAATGCCGCGCTCGATGGCAACCCAGCACATCGCCTTTGACAGCACAAAGTGCCGGGGTTCTCCGCGCATCTCCCAGATTCCCTGGTCTGGCTTGCGCCATTGCCGGGTCGCGGCGTTCACCAGCTCACGCAGAAACTCCCAGTAGTCGTCATCAGGAGACTGGTCCCGCTGGTGCCAGTTCCAGGCAAGATCGAGCAGTTCTCCATAGACATCGAGCTGAACCTGTTTTTCAGCAGCATTGCCGACTCGCACCGGGCCGGCACCGCGATAGCCTTCCAGTTCACTGATCTGGAATTCGTGCAGACGGCGTTCTCCGCCCATGCCGAAGAGAATCTGCAGCTCATCGGCGCTGCTCGCGCAGCTGCGCTCCATAAATTTGCGGAAACCGTCGGCTTCCTTAACATAACCGAGCTCGGCCAGGGTCCGCACGGTGAAAGAGGAATCGCGGACCCAGGAAAATCGGTAATCCCAGTTGCGCGAACCGGGAGACGCTTCTGGCAGGGAGGTGGTCGCCGCGGCGGCGATAGCTCCGCTCGAAGCGTTTGACAGCCCTTTGAGGATGATGGCCGAGCGCTGGACCATATCTTTCTCCGGTCCAGAATAATCGCCCTGGCCCGTCCATTTTTGCCACCAGTGTCGGGTCTGTTCGAAGCGCTCATCACAGCTCCTCGCCGGCAGGCGGAGCAAGCAGTTCGTCATCCATATCTTCGGGTTGGCCATAAAGGATCGACAGGTAACTGCGCTGGCCCTGCTCGACTGTACAGCTCCCGCCAATGCGATGCCGCTGGTCGAACTGAAAACAGAAGGTCCCGGAGACCAACAGTCCGGTGGCCCCTCCCATGGCCTGGAAATAATCGTCTTTTCGGCGGATCCAGGGTCGCATGGCGCCATAATCGAAGCAGGGGGCAAAGTCCAGGATAAACGACATCTGGCCATGAACGCCCTCGACAATTCTGATGATCTGCTGGTAAGGGTTGTGTCGCCCTCCTTCCCGCATCGGGAAGAAATCGAGCAAGCGTGCTTCTGCTGAATCATTCTTGAACCGGGTTTCCAGAATCAGCGTTTGGTCAAGATAGCGTCTCGACGCCTTGAACTCTTCTCGTGGTTGAACCTGGCAGTAACCGCCCTTGTCCCAGTCGAGCATTCTGCCGAAACAACTTGGTGAATCGGTGCGCGGCATACAGCACCAGTCGATCGACCCGCACCGTGAGATCAAGGCTGAAGAGTGACAGTCGGAAATAAAGGCATAGTCGCTGATCGGTGGGTATTTTTGTTTTTCAGGCGGTTGCATAAGATCTTTCCCCTAAAAGAGACGCTGCACTCCTGTCATCGCTACGCTATGGTTATTTAACTAAATAATATCAGGAAAACAGCGCCTACCAAATACTCGCGGTATTTTCTGCTTCGCAGGCATCATCCGCCGGAGAAATTGTTATACTTTATTAAAACCGTTCAAACTCAAGAGACTCAGGAGAAACAGATGAGTAGCACCAAGTCCCTGCAGGGACAAAAAGCGCTGGTGACCGGCGCTGCCACGGGTATTGGCCGTGCCTGCGCCCTGGCTCTCGCAGCAAGCGGCGCATCTGTCGCGGTCAATTTTCTTGACCAGGCTGACCAGGCCCGCGAAGTTGTTCGACAGATAGACGAAAACTACGCGGTGGACTCGATGACGGTTCAGGCCGATGTGAGCCAGGAAAGCGATGTTGAGCAGATGTTTTCCCGGATCATCGCACAGTGGGGACGCCTTGATATCCTCATCAGCAATGCCGGTATTCAGTCCGACGCGAGGTTTGCCGAGATGTCCTTAGAGCAATGGCAGAAGGTCATCGATGTTAACCTGACCGGGGCCTTTCTCTGCGCCAGGGCCGCGCTTCGCCAATTCCTGCGCCAACCCGCCCCCTGCAGAGAGTTCCGGTCGATCGGCAACATCATCTTTACCAGTTCCGTTCATCAAGCCATCCCCTGGGCGGGGCATGCCAACTATGCGGCCAGCAAAGGTGGCGTTATGATGCTCATGAAAAGCATGGCCCAGGAGCTGTCACATCAGAAGATTCGCATCAACGCGATCGCCCCGGGGGCCATAAAAACCGATATCAACCGCGACGCCTGGGACGATGAGGGCTCGGCGGCTGAACTGCAGGAACTCATCCCCTATGGACGCATCGGTGATCCCGCTGACATCGCCCAGGCGGTGGCCTGGCTGGTCTCTGATGCGGCAGATTACATCTCCGGCACAACCTTGTTCATCGATGGCGGCATGATGCTTTACCCTGGGTTCCGCACCGGCGGATAATCGGTCGCGAGGAGAGCCACAACCTCGGCCTGGGCAGGCCGGAAGAAACCAGGCAGGTTCATTAACTCAGTGCAGCGCAATGCTGCCGTTCAGGAAAGAAGGAAGTAAATATGTCCCGAAAACCCGAACTGATCAGCTTCAAGCTCTGACCTTACGTCCAGAGGGCGGTCGTCCTGCTGAACGAAAAACGAATTGAAGCCAAAATCACTTACATTGATCTGGCAGACAAGCCCGACTGGTTCCTGCGAATCTCGCCTTTAGGCAAGGTTCCCGTACTCAAAATAGGGGAATCGGTATTATTTGAATCTATGGTGATCTGCGAATACCTCGATGAGATCAGCCCTCCGTCCCTGCATCCTCCTGACCCTCTAAACAAGGCAGTCAATCGTGGCTGGATCGAATTTTCCTCGGAGTTGTTTGCCGACCTGTACCGCGTGGCTCATGCCACAGAGTTGAATGAATTCGAACAGAGATGCCAGGAGGCCAGAGAGAAGTTGGACAAGACTTGAACAGCAGCTTGACGAGGGACCGTTCTTCAATGGCCCGGATTTTTCCATGATCGATGCCGCTATCGCGCCGGCGTTTTTCAGGCTCTCCTTAATGGAGTCGATTCGTCCTCTGCCCCTTCTCGAGCAACTGCCCAAGGTGAGGGTTTGGAGCCAGGCCCTTCTCAGCCGTGATTCCGTCAGCAACTCGGTCGTTGCGGAATTTTCGCAACTCTACCGTGACAACCTCGCTGACGGTGAAAGCTATTTGTGCAACTGTGCCACGGAAGCTTAACAACCCAGCTCGCATCGCCTCAGCATAGCTGTCGGTTTGACTGTTTCGTCCATGACACGCAACAGGCCCGCAACCTGCCCTGCAGGAACGCCTGCCTTGGTCTATGAAAGTTTCCGGAAAGCAGAGAAATTATCATAGCAAAAGTAGCAGATTACGCATTGCCTTGTCCTGAGGACCTGCTAGCCTGTCGATAATGACAATCAGGTAAAATCGAAGGCGAAGCGGTGCGAAACAACGGACAGCGCCCTCCAGCGTGGCAACTTGCATGGCTATTGGGAAAGGAGAAAAGACATTACCGTGCAATTGGGGACATTGTCAGGATAAACCGATGATTGTCAACCTTTGGCAGAGAAAGCAAACAGTTGACAGACACATCATACCGGTCATTTCATTGATTGCCGACTACGAAAGGAAACCACAATGGGAACACATTGGATTGATGAAGGGTGCATTAACTGTGCTGCATGCGCCGAAGCCTGCCCGGTCGATGCGATCAGCGAACAGGGTGAAGTTCATGAGATCGACAAGGAGGTCTGCATAGACTGTGGTGCTTGTGATGACGTCTGCCCGGTCGATGTAATCAAGTGGGAGACCACAGCCTGATCCGCCAGTAGAAAGAGACAACAACCAGCACTACAACCTGAAGCAGACGGTTCCTGCTCTGATCCAGGGGAGGAACCTTGTCTTTGTTAACTGCTTCTGCGCAGAAAGGAGTTTTATTATGAGCATGGAAATGACAAAAGTGATGGAATGTTCCGTTGAAACTTGCGCCTACAACACGAAGAAGAATTGCCATGCCATGGCGATTACGGTCGGGGATCCTCACGGTGACCCAGCCTGTGACACATTTTTTACCGCGAAAGAAAACGGTGGTGTCATGGATATGATTGCCGGAGTGGGAGCTTGCAAGTTGGCTGAGTGTAAACACAACACGAATTACGAATGCAGTGCCTCAAGCATCAAAATCGCTAAGCAAGAGGATCAGCCAAATTGCATGACCTTCGAAACGAATTAGATTCATTCAATTAGCACAGGAACCTGTATACAAAGGTCACCAAATTCAGATACTCCGGTGGCCTTTTTTTAGTGGGCCGTGCATTTGCAAAAGATAAGACTCAAGCAGATAATTACAGCTTCAACAGGAGACTTGCTGTCGCACCTGATACGATGTGTGTTACAGCGGCCATCAGACTTGGCCGTATCACCCAGGTGCTTTCAGGGAAATCCTCGAAATTATGAAGCCCTGCATGCGGATCCGTTGGTAGTGCAGAGGCTCAGGATTGTTTTTGTATCTTTCATGCAACAGTGCTTTGTTAAAACTAGCCAGAGTGATTGTCTATGGTCTTTTTCAGGGTTTCCTGTGTTCCTTGTCGATCGCCTGGTCTTCATCCTCATGAATGTCACTTTGTTCCCGGTACTCTTCCGACCGATCATCCCGACGTGGACGACCGACCTCTGCCAGGACAGTGAAGGGTTCTTCGACCTGACTACGCTGACCGGCTTCACTCTCGACTGGTTCTTCCGTCTCTAGGCTCCAGACCATCTGTTCATCAATGTAGACTAACCGGGAGATCCGCCCGCATTGACGGCAGCGAACCCGGGTTTGATTTTGTGGGTTATTAATTTCCAGCTCAGCATCACAGGATTGACAGGTAAAGACCTTGGGTGATTCCATGCTTCGACTCCTTATCAAGAGGGTTTGTCCACCGTGGTTGATCCGCCTTACGCATGCCATTACCGAAAGCCCTTCCAGAATTGGCCGCCCGGACCACCCATTTTACCGCGCAGCCCTGTAACCTGCGGGTGCGCCATTTTTAGAGAGCACGATCTGCCAGAGCTGGTTGACGCGGGCGCGGAAGCTACCGGCACAAGCAAGCAGATAATAACGCCACTGTCGGTAAAAGCGTTCGTCGTAGAGGTCTCTCAACTGTGGCCAGGCGGCTTCGAAATTACGGTGCCAGGCCATCAGTGTGCGATCATAATCCAGGCCGAAACCATGCCAATCCTCGAGCATAAAAATCCCTTCGATAGCACGGGTAATCTGACGTGCCGAGGGAAGCACACCGTTGGGAAAAATATAGCGTTCGATCCAGGGGTCGATGCTCACCGCTGACTCATTGCCACCAATGCTGTGCAGCAGGAAGAGACCATCATCCGCCAAACAACGTGCGGCGACCTGCATATAGGTCCGGTAATTTTTGGGACCGACGTGCTCGAACATGCCGATGGAAACAATCCTTTCGAAGGGCTCGTCGAGAGCACGGTAATCCTGTAGTCGGGCCTCTACCGGTAAATCCCGACAGGTCTCACGGACCAGTTCGGCCTGTTTTTCAGAGATGGTAACTCCCACAACGCTCACTCCGTAATTCTCCGCGGCATAGCGAGCCATTGCCCCCCAGCCGCAGCCGATATCGAGCAGGCGCTGACCAGGCTTAAGTTGTAACTTGCGGCAGATCAAATCGAGCTTTTGTTCCTGAGCCTGGTCGAGTTCGTTAACCCCTTTCCAGTAGCCGCAGCTGTAGTTCATACGCGAATCGAGCATCGCCCGATAGAGATCGTTGCCGATGTCGTAATGCTGCCTGCCGACCTGATGGGCGCGCGAGAGAGACTGACGATTGCTGAGCCGGGCCTTGCAGACCGCCCAGGTCATGCCGAGGGTCTGCACCTGTTTTTGCAAACCGGCCTTCAGCAGACGGTGGAAAAACTGGTCAAGTGACTGGCAATCCCACCAGCCGTCCATATAGGATTCGCCTAGTCCGAGGGATCCCTGCGCGAGGATTCGACGAAACAAGCGGCTGTCGTTCACCTGGACATCCCAAGGCTGCTCGCCGTCTAGCTCGATGCCGGCCGCGTTAAATAACCCTTCGACCCTGCGGTGAAAAGACCCGGTGGCCGCCGCTGCTGTCAGCTGATTGCCAAGTAATTCGGTTTGTCCGTTTGCCATTCTGATCTCTCTCTTGTAATAGCGTCGTTAATGGTGATGATTTATCAAAACCTCCAGATCCGTCGCTTACCGACAGGCTGGATAAGAAGTCGGCCATGGCGATCCAGCAAAGTGCTGTAGCCTCTGTTGCTGCATTCGCCTTGACGCGGCAAAAAGAAGCAACTGCGGAATCTCTCCTTAACCAAAGTCTATAACCCGGGAGACAAATCAACATGAAAGATAGTGCCATTATATTGGTGGAAAATTTCCACTTACATCTAAGTGCAAAAGCGGCCTGATATCATCTCATTCTGCTCTTTATTCTCGGCTCAGAGGTGGTCCGGCAAAGCTGTTTTGCACCTGCTAAGGGAAAGTCACCGGACCAGTTAAGTTCGATTTTTGGGTCCATGCAAAAGCGACCATGACAGATTCAGGAGTGAATGTTGATCAAGGAGTTACAGATAGTCGGAGTCGAGGTTCAGCCCATGATGATGACAAAAGGCGAGCTGCCACTGTCGGGGAAAAACCTGGTTTTCGCCGACGCGGCAGCTTGACGAAAACCGCTCTGGAGGTGGATCCTGTTTTCGACAGGTCGCTCAGTGCTCAGCAACGAAAATCATTCCATCTCGCGCAGCAGCGCCAAACTGCGGCCTTCGAGCTGATATTCACTGCCGACGACCTGAGGTGAATGCCTGCACCGGCCCGTCGCTTCCCGGGTGTCGAGAACCACCTCCCAGCGCATCTCTTGCAGATGAGTCGGTGGCAGGGTGAATTTGACCGGTTCCCAGAAGGCGTTCAGCATGAGTAACAGGGTGTCATCAGTAATCAAATCACCGTTCATGTCCTTTTCATTGATGGCATCGCCGGCAAAGCGCAACATCAGACAGCGGCTTTCGGGATTGGTCCAATCCTCCTCGCTCAGCTCCTGACCGTCCGGACGCAGCCAGGTCAGATCTTTGTCCTTGGAACCGTGGACTTTTTCGCCGTCGAAAAAATTCCGCCGTCGCAGAACCGGATGGCGGTGGAAAAGTTCGATGACGAAACGGGTATATTCGAGCAATTCGCAACGACGGTCATCCAGCTCCCAGTCGAGCCAGGAGATTTCGTTATCCTGGCAATAGGCATTGTTGTTTCCCTGTTGAGTGCGACCAATTTCATCGCCGCCGAGAAACATCGGCACCCCGAGAGAAAAAACCAGGGTGGCCAGGAAATTGCGTTTCTGCCGCTCGCGCAAGGCGACAATCTCGGGATCATCGCTCGGGCCCTCTTCGCCGCAGTTCCAGCTCAGGTTATGATCGGTGCCGTCCTGATTATCGTGCTGATTCTGCAAGTTATGCTTGTCGTTATAGCTGACCAGGTCATGAAGGGTGAAACCGTCGTGGGCGGTGACGAAGTTGATACTCGCTGACGGGCTGCGCCCCTGACCCTGGTAAAGATCGCAGCTGCCAGTGAGGCGGTAGGCAAGTTCGGCGATCTGGCCTTCGTCACCGCGCCAATAACTGCGGACATTATCGCGATATTTGCCGTTCCATTCCGTCCACAGAACCGGAAAATTACCGACCTGATAGCCACCCTTGCCCAGATCCCAAGGCTCGGCAATCAACTTGACCTGGGACAACACCGGATCCTGGTGAATGATGTCGAAAAAGGCCCCGAGTTGATCGACCTCGTGCAGTTCTCTCGCCAGAACCGAAGCGAGATCAAAGCGGAAGCCATCGACATGCATCTCCATGACCCAGTAGCGCAGACTGTCCATGATCAGCTGAAGCACCCGCGGTGAAAGCATGTTGGGCGAGTTCCCGGTACCGGAAAAATCCACGTAGTAGCGCTTGTTCTTAGAAGAAAGACGGTAATATTTTTCATTATCGATGCCACGCATGGAGAGTGTCGGCCCGAAATGGTTTCCCTCGGCACTGTGATTGTAGACCACGTCGAGAATCACCTCGATCCCGGCGCGGTGAAAGGCTTTGACCATGTCGCGGAATTCTCCGACCTGTTCGCCGCAGACCCCGGCGCTCGAGAAGGCTGCATGCGGAGCGAAATAACCGATGGAATTGTAACCCCAGTAGTTCTTGAGCTGGTGATCTTCGAGGAAGCGTTCATTGATGAATTGATGAACCGGCATCAGTTCCACAGCGGAGACCCCCAACTGTTGGAGATAGCCGATCACTGCCGGGCAGGCCAAGCCGGCGAAGCTACCGCGCAGTCGTTCCGGGACATCAGGATGGCGAGCGGTAAAGCCTTTGACGTTGAGTTCATAGATCAGAGTCCGCTCCCAAGGCGTGTTGAGCAGTTTATCCCCCTCCCAGTCATAGGCCGGATCGACGACCACGCAACGCGATTGATAGGGCGAGCTGTCGCGTCGGTCCAGGGAGAGATCCTCTTTTTTGTGGCCGACGGTGTAACCGAACAGTGCATCATGCCAGACGCTTTCACCAGTGATGGCTTTCGCGTAAGGGTCGAGCAGCAGTTTCGCCGGGTTGAAGCGCTTTCCCCTGCGGGGCTGATAAGGACCATGGACACGGTAACCGTACAGCTGTCCCGGACCGATCCCGGGCAAGTAAATATGCCAGGCGAGGTCGGTATGCTCCTCTAAGGTGATGCAACAGGTTTGAATCTGCGGGTCAGCGGAGTCGAACAAACAGAGTTCGACCTTCTCGGCATTCTGCGAAAACAGCGAAAAGTTAACTCCTTCGCCATCCCAAACAGCACCGAGAGGATAGGGTTTTCCCGGTTTGGTTTTCATCATTCCTCATATTCCTGGACTTTTCAGCCCGAGTCGTCATGGCTCAGGCCATTGCAAACAATAATATTGGCAGCTCATGGATTGTCAAACCTGGCAGAATGACACCTTCTTGAGCATAGGCTATCAAATTGCTGTTCACTTAGTTAATAGTCTACCTCAGATTAATGACAGAGACATGTCTTGTGCCTGGCACCGGTGCCACGCTGTCCCGGCCTCAAAGATTCAGAACGGCTTGAGCGCTAAAAAAATATTCTGACAGATCGGCGACAGAGACGATGGTGTTGACGAAGGGCCACTGGCTGGAGTCGGGTTGGATGTGGCTGGCGGGCTCGCCAGGCAGGCAGGACATTGTCACGAAATCTGTTAGGCTTATCATAATAACAATCACCACTATAAAGATTTACAGAACGGAGTGAACGAATGTATGAGCGCCTGAACATGTCAACCGATAACGCCCTGGCCTTCCGGATCAATCAGCCGCTGAGCAAGGTTGAAATCCAGGAGATCGTGACCGCCTTCGAGGGGATGATCGCCGCCAGCGGCAAGATCAGGGTTCTGATCGATTTGCATGCCTTTCCCTACGCTGACCTGGCAAGTTTCTGGGAAGACCTCAAGTTCGGGGTCAAGTACGTCCGGGAGCTGGAACGCCTTGCCCTGGTCGGAGGTGGAGAAATCGAGAAGTGGGCAACCCTGGCCTTTGGTGCCCTGACCTTTACCCGTTGCCGCTGCTTCGCTGAGACGCAGCTGGAGGAGGCCTGGAGCTGGCTGACCGAAGACTGAGCCATGCACAATGACACAGCAGAAAGCATGATATGAGCACGCCAATTGCCACACTCCAGCTGGAGGTTGATCAGGCTTTGCAGATCCTCGGCATCCGCAACTTCCTGCTCGGCATCCACGACGCCGCCTTCCCTGGCACAGCAGCTGAGGACATCGGCTGCGGCACACCCTATTCCCACGGCGCTGCAAAATTTCTCCGCTTTGTCCGGGGCCTCGGCTTCAACGGTGTTCAGCTCGGACCGCAGGGGATCACGTCCCCGGCCAACCCCTCGCCCTACGATGGGACCTTTTTTTCACGGGATCCGCTGTTACTGGCAGCGCTCACTCTGACCCGGCAGCCGCGGCCATTACTCAGCCCGGGGACCCTCGCCGAGCTGACCGCTGAGCGCCCAGCAGACCTTGCCCGGGGGCACAGAGCTTTCGCCGACAAGGCTCAGCCAAAGGATCACCGCCGAGATCTATGACCGGTTCCAACAGGCCGGCCACCGGCATGACGCCCCCGCAACCTTGTCTCTTCGACAGGCATTCGCAGAATATCGGCAACGCAATGCCCTATGGCTCGACAGGGACGCCCTTTATGAGAGCCTGAGCAACAGCTACGGCGGAGAGGCCTGGTCACGATGGAGCGGGAGCGCGGAGGCCAGCCTCGACAGGCAGCTGTTCGCCCCAGAGCCGGAAAACCAGAAGCTGACGCTCCTGCGAATCAGGGCCCTGAAGCAGCGGCATGCGGCCGCGATCGAAAGCTACTGTTTCACACAGTTCATGATCGCCAGACAACACCAGGCTCTGCAGCGCCGCTGCCGGCGTCTGGGTCTCAGCCTCTTCGGCGACTGTCAGATCGGTATGTCGGATCGTGATGCCTGGGCGGCACAAGCCTTTCTGCTCCCCGGCTACCACCTGGGAGCCCCGCCGAGTCGGACCAACCCGGACGGCCAGCCCTGGAATTACCCGTTGCTCGACCCGCGCCAATATAGCTCGGAAACCGGGCAGCCAGGGCCTGCGATCCGTTTTCTGCAGGCACGGATCAACAAACTGTTCGCCGAATTTGACGGTCTGCGTATCGATCATCCACACGGCCTGATCTGTCCCTGGGTCTACCGGGCGGATCAGAAGGATCCGTTTCATGCGGTGCAGAGCGGGGCTCGCCTGTTTGCCTCGCCGACGCTTGCCGACCATGCTGAACTCGTCCGATTCGCCATCGTCCGACCTGACCAGCTAAATCCCGGAGTGGCACCTTATGACGATGCCTGGGTGGCCGGGCTGGACCCCGAACAGGTCAAGCAATACGCGCAACTGTTTGCGGTGATCGTCGCATCAGCCCGGCAGAAGCGGCGCCGGCCGCGCCAGATAGCTTGTGAAATCCTCAGCACACAGCCTTATCCTCTGAAATGCGTCATGGAACGCTATGGTCTGGGGCGCTTCCGGGTGACCCAGAAGGCTGATCTCCGCAATGACGAGGATGTCTACCGTAGTGAGAATGCCGACCCTGAAGACTGGCTGATGCTCGGCAACCATGACACGCAGCCGATCTGGCAGGTGACGCAGGACTGGTTTGCCACGGGCAGGGAGCAGCAGCAGGCGTGTTACCTGGCAAGCCGCCTGCGCATCCCTGCGGCCGAACGAGACCGGTGGATCAAGCGAATCTGCGCTGACCCCGGCTTACTGGTTCAGGCCAAGTTCGCTGACCTGTTCATTGGCCCGGCCGAGAATGTAATGGTTTATTTCACCGACCTGCTCGGCATGCAGCAGGGCTACAACCGGCCTGGATCGGTTAACGACAGCAACTGGTCGCTACGCGTAGATCCCTCTTATCAGACTCTTTACCGGTCCAGGGTCGCGCAAGCACGCGCCCTGGATATCCCCCTGGCTCTGGCGATGGCGCTCCGTGCGCGGGGCGAGGCATCACTCGCCAGTCACCATGAGCTGATCAAGGCACTGGAATCTGCCAGCAAGCATTATCACCCGGCAAGCAGTTAAAAAATCGTTGCCAGTCGCGCGTCACGGAACCGGCACTCGCGACCCCACGATCATTTCTCGGGCCACCGCTGTTGACTTCGTCAGCTCAGTTCAGATTCAGATTGAATCTTCGATCCGGGTTGCGTTTGTCAGCAGGTTTGTATAATTGATAGTCATGGCGCTGCCTTCTGGTTCGCCGGTTACTGCGAACCATCAGTGCCGCATCACCCCATGTTAAGGAGGTTGCAGTGTGACAGATGGACGACGCAGGGTCATTATCGAAAACTTGACGCCGCAGGTCCCAGGCGGACGCTTCCCGGCCAAACGGGCGGTGGGAGAACAGCTGACGGTCACTGCGGACATCTTCGTTGACGGCCACGACGCTCTCTGTGCCGTGATGCGGTATCGTCTGGCAGGGGACGTCGCCGAGCAAAAGCTCTACATGGTCCACCAGGCCAATGATCGCTGGACGGCCAGTGTCCGGATCGCCGAGCCTTGCGACATCTACTTCACCGTCGAGGCCTGGGTGGATCATTTCAGCAGTTGGCTGGAGCGGGCGCAGAAAAAACATGCCGCTGACCAGGAGATGACCGTCGAGCTCATGGATGCTGCGAACCTGCTCCGGGATGCAGCCCAACGTGCCGCAAACAAAGATCAAGCGGAAGACGCCGCGCTCCTGGTAAAGTTCGCCGGACAACTTACCGGGCTGCCGACCGGCAAGGCCATGGTTCTGGCAAACAAGCCGATCTTGGCGGCTCTGAGCAACAAGCACGCCGACCCGGAGCTTGTCACGCGTCATCCTGAAGACCTTCACATCCGGGTGGAACCCCGGCTGGCGGCATTCAGCGCCTGGTACGAGCTCTTTCCGCGCTCGACAGCTCCCGGCAGCCGGCACGGGACCTTCCGGAGCGTGATCGATCAGCTGCCCCGAATCAGTGAGATGGGCTTCGACATCCTCTACCTGCCACCGATCCATCCCGTCGGCGAAACCTATCGAAAAGGCCGCAACAACAACCCTGAGGCCCTGCCTGATGATGTCGGCAGTCCCTGGGCGATCGGCTCCGCCGCAGGCGGCCACACCGCTGTCCATCCCGAACTGGGCACGATAGAGGAGTTCACCGGGCTGGTGGATGCCGCCCGAGAAATGGGTCTTGCCGTGGCCCTCGACATGGCATTCCAGTGCTCGCCAGATCACCCCTGGGTCTCAGAGCATCCCGAGTGGTTCCGCCTGCGGGCCGACGGCACCATCCAGTACGCCGAGAACCCGCCGAAAAAGTACCAGGATATTTATCCTTTCGATTTCGAATGCGCTGACTGGCAGAATCTCTGGAACGCTCTGCGCGATGTCTTCCTCTTCTGGGTGGAGCGCGGGGTCAAGGTCTTCCGCGTCGACAACCCGCACACCAAACCGTTCTCCTTCTGGGCCTGGTGCCTGGAGGAGGTGCGCCGGAGCCACCCGGACGTCATCTTCCTGGCGGAGGCCTTCAGCCGCCCCAAGGTGATGTACCGACTGGCCAAAGCCGGCTTCACCCAGTCTTACACTTATTTTACCTGGCGTAATTCCAAGCATGAGCTGACCCAGTACGTCACGGAGCTGGCACGCACCGCACCAAGGGACTTCTTCCGACCCAACTTCTGGCCGAACACGCCGGACATCCTCCCGGAATACCTGCAGTACGGAGGACGACCCGACGTTTATCGTCCGACTGGTGCTGGCAGCGACGCTTTCTTCTAATTACGGCATCTATGGCCCTGCCTATGAACTCTGCGAGAACGCTGCCATCGAGGGCAGCGAAGAGTATCTGCATTCCGAGAAATACGAGATCAAGGACTGGGACCTCGACCGTCCCGGCAACCTGCAGTCGTTCATCGGGCGCATCAATGCCATCCGCAGAGCCCATCCTGCCCTGCAGCAGACCTGGAACGTGGAGTTCCTCCAGGCCGAGAATGATTTTGTCCTGTTTTATGCCAAGTTCGACGATGACCTGCAGGACATCCTGCTGGTGGCGGTCAATCTCGATCCGCACCATCGCCAGTCGGCGTGGCTGAACCTGCCTCTCGACGAGTTCGAACTGGACAGCCGGCAGCCTTACATGGTCCATGACCTGCTGGGCGACGACAAATTCATCTGGCAGGGGACCCGCAATCTCATGGAGTTCGACCCGCAGATCCTGCCGGCGCGGATCTTCCATTTGAAGAAACGTCTGAAGCGGGAATCCGATTTCGATTATTTCATGTAACGGGTGTCCATCCGGAAACTCTGCATCGATGCGTGTGCAGTTGTTTATGTAGAGGACTTCATCGGTAGGCCGTACAAGCGAAGGTACTGATTGACTCAGGGATTGCGGAAAAGCACCATTTGAGATCCAAAACCAGTTATCAGAACACACTGACCAAGGAGTAAAAAGCTTTATGTCGAACAAACCGCAGGTTTTACATAGCTCACCCCGCGACTGGTACAAGGACGTAGTCATTTACCAGCTGCATGTCAAGAGTTTCTGCGACGGTAACGGCGATGGCATCGGTGACTTCAAGGGGCTGCTGTCCCGGCTCGACTACCTGGAGAAGCTGGGCATCACGGCGATCTGGCTGCTGCCCTTCTACCCTTCACCGCTGCGTGACGACGGCTATGACATCGCAGATTATACCAAGGTCCATCCGGATTACGGTACCCTCAGTGATTTCCAGCGCTTCCTCAACGAGGCCCACGCCCGCGGCATGCGGGTCATTACCGAGCTGGTGCTGAACCATACCTCGGACCAGCATGCCTGGTTCCAGCGCGCCCGCACCGCCAGGCCCGGCAGCAATCGACGCGACTTCTATGTCTGGAGCGATAGCCCGGAAAAATATCCGGATGCCCGCATCATCTTCCAGGACTTCGAGCTCTCCAACTGGACCTGGGACCCGGTGGCCGGGGCCTATTTCTGGCACCGTTTTTACAGCCACCAGCCGGATCTCAACTTCGACAATCCCAAGGTCCACGAAGCGCTGTTCAAGGTCATCGACTTCTGGTTCGACCGCGGAGTGGATGGCGTACGCCTGGATGCCATCCCCTACCTCTACGAGCGCGAAGGGACCAACTGCGAAAACCTGCCGGAGACCTACGAATTCATCAAGCTACTACGCCAGCACGTGGAAGAGAAATTTCCCGATCGCATGCTGCTCGCGGAAGCTAACCAATGGCCCGAGGATGCCGCCAAGTATTTCGGTGACGGCGACGCCTGCCATATGTGCTTCCATTTTCCGTTAATGCCGCGCATGTACATGGCCCTGGAGATCGAAAATCTCTATCCGATTACTGACATCCTCGAGCAGACGCCGAAGATTCCGGACTCCTGCCAGTGGGCCCTGTTCCTGCGCAATCATGATGAACTGACCCTGGAGATGGTCACCGACGAGGAACGGGATTACATGTACCGGGTTTACGTACAGGATCCGCGAGCCCGAGTCAACCTGGGCATTCGCCGCCGACTGGCGCCGCTGCTCGACAACGACCGCCGCAAGATCGAGCTGATGAACGTGATGCTGCTGACCATGCCCGGCTCGCCGATCATCTATTACGGCGACGAGATCGGCATGGGGGACAATTACTATCTCGGCGACCGTGACGGCGTCCGTACACCGATGCAGTGGAACACCGATGCCAACGCCGGATTTTCCAGAGCCAATCCCCAGAAGCTCTTTTTGCCGTTGGTCATCGACCCTGAGTATCACTACACCTCGCTCAACGTTGAAACCCAGGAGAGCCGCAAATCCTCTCTTTTGTGGTGGATGCGCCGAATCATCGATCTGCGCAGTGCCCATCCCTGCTTCGGCCGCGGTCCGATCCGCTTTCTTAAACCGGACAACCCGAAAGTCCTCGCCTACATCCGCAGTGACGACAAGGAAGACATCTGCATCGTGGTGAACCTCTCGCATCATGCCCAGATGGCTCAGCTCGATCTGTGCTGACTACGCGGGCCGGGTTCCGGAGGACCTTTTCAGCCGCAACCAGTTTCTGCCGATCGACGAGACACCCTACTCGATCGGTCTCAGCCCTTACGGTTACTATATCCTGGTCCTCGTCAAACCAGACACTCGATGCAGACCAGGACCAGGCCGGTCTGCCGCGGTTGAACGGTCGAGAGTGGCCGTCCGTCCTGGATGACAAGCAGATCCGCAAAGCACTCGAAGACAAAATCCTGCCCGGTTACCTGCCAAAACAGCGCTGGTACGGCGGCAAGGCACGCAAGATCCGTAACATCAGACTCCGCGAATGGGTCCCCCTCAGCCGGGAATCGATGCCTTCTGTGCTGCTGTTGATCGAGGTCGCATATCACGACGGCGCCGAAGAACTTTACATCCTGCCATTGGCGTATCACCCGATCTCAACAGATCCAACCAGTGAGAGCATGGACCTGCCACGCCGGCAGCATTGCCTGGATGACCTTGGCCTAATTCAGCGGGAGCGGTCTGCGAGGCCGTCTTCAGTGACAGCCTTCGGCAGGGACCTGCTGGCGGTGATCGCCGGTCGCAAGCGCATGGCCGGTCATCAGGGCCGTCTGCACGCGGCAGCAAGCCGCGAAGTGACCCGGCAGTGGCAGGACGGCAAGGCAGACCTGAGCCCCAGGCTGCTCGGCGCCGAGCAGTCCAACACCTCGATCCGGTTTGGCGACCAATTCATCTTCAAGCTCTATCGTCGCACCGACAGCGGGCCCTCACCCGGATGTCGAGATGGTGCGTTATCTAACTGAGAAGGTGGGCTTTGAGCATATTCCGGCTTATGCCGGGTCACTGGAGTACCGCAACGAACGCGGCGAGCCGATCGTCCTCGGCTTGATGCAGCAGTATATTACCAACCAGAGCGACGCCTGGCAGCTGTTCCTCGATCTTGCGGCACAGTCCTTTGAGCGGGCTCTGACCAGTGCCACGGCAGGAGCAAGCCCGCCGAAGGGACCGGACGAACTGGTACGGTCCAGCAGCGCTGAACTGCCAGAGCAAGACCAGGAGTTCATGTCCGGCATGACTATGGAGATGGCCAGGCTGCTGGGTCAGCGAACCGCCGAGCTGCACCTGGCCCTGTCCAGTGGCCATGAAGAGAGCTTCCGTCCTGAGCCTTTCTCCAGCCTCTATCAACGCGCCCTGTACCAGGCCATGCAGAACCTGACCAAACAGGAACTGCGCCAGCTGGACAAGGTGCGTCACCATCTACCGAGCGCCATTGCAGGCAGAGGCCGACAGAGTGCTCGGGCTGCAGGAAACGATCCTGGCACAGATGCGACGCATCACCGGAAAACGTCTGCCGGCGCAGAAAATTCGCATCCACGGCGACTATCATCTCGGCCAGGTCCTCTTCACCGGCAACGATTTCATCATCTTTGACTTTGAAGGCGAACCGATCCGTCCACTGACCGAACGCCGAATCAAGCGTTCGCCGTTCCGTGATGTTGCCGGGATGATCAGATCCTTTCACTATGCCGCCTATACCGTCCTGTTGTCGGACAGCGCAGTGCGCCTCCAGGATATGGCGACTCTCTCTCCATGGGCGGACCTCTGGTATCGATACGTGTCGACCGAGTTCCTGCATGGCTATCTTACGACCATGAACGGCAGCGACCTGCTGCCACAGGATACGGAGATGCTTGAGAACCTGCTGGTTCCCTATCTGCTGGAGAAGGCAGTCTACGAAATGGGCTATGAGCTGAATAATCGCCCCGACTGGCTGGTGATCCCGCTACGCGGCATTCAACATCTTTGCGGAGGCTGACCCATGGCTGAACAGAAGGTAATTTACGGCAAGAGCCTGCTCACCGAGCATGACATTTACCTGTTCAAGGAAGGTCGGCACTATCGTCTCTATGAGAAACTCGGCTCGCATATCGGCGAGGTTGACGACCGGCAGGGCACACACTTCGCCGTCTGGGCGCCCAACGCCGAGCAAGTGCATGTTATGGGCGATTTCAACGATTGGAACCCCTCGAAACATCCTCTGGCAGTCCGCCAGGATGAATCAGGAATTTTCGAGGGGTTCATCCCCGGAGTCGGCCAGGGAAGCCACTATAAATATCATATCACCATGCGCGGCCAGGATAAGTACGCAGAGAGGGGCGACCCGTTCGCGCTCTACTGGGAACTGCCGCCGAATACTGCCTCCATCGTCTGGAGCCCCGATCATAGCTGGCATGATGACCAGTGGATGGAGAGACGACACGACCAGGATACCCTCAGCCAGCCGATGAGCATTTACGAGATGCATCTCGGCTCCTGGCGGCGCCCGGTGGACGACCCGGAACGGTTCCTGAGCTACCTTGAGCTGGCCGAGATCCTCCCGGACTACCTGGAGCAGACCGGTTTCACCCATGTCGAATTCCTGCCGGTCATGGAGCACCCCTTCTATGGCTCCTGGGGTTACCAGTGCCTCGGCTACTTCGCTCCCTCTTCCCGCTACGGCACCCCCCAGGATTTCATGACCCTGATGAACACCCTGCACCAGCGTGGCTTCGGCGTCATCCTCGACTGGGTGCCATCACACTTCCCCAGCGACAGCCATGGCCTGACCTTCTTCGACGGCACCCATCTCTATGAGCATGCCGATCGCCGTCAGGGGTTTCATCCCGACTGGCAGAGCGAGATCTTCAATTACGGTCGTAACGAGGTCAAGGCGTTCCTGATTTCCAGCGCTTTCTTCTGGCTCGACCGGTTCCACGCCGACGGCTTGCGGGTCGACGCTGTGGCCTCCATGCTCTATCTCGACTACTCGCGAAAAGCCGGCGAATGGATTCCGAACCGCTTTGGTGGCAGGGAGAACCTTGAGGCGATTGAATTCATGCGGGCCATGAACGAGGCCATCTACCAGGAGTTCCCGGGGACTCAGACCATGGCCGAGGAATCGACAGCCTGGCCGATGGTTTCGCGACCGCTCTACGTCGGTGGTCTCGGCTTCGGCCTGAAGTGGAACATGGGCTGGATGCATGACACCCTGGAATACTTTTCCCAGGATCCGATCCATCGCAAACATCACCACGGCCAGATCACCTTCAGCATCTGGTATGCCTTCAACGAGAACTTCGTCCTGCCGCTATCCCATGATGAAGTGGTCCACGGCAAGCACTCTCTGATCGGCCGGATGTCTGGCGACACCTGGCAGAAATTCGCCAACCTGCGACTCTTGTTCGGCTATATGTGGGGTCATCCCGGCAAGAAGCTGCTGTTTATGGGCGACGAGTTCGGCCAGGGTCGTGAATGGAACCACGATCGCAGCCTCGACTGGCATCTGCTGGATATCGACTGGCATCATGGCATCCAGCGCTGGATCGAGGATCTCAATGCTTTCTATCGCCGGACGCCGGCACTCTATGAACTCGATTTCAGCCAGGACGGTTTTCAGTGGATCGATTTCCACGACGAAGAGAACAGCGTACTTTCCTGGCTGCGACGGGATCGTGCCGGTGAGCCGCTGCTGGTCGTGCTCAACGCCACCCCGATGGCCCGGAGCAACTACCGGGTCGGTGTGCCGCTCTCCGGATTCTGGCGGGAAGCGTTGAACAGCGACGCCCGCGAATACGGAGGTTCAGGCTGGGGCAACCTTGGCGGCGTCGATTCGGTCCCGGTTCCGGATCACGGCTTCTACGATTCGGTCTCCCTCAACCTGCCGCCGTTGTCGGTCATCTACCTGGTTCTGGACAATGCTTAAGCGGATCGAACCACAATACCCGAAGAGTATCTGACCTGGCGTTGAACAACTCGCGGCACAGACTGCGCTGCCTGCGGCGACGTCTGCCAGAGTGATGTGATTAAGTGGCAGATGACAGCTTGAACGTGAACCACCAGCAAGAGTTGCCCGACTTTGTCCCGCCGCTCGAGAACAGGATTAACCGCAACAGCTCAGCGGCATGCCCGGCGAAACAGAGATCCTGTTGTTCGGTCTACACCTGCCGCGGCGAAACAGTGATATGTTCAGGAGAGAGGATCAGGAATAAACCGCCCAGGACCAATTCAATCCCGACGAACAGGCCGAGCACCCAGGTTCCGGCTGCAGGCCAGCTGAGGAGGATCAGCATCGCCAGGACCAGGTTAACTATGCCAGCGGCCAGGTGAAGGCCGGCCGACCTTCTTCCCTGGCGGCGGGCCGAAGCGGCCAGAGCGATGCGCAAGAGACCGCCGAGAAGAAAAAAGAGCGCGAGGAGAAAAGTCAGGCCAATGGCACCGCCTACCGGGTCGACGATCAACAGCAAACCGACGATGATGTACAATATGCCGGACAAAAAGCGCCAGGAGAAGTCCAGAGACCGGTCGAAAAGAGCGTGCCCAAGCTGAGCGGCACCCGCCATCAGCAAGATGACGCCGAACAGCAATACTGTCGTCAGGGTTGCCGCGACGCTGGTCCCGATCGCCACACAACCCAAAAACACCCAGAGGCAACCCAACACCCGCAAGTAGTTGCGAGGAGGCTTCCCGGAGTCAGCCCCTTCATGCCGTGGGCTGAATGTCTGCCGCCACCATATGTCTTTTCCTGATTTCATAAGTTTATCGCCTGGAAGATGTTAGCATGAGCCGCAGCAGTTCAATCGATGAAGTCGATAATCTCGACGATGCTCTCTGCGACCAGTTTACCTAAGTTGTCTATTCGAAAAAATCATTGTCCATCTTGCCATGAACCGTCACCCTGTCCCCGGAGAGGAGCTTGTAACCGTCCGCGTCCCGATCGCCATCGTCCATTTCAACAGTAATCGTGCTATTTCCATAATCCAGCGTGAACAGAATCTGCGGCAACGTTTTTCACGGTTCCGCTGATATTGATCCAGGTATTGTTTGGTTGGACATAAGGATTGATTGCCAGAGGCGAGGTGGCAAAAAACACCATTACGAGGAATAAATTTACAGTCATTAAACGTTTAGAAAACAGCTTTTTCTCCTTTCTGATTTTGTGATGTCTTCAAAGAAAAAGTTGTACCAGTGTAACGTTCCAATTTAAACAATTTTATCTTTCTGCATAAGAGATCACAATGAAAGACTCTCTACTATCCTTGGTAAAATAACTTGGAGGCACCTTTCACATGTAAAGGTTCTTACAGCAGAGTCAGGTGACCGTTTTTCTCAACGAGATTTCGAACTTGAAGCCTACCCTTAGTGTCCCGTGCAGCTCGTTCGCTGCACAATTTGCGCGTAATTTTGGTTCCTGGCAAGGCACGATGACGCAGGTCCAGCCAGGCTTAAACCGAGGAACCGTAACGCAGGCAGGGAGAAAAAGCGCCGAGAATTGAAGGTATTAATTAACCGCACGGGGCACTAGATTGCATGGGACTTTCCCGCAAGGAACGATCAGCAAATTTCTGAAAATCACAAGATTGGCGAAAAAAGTCTCGCTACGGCAATCGCTATCCGAACAATAAATGCATGTTCTGTAGCGTCTTTTTCTGTAATCAATTGACAATCTGAGAAGTCTTTCAGCAGCATCTCCTCAACCTGGGCGGCAAAGTTTGTGTCAGGCACCAGAATTGAGAGCTCAAAGTTGAGACGGAAAGAACGGTTATCGAGATTAGCTGTGCCGACGACAGAGAGGTCATGGTCGACCAGCATAACTTTCTGGTGAAGAAACCCCTTCTGATAACGATAAAATTTCACTCCGGCTTCTTGTGCCTCGCGAATGTAGGCAAAAGCTGCATACCAGACGGTTCTCTTATCGGGAACTCCGGGAATCATGACCCTTACGTCAACATCGCGCACAGCCGCCAATTTAAGGGATTCCATAACAGCTTCATTCGGTACGAAATAAGGGCTGGTGATCCAGGCGCGTTGTTGTGCGGAGTTAAGCATATGCATGAAGAACAGGCTGCAGGTATATTTATTGTCAGCCGGTCCCGTGGGGATGACCATGGCTAGAGCATCATCGTTGCTCACTTCGGGGGACCATGACAATTCCAGGGCATCACCGGTGACCCAGTACCAGTCTTCAACGAAAGCTGCCTGCAAACCGAGCACGGCAGGGCCGCTGATCCTGATGTGGGTGTCACGCCAGCAACCATACTTATCCGTTTTGCCGAGATATTCGTTGCTGACATTGTACCCCCCGGTAAAGCCTACCTTGCCGTCGACAATAAAGATTTTGCGGTGATTGCGAAAGTTGAGCTGAAAACGGTTACGGAACAGGTGCATGCTGCCGAACTCATGCAGTTTTATGCCTGCATCGGACAATTCATCACAGTATTGTCGCGACAATCTGTAACTGCCGATGGAATCGTAAAGGAAATATACCTGCACCCCGTCACCTTGACGATCAATGAGTCGCTCCTTTAGTTCCTGACCTACTTCATCGTCGTTGACGATATAGAGTTCGAGCAGAATATAGGATTGCGCCTGTTCAATAGCCGAGAAAATGGCATCGAAGGTTGCCCGTCCCGTATCCAGCAGTTTCAAGGAATTGCTGCCGGTAAAAGTTTTCTCCGACAGCTTTTCCATCGCAGAACCGAAGGTTTTTCGCTGCTGCAGTTTCTTTTGGTAACGTTCCAGTCCGGATTGCAGTTCTACAGTTGATTGATGAATCTGAGAATTATCATCACGCCGCGATTCGACGGCCCTGGTTAGCTTATGGCGGCCCAGCAAGGCATAAAGAGGCAGAGCGATGTAGGGCATGGTGACCAGAAAAAAAGCCCAGGCGATGGCCCCTTGGGAGGTCCGCGTGTTGAGCACTGCATGAATGGCGACGATTATGCCGACTGTTTCGAACAGCGCAAACAGCAGTCCCAGGAGAGTTATATTTGCAATTGACAGGTTGAACATTGTCAGCGATAAGCCCCGCTCAGATTTCGAGTTCTCATGTTAACTCTTTAAATAAAACAACATCAGCAGCAAGAGTCAAACGACGCCAGTTAAGCAATTGATTGCTATGTCGCAATCAGGGCAAGGAAATAATTTGATCTCGGCACGGCTAAATTGTCTGGCAAAAACCGCAGCGAGATGTGCGAAAGTGAAAAATATACTGAGCTTCAGACTGATAAAAGACTAACAGAACCAGCATTTTCATTAAGATTAGTGAGTCTCTTAAAAGGTGTCTATCAATCGGAAGCCGGTTTTCTATCACAACCCGTATGTTTTGACTGATTGAGTTGACAGCCTAAAGCATGTTACCTACAAGTATGATCTGAGAATGATACCTCTAATGGGCCTGATGATCAAAAATTGCTTAACAGCGCGTCAGTCGCTGCCAGGGAGGGTTTAATTTCATCATTAAAAAAAGCGATCAAAAGGTGAGAGCGAGTACCGCTTTTGTGGTGCTGGCAGCTCTTTGCTGGGGGCTGTCAGGGGGGATCGGCGGTATTCTTATGGCTAAGGGCTGGGATGCTTTGGTAGTTTCATTCTACCGCGGAGCGATCGGCTTACTGTTCGTCCTCATTTGGCTAACGCTACGCCCGCGCGAAAGCGGACTGGGAAGTCACCGGTTATGGTTCTGGTCATCGATTGCGGGTTTGGGGGTAGCAGGCAACTTCGCATTCTATTTCGTGAGCATATCACAGGGCAGTGTCGCAATCGCCGCTACGTTGATGTACTGCGCACCAGTGTTCGTGCTTCTCGTATCATTCTTACTAAAGCTTGAAAGCCCTACCACAGTGAAGTGGGCTGCGATCACACTAGTGATGCTGGGCATCGTGTTGCTTACACAACTTTACGACATCGGTGCGAGCGGCATCACGCCTATCGGTTTGAGCGCCGGACTGCTTGCCGGCCTGTCATATGCGATTTTTATTTTCGGCTTTAAATATGCGGCGCCACATGGCAGTCCGCAGGCAATTCTCTCGATAGCTTTTGCGGTACTTTCCAGCATCCTTATTTGGCCGGGTAATACCGACCAGCTCGATGCAGTCCTGAGCTCTCCGGATTTGCCGCTGTTCGCGGGACTAGGTGTGCTTGGTGCGGGATTGTCGTTCGCTCTCTATGTCATCGGCCTCGATCATACCGCACCAACCGTGGCCTCAATTGTGGCCATGGTCGAACCGGTTACCGCGTCTTTGTTCAGCGTCCTGGTTTTAAATGAAAGCTTGACAGGTCAGCAAGTTTTTGGCATGGGGCTGATATTAGTCACTGTGACCGCGCTCAGTTTATATTCACGTACCTGACGAGTATCTACCGATTTAACTTCTAGTGCCCCGTGCGGTTAATTCATACCTTCAATTTTCGGCGCTTTTGCCCCCTGCCTGCGTTACGGTTCCTCGGTTTAAGCCTGGCTAGACCTGCGTCACCGCGCCTTGCCAGGAACCAAAATCACGCGCAAATTGTGCGGCGAACTAGCCGCACGGGACACTAGCTGAGCCGCCAACAGCTTTTTTGGCATCAACTTTGATCAAGTTAATGAGAGTGTCGTTATAACCGCTCTGTTTCATCTGCTGTAGTTTGTTCTCTTCAATTAAATCCTTATCGGAAGTATTAATCCACCAGCCGTATTCATGGGTAAGCAAGCACAATTTAGAGACCATTGGCTTTAAATGAATGTCAATGGCTAACGACTGTCAACAAGGTAGTAGCAGTGAGGCGGTCTTTGATTTTATGTCCCGGCACGGGATCACACCAAGGCGAGTTAGTGGCCACAAGGGCGGCGAATATGCGTCCACTTGGCCTGGTTGTGGTGATGGTGGTAAAGTTTCAGGAGAAAGGATCAGGATTATCAGATATCGGTGCCACAATCGCGGGTATCACCACGTAATTTCTCGATTGTATGTGGGACAGCACCCCATATTGTCTCGAGATTCTCAAGTGCGGCTTTAGGGCTCCCCGGCAAATTAACGATCAGGGAATCACCACGAATGCCAGCGACAGCACGCGAAATGATTGCCCTGGGGGTCTTCTCAAGTCCTCGCAAGCGCATCACTTCGCCAAAGCCTGGGAGGACACGGTCAAGAATCGCTGTAGTGGCGTCCGGGGTAACATCGCGCGGGGAGACGCCTGTCCCGCCAGTGGTCAAAATCAAATGAAAATGCCCTTGGTCTGCCCATTCTATCAATTGTGCTGAAATCAGTTCTTCTTCGTCAGGAACCGTTGCGGTTTTGGCAATCCCAGCGCCATGAACTTTTAACCAAGCGGCAAGCGCAGGACCGCTGCGATCATCGCGTTCTCCGCGAGAACTCCGGTCACTGACCGTCAAAATGGCAACATCAAGCATCGTTTCTTTCTTCCTTACTATAAACTCCGCTCTTGCCGCCCTCTTTATAGACAAGGGAAATATCGCTGATGGTGATACCGCGATCAACCCCTTTGCACATGTCATAGACAGTCAAGGCAGCGATTGAGACGGCAATCATTGCTTCCATCTCAACACCGGTTCGCTCTATAGCAGTCACTTTGCCAGACACTTTGATAATGGCATTTTGTTCGTCAATATCGAAATCGATGCTGACAGCATGCAGTGATAATGGATGAGCCAAAGGAATTAGATCGGAGGTTTTTTTTGATGCAGAGATACCGGCAAGACGGGCCACCCCGAGAACATCACCCTTGGCGGCTTTTTGCGTTTGAATTAACTTGAGGGTTGTTGGCTGCATACAAACTTTCGCTTCAGCAATAGCAGTACGTAGGGTTGGCTGTTTGGGTGTCACATCGACCATAACAGCTTGCCCTTTAGTATCGAAATGGCTGAGACTCATGTTTCCTCCGTTTAATCGATCACCGTGACGCTGTCGCCAGTTTTGACTTGTCCCCCCTGGAGAACTTTGGCAAAGATCCCCTCACGCGGCATGACACAATCACCTGCCTGGTGAAAGATAGCACAACGGTTGTGACATTCCTTGCCTATTTGCGTCACTTCGAGAAGTGACGACCCAATACAGAGACGAGAGCCTATGGGTAAAGAAACCAGGTCGATCCCTTCAGTGGTGATATTTTCAGCAAAATCACCTTTATCAACATCGAGACCGAGCTTCTGCATCTTCCTGATGCTATCCATTGCTAAAAGACTAACCTGACGGTGCCAGTTGCCGGCATGTGCATCACCAACTATTCCATGATCTGGCTGAAGTTCAACATTTTCTACAGGAGTTTTACGAACCCCCTTTGTCTCACTGATACAAACGGCCACGATATATCCAGACATTTCAACCTCCGACACAAGACATTGGGAAGGCTTTGCCCTCTTCCAAGAAATGATGCCGACTAGCTTCTAATTTTCACCAAAAGCTCTTAGGTCTTGGTAGGGCGCTTGTTGAGATTTTCAACCAAACCAATCCTTCTTTTTTGCCGTGGCCTCATCTCTGGTCCCTTGATCGATATCTGTTGCTACTGTAGCCACAGCAAAAATTAAAACACCGAGATCATCAACAAAGCCAATAATTGCGGTTATGTCAGGGATTGTATCAAGTGGCAAGATAAAATATCCAAGAGCGCCATAGCACGTAGTTTTTTGCATCGTCAGCCATTACACCCCCTATCTTGCAGTTATTGTTTCCCTGTTTCAATAACTCGGGGTTCAAAATACTTAATGCCAAGAATGGTTGGACCCTTAAATAACGGCTCAAGATCTTGTCAGTTTTGCCAAACGGGTATAAGAAAAAACGTACATGAGACAACCAGCGACCTAAAAAAAGGGTTTGACGGGACATCCCGACAAGTCTACTTTTTTCACAGAAAGCCAGGATCAACATATTGGTTTCAAAACAAACAAGCATTAATCAATTTTGTCCAACAGTTCATTCTTTTTGATATTGTAGTCTTTTTCCGAGATCAGCTCGTCGTTCAGCAACTCCTTTAAAAACTTCAATTTATCTTTAATTTTTTCTTCTAGCAAATTATCAGGCACATGAGTTTGCTCAGTTATCATAACTGGAGTAGCGATTGTACCAGTCTTTACCGAATCTACTGGCGGGACTTCCTTCGTTACTTTGACTATGGGGAGCGTCACAGTGCTGATTGTTTCCTCTAGCTTTTCCAGGTCTGCCACAACCCATATCGGTGCTTTCTTACCGCTTTCAAACTTGTGAAGTTCTGCGTAAGGGACAGATGGCAATATGGTGATGTCCGATCTTTGAATTTGTAAGGGATTGACATTGGAATATATGTGGCTAGAAGCAGAAGTTTCGCTCGGCTTGCGTGTGGAATTAATGTAATTAAACGCAATATTCAGTCGTCCAGATGAACCGACAAAAATCACACCTTCTGTTTTCTGGCTGTCAGAAAATAGCATTGCATTGCCCAGATTAAAAGAGGTGAACCTGATACGCTGATTAGCATCGGCTTTTGCCAATGAATCCACCAGAATGGGTGCCAATCGGTCAATTTCATCCGCTTTGAAGACAGGATTTTGTTTCTTTTTGTTTAACATTCCGGATGTCTTGACGTATATCAAATCTCCCATCAGTTTTTCAAGATTGGCAAGGTCAATCTCATAGGGGTGCTCATATCGCTGCCGGGGAATTACATTCTCTTCCTGCTGCTCCAGAGCAACGATAAATCACGCTGTTTATCGACATTTGTTCTGACCCATTTGGTATTGGTGCATGCGGAAAGAAAAACAGCACTTATGGCTAGCAAAACAGCGGTTCGTTTCATTTTTTTGACACCTCCGATGATTGTGTTTTTTGTCAAGCAAAACCCTGGGTCTGATTGTCAAACCTGCCCATGATCTGCCCTTGTCCCAACAACGCTTTCCTTAAATTTCGCCATCGCAAACATGAGTCATATCAAGCACATAATAGGCAATGCTGCGCTTGGGTGGCAGAGCTGGGAGATCATCGACGGGGACCCAGCTCGCATCAGCGAATTCTTCTTATCGATCTTGACTTCTCCCGCAACATAACCCGCCACAAACCCGAACATTATCTGGCTTGGGAAAAGCTGAATAGCTGGGAAGTCATGCTTGCCACAGGCATCGCAGTGTCCCCCCCACTCTCCGGGAAGCCAGGTTTTTAAGTGACCACAATAGCTGCAGAAGCGACTTCTCTCCTGCCAGTGCAGGATCATACGTCCCAGTCCACCGAGTGAAAGCAGTGTGATTGGCAACTGCGGATTTTCATCAAGCAAACCAAAGGCTTCGAGGTTGTCCGGTACTTCCTTAGCACTGACAAGATCAACCAGAAGGCAGGCTGTTCACTAAGAATTCTCCGTGCAGGACAACCGAGACAGGAACAGAGCCAGTTGAGTTTTCGGTTGTGGATTTCACTAATTTTCTCTGCAAAAGCTCATACTATTCAACACTGTACTGATTTAACTTCCAGGAATTCCTCAAAACCAAACTCGCCCAATTCACGACCGTAGCCTGATTGTTTGAAACCACCAAAGGGAGCCATCAAATTAAAAGTTCCACCGTTGATGTCAACCTGCCCGGTCCTCATTTCTTTGGCAATCTTCATGGCTCGGTCATTACTTCCAGACCATACTGCACCACCCAATCCATAACGACTGTCATTGGCAATTTTGATAGCCTCAGCTTCAGTTCTATAAGTCATGATAGATAGGACGGGACCAAATATTTCGTTCTGAGCGATAGTCATATCCGATGTGACTTTACCAAAGATGGTTGGCTGTACAAAATATCCGTGATCGAGCTCGTTTGGAGCTTCCGGCCCTCCACACAACAAATCGGCACCTTCTTTCAAACCGACCTCAATATACTTGCGAACGCGCGAGCGCTGGACCTCACTGGCAAGCGGACCAAGCCTGGTGTCAGCATCTTGAGGATCACCCAGTTTAAATGACTTACAGAGTTCAACAGACAGATTCACGACTTCAGCATAGAGACTTTCAGGCACCAACATTCGCGTCAGAGCATTACAGGTTTGTCCTGAATTCAGGAAACAAGTATTGATGGTCCCATTCACGGCCTTGGCCAGATCGGCATCGTCAAGAATCACGCTCGCAGACTTGCCTCCCAGCTCGAGAGCTACCCGTTTTACGGATTCCGCAGATACCGCGGCAACTCTCTTACCTGCATCGACAGAACCGGTAAAAGAGACCATATCAACATCATCATGCCGAACAACCGCTTCACCAATTTTGGGCCCATCTCCAGTCACCAGATTAAAAACCCCAGGCGGCAAACCCGCTTCAGCTATAACCTCTGCCAGCAAGAAGGCCGTCAGTGGTGCTACTTCGCTTGGTTTAAGGACCACGGTACAACCCGCCAGCAAGGCCGGCGCAACTTTAGCAACGATTTGATGCAAGGGGTAATTCCAAGGTGTTATACAAGCGACAACACCAACTGGCGACTTGAATATTGTCGAGTTGGCGAGGGTCCTTTCAAAAGGATAGGACGATTGCCAATTTACAGCAGCTTTCAAGAACCGCAGCAGGTAGAAAGGCCTGTATTCTTTTAGACATTTTCAAAGGCATTCCAACCTCTGACGTGATCAATTCAGCGATTTCATTCTGGCGCGATACAACCCCTTGATGCACTTTCTCAAGCAGATGGACCCTCTTCTCAATGGGTGTATTTGACCAGTAAGGAAAGGCTCGGCTTGCTGATTTAGTGTGCAAGGTTAACATCATCACAAGATCCAGCAGGAATTTTGGCAATGGTTGCTTCTGTGAACGGATTCACGACTTCAATCGTTCCATTATCCGCAGAAGAAACCCATTCTCCGTTAATGTACAACTGATTTCTATCAATCATTTCACTTCACCCTTTCCTTTGTTTACAACAATTTCAGAGGTAATTATGGTCACCGGGGAAACTATTGTCAGCTGTGCTAGCAACTTGTCGGACTAACAATGAGCTGGCTGCGAATTCGACTCTTTGGCCCAGATCTCAACTCCTTTTCGACCAAAATAGCTACGGCTTTTACTCGCAATGAGCCAAGACCTGTTCTCAAACGGCCAAGTTTTCACTTCAGCCCTGACAGTTCGACAGGCGGCTTAATCGTCGTTCAAAATATTCATAAAAAGACAGATATCCTTGATGGGTCAATCTGGAGCCTGCCATTCGTAAACGGCACGCCTTAAATCACACCTGTCTTCAACACACCTTTTCGAATCAGCATCAACCTCTGCCCTGGCAAAACATCCACCAGCACAATGTTTTGCGCCAATACAGCCCTTGAAGCATTCCAGTTCCTTGCTGCGTTTTATGGACATTGCACGCAACTGCGCCCAAACCTCAATCTTTTCTTTAATGGCTTCAACAAGAGGACGATTATATAAATCGAATGCGGCAAAAGTATCTTCCTGGAGCAGAGCACATGGGTAGAATGTCCCAGAGGCAGAGACATAAGGTTTTTCTATAAACTTGCAGGTATGATCGCTTGGTTGCTCACGCCCCTTGAACCACTCAATCGCTGCAAAACAACCATACTGTTCGTAGTGGTTTCTGAATTCCTGGTCCGAGTGATAAAGCTCCAGTAATTGAATATATTGTTCTGGTAGCGGCGAAGCCACATTCTCTGTGTATTGCGCTTTACCGTACTGAACAAGACTCCACCCAACAACTGAGGCGACACCTGTTTCAGCAACAAGTCTTAACAACTCCGGGACTTGATGCAAATTATGCTGCATCTCGGTAAAGCCAATGACCGTCCTATTGCCGTACCCGTGTGCGACCAATTGAGTTATGCCTGAAACAGCTTGGTTAAAACTACCCTGTCCCCTCACCAGATCGTGAGTCGCGGCAGAGCCCCCATCAAGACTGACCTGGAAATTAAGCTTATGAGTATTATCCAAAGCCATCACTTTGAAGAGTTTCTCAGTCAACAAAGTTGCATTCGTTTGCAGATGAATATTCTGTACGTTCATGCCCAGACAATAGGACAAGATCTCCGGAAAATCGGGATGCGTGAGTGGTTCGCCTCCAGTCAGGCAGATTTCTTCACCTCCGATATCCACAAACTCCTTGAGCAGTCGTTTTACACCGTCAGTTGGGGCATTAATGCTCTGGCCATCCACTCCCTCACACTCAACCCAGCAGTGTTCACAACGCAGATTACAGTTTTTCGTGATTGAAACGGTCAACCGTTTCGGACGCAAAAGACCTTTTTCTTCTAGCAACTTCACTACAGCCATAAGACCTCGTTATAAAAAGATACCGTCTGTGCAACATTTTGGTAGATCAGACCTCTTCGCTCAGTTACTCATTTTTCCTGTAAACACCACTTTTACCCCCCTCTTTAAACAGGAGTTCAATATCGCCAATACGAATACTTTTATCTACGCCCTTACACATGTCATAGACCGTGAGAGCAGCGACACTGGCCGCCACCATTGCCTCCATCTCCACTCCGGTACGCTCAAACGCCTCCACTGTACTCTGAATCTGCAACGAACTCTCCTTCTTATCAAAGACAAATTCAATCTTCACATGATGAAGGGCAAGAGGATGTGCCAAAGGGATCAAGTCCGGAGTTTTTTTGGCTGCTGAAATCCCAGCCAGCCTGGCCACACCGAGGACATCTCCCTTAGCAACCTCCCTGTCCTGAATATCTGAGGCAACCTTCTGGCTTAGAAACACCTGAGCAGATGCGACCGCACGGCGCAGAGTTGGCGCTTTTGCTGCAACATTGACCATGATCGCCTGGCCATTATCATCAAAATGGTTGAAGCTCATATGCTTATCCTTTATCAACGAATGGTTTGAGAGATTTTAGATCCTTACAAATCGACAACAGGTTCTGGACTGTTCGGACGAGCAGTGCCAAATCAACAGCCAGTCGTCTATCAGTGGTTCTGCTTACAGACTTAGGTCATGTTCCGCAAACGAACCTTAACCCAGCGAATCATTATTCGAAAGGACAACACGCCCATGTAGCAACGAGAAATACCGGATCCAACTGGGAGCGTGAGACATTAATCCTGAAATGACGATCACAGCGATCAAACACGGGATGGTGATTTCAGGTTTCAGATGCATGAGCAACAACAACAGAAGTTTAATATAAAGAGATACGCCTCTTAGTTGGACGAACCAGATCAAGCCGGAAGAGGCCTCCATCATAACCAGGACAATCCCAGAGGCTATTGCCAATGAGAGATAAACAGGTCCTGAAACCTGCATCATTGCGTTGCCGAAGACACCGGCCATCCCGACCAGATGGATAGTTCTGACGACCACTTTGAACAAACGTTTCAGTGTGTTTTCAGGTATTTGCATAGATGCCTACGTGTCAGCATAAAGAGAGTCAATGGCAGCAATCAGGTGGACATCAACCTCTTCGCCGGCCTCGACCAGTTCGCGACCGGCCGGAAGCACAGCGATGCCGTTGGCACGCAGCATGGTGTTCAGGATGCCGGTGTTCTGGTCACCGGAACTCGAAGCGATCAGCCGCACGCCGTCGTCGACCACCCGAACCCGCAGGAACTGTACGCGTTCGAACTTCTTTTTGGCGGTCTCTTGCAGGATCGCCTTGACGAACGGCTTGATGACCCTGGAATGGCCCATCATCTTGAGCAACGCGGGCCGCACGAACTCCTCGAAGGTGACCATCGACGAGACGGGATTCCCGGGCAGTGAGAAGACCGGCTTGCCGTTCTTGAGCCCAAAGGCGGTCGGTCGTCCAGGCTTGATGTCGACCTTCCAGAACTGGGATTCTACCCCGGCTTGCTCCAGCATCTCGCAGACCAGGTCACGGTCGCCCATCGACACACCGGCTGTAGTGATCAGGACGTCGGCCTGCAAACCCGCGCTCAGCTTCTCCGTCAGGCTGACCCGATCGTCTAGGGCAATGCCGAGCAGTAGAGGCTCGGCACCGACCTCTTTGACCGCTGCGGCCAGGGAATAAGCATTGCTGTTGACGATCTGTCCCGGCCCGATAGGTTCACCCGGCTCGACCAGCTCATCGCCGGTCGACAAGATCGCCACCCTGGGGCGGCTGACAACCGAAACCGTTTGCACACCGAACGAAGCGAGCATGTTGATCCTGCCGGTCGCAAGATACAACCCGCGGTGATCACCAGTTCACCCTGCTGCACGTCTTCGCCGCGGACCCGGATATGATCACCGACTCGAACCCGGCCCTTGATGATCAACTGACCATCCTGCTCCTCCGTCTCCTCCACCGGAACGACTGTGTCACAACCCTCGGGGGTTGGGGCTCCGGTCATGATCTTCACAGCCGTTCCCGGCTTGACCTTGAAATCTCCGGCGGTTCCCCCCGCCGGGATATAGCCGTCGATCAGCAGCGACTGCAAAGACCCGCAATCCTGGGCGATGACCGCAAAACCGTCCATGGCCGAATTGTCCCAACGCGGCAGGTCACAAGGTGCCGTGACATCTTCGGCGAGTACGCGACCGGCCAGGTCGACCAACGCTACAGATTCTGGCGGCAGACAGGAGACCTTGTCGAGGATCAGTGCTCTTGCGCGTTCAAAAGTTTCAGCCATGCCTTATTCTCCTTGGCAGTATTCTGTTCAGCACAGTGCGGTGGCCTCGTGACGAGACAGCCGTTTTCGATCCGCAGCATCTCCCCGCCCAGACGCTCGGCCAACAGCAGATCGTGGGTCGCCAGGACAACGGTGACGCCATGCTCGGGCAATCTTAACAGCAAGCCTTCAAAGGCCTGCAGGTTCTTGCTGTCGACGTTGGAGGTCGGCTCATCGAGCAGCAGCACTTCCGGTTCCAGCACCAGGGCACGGGCCAGGGCCACCCGTTGCAGTTCCCCACCGGAGAGTCTGCGTGCCTTGCGGCTCTCGAAACCGTCGAGCCCGACCAGTTCTAAAGCATAGCTGATACGCTTTTTCTGCTCTCTGCCACGGATACCGCGCAGCTTAAGTCCGAAAGCCAGGTTGTCAGACACCGTCCCCGCCAACAGGTAGGGGGACTGCTCCACCAGGGTCACCTTGTGCCGCTGCTGAGTGAGTGGTACTGAGCCCGTATCGGCAATACGGACCCGCCCTCTCTCGGGCAAAGTCAACAGCGCCATGGTCCTGAGCAGAGTGCTCTTGCCGGCCCCGTTCGGCCCCGTTAGGGCATAGATGCGACGCGGCTGCAGCTCAAGATTCTCGATCGTCAAGCTGAAATCCTCACCCTGACGTACCAGAAGGTCCTTTATCGAGATCACCGGTTTCATCGATTCACCTCTGCTGCAGAAAGTTCAAGAACAGATTGACGAACAAGGCGACGCTTAACAGGACGATCCCCAATGCCAGGCCGAAGGCGAACTCGCCTTTGCTGGTCTCGAGGGCGATCGCCGTGGTCATCGTCCGGGTGGAGCCACGAATATTGCCGCCGAGCATCATCGCTACGCCGACTTCGGCTATCACCCGACCGAAGCCGGCGATCACCGCGGCCATGACGCCGAAGCGGATCTCCTTCAAAAGCTGGATGCTGGCCTGCAAACGGCTGGCCCCCAGGGTCAGGGCCGTATCCATGATCCGCTGGTCGGAACCCTTGACGGCGGCCAGAACAAAGTTGGCCACAATCGGCGTCGCCAACACTATCTGTCCGGCGATCATCGCCCAGGGGGTGAACAGCAACCCCAGGCTACCCGCAGGGCCCTGGCGGCTGAACAGGCCGAACAACAGCAGGCCGACCACAACAGTCGGCAGGGCCATCAGAGTGTTGAGCAGTGTGATCATCGCCCGTCGACCGCGAAAGCGGCTGATACCGAGCCACAACCCGACCGGCACACCGAGCAACGCCGCAATGACGATGGCGCAGCTGGAGGTATAGAGAGAGGTCCAGATGGTCAAGCGGACTTCCTGGTCGAAACTGAAGATCAGCTCAACCGCAGTCATCAAAGAATCGGCCAGGTAGTCCAAGGTGCCGCCTAATTCAATTCAGAGGGATCTCGTCAAATTGCATATCGAGAAGGTTGACTGACAACATAGTCTTGCGCAGCGGCCGGCCCTGCCCCAACAGAAGCTTGCAGGCTTCGGCAACCTGTAGGCTGGCGGCAACAGCCGGGGTGAATGACGGGTTCCCCAGGCCGGCTTCTATTCCTTTGCCTTCAGTCCAGTTTGCATAAAGCTTCTGCATTGATCCATCACCGGGACAGACCGTCATCACCTGAGCATACCAACCGGCAATCGCACCGTGCACCAACGGAATCTTCAACTGACTACAGATCTCAGCCAGATCGAGCCGAGCAGGTATATTATCAACAGCATCGATCGCCAGCACAGCCCCATCCAGCAGGTCAGAGCCATTCTCACAAGTGAAGGCGGCATTTACCGCGCTGACCTTAACGGCCGGGTTAATTTTGGCAATCCTTTTTTCGGCTGCATTAGCCTTCGACGTGCCGAGCAGTTGAATGCTGGAGAGCAACTGACGATTCAGATTGTGTTCTTCAAAAACATCCGGATCAATGGCTACAATCTGACCAACTCCGAGACGCGCCAACTCTTCCAGAATATAGCCGCCAAGGCCACCACAACCGACAACCGCCACCTTGCTCTGGAACAATTTTAATTGTTGTGCTGTTGGAATCATCTGCTGATTACGCTGATACCGGGCAGGAAGATAGCCGCCCTGCAAGATCAATTCTTCAGCTGAAGCACAATCAAGTTCAAAACGAGACATCATTTCCCGTTGATCGGCCCAACTCAGGAGTATTCCGTCGGCTTTTTCAGCCAGAAATCTTTTCACGCTCAATTTAACCTCCCCCAACCAGCGGAAAGATCGCCAGAAGATCACCATCAGACAAGGGCTGATCCAGTTTGGCATGAACTGCATTAAGCAACAGTATCCCAACCTCTTCTTCAGGTATATTGAGCTCCCGAACAACTGTGCCGATCAAAGTTTGCTCAGGATAATCCCTGAATTCCTGCTGGAAACGCCCGGCCTGAAACGAAGCGAATAGTTTAACGTTGACTTGCATTTTAATTCTCCTGCTTTCGACCTACGAGTGAAACAGCGAATAGATATTCTGCGTAAATCTTAGTTTTTAAATTCAATCTTAAGAATAATCTCCTCGCCGGGGTGAGCACAACGAATCTGGTTGATCAAACTAGCAGGGTCTATTTGCTGATCATCAACGGAAACGGTGTTAATAGTCTGCAAGAAATTGTCATCCATCTCACTCAATAACGCATCCAGTTCACTATTTTTCAGGCAGATACCATGGGCCAAAAAAGTTGCCCCAAGTTCGGTCATAACCATATTAAATAATTTAATCCTGATTCGGCCCGCACCACTCTTCACTTTTTTCTGATTCTGACAGGAAATATCTCCGCGCATTGCTGCGAGATGGCTTCCTCGGCGCATCGTGGTGCCAACCAGACCCGGCATAGCCGAAGAGAGGGCCAAGGTAGAACCATCCTTGACAAAAGTCGTTTCCAGATCATCGATCGGCTTAAAATCTAAAAACAAGGTGGTAACCCGTTCGACAATATAACTCTCTTCGATACCAAACTGTTCGGTCAACAGGCTCGCTACACTGCAACCGGTCTGCGCTTGCAGCCAGATCCCCCGTTGCAGCAACGGAAAAAAAGCAGACAAATGATCTTGTGGTACGACCATAAGCAATGATTGTTTCTCGGCCATAAACCCTCACACTTCACAGGAGGTACAGTTGGTTATAAGCCATTCCAATAAAAAAAAGGGGAGACCAGATACAGGTCTCCCCTTTGCTGTTCAGTTGCCATTAATTCCAGTTGTAAAGTTGATCCAATTCCTCATCGGTAACACCAAAAGTGAGGTTGTGCGGCGGCAACTTTTCGGTTTTGAAGAACGCTGGCAAGCGATCATCTTCAGAACTGAAGCCTGCGCGCTTATTGAACTCTCGCTCCAACGTCAGGACCTTTTGACCCAAAGCAACGACATCGTCACCGGTCATTTCAATCCCGTAGAACCCACCCAGCAAATCCAGCAATGACTGGAAGGTCTCCGGCTGATCCAGGATCGGGAAAGCGATAAACAGACAGAGCCCGGTCGAATCAATTGCGGTGGTCGCAATCTGCAGATTACGCGACAGCTCAACCTGACCTTCCGGTTTCAACGGATCAACATCACCACCGACTTTCAAAATATTGGTCGCAACAGCATAACCGGCGGTGTGATCCGCCCCCATGGTGCTGGTCGCATAGGTTACGCCGATCCCTTGTACCGTGCGGGGATCATAAGCCGGTAGCGCCTGACTTTTGACGACCGGAACACGCGTAACGCCGAAAGCCTTGCCAACCATTTCAGCCCCACCACCAAGGATGCGCCCGAGTGCAGTGCCCTTAGCAACTTCGTCCCGTAACAAGCTGATGGCACCTTCACAATCGCCAAAATCAATCACGCCACCATCCATTGCAATACCTAGAGCAACACCCATCTCGATCGTATCAACACCAACGTTATCGTCCCAATAGTCAAGTGTCGCGATGGTATCCAGATCGCTGATACCGCAGTGACCACCATGAGACCAAACGGTCTCATACTCTGGTTGCTTGGTCAGATAATTACCATCCTTATCGTTGTAGATGCCGGAACACTGAATGACGCAACCGCGATGACAACCGTGGGTCGCTTTTCCACCCCGTGATGTCTCCAACTCAGCCTGGGCCTCGCCGCTGATCTTGGTTCCACCTTCAAATTGACCCGTTTTGAAATTGTTGGTCGGGTAACCACCGGCCTCATTCAGTACGTTGGTCAGGATGTTGGTACCGTATGCCGGCAGACCTTCACCCGAGACCGGGTGCTTGCGGATACCTTCAACAAAAGCACGATTGGCCGCCTTGAATCTATCAGCATCTTTTGGTGGGCGATTTTTGCAGCCGGCATCATCAAGGATTATAACCTTGATCTTTTTGGATCCCATAACAGCTCCGACACCACCTCGGCCACAGTGGCGGGTTGGGCGCAGCTCAGGATCGGTACAAGCGATAGAAGCAGAAGCCATCAAGCGCTCACCAGCGGTGCCGATCGACATATAAGCAACCTTGTCGCCGTACTCTTTTTTCAATTTATCGATCAAAGGATAGTTATCGAGCAACTTGTTACTGTTGTCGACGCTGATCTCAACCCGGTCTTTATTGATGTGGATCTTGTAGAGGTCATCTCCTTCTGGTATCCCTTCGATAATGATCGCAGCATATCCAAGACGAGCGAGAACCTGAGCAGCTTGACCACCAGCATTCGACTCCTTGATGCCGCCAGTCAGCGGACTTTTACAACCGACCGATATGCGCCCGGAGATAGCGGCAGCAGTTCCACTCAGCATACCGGGTGCGATAACCAACTTATTTGCAGAACTTAAGGGATGACAATCGGGCGGCACCTCTTGACCAACGATGGTCGAAGTGGTTGCCCGGCCTCCAAGTGCAGAAAACTCACCAGCGGTTTCTGTGCTCTGCTTTGGGCCACCAGCAGCCCCCATGTCAATTCTTAGAATCTTGTCCATACCCGTTCTCCCTTTTTAGAGTTATGTGTTTAAGTGAAAAAGCTTCTCTCCATTCGTGACATTAAAGCCGTTTCCAGCGCCCTTACCAGAACTAAGGGAAGCCTCCCAGATGAGCTGGTTCGAAGTTTTCACTTTCAAGTCATGATTGGATCAACCACCACCATCTCAAAAGCAATGGTACCAGAGGCAACAACATTGCGCTTCCTGTACCTGGCGATACTTATTAACCGGCGGCAGAAAGATAACCTCAACAACCTATTGGTTTGCAATACAAATGCCACATTTCATAACAGCGGTTTATTTTTTAAATATCACCTGATATCAGTATATTACACATCTATCTAAAACAAAGTAGCTTTATCATTTTATATCAGCATTGGCCTTCTGGGGAATTTTTATACAAAAGAAACAAACGGGCGGAGGTGAACCAAGATACAGGTGGGGGGTTTTTCTACACTGTGGAGGATTTACCCGTAAGAATTTGTTAAAAGAATAGAAAAAAGCAGGGGCGTGCCGGCCGTTCAGGACGGCAAGCTTAAAATGTAAATTGGACAAAAGCACATCATCTAGACTTTTCAGATTGAGTCACCTATAGTCCGTGTTAAGTCATTTTTCTGCCAACCAATCAAGGATCCTTCATGGAAAAGCTGCTCTCCACCAAAGAAGTCGCCGAACTCCTCGCAGTCAACGAGAAGATGATCTACACCATGATCAATGAAAAAGGCTTGCCAGCGACCAAGATCACCGGCAAATGGTTGTTCCCGAAGAACCTGGTCGAGCAGTGGGTAGAAAGTCGAACCATCAACTATCCAAAACAAACGGAGTTAGCGGTCGAGATTCCCAATCTCCTATTAATTGCCGGCAGCAACGACATCCTGCTCGACAGCATACTGGCCCTTTTTCGTCATCAGAATCCCGATTACATCGCTTTTTTTGGAAATCTCGGCAGCCTTGGCGGACTCAGAGCCTTAAAGCAGGGACAGTGCCACATGGCGACCAGCCATCTGGACCACCATACTCAAGCCGACGCCAACTTTTCAATCGCTGACATCCGCTCAGATGAGCATCCAGCAACGATAAACTTCTGCCGCCGCGAACAGGGTTGGCTGGTACCAACAGGCAACCCGAACCAGATCGCGAACATTGCCGACATTGCGGACAAAGGGCTGTCGATCGCCAATCGACCACTCGATTCAAGCACCCGGGTCATCCTCGACAGTGAACTCAAAAATGCTGGGCTGGATTGTCGCAACATCAAAGGCTATGAAAGAGAATTTCAGAACCACCTTGATATCGGCCTGGAGATCCTGGCCGGGCGTGCAGATACCGGGCTTGCTATTCGTGCTGTCGCCACTCTGCTCGGCCTCGACTTTGTTTCTCTGCGTTGGGAACGCTTCGATCTACTGATCCCGAAAAATGGTTTTTTTGCCAAAAGTGTCCAATTGTTTCTCGAGCAGCTTAAAAGTAACAACTTCCGCGTCCTCGCTGAAAATTTTTCAGGCTACGATTTAAGTCTCAGTGGAAAGATGATCTACCAGCAAGAACCCTGATTAAGCCATACAACATCTGTCTCTTCTCCCCATTCCAGGCTTCCTCCTTGAAGCCTTCCGAGGACAAACATCTCATAAGTTGCTATCAGTTACTTTTAGTAACAGTTAGAGCATAAAACACCTTGTTGTAGAAATTCCCTACATAAAATCGCAGCACCTCTAAAGACAGAACGCACAACCCGCACGTAAAAGCCTTAAAAACAGGGCCAATGGCGCACCTTTAATCTCTGGCATCAATATTGCTGACATGCTTAAAGTGATTATTGGTTTCTTTTTGTTTCTTTTGGTTTTTTTTGGTATCTTATGGGCAGGCACCCTTGGAGACCGGTCATTATTACTGAAAAGATTATTCGTTCAAACAGGAAGAGATATGCAAAAGATCATCAAGGGCCGAGTGCCCCGTGCGGTTAATTCATACCTTCAATTTTCGGCGCTTTTGCCCCCTGCCTGCGTTACGGTTCCTCGGTTTAAGCCTGGCTAGACCTGCGTCACCGCGCCTTGCCAGGAACCAAAATCACGCGCAAATTGTGCGGCGAACTAGCCGCACGGGACACTAGGTTCCACTGATGTCCGGCTGGGATCGCAGATGGAAAAGCGTAAACCATGACGGTACAAGAGCTGACCACTGCGTTGACCAGCGGCACCTGCAATCATGGCAGTAGCCAGGACGTACAGCCGCAGGCAGCTTGAAGTAAAACTGTTGAAGAAGATCTCAACAATTATAAGGATGTTTAAATCGCACGACCACAGTTACAGTTTTATTTTTTGATGTCTAAATAGTGTTTTTGAGTTTTCCTGTCCAATCAACAAACAACCTTTCAAGGAGTGACGATGATGAAACGATTATTACTGCTATTCATTTTGATCCTGACGGCTGCACCAACTTTTGCCATGGAACATCTGCGACTGGCGACGACCACCTCAACAGAGAATTCCGGGCTGCTGGCCGAACTGCTGCCCCCCTTTGAAGAAGCCAATGACTGCAAGGTCGACGTGATCTCTGTCGGCACGGGCAAGGCGATCAAGCTGGGTGAGACCGGAGACGTCGACGTGATCCTGGTCCATGCCCGCAGCAAGGAGGACAAATTCGTTGCTGATGGTTACGGGGTTGACCGACGTGATGTCATGTACAATGACTTTGTCATTCTCGGCCCCGCGTCGGATCCTGCCGGGATCGTCAGCACCAAGAATGCCGCAGAGGCGATGCATAAGATCGCGGCGGCGCAAGCAACGTTCGTGTCCCGCGGCGACGACTCCGGCACCCATACCCGTGAAAAGCAGCTTTGGCAGGCCGCCGGGGTCACTCCTGGCGGAAGCTGGTACCTTGAGGCCGGTCGTGGCATGGGGGAAGTGATCATCATGGCAACCGAGCGTGAAGGCTACACACTCAGCGATCGGGGCACTTATATTGCCTTTGGCAGCAAGACCAGCCTGAAAATACTGGTTGAAGGTGATGACCGGCTGTTCAACCCCTATGGGGTGATCATGGTCAATCCGCAGAAACATCCGCACGTCAAGCAAGCCTTGGCCGAAGCATTCCTCGACTACCTGACCTCTTCTCAAGCCAGGGCGTTGATCACCGGCTTCCGTAAAGGGGGGCAGCAACTGTTCTATGTTGCAGAATAAGTCGGGGTCTGCTCTCCGGCCCGACAATTCTGTACGGGAACGATGGACCCTTTACCTGGCAAGGAGACCCTGAGACAGGTTTCGCTTTCCTGGCCCCCTGCGGACGATCCTGTTGACGGTAAATCGACCCGGCACTGACGCGAGTTGTGAGTTCCCCAAAAACTGTTACTATTGGTGCAAAAGCAGGAAAACATCAAGACCTCAGAAGGAGCAAGCTCATGAAACTCAGCGCCCGCAACAGCCTGAAAGGAACTGTCAAGAAGGTCATTCTTGGTGCCGTCAACTCCGAAGTCATCATCGAACTTACGGGAGGAGACCAGATCACCTCGATCGTGACCAATGACGCCGTCAAAGCGTTGGCCATCGCCGAGGGGAAACCCGCATATGCGATCATCAAGGCCTCCAACGTGATGCTGGGCGTCGACCATTGATCAGCAAATCTCAGAAGCTCTGCTGACCAACACAGAGCGACCAGAAGATCAACAGCGGCATGTCGTAATACAGACATGCCGCTTTTCACTCTGTTCATCTCGACAGGGCCTGCCCTCGGAACAAGCACCGCAGGTAGGCATCAATCGGGTCTGCGAGCGACGATTCCGGCCACGGAACCACCCTTCCGTGAGGGCTCACGCCCCTCCTCATGAAGAAGAACTTCCCATCCAGCAAACATCTCCAGGAGTTCACCGGGTTGCAAGACGATGTCCGGGTTGTCCGGGCCGCCGGCAAATGGACCGGCGAACTGAAAGTGCGCAGAACGACGACCCCTCCGGGGCGAACGATTTTACTGAGAAGCGGCAACAGTGGTCTGTGCAGGTAGAACAGGACCAGGACAAGATCAAAAGGTCCCGCCGGCAGCACCGGATCGGACTCGAGATCGACGCGACAGCACTCGATTGAAAGGCCACGAGATTCGGCTTCGCGACGGAGTTGGCCGAGGGCCTCATCTGAAATGTCAACCGCCGTCACCCTGAAGCGCTGTTCGGCGAGGAAGAGCGCATTGCGGCCGACCCCGCAGGCCACATCCAGTGCCCGCCCGCCAGCAGGCAGCAGCGGGAGGACCTTCTGCAACCAGACATCAACCTGCCACTTGATCGTGGAATTCTTCTCGCGCCAGCGGTCATTCCATTTTCGCTGTGTCTCGTTCATCGCTTGGCCCTGTGATTCACGATTGCAGGAAGAATACTGCCAGAAGAGTCAGCCCGATGCCGAGACTCCGTGCAAAAGTCAGTCGTTCACGGTAGTACAGCAGCGAGAGGAAGATGGCGACCACGAAATGCATCCCGGTGATCAGAGCGATCGCCGACAGGGGGCCGGTCTCCAGTGCCGTCAAAAAAGCATAGAACCCAAAAAAATTCAATACGCCCATAAAGACCCCGATGATCACCGCCACATTCAAGCGGCCATCGTTGCGACTCTTACCCCACCTCTTGTTGATCGCCAGCGAAAAACCCGTCCCCAGCAGATAAGACAGGGTCATGAAAGCGGCCTTGCTTGTAGAAATCACCGCAAGCTTGCTGGTGATGGCTGCGATCGCCCCACAGAAGATACACGCAGTGACAAGCAACAGGCCAAGTCGGCAATCGCCAGTCGGCCAAGAAGCGGCACCAAGCTCTCTCGCCAAAACCGCGACAACGGCCAGGCCTAACAGAATGCCCATCCATTGCGAGCGGCTCAGGCTTTCTCCGAAGCAGAAGACTGAAGCGATGACCACCACGACCAGGCTCAACCGAGTCAGTGGGAAGGTGATCCCGGCCGGCAGGTGCCTGAGTGCCTCGATGTGAGCGATTGTCGCCAGAGCGAACGAGGAGCTATTGACCAGCGACAGGACGAGCAGAGCCGAGATGTTTGCGGGCATTTCAGCCGAAAGGTAAAGGACCACACTGCTGAGCAAGGTGACCGTTCCCATGAAGACGGCTGTCGTCAGGGAAGAGCTGCATTTTTTTTCAGCCGCGACCTTGTTGAGAAACCGCTGGGTGCCCAACAGGAGCAGGGCAGCGACACTGTAGAGATACCAATCGGTCATGTCATCCATCACATCGGTTCTATCTCTGTCCGGCGTCAGAGATACTTATCCAGGCCCATGTGACTTGCCAGACGCGCAAAATCGCGACAACCCATTCGAAGCAGGTGCCGCAGAGAAGTAAACCCCTCGAAGGGCCAGGCGAGCCGCTCGAGTCCCGGTTCGGTACAGGTCTTACATTCCATGAATGTGCCGATATGTTTTCGGAATTGAACGGCTGTCGGATGCGACATGATCTCACCCAACGAGGCCTGCTGGATGCTGCCGAGGACTCTGGGGATGACCGGACAGGGGAAGACCTCGCCGGTATGTCGGACGAAAACCGTATTGAAGCCCGCCGAGCAAGGTTTTTCCATTCGGCCGGTCTTGAGATATTCCAGCATGGCCAACCGGTGACCGCTCCAGGCAAAGCTCGGCCCCTGGTAGAACTGCATGATTGCTTGGATGTCTTTTTCGCTCAGCCTCAGGGTCTCGCTGAGATCAGTATTACCGAACCGGTTCGCTGTGATGATGCACGGGGAGATGATAGTGAAGAGTTCATGTTCATCGGCAAACCGTGCGACTGCCTCCAACGCATCGACATTCATCGGGATGATGGTGGTCTTGATGCCGAGGATCAAGTTCGGGGAATGCGCCCTCAACCGCTGCAGACCATCGAGTGTTGTCCGTAGTTTTCGCCAGGCGCCTTTGTGGTTGCGGATCCGGTCATGCTGCTCGCCGACAGCGTCCAGACCGCACGCCAGAACCAGGTCAAGGCCTTGCGCCTGCATCGGCGCGAGCACCTGTTCGACTACCGTGAGGACCCTGTCGGTCAGCAGACCGTTGGTCGTGATAGCGACTGTTCGCAACCCCGGGAACAGGGACGCTTTGACAGTACAGATCCACTCCAGCAGATCGCTCAGATCCTGGCGCAGGAACGGCTCGCCACCCGTTATATCGATCTCACGTAAATCGTTCAGCTGCGGAGACGACAGCAGCTCGACCCATGCAGGCAGAGGCAGATCAGGAACCTCGCCAGGAATCTGCCAGATATTGCACATCCGGCATCGACAGATGCAGCGATGGGTGATCTTGAGACTGATCGCCTGCAGAGGGGCAGCCCGTCCCGCCATTTTCAGGCAACGATACCTTATGCCATTGGCCAGCAGTTTTATGGCGACACGAAAATGGTTCATCACGCCTCAACAGAATGCTCCGGAAAGACAACCCCTGTCAATCAGACTTTGCAATTGCTGTACCAGCGGCTACCAACGTGCCGGCTGTGCCGGCGGGTAGCGAACGCTTGTCCTCAGGGGACCGGGTCGGGCGGGGGCCAAGCCCCGGCCAGGTCCGGACCCGTCAATGAAAATCCATGAAGTGACTGGCATTGATCCAGAGGTGCACCGCGATACTGGCAGCATAACCGAGGGCGACCGCCCAGGTCCACTTGAGATGGTTGCCGAAGGTATAGACGCCGCGGGCGGTGCCCATCAGCGCCACGCCGGCTGCCGAGCCGATCGACAGCAGGCTGCCGCCGACTCCGGCGGTCAGGGTCACCAGCAGCCACTGGCCATGGGACATGTGCGGGTCCATGGTCAGTACGGCGAACATGACCGGGATGTTGTCGACGATGGCCGACAGGATGCCGACCAGGACGTTGGCGGTGGTCGGGCCGAGATCGAGGTACATGAACGCGGGAGGTCACGCCAGGTACCCGAACTGGCCCAGACCGCCGACACAGAGGATGACGCCGTAGAAAAACAGCAGGGTGTCCCACTCGGCGCGGGCGATCTTGCGGAACAGGTCGAAGCCGGCGGGGGGCGCGTGGCCGTGGGCCCGGCTGCGGCTGGCAGTGTTCATCGGGATTGTGCCCGGTCATGTCGAGCGGCTGGTCACCGCCGTCCGCAGGCGATGCTCCCTGATATTCAGATAATAGGAGAAGAAACCGAGGTAGCCGAGGCCGAGCATCATGCCGGCAGCCGGCGGCAGGTGCAGGAAGTTGTGAAAGCAGACCGCAGTGGTGATGGTCAGCATGAACAAGGCGATGATCCGCCTGGCTCCCAGCTTCATGCGGATGCTTTCCCGCATGGCCTCGGGGCGGTCCTTGCTGACCGCCATGCTCATGATCGCAGCCGGGATGATCCAGTTGATCAGTGAAGGCAGGAAGATGGCGAAGAACTCGATGAAGTCAACCTTGCCCTTCTGCCAGACCATCAGCGTGGTGATGTCGCCAAAGGGGGAAAACGCGCCTCCCGCATTGGCGCCGACCACCACGTTGATGCAGGCGACGATGACGAACTTGCGGTTGTTGCCGCCGACCGCCATGACCACGGCGCCCATCAGCAGGGCGGTGGTCAGGTTATCCGCCAGGGGAGAAATCAGGAAAGCCAGCAGGCCGGTCACCCAGAACACGGTCCGCAGAGTGAAGCCGCGACTGACCAGCCAGGAACGCAGCGCCTGGAAAACATTGCGTTCATCCATGGCATTGATATAGGTCATCGCCGCCAACAGGAACAGGAACAGCTCGGCGTATTCGATCAGGTTGTCCTTGATCGCCTCGTGCGGGCGTATGCGTATCGCCCCATCGCAGCATAAGCCAGGGCGACCAGCAGCCAGATCAGTCCCGGCCGCCAGCATAACCGGCTTGCTCTTGCGCATGTGCAGCTGCTCTTCGAAGATGACCAGCGAATAAGCCGCAACGAACAGCACCAGGGCGAAATGCCGTAAAGCGGTACCGGTCAGGTTGACGAAACTGCCGGTCTCGCTCGCCACTGTCGCTCGCCATGGCCGGCAGGACGCATGCGAGCAGAACCAGCTGCATCAAAATGGTGTATCTTATCACTGCAGTCAGCCCACGGAAGACCACGGCCTGCCGGCGTCGACCGACAGTACGACCAGATGTCGGGGCACTATGCCCGGTGGGCTTGACAGACACCTCTCCGCCTGCCCCGTTCTGTTCGTTCTGCCCGATGAGGGATTGCTTGGCCACAGCGCCAGAATGATTCTGCATGCTCGTTCTCCTGTTTTTGTCGGATACACGTCTTTGTGACCTGCCGCGGTAGGTGCACGAGTTTGAATGAGGGGGCAGCCAATCGTCGCCGTGAGCTAACCTGAACGATTCGGTGCAGGCGCTGACGACCCTGGAGAGCAATCGCAAGCGGACCGGTTAAGTACGGCTTGAAACCACGGACCTGTTTAGGAACGGCATCAGTTGCCACCAGCATGCCGTCGACCAGTGAAGCGCTTTTTATCGAGGGGGAGGGAGATCAGAATGGACCCGTAACGGATCAAACATGAGGGTGTGGCTGCTCGCCAGGCGATTCATGCGCAGAGTCAGGCATAGCAAGACTTGCCATCGCCTGCAGACGCGGCTGGACCGAATGTCTCTGTCCGGCAGGCCACTCGAGAATACCCTTGACTTCTCATTGGAGACAGGGTGGTTTTGCAAACGCAGTGGCATGGGGGCGGCACCCTAATCCATCTGGAAGTCGAGACGATAACTGGCAAAGCTCTTCATCTCGAAACAGCCCCAGAAGACCCCGGTGCCGTAGGAGAGCTGTTCCATGGCGTAATAAAAATAGAATGCCGGCAGGGTCATGATCGGTTTGCGCACCCGGTAGTCGACCAGTCCGACCCCCAGGAGGGTACAAAGCAGGAGCAGGACTAAGGGGGGGTAGAGTATAGTCGCCAGCAGAAATGCCACCAGGTAATAACGCAGCAGGTGAAAACCGAGGTAGTAACCAAGACTGCCGACGGCACGCCCCCGAGCCAGCATGACTTTCAGGCCGGTCAAGCGTAATCCGAGCCGGCGCATTTTGCGGGTGGTCACCGCCGTATCGATCAGCATCAGCAGTGCCGCGACCGGCAGCGGCAGGAATGACCGGCAGACCAGGCAGGCCACCACCAGCAGCAGCAGCGTGGCCAACATGGGCGGGAGATGCATCTTCTTGCCGCGAACCGGATGCAGCTGCTGCAGCAACCCTTCCGAGGTGCCATAGTCGAAGCGCCGCTTCATAAAAGGCCACAGGATACTACGATGGGCATGAAAAACTGCTCCCTTCGGCAAATAAACAATTTTCCAACCAGCATCTCGCAACCGCCAGGTCAGATCGACATCCTCGCCCACATGCAATTTGGGATGGAATCCGCCAGCGGCAGTAAACGCCTCTTTTCGCATCAAGAGATTACAACTAGGCAGGTAGAAAGTGTCCCCCCCTTGCCCACCGGACATTTCCCGACGTCCCAGATTCAAGCTCGACATGACTGCTTCGTAGCGATCCAGAGCGGATTCGGTGAACATGCCATCCACCCGGCCACCGACAGCCGCAACGTCGGCAGCTGCAAAAACCGGTAAAAGCTCCATCAACCATTGCGTCGAAGCAGTACAGTCCGAATCTATAAAAGCCAGAATTTCTCCGTTGGCAACATCAGCGCCTTTATTGCGAGCTGAGGCCGGGCCTCCTGCTACCGCTCCCGACTTAACCAGTACAGCGCCAAGCTCCCTAGCAACTGTGGGAGTACTGTCTGTGCTGCCGTCGTCGACAACCACGACTTCGATTTTATCCTGGGGATATTCGAGTTCTTTCAGGGAGGTCAGGCAGTTGCGAAGATCTTCAGCACGATCCTTCACCGGGATGACAACAGTGACAGTGGGAAAGTCATCTGTAGACTCGAGACTTTGCCACTCTCTTTCAACAAAGCCACGCTTGGCCAGGGACTCCAACGCCTTGGCTTCAGCATCAGATGCGGGAAGAAGCCAATCCTTCTCCATGCACCGAACCAGCTTCAGCAGCGACGGGTTCAAACGCACCATGCGCAGCGGCCTTGAGGCGACCAGAGTGCCCCCTTCAGAGCTCTCCTCGATCTTGATACCCGCTGCCAACCGATAGATCACGGTTCGCTACCACCGAACAAGCCTTCGGCCTGAAAGATATCGAACAACTTCTCTGCGGTCTGTTCCGCCGACAGTTCATGGAGTTTCCCCTCCCGCGGTTTGATGCCGCCGGAGAGCAGCGCCAGGATACGTTCAAAGGCCGGCAGGTTTGCATCGGGAGTCACCACCCGTTGTGGGTTGGATCGAGGAAAACTGCAGCGCTCTTTGCCCAACACGGCCCCGTAACCGCCGAGGACAGTGACCGGCAGACCGAGTTCAGCGAGGCCCCAGACCTCGATCGGCATTTCCAGCGACGCCTGCAATGCCTCGTGAAGCGGATAACGTGGTTCACAGCAAGCATTTTCAAAGAGCAACGTACAAGGGCTGTTGGTGTGAACTCTCTGCCGGGCGCCACGATCACATTTGCGAAGCACTTCAACGCCATCGTCAGCACAGTTGACATCAAGAGCCGCCGTCACGTAGGGGATACCCCGTTTTGCCGAAGCCAATGCCGGGACAGGATCTGCACCGCGATCGATCAATCGGTATCCGGTCATCATGAAATCCGGCGTGAGGATCTCAAGCAACCGTTCGACGAGCCGGGCATCGGCAACAACATCACCGCCGGTGAATGCGGAGTTCCAGACTCTGATCGCCCGTTGCGCCCCCATCGACAGGGCCAGACGCAGCTGATCATCAAGCCGCTGAGGGCCTATGGTCACCGCTGTCACGGTCCCCTTGTGCGTTTCGGCCAATTGTAAGGCCTGCTCCAGTGCACAGAGGTCGGCCGGGTTGGCGATGCGTCGGAGCCCACGCTCACGTACGCCGAAGCCATCGGCGGTCAAACGAACCGGCGTCCGCGGATCACAAGCCTCCCGCAACAGGACAACGATATGAATGGCTTTATTTGTCATCAATTCTGCTCCGTTTCATGGGCAACACACAGTGAAACATGTTAGGTCACGGCCTGTATCAGGTCATCCGGAAAGAGACACCAAAACCACCGCGCGGATAGCGCCAGCGTGTGAAGGCGTCTTTCTGGCAAACGACATAACAGGTTCCGCATTCCAGACAACCATCGTGCACGAAGGTCATCTTCTGGCTATCTTCATCCCAGGTATAACAGGCTGCCGGGCAACAATTCGTACAGGAACGCTGGTCACATTTCTGGCAGATCGTTTCATCCAGCATGATGTGCGGGTCACGATCGACATTAAAACTTGTGTAGTCAAAGATCTCATCGAGATTGATTTTCATAGTGCTCTCCATCCGCTATAGACATCAGCCAGCACGTTCTTCAGGCCGACCGTTTCCTTGACCTTGCGCAGCAGCAGTTTGGTCATGCTGTCTTTCGGTGTTCCATCGATGCGATAGATCTCATCCATCAAGCTGCAAACCAATTCGGGATACTGACTGTAGATGCGGTCGTTATGAAGCATCTGCGGTGTGCGCCGGTACATCTTGAGATCTTTTAGGACATAACTTTCTTCGAGCAGTTTCCGATAGGTTGCCAGACTTCTTTTGCTGAAATCTTTTTGCTGATGGGCTTCGATCGCCGTTTTACCAGCCAGTACGCCAGACTGAGAGGCCAGGTTGATCCCTTCCAGATTGAGGCCGGTGATAATACAGAGTGCAGCCGCGTCACCTGCGACCATGATCCCGTCACCAAACAGTTCAGGCATCATCTCATAGCCGCCCTTAGGAACCAGGTGTGCCGAGTATTCCAGGAGGCGCCCCCCCCTGAGAAGTTTGGCCATCTGCGGCTGAGCCATAAAATTATTGAGGAGATCGTAAGGGGTGTTGCTGGTTTTTTCCAAGCTTGCCAGTTCCAGCACCATGCCCAGTGACAGAGAGTCATAGTTGGTATAGAGAAAAGTACCGCCCCGAACTCCATCGGTATTGCCAACAATCTCGTTGGAGGCCCCCTGTTCGCGCACTAAGCCAAAGCGATCGTCGATGACCTCCTTGGGCATATCGATCAACGCCTTGATGCAGACCCCTTGATTGGACGTACTGAATTTCGCCTGGCGTAAGCCGGCTTTTTGAGCAGTAAAAGAAAGGACGCCATCAGCAGCAATCACCACCGGAGCACGAAGTTCAGCACCATCACGCAAAAGGGTTACCCCTGCAACCTTGCCGTTTTCGATAATCACGTCATCGACCGTTGAACGAGTCAGCAGTATCGCTCCGGCTTTGACCGCCTCTTCTGCCAACCAGTTATCAAATTTGGGACGAAAGACGGTGTAACCGTTATAGGGGGGCGTTTCCGCTTCTTCATTATCGAAGCTGACAGTGAAGTTCGATCCTGAGGTCATAAAAGAGAGGTTTTTTTTAACGATATGACGTTCCCAGGGAGCCTGTTCCCAGAAATCAGGAAAAACATCTTCGAGAGCCGTCAGACGGTGGAGGACACCGCCGAACATATTCTTTTCTCCCGGAAAATTACCGCGTTCGAGCAAGGCGACAGCAAGCCCGGCACGGGCCATGGTCAGCGCTGCCGAAGAACCGGCCGGACCGGCACCGACGACGATCGCGTCAAATGTGCGTTTCATGCGGCACCTCCTGTCGCCGACTTGATTCGCTCAATCAACAGCGGCATCACCTCGCGCAGGTCTGCGACGTAAGCTTCGTCGGAATTGGCAATGATCGGCGCCTTGGGATCTATATTGACCGACACGATCCGTTTGGAATCCTTGATCCCGCCGATATGGTGCATCGAACCGGAGATCCCCAGCGCCAGATAGAAGCGCGGGGCAACGGTCTTGCCGGTCTGCCCAACCATCCGTTCAAAACCGGTGTAGCCGAGATCATAGGCCGGGCGGGTCACCCCGAGGGAGGCATTGATCAGGCGGGTTAACTCCTCGACCTGGGAAAAACTCTGCTCGTTGCAGCCAAGCCCCGCGCTGACCATCACTTCGGCCTCAGAAACATCAACGGTTTGGGGATCGGCTGGAATCCGTTCGACGATCCGGGTTGCGCCGTCATTCAGTGAGGCTGAAGGCTGCCAATGTTCAAACTGAACCTTACCTGATTGCATGCTCGGCAGGACCACACCACTCAACACGCGCGGATTGATTGTCAGGACCAATGGCGACTGACCATCCCAGGTCTTAGATTCTGCGACTTGAGCCCCCAAGACCTGGCGGGTCAACTTCAGCCTGTCTTCCTCTGCATTATAGCCAATCGCCTCGACAAACAGGGCAGCATCAAGCTCCGCTGCCAGCAGCGGTGAAATTGCACTACCGAGGTCGTTATGAGGAGCAAGGAGCAGCGAGGCGCCCTTTTCCAGGCACGCCTGAGCAATCAGCGTTGCCTGCATCTCGAGGGAATCGGTCAGACTGTCTGGCCCGTCGATGAGGATGACCTTCTCGACCCCATAGGGTGCCAGTGCGGCAAGGGTTTCATCCTTGGCACCTGAAAAACTAACAACAGACCATGTGCCTGCAACGGTTTTAGCCAACCGTGAGGCTTCCGATAAAATCCCCTTGCCATAGTCGTCCAGTTCACCCTCAGGCAGATCGACAAAAACCAGGATTTCTACCGGTTGCCCGGCATACTGTAGATTCCCGGATGCCATCAAATCGTCCTCCCCACTTCATGTCCTTCCCAAATCGCCATATCGACCTTGCGGGGAGCGACACAATCACCGATCCGGTGCAGTTCCTTAACCTTGCCTTTGAGAGCAAAATAGAGGTCTTCATCAACCTCCTGGCCCATTGCCAGGACGACCGTATCGTAACCACTCCACTCGTCCCAGACGTTGTTGTAGACGTTGAAGCCCTTGATCGTTTTCTCACCGATCTCACCGGAGACTTCCATCACCGCGATATCGGGGGTAAAAGTCACGCCCTTGGTCAAAAGCCGCTGGCGGCTCAGGTAGAGATCCTGGGTCGGGCCGAGTTCGGCGCCGATGAACAGGCTGGAACAGATGATATGGACCTTCTTGCCCTGGTCGGCAAGATATTCGGCCGTCGCAGTGGCCCGATGATGGCCGTCGTAGTCGATCAGGCAGACTTTTTCACCAACATCGAACTGCTGATCGAGGACCTGCCAGACGTTACAGACGCCAGGCCCATCGGCTCCGCCGACCGGATGTGCTTTCGGCTTGCTGCCGGTGGCGACAATAACCGTATCAACATCGGCCTGAAGGATCGATTCGGCAGTAACTTCGGTTTCCAACTCCACCTTAACGCCGGCTTTATCGACCTGTTCTTTTTCGTTACGGATGATGACGCCGAACTCGTCGCGTCCTGCACCTTTCATGGCCGTCAGGACCTGACCACCAAGGGTGTCGCCACGGTCGAGCAGAGTCACATCGTGGCCTCGGAGACTGGCCATCTTGGCAGCCCATATGCCACCGGGGCCACCACCGACAACCATCACTTTTTTCTTCACCGGAGCCGGCTGCAGAGTGCCTTCTCCCCACTTCTTTTCCAGACCAACAGCAGGATTCTGCACGCAACCGAGCGAGCGGTTGATGCCCATGCGACCAATGCAGCCCTGATTACAGGCGATACAGTAGCGGATATCTTCGAGACGTCCCTCTTCGGCCTTCTTCGGCAGGAAGGGATCACAAATCAGTGCCCGACACATGCCAATCATGTCAGCCTGTCCTGCAGAGAGGACTTTCTCTGCCATCACCGGATCGTTGATACGACCGGTACAGAAGACTGGCAGCTGGACTTTCTCCCGGATACCAGCGGCCAGAGGGATGGTATATCCAAGAGGCGTGTGCATCGAGCCTTCAACCAGATAGAGATTGTAAAAGGTGGCGATCGACAGGTCGACGAAATCGATCAGACCGCTGGCTTCGAACAGGCCGCAGATCTCCTGGACCTGAGCCAAGTCGAGCCCTCCAGGGATCATCTCATCGGCGCACATCCGAATGCCGAGGGTAAAATCGTCACCAACCGCCTTGCGGACTGCTGAAATGAACATCAGCGGAGCACGCATGCGGTTTTCCAGACTGCCGCCGAACTCATCCTGACGTTGGTTGGTCAGCGGCGAAAGGAACTGTCGGGCCAGACTCGAATGGCCGAACTGCAGTTCAATGCCGTCAAAGCCGCCTTGGCGGACATGCTCGGCGCTGATCGCAAAGTAGCGACAAACCTCTTCGATGTCCTCTACCTCCATCGCTTTGGGGGTCTCGCGGAACAGGATATCGGGGACCGCCGAAGGAGCCCAGACCGGCAGGCGCGAGATACTACCGTCGCACTGCTGTCCATTATGATTTAATTGGCAGAAGATCCTGGTGTCGTATTGATGAACGTAATCGGTAATCTTGCGAAAACCGGGGATCACTTCAGGATGAAAGGCCTCAACCAACTTCTCGTAGGCAGTGTCGGTGGGATGAACACTCATCTCCTCGGTTATGATCAGCCCAGCCCCTCCCTTTGCCCGTTCTCCCCAATAGTACATATGCCGTTCACTCGGCATGCACTTTTCGGCAAAATTGGTCAGATGCGGCTGGAAGGAGATACGGTTCTTCACTTTCACCTTGCCGAGCTTTTGCGGTGTGAAAAGATTTTCGAACATCATCGGTTCAGGTCTCCTGATAGAATCTCTTTGGTTCCTTAAAATACCGGGCGCCCCATGGGCGTCCATCTTTGGTCAAGTTGCCGTTACCACCGGTTTCGCATCGGCGATCGAGGTCACGCAACGTTCAAGACATTCCGGGTCGCCACCCTGGATATCGTCTTTGAGGTGATAGGCCACTGCCGGACAACCACCGTGACACTGGTCGAAGCGTTGACAGTCTTCGCAGGAATGGATCCGCAGTCCGCGAAACGACTCAAAAATCTCCGAGTCATCCCAGACTTGCTTAAAGCTTTTCTGCCGCAGGTCACCCGCTTCAAAACGATCGCTTTGTAAGAAGGCACAGGGATAGACCTTACCGGTCGGCCCGACACAACAGGTCAACTTGGCAGCTCCGCAGAGGTTCAAGCCCAAGCCCTGCCGCTCCTGGGAGGTCAGTGAGAAGAAGCTGTCGCCGGTACGAATATTCTCGTTTTCAGATAACCAGGCGGAGAAGGCTATCAATTGTGAGGGGGTCGGCCGGAGAGCCTCCCAATTGTCCGCACCCCGCCCCGACGGACGGAAACGACTGATCCGCAGGGTCACGCCGAGCTGGTTGGCGAGTTGCTGCAAATCCTGGATTTCGTCGGCATTATCTGCGGTCAGAACAGCGTTGATACTGGTCGGGATCGGTGATTGCGCCAACAGCTCAAGGGCTTTGATCGCAGTATCGTAGGTGCCCTTGCCACGGATCGCCTCACAGGTCTCTTTTTCTGCTCCATCAAGGCTGACCTGAATGGCGACCATGCTGGTCCGGGACAACTGCTCGACCAGTTCCGGGGTGAAAAGCGTCCCGTTGGTCGAAATACAGGTCATGATCCCAAGCTCATGGCAGGCATCGATGATCTGCAGAAAATCGGGGCGCATGAACGGCTCGCCACCACCGAAATTGATCTGGAAGACGCCTTCCTGATGCAGTTCTTCGACCAGGGCAAGGGCTTCAGCAGTTGTGAGTTCATTGTCTGCCGGCTCAGCCGAGGAGGACAGGCAGTGACGGCAGCGCAGATTACAGGCCAGGGTCACTTCCCAAGTCAGGTTCACCGGCGAGCGAAGGCCTTGTTCAACAAATCTATTGCTCACGGAGGAACCCCCTTTCCAGCAGCTTGGCGATAAAATTCTTCAAGACGTTTGTCTGTTGTTCGGTCAATCCCGCCGGAAGATCGTCCCTGCTACACATTGTTTCGAAATGCTCTGGAGCAAGGAGACTACCGGTTTCGGCAAAGAGAAGGCGCGGCCCCCGCAAATCGTAAAACAGGAGACCGAACCCCTCTTGCCGAACGCGGCAGGCGGGATGCAGAGTAATGCCTGCCGCTACCATCTCAGTACACCCCGCAGATGCCGTCGATAGCGAGCTCTTCAACCTGAATTTCTTCCAGGACCTGCGGCTCTTCGTTACAATTTTCCTGCTCTTGAGTTTCTGCTTCAAAATGCTTTTCCATTTTCCGCTCCTTCGTTAAATATGTTTTTGCGCAAATAGTTGTTACGCATCGTTAATCTCATAACAATGCAACGGTGATGCCAGAACAAAACAATGGTTTATTGCTGTATTTTACGGGGTTAGAAAAGCCGGCAGAAAATGCCGACACAATCAAAGTGTGGAGAAAACGGACACACGTCAGACAGGAAGCGAGGCAAAAGGAATGCCCGTGTGTTGCGTTTTTCCACAATGAGAGTTTTGTCTACAGAACCATATCGATCCACGATCTGGTTTTATGCCGACACTTAGGATTACGATGAATAAAAACAGTAAAAAAATATTTTACTTACCACCTTTGAGGTAAAATCATCCTTAGAGCGTCAACCCCTGCAACGATATGAGCTTTACTCATAGATCACAACTCAAGACATGACTAACGGAGAGATCATGCATACACAGAGTTCTTATTGCTCATTTTGCGGGTGCAGATTCATCGCAGAGCACTGGCCAAGAACTTGTTGCGAGTGCGGCAACACAACCTACCAAAACCCGACGCCGGTCGTCGTTCTGCTGTTACCGATAGCGGCAGGGCTCGTTGTAATACGCAGAAACACTGAACCACAAAAAGGAACCCTTACGCTGCCCGGAGGGTATATTGATCTGGGCGAAACCTGGCAAGAAGGTGCAAGACGGGAGTTGTTGGAAGAAACCGGCATCGAAATCACTGTCGGCGAGATAAGCCTGTATGATGTCCAGAATGGTCTGGACGACACTCTTGTAGTCTTCGGCCTAGCGATGAAACAATCCCCGGATAAATTCAAGCCTTTCAGATCAAAGGAGACCCAGGAGGTCGTGCTGGTTGAAGAACCGATAGAACTGGGCTTTTCGATGCACACCAATGTGATGAAACGCTTTTTTATGGAACACAAGCACTAAACCAACGTTTTATTGAATCGTTAGAGGTGATTCGATCCTGCGTCAAAAAATTTTAGTCCTTCCCTTCTTTGCAGCAAGTTCAAGAGCCTGGATGTTCGCTGCTGAACAGCTGGATCGACGGCTCGGATTTTACCTTTCTAACTTCTCAATTGGTAAAAATACCGTAAACGTTGAGCCTTTACCAACACGGCTTTTCAGCCTGATTTCTCCTCCGCAACGTTTGATTGTATTGTAGGACAGGGTCAACCCGAGGCCAATTCCCTCGCCCACCTCTTTGGTGGTAAAAAACGGGTCCCAGATTCGTTCGAGGATATTTTGCGCCATGCCGCAGCCGTTATCACGGATCATGACAGCGACCATGCCGTTACCAGTCGTTTCCGTGGTTACCTCTACCAGGCCCGGACCTTCGCAGGCTTGGTGGGCGTTGACCAGCAAGTTCATGAAGACCTGGCGCAATCCAGAAGAGTCGCCGAATACCCGTGGGAGATCAGGTTGCAGGTTACTGACAACCCGGATCTGCTGTTGCCCGGGTTGGTACCTGAGCAACTCGATAATTTCCAGTAGAGCCGCATTGATGTCGACTTTAACGGCCTCTCCATCCGACTTTCGACCGAAGCTTAGCAGAGGGTTGATAATCCCTTTGCAGCGATAAGACTCCCGGACAATGACCTCCAGATAATGCGGAAAGTCATTGAACCGGTCATCCTCTTTCAATGCCGGAAGAGCTTTAAAACGCCGCTGCAGTGCTTCTGCGAATCCGGCTACCGAAGTGAGGGGGTTGTTGATCTCATGGGCAATGCCGGTGGCGAGCACCCCAAGACTCGACATTTTTTCGGTCTGGATCAAGTGTAGTTCTTGTAGCCGCTTTTCGGTGACATCCCGAAAAAAAACCAATGCCCGGTTTTTTTCTCCCAGGGCATCCTTGATCGGGGTAGCAGTAACTTCCAAGTGATAACTTTTCTGCCCTTCCTTTTCAACGACCAATGAAGTATCAACCCGCTCTCCTTTCAGGGCCCTTTCGACCGGACATAACAGCGGCAAGGAGTGTGCGTCGCTATGAAAAATATCACGACACGTCTTTCCCGGCAGAGTCTCCAGGGGGAACAGCTGCGGGCTGATGAGGTTGTGGTGCTGAATCGTGCCAAAATGATCATAAACCACGATACCGTCACCGATGGAGTCAAAAATGGCCTGAAGTTCATTGGTTTTATTACGCAATTCGACTTCGGCTTGCTTACGTGGGGTGATGTCCTGGGTTGTCCCGTAGAGTTTGACAACCTGCCCTTCACTGTTGACTGAAGGCTCAACAATCGAATGGACCCAACGCAAACTGCCATCATTAAAGAGCAGCCGGTGTTCGATCTCATAGCTCTCGCCATGGTCGACACCCATGCGCAGGTGTTCCATGACAGTGTCATAATCCTCCGGATGGACTACGCTGCCGAATGCGCTCTGGGTGGTTTCTTCGGGGTGCAGGTGCATGATCTTCAGTAGTTCAGCCGAAGCCAGCACTTCCCCGCTAACTGGATCGAAACTCCAGGAACCGACACGGGTCATAGCCTGAGCTTTTGCCAGGTTTTTTTCACTCTCTGAAAGCGCCTGCTCTGCCTGCTTCTTCTCAGTAATATCGACGAGCACGGCGAGACACTCATACCCTGATTCGGTGACCAAAGCTTCGATCCGAACAGACAGAGACTGGGGGGCCTCCTTCTCAAGTTGCAGTCGGCAAGTCTGTTTGCAATGACTGTCAAAAACCGTTTGGATAAAGTTGGCGAAGACGGTCTCGTCTTCGCTTACGACGAAAGCGCTGAAGCACTGGCCGATCAGGTCACAACGATCAACCCCCAGAAGACGTTCGCCTGTCAGATTAACCGCGCGGATGCTCCCCCCTCGATCGAAGGTGAAATACCCTACTGGAGCAAAATCATAAAGAAAAGCGTACTTGTTTCTCGACTCCTCAAGTTCCTCTCGAGAACGAGTCAACGCTTCAACTTGCGCTTCCAATGCGCTCCGTTCTTCACCATTTTGTTGACGATCATGCATGAATTTATCTACAACTCATTAAGTGGTTTTCGCTCATATGCAACGCTCAAGAGATCAGGCCTTAGATCTCTTAGCCTTTTTATAATCCGAGCCTAGGGCATCAGCGGTCCAGATTGCTGCCTGGACCATCACAGCAGTCACGGGGAACCAGGTCGCGTGAATAGTTTCCCCTTCGGCAACCGCAGTTTCGGCAACCTGCCTGATTTCTTCTGAGGAAGGGTTGGGCAGATTCAGGTCTTCCAGGCAGATCGGCAAACCAACACTCAGACAAAAGGCTTGAACTTCCCGGATATCACTTGAAGGACGTCCCTCCATGACGAGTTGGGCAAGCAGACCAAAAGCAACCTTTTCCCCATGGAGCTTTTTCTGGGTTGCGGGGAGTGTTGTCAGACCGTTATGAATAGAATGGGCTCCGGCATGGCCGCCATTTTCGGAACTGAGGCCGCTGAGTAAAGTATTGGCTTCGACGATAGCTTCCACCGCAGGAGTAACCATGTTTTTTTCCACGGCAAGTTTTGCCTGATGACCTGATTCCAGCAGCGTTTCATAGCAGAGCCGGGAAAGAGCCAACACTGCCAGAGTGGGTGTGTCTCCCCCGGAGAAAGAATTTATTTTACCGCTACGGGCGCAGGTTCCTGATTCCCAGAAACCGGCCACAGCATCACCCATCCCGGCAACCAGGAATTTTGCCGGTGAATTGGCAATAATGGTCGTGTCGACAAGAACGCAATCGGGATTTCTGCGTAAGGAGAGATAGTTCTCGAACACACCATCGTCGGTATAGACCACGGACAGGGCTGAACCGGGTGCATCGGTTGCTACAGTGGTGGGAACGACGATGACTGGCAGATTCATCTCATGTGACACCGCTTTTGCGGCGTCAATCGAGGCACCGCCGCCCACAGCAATAATGATGTTTGCCCCGTGTGATGAGGCAAGATCGGAAAGGCGGCTGATTTCCTTGCGGGAAGACACCCCCCTGAACAGGTCATGACTACAGGAGAGCCCTTTTTCTTTAATGCTTGCAGCTATTGCCGCACCACAGATTGATAGCGCAGTTTTCCCGCCGATGACGAAAGCACTGCTCCCCAACTGAGCGGCGTGAACACCTATTTCATTGATTGCACCTGCACCCTGGATGTATCGGCTTGGAGAAAGCAGTATTCGGCTCATGGCTCCCCTCTTGTGTATTATAGGTGTCTGAAACTCCGTGCTTCCGCAAGAAAGTAATCGAGTCGGAAACGAAACCTCTTCGCCGAGCAAGAAAATCGATGGCTTGCGTGGCGATGTGAACATCGGGGCTCTTCACAAAACAGCAATCTGCTTCTGTAGTTGAAGTAAGTACGCCCCCCAGTCCCAAATAAACCCTGGACCTCAATCCCGTGGGACTGCAAGCATTCTCTCCAGAGCCATCCTGGCTTTAAGTCGAACGTCTTCATTCACGGTAATCACCGGCGTCATTGTCTGTAACGCAGCAAGCACATCCTCCAACGAAGTTAACTTCATATTGGGACAGACCAGGGCCTCCGACGCCAGGATAAATTCTTTTTCAGGACTTTCCAAACGAAGTTTGTAGAGGATTCCGGGTTCGGTGCCGATGAGGATTTTTTTTGCTGAACTGGCGCGGCACCATTCGTACATACCACTGGTCGAACAGACATGATCCGCGAGCGCCGAAACCTCCGGGGCACTTTCTGGATGACAGACAAATAATGCATCAGGATGTTCGTGTTTCCGCTGCAATACCTGTTGGAGGGTCATTCGCTCATGGGATGGGCAGTATCCTTCCCAGTAGATAAAACGTTTTTCGGGCAGGAACTGTGCGATCCAGCGTCCCAAGTTGCGGTCCGGCACGAAGATAATTTCGTCCTCTTGCAGAGACTTGACCACTTTGATCGCATTAGCCGAAGTACAGCAGATGTCGGAACAGGCCTTGACCTCTGCAGAAGAGTTGACATAAGTCACCACCGGCACGCCGGGATGTTTGGCCTTGAGTTCCTCCAGACCTGTCACGCTGACCATATCCGCCATCGGACAACCTGCATCGAGTCTCGGCAACAGCACCTTCTTTTCAGGAGAGAGGATCGCCGCCGACTCCGCCATAAAGTGTACACCGCAAAAGACGATGACATCGGCATCTGTTTTGGAGGCCTCTATAGAAAGCCCCAGAGAATCGCCTGTGATGTCAGCAATCTCCTGCACTTCATCACGCATATAGTTATGAGCCAGCAAGACAGCATTGCGTGACTTCAGAAGCTCACTGATCTGTGAACGGAGGTCTCTGGTCATCATATTTCGTCTCAAACGCGGGGTGAAGACAAACCTTATTTTTGGGTGCCGGCATGTGGTTTACCAACATCATCGAGACTGACATTGCCATGGCCACCTTCTACATTGGGCGCCATATCAACCAGATGAGCAGCACACACACTCTGAACGCTGTTGGCTTTTGCCCCGCAATGTCTGCATTGAACAGTCGGTTTATCTGAGAGGAGCTGAATGCATTCATCCAACCCCTGAGCTTTCAGGGCGCACATATGCTTGCTGTGGTCTTTGCTGTCACACTTCATGCCGTCTCCTTCAATGGTAATTCGTTAAAATGGGCGGCACAGACATTTCTCAGGCTATTCGCCTTGGCACCGCAATAAATACATTCGACCCTAGGCTGATCAGAAAGTTTCATTATACAGCTTGCCAATCCCTGGGCAGCAAGCACGCAAATATGTTTTTTGAGATCTTTTCTATCGTAACCCATTGCTTAACTCGCGTTCGCACTGCAACCAGAGCAGAGACATCTGCCGTTGAAAAAGTACAGATGTTCAGAGTCATCCGGACTGCAACAGTATCGTTTCAGTAACCACCACAGATGCCATCACCGGGGATCTCCTTGACGACGATCTCGCTTTTAGTCGCCTCAAGGGCCGCAGCATAATCAGGCTCTTCTGTAATTTCGGGAACATGCTGGAGATAACGGATGACATCATCGGCATCCACAACAAAAATCGAGCGTGAGAGCAGCTTCAGTTCCTTGATCAGGACGCCATAGGCAAGACCAAAGCTACGATCCTGGTAGTCAGAGAGGATTTTGACCCGGTCGATCCCGGCGTCAGCACACCAGCGTTTCTGGGCGAAAGGGAGATCCAGACTGATGGTCAGGACGACGACATGGTCGGAGAGCTGCGCGGCCTCATGATTAAACCTGCGGATCTCGGTATCGCAGACCGGAGTATCCAGAGAGGGAACAGCACATATGATTTTCGTCTTACCTTTGAAATCGGCAAGGCTGATCGGCTTTAAATCTGTGTCGACAACCTGAAAATCAGGAGCCAGATCACCGGTTTTCAAATCGGGACCGAGGAGAGTTACGGGGCTGCCTTTGAAGTTAGAAACTCCGGTTCTTTCTTCCATTGTTAAGCTCCTAATTTGGGTAGTCGATGCATGCTCACGGCAACCTGTTACCAACGACTGCGGCCGTCAGGATCGAAACCAGGCTCACTGTCGGCATTTGTGCCACGCCGATAATAATCCTCAGGGGCATAAGTTTCTGCGGCCCTGGCTTCCCGAATGAGTTTCCGATCAACCGGATGAGCCTGATCGGCGTAGATATCGCGTAAGAGGTCTTCGACGACAAGACTCAGATCATCGACCGTTTTCACGACCTCCACCTTGTCACAATATGAACCGTAGAGATCCATCAAACAATCACCGCGACTCCAGCTCTCACGTTCTTCCGGTGTAAGCCAGAGCATGTAACGGGATTTTTCACGGATTTCATCGAGGACCGAGTCGTTGGCCTCACCGTAGTTGTTTCGCCCGTCCCCCAGAATGATGAAAGCTGGTCGACCGCGCAGATTTTCGAGATGATTTTTTTTGAACTTTAGAAAAACCTCGCCGAAACTGCTGTTTTCATCGAGATCGATGATATCTCCGGTATCAATTGTTTTCATCAGATCATTAACCGGCATATTGGCGAGCATTTCGGTTATCTCCGCTAGGTCGCGGTTGTAGATAAAACTGCGCACATCGAGCAATTGATTATGTAATGTATGAAGAAGAAGTAGCATGAATTTTGACGCATGGCTCACTGAAAAGCTGACGTCACACAAAACGACAAGACGTGGTTTTTCACGACGTTTACGGCGCATGATGACCTGAAATGGGACCATATCGTGACGGTAGTTTTTTTGAATCGTCCTGATAACATGCAGTTTGCCGCGGTTCTGATTGTTCTTCATTCGCTTTGTGTCTTTACGCAGACGCAGCATCATCTTTGATACGACATCCTGCATAGCAGCCTGCTCTTCTGCGGTAAAAGTAACACTGCTTTCGTAGCTGTTCCCCTTGCCCAGTTCTATGGTGAGAGGGTTTTGCGTATAACGACGGGTCGGACGGGGAGGCTTCTTCGCTTTTTCTCGATAGCCCTTCATGTGCACCTGCATTTCAGTGCCATCGGTGTCGTCGGGATCGATTTCGGTCAGGCTTTTCAACTCGGCCAAATCTTCCGGATTGACCTCACTGTCGATCTTGATCAGGGGGCCTGGCTCGTCATTGTGATCGTCTTTCAACTCATTCAGGTAGGTAAATTCACCATCCATATCGAGAATGGCGGCATCCATTAACGTGGGAAGATCATCTTCCGGGTCGACAAACTGGAAGCGACTGAAATATCTATTGAAGGCTTCATTAAAGACCGGGAAGTCATTAAAATTTTTTACCAGGGTAAGGCGCAGAAGCGCCTTCGAGATACTGCGGCTTCGCATCCCGCAGGTCCCCAGGGCCTGAACTGCATCCAAGCTCTCACCGGGCGACACGCGGATACCGCTCTCACGCAGAGTGGCGACAAAACGGGTAACAATCCGTTCCATGGTTAGGCAAATTCCTGAACAGCCAGCTCGGTGACTTTCTGCAGGTCTGTCTGGTGTTTGGCAATCACGCCAACGGTACCGGAAACCACCTCGGGGGTAAGCTGAGTTGCCTTCATGATTGAAAGAACATGGGCCCAGTCAAGAGCCTCTGAAACACTTGGTGATTTGCGTAGATTCAGTTCGCGGGCCTTATTTAGAAATACGACCATCTGACGTGCCAGCTTTTCACAGATTTCAGGGAATTTAGCCCGAACAATTGCGACTTCACGCTCCAACTCCGGGTAACTAATGTACAAATAAAGGCAACGCCGACGCAATGCGTCAGAGATCATCCGCGTACCGTTACTGGTCAGGATTACCAGGGGTTTGCGTTTTGCCGTAATCACCCCAAGTTCTGGGATTGAAACCTGGAAGTCGCTCAGGCACTCAAGCAGTAGTGCTTCAAACTCATCGTCGGAGCGGTCGATTTCATCAATCAGCAACAACGACCGTTTATCAGACATAAAACTGCGCAAAATTGGCCGCTGTACCAGGAAGTTTTCAGAAAAGAACAGGCTCTCTTCAGCAGAAAGCCGTTCAACAGCTTCTCGCAGATCAGCCGATACGGAGAGATAGTTGTCAAGCTGGGTTCGCAGTAATTGTGTATAGAGCAGCTGCTTGCCGTACTCCCAGTCATAAAGAGCCTTGCCCTCATCGATCCCTTCATAGCACTGCAGTCTCACCTTTGGAAAATCCAGTGCGCCTGAAAGGGCCTTGGCCAGACCGGTCTTTCCTACACCTGGAGGCCCTTCGATAAGGATCGGCTTTTCCATGCGAAGCGCCAGAAAAACAGCGGTGGCGATAGCATCATCGGCAATATAGCCCTCGGCTTTAAGAAGATCCGAAATCGTTTGTTGGGTAATCGTACTAACCATACCGCCTCGCATTTTTGATATAAGTTACAAAGAACCCCCCGAAAAAGAGGGGGGCGGTGGGGGGAGACCGCTGACCTCCGCGTAAGACATGGTGATTGCGGAGGTCAGCGATCTTCAACGATCAAGCTGAAATTACATGCATTGCTTGAAAATTCCAATCATGTCTTGCAGCCCGGTATCAGTCGGGTTGCCCTCTGTACAGATATCGTTGACCGAGAACTTCGACAGGCCTTCAATATCTTTTTCCTGCAGACCGAGGTCTTTAAAGGTCTTGGTGATGCCCAGATCAGCTTTCAGTTGCAGACAAGCATCAATGAAAGCTTGACCGGCTTCCATATCGGACATCCCGTTTACATCGAGACCAGCAGCAATGGCCATCATCCGGAAGCGCTCCGGGCAGGCCGGCAGGTTGAAGCTCATGACCGGACCAAGACCGATAGCGTTACACAGACCGTGCGGAGCATCATACATACCGCCCAGCGCATGAGCCATACTGTGGATCAGGCCGAGACCGGCGCTGTTGAAGCTATAAGCGGCGGCCATCTCAGCCCAGACCATCGCCTCGATCGCTTTGTCGTTGTTGCGGTTCATTGAGGATTGACGCAGATTCTCAAAAATCAAAGTGATTGCGCTCAAACCGGGGCCATAAGCAGAAACAACACCCAGGCGGGAGGTGATGGCTTCAACAGCGTGAGCCAGAGCATCCATACCGGTGTAAGCGGCCAGATCGCCAGACATACACTGATGAATCAAAGGATCGTTGATCGACTTGCTGGGAGTACAGTTTGGATCAAACAGAGCCATTTTGTACATCTTGTCGGTATGGTTAATGATCGAGAAGCAGGAAACTTCAGAACCAGTACCGGAGGTTGAGTTGATCGCAAGCTGAGGAATGGTATTGGCTTTGGTTGCTTTGAAAGCACCTTCAAAACTTCTGACATCCTGACCATCATGACTGTGAACCAGCTTGATCGCCTTACAGGCATCGTGTGAGCTACCACCGCCGAGGCTGATCAGTCCGTCAAACTTGCCCGAAGCCAGAACCTTGGCGCCTGCCATAACTTCGTGATCTTTCGGGTTGGGTGTCACACCGGAAAACACATCAGAGTCTACACCAGCAGCCTTTAAAACTCCCTGGATTGTCTCAACAATGCCTGTACCGCGCAGGCCCGTGGTTACGATCAGGGCATTGGTCATGCCGAGGGACTTGGCATCATTACCAACCATCGTGTGAGCACCCCAGCCGACGTTGACGGACGGATAGGCATGCATCATCTTAATAGGGTATTCCAGTCTTTCATTCTTGAGAGTACGTTGGACATCTTTGTTGTGGGACATAGTTACTTCCTCCTGTTAGTTGTGGTTTGAGCTCTTTAAGGCCAACACTGACACCAAAGAACCAAAAAGTTTTTTCGCTTGTGAACAATCAGATTCCGGCAAAAAAAACTTAATCCGAAGCCGTTGCATCACTTCCAAATAACCCTGTTTAAAATACGGCAACTCATTTAACCAATTGTTTACAGCATGTTATACGTGTGTTTAATCTCCCTGGCTAATTCTAATAGCAAGTCGAGTGCCAATTACAAACACTGGTTTAAAATGCCTACTTTAGGGGGTTTATGAATTTGGAAAGCTGAAGATGAAAATGCGGCGTGGAAATACGAAACAAAAATGCAGAGCAAGGCGCTAAATGTGCCTGGTATGGCTATGGATTTTATCTACACTGGGGTATTTTCCCCCAATTATTGCTCTAAGAAACCAGAATTGACGAGCAAACAGTTACCAAAAACACGAAATTTATATTTTAACAACTGGTGGGCAACCGTTGAAAAGCATTCATCGCTGCGAAGCAACACCAGAGCGCCCCCAAACAATGAAGGAGAATTACGAGCAAAATAATAAAGACAGAGTCTGTGACTAACCACGAAAACCAACATGTCCTTTTGTTCACATAGTTATCGAGACCATTAATATCGCAAAAAAACTTTCGCACATGCAGATTGAATATCATGAAAGAAAAGGATGATTATGCTGACGTGGACAACTTAGACGTAAAGCTTCCAAAACACTGACAAGCATACTGGTGACATTCTCTACAGTGTGTATTTTTTCTACAGTTATTGGCGTACCGGGAGTGAGCAGTGGAGGATCAGAAACAAATGATTAAAATGCGGCTAAAAGCTGACACAAAAGCTTTAGTCTGCCTGCACTTCTTTTATCACCGTCTTGAGGCTTTGTCGCAAAAGAGTTGAAACATCCCGGCCCGTTTTCTCCGAGGCCTCTTGCAACTGTTCTCTTTCAAGCTTGTTAACTCGAAAGGACAGAACAAATGTCTTAGGATTACTGGCATAACGACTCATCACAAAACCCTTTCTTGATCTTACCCGAGATCTAGCGTTCCTTACGGCCACTAGTGTCCCGTGCGGCTAGTTCGCCGCACAATTTGCGCGTGATTTTGGTTCCTGGCAAGACGCGGTGACGCAGGTCTAGCCAGGCTTAAACCGAGGAACCGTAACGCAGGCAGGGGGCAAAAGCGCCGAAAATTGAAGGTATGAATTAACCGCACGGGACACTAGCATTGAACAACCCTCACCTCATCACCTGTCAGGACGACTCCCCCCCTGAGAACTCTGGCAAAAATCCCTTCTTTAGGCATAACACAATCGCCGGCCTGATGATAAATAGCACAACGGTTGTGGCACTCTTTGCCAATCTGCGTTACCTCTACGAGCGTCTCGCCAATCTCAATGTGCGTTCCTACAGGCAGAGCGACCAGATCAAGGCCCCGAGTCGTAATGTTTTCCGCAAAGTCCCCGGAATCTACATCCAGGCCCAGTTTGCGCATTTTGTCGATACTCTCTGATGCCAGTAAACTGATTTGTCTGTGCCAGTTCCCAGCGTGAGCGTCATCGACAATGCCATGATCTTCCCTGAATAGTACAGAGGCTACAGAAACTTTTCTCTCCCCCTTGGACTTGCTAATATTTACCGCAACAACGCTGGCAGACATTGGTATCTCCATCCTATATTTTCTTTAAAAGATGCCACCACAAAGCAACTCAGGCCACACAGATTTACGGTACTAGCCGCCGATTTGTGACATGGCAAACGGTGTATGTTTGGATGACGTTTGCGTCATTCCATGGCTTGCTGGCTTTGCCATAATCAAATTACGCAAAGCAGCCTGGATTGAGGCCTGGTCACCAGACGAAAGAACAGGCTTCAGGTCAAACTCTTCATCAGAGAACAGACAGCTTCTGACCTTTCCCGAAGCCGATATCCGAATCCGGTTGCAATCGTGACAGAAATGGCCACTAATTGGCGTAATAACTCCAATCGAACCGCATGCACCAGCAATCTTAAACTCCCGTGCAGGGCCACTCAGCCCTCCCCTGACAACCTGTGTGAACGAATAATGTTTAGCCAACCTGTTCAGGATCTCTTCACCGGAGAGAACCAGAGAGTGCCAGTTGTCATCTTTGATGACAGGCATGTACTCGATAAAGCGGATGGCATATGACTTCTCCAGACTCAAGGCCGCAAAATCAGCAATCTCTGAGTCATTAACACCACGCATCACAACCATATTGATTTTTATTGGAAAGCCCGCGTTTTCGGCGGCAGCAATACCAGCGAGGACTCGTTTCAGGTCTCCACACCTGGTAATCCGGGAGAAAATCTCTGGCCGCAGAGAATCCAAACTTATATTCAAGCGTTGTACCCCAGCACCTTTAAGATCAGTAGCCATTTGCTCCAAGAGCATACCATTGGTCGTAAGCACCAGCTGGTTCAACCCGGGCATTCCTGCCAGAGACTTCAGAAATTCCACAATGCCTTTACGCACCAAGGGCTCACCACCAGTGATACGGACCTTTTCTATCCCCATAGCAACAGCATTCTGAGTAAGTGTCAGCAGCTGTTCATAGCTCAAAATGTCGCGGTGATTTAGCTTAGCAACCCCTGATTCTGGCATGCAGTAACTGCAACGCATATTGCAGAGGTCCGTGACAGAAAGTCTCAGATAATTAATTTTTCTACCCAGATTATCAACAAGTTTCACGGTTTCACCCAATCAGAGCCTCAGGAATCCAGCTCGTATCTCTCCAGCTTGGTGTATAAGGTTTTTCGGTCAATTTCCAGGATTTTGGCAGCCCGGCTTTTATTACCATCTACCCTTGCCAGAACCTTGCCAATATGCTCACGCTCCATAACCCAGAGAGGATACGGCATCGTGTCGGGGTTACCGTGTTCTTTAATTGCCGGTGCCACCAGCGGCGCTGTGAAAGGTAGTAAATCAACGGTCAGGACTGGTTCGGCCGCAAGGATACAAGCCCGACGTACGGTGTTTTTCAGTTCACGCACATTCCCTGGCCAATCATGTGCGCAAAGAGCCGCCATTGCCCTTTCGCTAACGTCCCAATCCTGCCCCAAGCTACTATTGTTCTCTTGAAGAAAGTACATCACTAAAGGGAGTATATCTTCCCGTCGGTCACGCAAAGCGGGTAGACTGATCGGTAGCAGGTTAATGCGATGATAAAAATCCTCCCTGAACTCACCGCTGTCGACGCAATCCTGAAGCTTCTTGTTGGACGCAAACACAAAGCGCACATCAACCTCAATATCTCTGCTTCCACCCAGACGTCGGAAAGTTCCCGTCTCCAGTATGCGGAGCAGCTTGACTTGGACGTTGAGTGGCATTTCAGAGATTTCATCCATGAACAGGGTGCCATTATCAGCCAACTCAAACAGACCTGCCCGTGCCTTGTTTGCGCTGGTAAAAGCCCCCTGCATATGGCCAAACAGCTCGCTCTCTGCAGTATTGACATCAAGACGACCGCAATTGACTGTCACAAAAGGCTTATTGACACGCTCGCTGGCATCGTGAACAGCCCTCGCGATCAATTCTTTTCCAGTACCACTTTCACCGTAAATGAGCACATGCTCATCGGTTGCACCCCACCTCTGAACGGTATCCAACACTTTAAGGGTTTCAGGGCTTTTGCCGACAACATGATTCTTCCCCAGCTTATTCACCTCGCGTTTTAGATTGAGATTCTCCCGCCTGAGCCGGTTCTTTTCATGTGCTTTATCAATAATCAGCTCCAATTCATCCAATTTGACTGGCTTGGTGAGATAGTCGTAAGCTCCCAACTTGATGCATGTAACTGCTGTTTCGATGTTCCCGTGGCCTGTAAACATGATGATCTCAGGAATATTGGTGTTGCCTTGCATATGTTGCAAGACCTCTACCCCACTCATATCTGGCATCTTGACATCCAACAGAACAACGTTGAAAATCTCTTCCATGTACTTCGTCAGGCCTTCGGTTCCATTGGCAGCAGCCTGCACCATATAACCGCTTCGAGACAACTCAGCTACAAGCAACTCCCTCAACGGTGCTTCATCTTCAACGATGAGAACTTTCGCTTTTTTTTCCATCACGTGTCCTGACATATTGGCAGCCTCACTACGAACTCTGTTCCCGAACCCAACTTGCTCATCACTTTGATTGTCCCTGCATGCTTCTCAACAATGTCATAAGTAACAGCAAGACCAAGGCCCTGGTTCTTGCCAACCTCTTTGGTTGTATAAAACGGGTTCCATATCTGATCCAATATTTCAGATGAAATCCCGGCTCCATTATCAATAACCCTGGCAATAACATGGGAAGCATCGACAGTCGTCTCGACAGTGATCGTTCCTCCAACTTCGATAGCCTGAAATGCATTTAAGACCAGGTTCAAAAACACCTGTCGCAACGAACTGGCATCGCCAGATATCGCTGGCAGAGACGCTAGCAGATTCTCATTGATAGATACTTTTTTGTCACGGCTCTGATGACACATCAACTCCAACACCTCTTCGATAATGGAGTTGACGATGACTTTTCCAAAAACCCCCTCGGATTTACGGCTGAAGCTTAACAGGCTGTCGATAATCGTCTTACACCGATAAACCTCCCTGACAATAATTTCCAAATACTTGGGAAAATCCTCCATTCTTGGGTCATCAGCCAGACCAGGCGCATCATGAAGACGTCTCTGCAGAGCCTCTGCATAACCCGCGACAGAAGTCATTGGGTTATTGATTTCATGAGCGACGCCAGCGGCCAGAAAACCGATACTGGACATTTTTTCTGCCTGGAGCAGAGTTAATTCCTGATTTCGTCGTTCTGTAGCGTCACGGAGAAACAGAAGTGCACGCCTTTTTCCCGATGGGCCCTCAAGAGGAGTTGCAGAGACATCGAAGAAATGGTTTTCACCGCTGTTTCTTGTAATCGAGAATGAGGTATGAAAGCTCTCACCCTTAAGAGCCTTGCCGACCGGGCAACCCTCATAGTCCCTTGCCTGGCCAGGGTGAAAAAGTGCCTTACAGCTATTTCCAGGCAGCGTTTCCGTGGGGAAAAAGCGGGGGACAATATGATTACGTTGCTGTACCAAACCGGAGCTGTCGTAAATAACCACTCCATCGCTGATAGAATCAAACATCGCCTGAAGCTCTGACTTCTTGGTTCTGAGACTAAGGTTTGCAGCTTCGAGTTCCTGAATTTTCTGTTTAACTTCGCCATAAAAACCAATTTTAGAACTCTCGATTCCAAGCAGGATATCCAGAGACTTTTCATCGATAGTTGTGGGTTTGATTTGTTTCATCAAAATGCCCTCTGCAATAAAGCAAGCAGGTCTTCTTCATCGGTTTCACGAGGTGAAGTCATGACACAAATGTCCTTTATAGCCCTTTGCGCGAGGAGGGGAAGGTCCTCTTTGCGAACGCCAAGCTCTTGCAATGAATTGGGTGCGCCGCTGACCTCAAGCATTTTCATGATCGATTCATAAGCCATTTCCCTCGCTCCATCGCTATCATCTTTTGCCAGGAACCCCATAACTCTGGCCATTTCCGGTATTTTATCGGTCACCACAGGAAAATCGTACATCAGTACCTCTGGTAACAACGCGGCATTCACGCTCCCATGGTTAGCATCGTAGAGACCACCTATGGGATGTGACAAAGCATGGCCTATACCAAGCAGTGAATTGGAGAAAGCCATTCCTGCGTGTAAGCTTGCCCGCGCCATGTTTTCCATATCTTCCGGGCGTCGCTCCTTCACCGCATCGGCGAGGCTGGTTGAAAGCAGTCTCAGTGCCCGTAATGCATTCACATCCGTCAGGGTTGAAGAGGCAACGGAGAAGAAAGCTTCGACGGCATGAGTAAGGGCATCCATAGTGGATGTGCCAACATATTCGTCAGGCAAGGTGTGGAGAGTATCAGGGTCAGTGAGGCTGATATCTGGCGCAACGCAACGGCTCATGATAGTCAGTTTGCATCTCTCCCTGGTGTCATTTACGACCACAAATTGAGACACATCGGACCCCGTTCCACAGGTTGTAGGACACAGCACCAGCGGCGGTAAAGGACGATGAATCTTGTCATTTCCAGCGTATTCGCAAATATTTCCACCATTGGAGACCAAAAGGGCAATCCCCTTGGCAGCATCCATGGCACTGCCGCCCCCCAACCCGACAATGACATCAGCACCGTGTGTTATGTATTCTTTAGCCCCCTGCTCTATTTCGTAATCTTTGGGGTTGGGAGTGACCTGGTCATAAAAAACAAAGGACAGATCTGCATCAAGCAAACTCTTCATGACGCGATCCACCCAGCCGGCATTAAAAAGACCTTGATCACTGACCAAAAAAATCTTTTTGCCACCAAGTCGGCGTGCACATGAGCCCACCTGATTGAGCAGGCCTCGGCCAAAAATAATTTCGGGGACTTCAAACTTGCAGTGGAGCTGATAATCAATTGGCATATATATCTCCATCAGTACGGACAGGTATTTTTTGGCTCAGAACTGTGAAGACCCCGAAAAACCAGCACAATCAGTAGTTTAAACACTAAGCAATTCCTGTACCAAAAACACAACAGCGTTATTTTTTGTCAATAAAGTGAAATACAGTCACTTTGATGGTAGCGGGTTATTTTTCCTCATAGCAGAAATTCTCTACATTTTTCATAATAGCCTCAATTACTCCACGTAATCCAACAGAAATCGCACCTGAATAAATACTATCAAAGGTTGTTAATTATTGGCAACTCTCTGATTTTGCGTTTCTTTTATAAAGTTCAAAGCTTCTGTCTACTATCCTCACACTTTCAATTGAGAGCACACATTGCACTTCCCTATGTGGGAACAGAATTATCCCAATTCTCTACAGTTACTCAAATCTTACAACTCACTGTCAGGAAAAAACCACACCTAAAAGCCCTACAAACGGCGTTTTATCGTGTTGGCACTGTGGTTGCACTAACCGTCGATAGACTTAGATACGGAAACCTATCGAAGTTCCGTCCACTTCGTGGAATTAAGCATGAAACCGGCAACGTGAATTCTCCCCTGGTATGGAATTAGAGTCATCCGGCAACTGACTCAATCAAACCTATCAACAAACCGGTTAGCTTTGCTTCACTAACGGACGAAAAGCGCCACATCTCCCTATTTAATTCGGTTTCCACTCTGGGCCAGAGAAGTTCTGGACAGCAAACACCCGATGAACATTTACACATTTACAGGTCACAAAAACTACAGGAGGAGCACTTAAAATGAAGAAAGTTCTTATGAAGGTTGTACCATTGCTGTTTTTTATAATGTTTACAGCAGTTTCAACGCAGGCTGCAATAACCCTCTATGATAAGGATGAAATGAGTTTCACCACGGACGCGTTTTTCAACACCTTCTATGTCTACAGCAGCAGTGACAACGAAATTTCCGGAGTGGATCGCGACCAGTCCCGGGTAAAGATGGGCTTCCTGCCCAACTACATCGGCTTCAACTTCAGCAAGCAGCTCGACACCATGAAGGTCGGCGGCCGTTCGTCGTTCTGGGTCACCATTAACGACAGCGACGAGAATGTCACCTCGACCGGCATCGACGTACGCCAGTTCTACGGCACGGTGGATGGCGACTGGGGCCAGGTCCTGATCGGTAAGGACTTCACCCTCTTCTGCCGCTCCAACATCTTCCAAGATGAAATCCTGCTGGGCTATGGTAGTGTGAACGACACCCTCGGCCTTATCGACGGCCTCGGTGTGTCGTTCGGCAATATCGGCACCGGCTACATCTACCCGTTCCCCAATGCGCAGATTACTTACCGCACCCCGAACTTGGCCGGTTTCAAGCTGGCAGTCGGCCTGGTCGACCCCGCCCACACCGCGGACAATTTTGATACTGCAGCGGTTCCGGAAGAAAGTGCGCCGCAAGTCCAGGGTGAACTGACCTACAACTACAGCTATGATAAGGGCTCGGTAACCGCCTGGAGCGGCTTCCTCTGGCAGACATCCAAAGATGCCTCTGACAATAATGGCAACGATGTTGACTCCAAGGGCATCTCCTACGGCATCAAGGCCAAATATGTCGGCCTGACCCTGTCTGCATCGGGCTTCGACGCGCAAGGCGTGGGCCTCCTGCTCGGCCCCGGCGTCGACAACACTCTCGATCTTCCTCTGGTTGATTCCGGCGGCGAAATCGACAGCAACGGCTATCTTCTCCAGGCTGCCTACACCTTCGGCCCGGCCAGATTTGTGGCCTCCTACGGCAAGAACAAGCTCAAGACCGATCCCGATGAATGGAAGAACAGAACCGCTACCGGTGCCGTTTACTATACGATCAACGATTACGTCAAAGTGGTTGCCGAGTATAATCAAAACAAAATCTCCATTGGCGACCCCGAAGAGACAGTCGACACCATCGCCCTTGGCGGTATCATCACTTTCTGAGCCCAAGCTTAATTACTTAAAGGAGTCAGCCATGCCTAAATATGTAATTGAAAGAGATATCTCCGGAGCCGGGGCGCTTAGCGCGGAAGAACTCACAGGGATTTCTCAAAAATCCTGCAGTGTTCTGGAAGGACTGGGGCCGAAGATTCAATGGGTGCAAAGCTATGTCACCGACGACAAAATCTACTGCATCTACATCGCGCCAAACGAGCAAATGGTGCGGGATCACGCCTCAAAAGGTGGATTCCCGGCCAATAGCATTTGTGCGGTCCGCAAGATCATCGACCCAACGACCGCTGAAACCTGAACAAACTTCTTCGACACAATGACGTGCCGAGAATCCTCAAGGAAGAGGGAGTAAAAAAATGACTTTACCACTACTGTTATTGATTTGTATGATGTGGGTCCCTGTGGGCATGTTTTTCCTGGGCAAGGGTGAAGCCAAAAGCACCGCCTTTGCTTGCGCAGTTGTAGGTTCCGTCGTAATCTTAGGCGCGATTCTTCAGGTGGCCACTTTTGCAGACCCCTTTACCGCCGGATTACTCTTCGTATTTGGCGTTCTTTATCTGCAGACAGCCCATGCGCTTTGGACGGGGTTGGAAGATATGCGTGCCGTCGGCAATGGCGCTTTTGTTGTTGCCGTTGTCTGCGCTACGTATGCTTATCTCTTTGCTACCGGCGGCGGCGTGAATGCTGACGGTACGACCATTATCGGCGTAACGCCCTATCTGGCATTCATGAACGTTACTTTTGTCGTTATTTGCTTAACCGTTACTGGCGTAACTTACGGCAAGGTCGGTGCGAAGGTAGCTGCGTGGATGTTTATTGTTCTCAGCTTCACCTGTCTCTATGTCCCCGCTATCGGGCTCATGGGTTTCGGGAAGCTGCCTTTCTAAAGACTCAGAAAACAGTCAAGCTGCAGGTCTGGGGGGGAGGTCCTTCCCCTCAGACCTGCTTTACCATACCAGTGAGGACAGCGAGTCATGTTAGGAACAACGATACCTGGCGTCAGGGACCACATTTGGAAAGAAATCGTAACGGGTCAGAAAACTATAGGTTTTGAGTTTTTAGCCGCAAACATTTTGACCCGACGTATTCGGGAACTTTACATCAGCGAACCAAGCGTCGAGAATCTTCAAATCTACATCCTGCAATTAAGAGAACTTTTCGTGCGCAACTCCGAGTTAGCGTCTGTAAAAAAAGATATTTGCAAGATCAACAATATGGAGAATTGAATGATTTTTGACAGACTCCACGATCTTGAAGAAATCGAAAAGAAAATATTGAAAGGGGAAACCCTTTTAATTGCAGCCGACGACAAGCTGCTGAAAAAACTCCCTGCAGGCCGTTGGGTAGGTGGAACGACCACCTACTTCATGACTGAACTAGGTGGGGTATGCACTGATAAAAAAATCTTTGTCACTGAGCTGGACACGGTGGCTTCAAATATAAATATTAAAACATACGACGAAAACACTATTGAGAATATCTACCTGGACACCCCCGAAAAAGGCTTCAGCTTTATAATCATGCCAGCAGGGTCTAAATGCCATTCTGTGTTTTCGATGGAGGCCTTTTCGTTCAAAGATTTTGCAATGCGGCCCCTGATCGGTTGGCTGCCGGGGACACACCTGGATGAGACGGGGATCGACAAACCCAAAGCATATAGCGGCGCAGATCCCAGCAAAAGCATAGGAGGAGCCGTCGTAATGCATGTTGATTTGCCTGACAGCAAGTCAGCAGAAGTTAGCATGCTCAACATGTTCGAACAGGGTGGTGGCGACACAATCACATTCCCGGAATCAGGGTTTACTGCCAAAGAGGCATATATAAATGGCGTTAAAGTCGACTTCGCCAAATATATCTTTGAAAACAACCTGGACCTGAGACTCCCTTTGGTTACAGATGTCAATGGCACCTTTGTCAACACCAGTTTTTGTCGCAATTATGGCAGTAACGGTGAGGTCCTGTTTTATTCTCCAGTGTTTAAAACGTTGGAATACAAACATGCAAAACCCGTTGCAAATTATGCGGATAAATTTACCAAGAAGCTTTCAATGGGCCTGGGTGTTGAAATGGTTTTTTCCTGTAATTGCATTCTGAATTATATTTATTCAGGGCTCGACAGATATTCGAGGAATGACCTATCTGGGCCGGTCACTTTTGGAGAAATTGCTTACCATATACATAACCAGACGGTTGTTTATTTACGAATTATTCATAACCAATAAAGGCAAATCAACATCAGGGAATAGCCAAAAATCCTTACCACGGATTTTGTTCACATAAGGAACTAACCACTCCTGATTCACAATCTCTCCTGATATGTCATGAGAGGCAAAGTGCTGAAAAGCATAATGCTTCTCTTTTTTTTCAGCAGATCTCAGCAAATAGCTGAAGACACATCACTCACTGGCAAGATATTTCAATAATCACAGTAACGAGTCCTGCATGTAGAATAACTCTACAATGTAGACATTCAACCCGATACCAGACAGCAGGTGGCCAAGGATGGCTTGGAAAAGGCACCTCCAGCCTCTTCAAATCTGGCTCCAAATGACTCTCTCAAGAACAATTACCTTGCAATTATTGCTAGTTACGGTCAACACCTCATTCCGGGACCTCATTTAAAGGCAAGGTCTTTTTTGGTCTGACTTTTGCTTTTATTGAATAACCATCAGAGCCAGACTTCATTGAAAACAAAAAACCGTAGTTTGTAACCGGATTGCCCAAGGGACAATCTGCAGAAAAAGATGAGAATCGAGATGTCGTCAACCACCGGGACAACAAAAACCTTCGACCAAATTACAGCGGCACTACGATCTTATCCGTCCAAGCTCTTCGTAGAGACAACCACACGCTGCAACCTGAACTGCTTTATGTGCGTGAAGCAGTCGGACGACCGCTGTATTGATGAAGGTGATCTCAGTGAAGAGACCTTTGCACGTATCTTGCCTGCCTTACCCCATGCCAAAGCTCTGATACTTAATGGAGTCGGCGAACCATTGCTTCATCCGAAACTCGAAGATTTTATCCGTTTAGCAAAAAGACACATGTCTTCAGAAGGTTGGATCGGCTTCCAATCCAACGGGCTTCTACTTGACGAAAGCCGTGCATTTTCTTTACTTGAGGCCGGGTTGGACCGTATCTGCCTGTCAATCGATACAATTAGTCCCGACAGATTCAAAAGAATGCGCGCCGGCGGCGAATTGTCTAACATTGATTGTGCATTAAATCACCTCGATGCCGCAAAGAGATCTTTGAGCAGAACGGATTTCCGCATAGGAGTTGAGTTTGTTGCAATGCGTAGCAACCTCAAAGAGCTGCCAGCCGCTATTTCCTGGGCAGCTTCCCGAGGCGCGTCATTTGCGCTTGTCACACATGTTTTGCCTTACGATCAAGATCATACAGCGGAAGCCGCTTATTCACTCTGTTCCGATCGGTCGCTAAAATTCTTTCTCGAAGGGAAGAAACAAGCGGAAAGTGTCGGAGTAGATATCACCCGCTACCCTCAAGTGATCTGGAAGTTCTACAAAAACAGAGATCCTGAAGAGCTAAAAATCATCGAACATGTCGAAAAGATGAAAGCTGACGCCGAAAAAAACGGGGTGTTCCTGGATCTCAAAAAGCTTTACTCACTCGACCTTGATTGGTTCGATAAGGTTGCGGCCATTTTTGAAGAAGCATCCTTCATAGCAGCCGAGCATGGTCTGGATCTTCAACTTCCAGAAGTCACATTAAGGGATGATCGAAAATGTGAGTTTGTTGAAGATGGCAGTGCTTTTGTGAATTGGAAAGGCGATGTTCATCCTTGTTACTTTCTCTGGCATGCCTATCAATGTTTTGCCAGTGGATGGAGGCAAGAGGTGCAAACGAAAACATTTGGCAACCTTTCCGACAAGGGCATCATGGATATCTGGAATTCAGATGATTTTACCAATTTTCGTAAAAGCGTAATCGCATATGACTATCCGTACTGTTCTGGTTGTGGGTTAGCTCCTTGTGACTATGTTCAAACAGAGGCTTTTGAACAAGATTGTCATATAAATGAAGAGCCATGTGGCAGCTGTATATGGTGTATGGGCATTTTTAGGTGCCTCAGTTAACAACAACTTAATTGTTAGAAAAATACTATAGATGAACAACGAAAGTGACAAATACATTATAGCTACCGTGGAAACGGCTCTGGACGTATTGGAGGCTATCTCTGATTTTCGTAATGGCTTCACCGTTAGCGACTTATCAAAAAAGCTCGGCTTAAGCAAATCAAAAGCATATCGTTATATCGAGACTCTTAAGAAGAGGGACTACATCAAGAGTACCAACACAAGAGAGAAAACATCACAGCAAGTACAAAGCTGGGTTCTCTGCATATGAGACCAGTTGCAAACTTATTTCCAGCATGGATTTACATAAAAAAGCAAAACCAATCATGGAAAACCTGGTTCGCGAAATTCATGAAACCATATACCTGGTTATCGTGAAAAACGAAAAGGTTCTCTTTTTGGACAAGGTCGAAACCAATCAGAAAGTGAATACATCATCGTTTATGGGGGTCCAACTACCAGTCGACAATAGTGCGGCGGGCATGATTTTTTTAGCCAATTCGCAACAAGACCAAAACTACTCTAAAGTCTACCAAAGGATAAAAGAGCAAGGTTACTGTTTAGACAAAAACATCTTGGGGCAAGGCGTCACATCAATTGCCACGCCTGTCCTGGACGAAACGGGTACGGCAATTGCCAGTCTCTGTCTGGTGGCCCCTTCTTACAGATTAAATCATGAAACCCTCTCTGGAAAAGGTTTAACCACCAGCTTAATCAATGCAGCGGAACGTATTTCCTGCAATATTGGCTATCGGAACAATGACTTAATCTCTGAATCACCCCAATATCTTCATACAGCTGACATTGCGGGACTGGCCAAGTCGGCCTCTAGAATACTATGACTGACCTTTTACTAATCCTTGTCAGCTCCATCTTCGTCAACAACTTCGTCCTGGCGCGGTTCCTTGGCATCTGCCCCTTCCTCGGGGTCTCCAAGAAGGTGGAGACAGCCCTCGGCATGGGGATGGCAGTGACCTTTGTAATGACCGTGGCGACGGTCGTCACTTGGTTCATCCAGTATTTTGTACTGATCCCGTTCGGCATTGAATACCTTCAAACAATTGCCTTTATCCTGGTGATTGCCTCACTGGTCCAACTGGTAGAGATGATCATTCAGAAGGTTAGTCCGACTCTCTATCAATCACTGGGAATCTTCCTGCCACTGATTACTACTAATTGCGCGGTTCTGGGGCTGGCCGTTTTAAATGTTCAAAAAGACTACACCTTTCTGGAGGGTGTTGTCTTTTCTATAGGAGCTGCCCTCGGCTTTACTCTGGCTCTGGTTCTCTTTGCAGGTCTGCGTGAACGACTTGAGCTCTGTGCTATACCGCAGAGTTTTCAAGGAACAGCAATCGCCCTGGTAACAGCCGGCCTGTTATCCCTTTCCTTTATGGGATTCGCCGGGCTGGTCAAAGGCTAACGAGACAAAGCTCATTCGGTTAGTTCGTCCTCTGGAGATATTAAATTGACAGTCAGTTGCTGTCCTCAGGGAGTTATATGAAGTTATGCTTGCAGCCACATTAAGTCTCGCCGGAATCGGCCTGACCGCAGCCATAGCCCTCGGCCTGGCGGCCAAAAAGTTTGCCGTTGAGATCGACCCGCGTGAAGTAGCGATTCTGAAGCCTTGCCCGGCGCTAACTGCGGTGCATGTGGTTATCCGGGCTGTGCTGGCTATAGCAGTGCTTTGGTCGCCAATCAAGCCGACCTCGACCAATGCCCGCCAGGTGGTGCCGAAACCGTTGCCGCGCTCGGCCGCACCCTCGGGAGAGAATTCGAAGTTTCCAAGCCACAGGTCGCGGTGGTCCTCTGCCAGGGCGACAATCGCCTGGCCGTTAGTAAATATCGCTACCTCGGCTTAGCGGACTGTGTTGCCGCACAAAGCATTGCCGGTGGGCCAAAAGTCTGTCCTGGCGGTTGCGTTGGCCTCGGTTCCTGCCAGAGAGCATGCCCGTTTGACGCCATTGAAATGACTGCAGAGGGTTTGGCTGTTATCAGCCGCGAAAAATGCACAGGTTGCCGTAAGTGTGTTGCTGCGTGCCCGCGCCAGGTCATCAGAATGACGCCCCTGGAAGCCACGGTGCATGTTTTGTGCAACAGTCACGACAAGGGTGCTGTCTCACGGAAATACTGCAAGGTTGCTTGTCTCGGCTGCCAGATCTGCAAGAAAACGGCGCCGAGTGCTTACGTTATTGAGGACTTCTTGGCTGTGGTGATTTATGAAGATCACGAGGGTGCCTTAGACGCAGTGGAAAAATGTCCGACCAAATGTATTCGTGATTTCTCTATGGGTTACCCAGAAGGCAGTTCTTTCGGAACGTTGAAAAACGTGGCTAAAAGAGATGCCGCATAAGCAATCAACGCATTCACAGCATCGAGTTATGAAACTAAGAAGTTTTTCAGGTGGCATTCACCCCCCAGACAATAAATTTGCGACGGCCCACAAGCCGGTCGGAACCTGTCCCTTACCAGAAGAAATGGTGGTGCCTTTGGCCCAGCATATCGGGGCCCCCGCTGCGTCATGTGTCGAAATCGGGCAGAACGTTTCCCGGGGCCAGATGATCGGCACAGCGAAAGGTTTTATCTCCGTGCCGGTGCACGCACCAACCTCTGGCAAGATCGTTGCCGTCGAGAATCGTCCTCACCCGTGGGGGACATCACTGCCAGCTGTCGTAATCAAACCGGACGGCGAGGACCGTTGGTCTACAGACCTGCAGCCAGCCGATCCCAACAAACTCTCGCCTGCTGAAATGATCGAGAAGGTTCGTCTTGCCGGCGTGGTCGGTATGGGCGGCGCGGCTTTTCCCACACATGTCAAAATGTCGCCTCCCCCGGAAAAAAAGATCAGTACGCTGATCTTTAACGGCGTCGAGTGTGAACCCTACCTGACGGCTGATCATCGTATAATGCTTGAAGAGCCAGAGCGCATTCTTCAGGGCGTGGCCCTGTTGCAATATGTCTTCGGTGCAGAGCGGACCGTGATCGGCATAGAGGCGAATAAAACGGATGCGATAGCCCTGCTAAAAAAAGAGTGTGCTGATACTCCGGTTGAAATTATGCCTCTACAAGTCAAATATCCGCAGGGCGCGGAGAAGCAACTGATCGCCGCAGTAACCGGACTCGAGGTCCCTTCAGGCGGACTACCGATGGACATTGGTGTTGCAGTGCACAATGTATCGACGGCAGCAGCTGTTACAGATGCGGTTCTGTTCGGGCGCCCATTGATCGAAAGAATCTGTACGGTGACAGGGCCAGCCATTCGCGAGCCCAAAAACTTGAGAATTCGCATTGGCACCCCGCTCTCCCATCTGGTGGAGGTCTGTGGGGGGCTGCTTGAAGAGCCGGGCAAGATAGTTCTCGGCGGCCCCATGATGGGTTTTACTCAGCTCGGCTTTGAAGTCCCGGCAACACGGGGAACCTCTGGCCTGTTGTTGTTGCGCGATGAAGACGTTGATCTTCAGCCGGAAGGTCCCTGTATCCGATGCTCGCGTTGTGTGCAGGCTTGTCCGATGAATCTTCTGCCAACAACGATCGCAGCCTACTCGCGTCGCAATTTACTGGCGGAAGCGTCAGAGTATTGCGCTATGGATTGTATCGAATGCGGCAGCTGCAGCTACGTTTGTCCTGCGACGATTCCGTTGGTGCAGACAATCCGCTACGGTAAGGCAGCTATCCTTGCCAAAAAGAGCAACTCTTGAAACCATTGAGCAAACAACTCTATCTCTCCTCTTCGCCGCATATCCATTCCGGCGATACCACGTCCAAGGTGATGCATGCTGTGCTTTACAGTCTGTTACCCGCTTGCGCCGTGGCGGTCTATTACTTTGGGCCGGCAGCCTTGACAGTATTGTTGATTGCAACCTTGGGGTGTCTGGCGACCGAAGTGGTTTGCCAACGCATCATGGGTCGTCCTGTTACGATCGCAGATGGCAGTGCCGCGATAACCGGTGTTCTGCTTGCCTTTAATCTGTCACCGTCCAGCCCCTGGTGGCTGACTCTGCTCGGCGCCGTGATTGCTATCGTCGTCGGCAAGCAGGTTTACGGTGGACTCGGCTCGAATCCCTTCAACCCGGCCCTGGTGGCCCGGGTCGTATTACTGATTTCGTTCCCTGTGCAGATGACCACCTGGTCGGCACCGGCACCACTTGCCTCTGGACTTGATCTCGTGACTACGGCCACGCCGTTGGGCGCGTGGAAGAACGCCGTCATGTTGACCGGGAAGATGCCCGTCGAACAGGGGGACATGCTGAATTATTTTCTGGGCAATATGCCCGGTTGCATCGGCGAGGTCTCAGCTCTGGCACTGTTGCTCGGCGCTGTTTATCTCTTTTATCGTCGCATCCTTACCTGGCATATCCCCACGGCCTTTGTCGGTACGGTGATATTACTCTCCGGACTCTTCTGGGTAATCAACCCGGCAAAGTATCCTGATCCTATCTTCCATCTACTGAGTGGCGGTTTGGTGCTCGGCGCTTTCTATATGGCAACGGATATGGTGACCACTCCAGTTTCCACAAGGGGGATGTTGTTGTTCGGGGTCGGTTGCGGCTTATTGACTGTGCTGATCCGGCTCTTCGGTGGCTATCCCGAGGGTGTCTCTTTCGCTATTCTGCTCATGAATGCGGCGACACCGCTGATTGATCGTTATCTGCAGCCAAGGACTTTTGGTGTCCCGGCCGGGAAGAGTTGATATGAACGGATTGCCTCGTCTGGTTCTGGCCTTGACCTTGATTACTGTGGGTGCCGGCCTGCTTCTTTCCCTAGTGGAAGCGCAAACACGCGAGCCGATTGCCGAGCAACGTCGTTTGGAAACCCTGCGGGCGTTGCAGACCGTTTTGCCGACCTTTGATAACAGCCCCGATGCAGACAGGGTGCAATTGGTCTACGGTCAGGACAAGAAGGGGCGCGAGCTCAAGCGGACCTTCTTTCTCGGTCGACAGAACAGTAAGCTTACTGGAATTGCGTTTCCTGTGGTTGCCCCCGACGGATACAGCGGCAACATCACAGTTATGGTTGGCGTCGAGCCCGGAGGGGTGGTTGTTGGCATGGAAATTCTTAGTCATACAGAAACTCCCGGGCTTGGTGACAAGATCACCCGTGAGGCCTTCAAAGGTCAGTTTAAAGGGAAGTCGCTGGAAGGGGTCGATTGGCGAGTGATGAAGGATGGCGGTGACTTCGACCAGATTACCGGGGCGACTATTTCGCCGCGGGCTGTCGTGAAGGCTGTTTATCAAGGCCTGCAATTCTACCAACAACACCAACTGCAAGTGATCTCCTTTGAAGGAGCGAAGCCATGAGCTTGTTTGAGAATTTCAAAAAAGGCCTCTGGCGTGAGAATGCCGTTTTTCGCTTGTTGCTCGGATTGTGTCCGACTCTGGCGGTGACGACAAGTGCTGAAAATGGACTCGGTATGGGGTTGGCGACAACCTTTGTTCTGGTTGGTTCGAATGTTGTCGTTTCGCTGTTGCGCCAGGTTATCCCGTCGAAGGTCCGTATTCCGGCCTTCATCGTCATTATCGCGACCTTTGTGACCGTTGTTCAACTCTGCATGGAGGCCTACTTTTATGATCTTTACAAGGCGCTCGGTATCTTCATCCCTCTGATTGTAGTCAACTGCGTTATCCTGGGACGCGCGGAAGCCTTTGCCTCAAAGAACCGCCTGCTTCCATCCATGGTGGATGGTCTTGGTATGGGATCCGGCTTCACCCTGGCCCTTTTTGTCCTCGGTGCTGTCCGTGAGCTGTTCGGTTCCGGTTCTCTGTTAGGGGTTTCCCTCTTTGGTTCAAGCTACCAGCCACTACTGTTGATGATCCTGCCGCCCGGGGCCTTTATTGCCATGGGTCTTTTGTTGGCTGCAATGAACCTGATTGACGCGAACCGTAATTAATGACAAGAAGCACAACAAAAATTTCCCAGTGTCTAGCCCGCTGGAAAGCTTACGTTTTGGGTAAAATCCCAGGAAAAAACATAAACAACATAAGCCATAAATGCTTTACCGAATTACACATGGCAGATGGTTATGACAACCAAACAAAAGATTTTAATTCTAAACAAGCATAAAGTCTTGGCAACATCCAAAAGATTAAACGCCCTTATTCTCAAGGAGGCGTTTATCGTGTCTTTAAACAGCTTGGATAGTTATGTCTAATGACTAACGGCAAGCAGAAAGATAGCACAAAAGTCAGCATTATATGTCTATAGAGACAAAAAAGCCACCTAGCAAATAAGCTAAGTGGCTGTTTTTATTGGCGGCCCCGTCGGGATTCGAACCCAAGGCCTACCGCTTAGGAGGCGGTTGCTCTATCCAGCTGAGCTACGGGGCCGATATCAGTTTAATCCTCTAAAAATTGAGCAGACTGAAACCTTTCCTTCAGGCAGACGTTTTCGGCCTTGCAGAAAGTCCAGCTCTGCCATAAAGGCACACTCTATGATTTCGGCACCAAGCTCCTCGACGAGTTTGACAACGGCTGAAACCGTACCTCCGGTCGCCAGCAGATCGTCGGCGATAATGACTTTGTCACCCTTTTCAAAAGCATCTTCGTGGATTTCCAGAGTATCGGTTCCATATTCAAGATCGTAGGTGATCTGACGTACTTTCGATGGCAGCTTACCGGGTTTGCGAACCAGCGTGACACCAACTCCAAGTTTGTAGGCCAGAGCAGAACCCAAAACAAAACCACGAGCCTCGACACCGACGATCTTGGTCGATTTTCTGACCGACATAGCGATGCGCAATCAGATCGATCATGCGATGAAAGCTGCGGCGCATCAGAGAGCAAGGTCGTGATGTCTTTAAAGATAATGCCCTTCTTGGGGAAGTCAGGGATGTCGCGAATAATACTCTTCAGTTCTTCCATTCTCAATCCTCGTCTTCGTAGACGGGTCACGTTCGGCAAGCAGGGCCCTTAGCTTCTCAAGACTCTTTGCCTCAATCTGTCGGATACGCTCCCGGGTCACACCAAACTGGCGGCCGATGGTGTCAAGGGTTTGCGGATCGCGGTCATCCAGACCAAAGCGAGGGCGATAATCTCTTTTTCATTATCATTGAGAGTCGCCAACAGATCAGCGATAATGCTGATACTTGTTGAGCCATTCGGCAAGTTCGAGCGGGTTGACTACAGTGGAGTCCTCAATTGTGTCGATCAGAGCTGTAGTCACTGTTTTCACCCATGGGGTGCTCAATGGAAAAGGTCTTCTTGAGCAAAACCATGAGTCGGCGGACATAGGCAGGTTCAACGCCCATGGCCTCTGCGACTTCTTTGATCTGCGGTTCGCGATTATAAACACGAACCAGCTCACGGGTAATTTTGATCAGTTTATTGATATCGTCCGAGACATGCACAGGCAGACGAATCGTGCGGCTCTGGTTGACCAGGGCACGCTCGATGGACTGACGAATCCACCAGGTGGCATAGGTCGAGAAGCGACATTCCTTACTGAGCTTGAAGCGCTCAACAGCCTTGATCAGGCCGAGGTTGCCTTCTTCGATCAGATCGAGAAAAGGCAGGCCACGATTCATGTAGCGCTTGGCAATTTTGACAACCAGCCTGAGGTTCGACTCGATCATGCGATCGCGAGCGGCCATATCACCGTCATCGATTCGTCGCGCCAGTGCCCTCTCTTCTTCAGCTGTCAACAAGTTGGTTTTCTGAATATCCTTGAGATAGAGCTTGATCGCATCCATCGCAAAGTCTTCATAATCTTCAGTCGACTCTTTTTCTTCCTCTCTTCGATCTCTACAGCAGCGAGGGTTGCGGAATCAGGCTCTTCATCTGTCACCAGCAGTGCGTTTTCTGCACCTCATCCTCGAGCTCGACTTTTTCACTGTCCTGCAAGGCATCATTCATAGCACAAACTCTCTCCGTACATGGATTATATGGCTCTTGAGTGTGGCATGGTTATAGCGAGCATTGAAGTTATAGCGGTTAATGAGTCTAAGTGAGCAGACTCTCTAAGGCAAGTACAAAATCGGATTTACAGCTGACTTTCCCCTGCGAATTTCGAAATGAAGTCGGGCACTTTGTCCATTTGGCGGCAGACCACTCAAAGCGATCTTTTCCCCTGGCCGACAAAATCATCCATCTCAACAAGATTCTTATGATTATAGCCATAAACACTGAAAAAATTGTCAGAATGTTCAATGATGACAAGGTTGCCATAGCCGGGAATGCCATTGCCACTATAGATGACCTTGCCCGAAGCAGCGGCAGTGACAGCAGAACCTTTCTTGAGGTCTATTTCAATACCTTTGTAAACCTTCTGACCCTGCTTGCCGAACTTGTTGAGGAGTTTGCCCTGAGCCGGCCAGATGAAAATCCCCTTGGCAGGTTTGCTTACAGCGGTTGATTTCTTTGTGGGCGGTGAGGGTTTATTGGTTGAGGGCTTAACCTGCGCCGTCTTTGCCTTGGCTGTGCCTTGGCCGTGTTGTCGCCTTGCGAGTGGGACTCGGCGTCGATTTTTTGCTCGCAACCGATGTGCTCGGAACATTTAGCTTCCGAGTGGCTCCCGGAATAAATATTCTCTGATTGGCTTTAAGCTGGGTCGGGTCCTTGATGTTATTGATCCGGGCAAGTCGGCCCTCTTCAACCTTGTAAGTCCGCGCAATCCGATAAAGGGTCTGCCCTGGCTGAACTGTGTGATAAATCCCGGTCGGCGCGCAGGCAACCAAGACCACACAGCAAATCACCAGGATCAGACTATTTAGGGCGGTTCGAGACATGAGTGCCTTGATTCCAGAGTTCAGACAATATCAAGCTTGGCAGAAAGTCATTCACACGCTTTAAGTGTCTTACATCAGAAGACATATTTCAACATCAGGAAGCCGCCAAACAACAAAATCAGGAAAACAATGCTGAGCAGATTGAAATAGCGGTCGATAAAATCCCGCATTCCGGGTCCAAATCGATGCAGCAGCCAGGCAACCAGGAAAAAACGTAAACTGCGGCTGACCAGCGAAGCGATCATGAATATCGCCAGGTTGATTTGAAAGACACCGGATCCAATGGTAATCACCTTGTAAGGGATCGGTGTAAATCCGGCGGTAAAAACCACCCAGAAACCATAGGCCTCAAACAGGGACTGCACCTTGGCAAAGACCTGTGGCGTAAAGCCCGGGATATAATCAAAAAAGAAGCTGTTGACCAGAGGCCAGGCGCCCCAGCCTATACCATAGCCAAGTAAGCCGCCGAGTACAGACCCCGCCGAAGCCAGGAGCGCAAAACGCCAGGCACGGGAGGGCAAGGCAATACAAAGGGCAATCAACAAAACGTCAGGTGGGACAGGAAAAACAGAGGATTCAATCAGCGCGAGCAAAAAAAGAGCCGGACCTCCATAGGGGGTTTCGGCCCAATGCAGAACCCAATCATAGAGTTTGCGGATCATGCGCATGCCGATTATATCTCCTGTTTCCAGCCCTGGTTGCCGATCAGGGGGACAAAACGGCAACCGAGCATCTTTTCTTCTTTATAGTCGGTTTCTCCGACCTCGGGTAATCCGCATCAGAACCTGACTGTCCCGATCGCCGACCGGTATGACCAGGCGACCGCCAATCGACAACTGGTCGAGGTACTCCTGCGGCACTTTTGGCGCGCCCGCCGTAACAATGATGCCGTCAAACGGGGCCTTATCCTGCCAGCCGACAGTACCGTCGGCAAGGCGGATATTCACCTTGCTGAAGCCGTTACTGTCCAAAACCTTACGTGCACGACGAGCAAGTGCCGGTATGCGTTCGAGGGAGAAGACGCGTTCAGCGAGCAGGGCCAGAACCGCAGCCTGATAGCCGGACCCGGTGCCAACCTCCAGAACCGTTTCAGAGCCATCGAGCATCAAGGCTTCACTCATAACCGCAACCATGTAGGGTTGAGAGATGGTTTGTTTTTCACCGATCGGCAAGGGTGCATCCTGATATGATTTGCCGGCAAGAGCCTCTTCGACAAATTTATGGCGGGGAACCTTGAGCATGGCGTCGATAACACGCGGGTCCGTGACGCCGCGGCCAATAATCTGCTCTTCAACCATTCTCCGGCGAGAGATCGTGTAATCTTTCATCAATCAGCCCCCGACTTGCTATCAGTCAGAGACGTTTCTTCCAGACCCCACTGGCGGATTCTGTCCATGGCCGCATAGTTGGTCAGGTCGAGGTGCAGCGGGGTCACGGAAACATAGCCGTTCTGAACGGCATGAAAATCAGAGCCTTCGAGATTCTGGAAACCAAGATCACCGGCGCCGATCCAGTAATAAGTGCGGCCTCTGGGATCACAGTTCTGCACAATGGCATCTTCATAAACCCGTTTGCCTTGTCTGGTTATACGTATTCCCAAAGGGGCAGAATCGGGAACGTTGACATTGATAAAGGTGTCAGCGAGGCAGGCCATGCTCCAGAACAGTTTCCGCCAACTGCCTGGCGACAACAGCTGCATGCGTGAAATCCTCATAGCTGAAGTTTTTCGACGCCAGGGAGATGGCAATGGCGGGGACCCCCATCAGGGTGGCCTCCATAGCGGCAGCGACTGTCCCTGAATAGGTCAGGTCATCACCCATGTTGGCGCCCTTATTGATACCGGAGACCACCAGAGCCGGCTTTTCCTTGAGCAACCCATAAACGCCAAGGCTGACGGCATCTGTCGGTGTTCCGCTGACAGCCCATTTATTGGCTTGAATCTCTTCAGCCCGCAGCGGGGAATGCAGAGTCAGCGCATGTCCGACTGCGCTTCTCTCCCGATCCGGTGCGACGACGGCAACCCTGCCCAGAGATTGCATTTCATCGGCAAGAGCCTGCAACCCTGCGGAATGAATTCCATCATCATTTGTCAGTAAAATCAGCACGAATTATGTCTTGGGAGCAGGTTGATAAATGATCGGTACGATCTCAAGGATTCGGTTTCCAGACTTTTCTTGAGGCGCAGAAGATCCTGGCGGATTTCCTTAAGCAGTTTCGAATCGTAAGACCTTGATAACGGCAGTGTAAGTTGATCAGAGGACTCAACAGGCGGTTGTTCACTGGTCTTGGCTGGAGCAGGTGCTGCACGGCGCTTCGACAGCTTTTGCCGCCGGCTTCTCACGCAACTTCTTACGTGCTCCTGCAATGGTAAAGCCCTGATTGTAGAGAAGATCTTTAAGGTGCAGGATCAGTTCAACATCCTGCTTGCGATAGAGCCGCTGATTACTGCGGCTCTTGTTAGGTCGGATGGCTTTAAACTCTGTCTCCCAGTAGCGGAGGACGTGAGTCTTGATACCGGTGAATTTGGCAACTTCACCGATTTTATAATAGAGCTTTTCAGGAATCTGAAAGTCCATGCGCCGAACTCCTGGAGATGGCGGAGCGGGCCAGCTTTACTACTCCGAGCCGTTGATAGCTGCTTTAAGAACCTGGCTCGGCTTAAAGGTCAGGATCCGACGTGAAGAGATTTCAATCTCATCGCCAGTCTGTGGATTACGGCCGCGGCGAGTCGCTTTGTCTTTAACGACGAAATTTCCGAAGCCGGCAATTTTAATTTTGTCACCGTCTTCAAGAGTGGTCTTCATGATATCAAAAACCATTTCGACGATCTCTGCGGATTCTTTTTTGGAGAAACCGGTCTTCAGATACACATTTTCGACAAGATCCGCCTTAGTCATATATATCCACCTCCTAATTTATATCTACCCGAATTTTCAGGTTTTTATATCACATCACGAACGAGCTAAGCAAATGATTTTTTTAACGAAGCTCAGCTTTTAGCTCCTTTTCCATCGCCTTAATCAACTTTCCATGAAGATTTTGGATCAGTTCATCTGTGAGCGTACGGTCCATCGCACGATAACAGGCTCGGATTGCCATACTCTTCTTGCCCTCGGCAACACCCTCGCCGCAATAGACATCAAACAACTCAATACTCTCAAGATCTTTGAGCTTGACGTGATTAAGAACGTCGAAGATCTGTTGAGCCGTGACCTCCTGGGCAACCAGGAAAGCCGAGTCTCTCTGCACATCCGGGAAGCGAGAAAGGGGCTTGAATTTAACCGTCGTGTCACCAAGTTCGAAGAGAGCTTCAACATCGATGTCACAGAGGATGGATGAGGGAGCAAGGTCAAAATTACGCACGACTTCAGGATGCAGTTCCCCCAGGGTTCCGAGCAGACGCTCACCCTGGTAGATCGAGCAGGATTTTCCGGGGTGGTAGAAAGCTTCATCATGCTCGACCTGCCAACGCACCTCGCTTACACCGAGGTTAGCCAGAAGTTGTTCAACAACGCCCTTCATATCGAAGAAATCGGCCCCTTCGGCGGACTGTGCCCAGCCCTGAGCTTCACGACGGCCGCAGAGGAAGGCAACCAGACGCAGTTTTTCTTCTGACAGCTCTGACTCTTCAACGGCCTGGAAAACCGGGCGCAACTCGAAAAGCGCAAGATTCTCGCTGCGATAGGCCAGATTTCTTGAAGCGGTTTCCAGAAGACTCGGCACCAGAGTGGTTCTCATCACCCCCTGCTCTTCTGTAAGGGGATTAAGAATATGGATGTTCTGACGGCGCGAGTCATCTTCGGCTATCCTCAGTTTATCGAGACAGCCCGAGTTATAAAATGAGTAGTTGATCACTTCCGAATAACCCTGCTGGATCATCAGGTCACGAACCTGCCGTTCACTGCTCAGATGAGCTGGGAGCTGTTGACAGGTCAGGCTGCTGGTCGGCATGGTCACGGGAATCTCATCATAACCAATCAGACGTGCGACTTCTTCGATCAGATCAATTTCGCGCTCAAGATCAGGACGGAAATTGGGAATTTCAACCACGATCGCACCGTCACTGCGATCAACATCAAGAGCACATTTAAGTCCGATTGAAGTGAGTTTATGGCAGATATCATCTGCATCAACCTCGAGGCCCAGGACCTGGTTGGTTTTTGACGCCGTAACCGTCACTTTACGTCGTGGCAATGTCGAGGGATAAGCATCCACAACACCTTTAGCGACCTGCCCGGTTGCCAACTCAGCAATCAGGGCTGTAGCACGATCAAGGGCCAGGGGGACCATGTCAACATCAGTACCGCGTTCAAAGCGATGCGAGGCGTCCGTATGCAGCCCCAGACGTTTGCTGGTACGACGGATGGTCACCGGATTGAAATAGGCACTTTCGAGCAGGATATCTGTGGTCTCAGAGCTGACCTCCGAGTTGCCGCCGCCCATGATGCCTGCCAGTGCAACAGGCCCTTCACCATCGCAGATCACCAGGTCTGAAGCCATCAGCGTGCGGACCTGACCATCGAGGGTCGTAAACGGGGCGCCTTCTTCGGCCCGACGCACAACAATCCGACCTTGACGAAGCAGATTGAAATCAAAGGCGTGCAGCGGTTGTCCCAACTCCATCATGACAAAGTTGGTGACGTCAACGACGTTGTTAATTGACCTGAGTCCGACGGCTTCAAGCTGACGAACCAGCCACTCCGGAGACGGGCCGATCTTGACATTCTCGATCAAACGCGCGGCATAGCGCGGGCACAGATTGGGGTCTTCGAGAGTGACCGAAGTTTTTTCAGCGATGGACTGACCCCTCTCATGGATGACCGGCTCAGGCAGGCGCAACGGGGCTCCCACCATGGCGGCGACCTCGCGTGCAACGCCTACGACACTCAGACAGTCCGCTCGATTCGGTGTCAGACCAATCTCGTACATGACATCCTTGAGCTTAAGCTGCTCGAATACCGGCTGCCCCAAAGTCAGACCTGGCGGCAGGATCAGGATTCCCTCCGATTCTTCCGACAGGCCCAGCTCACTGGTTGAGCAGAGCATGCCGAAAGACTCCTGGCCACGGATCTTCGACTTCTTGATTTTAAAGTTGCCGGGCAGGATTGTACCGACCTGGGCCAGAGCAACCAGATCACCGGTCTTGTGATTTTTGGCACCACAAACGACCTGCTGTGTAGCACTGCCCGTATCTACCGTACAGACGGTCAGGCGATCAGCATCAGGGTGTTGCTGCACATCTGCAAGACGGGCAACAATGACCGTGTCCAGGCCTTCGCCAAGACGTTCCATGGCATCAACTTCAAGACCGGTCATGGTCAGTCGATGGGAGAGGTCATCAGCGTTTAAATCGAAATCAACGTAATCCTTGAGCCAGTTCAAGGTGACTTTCATACCTAAAGTCCTTTATTAAACAAAAACTGCAAACAGTTAAAAGTATTGTAATAATTTGCCAGTCCCTAGCCTCCTGGAACCAGCCTCCGCTCTCAAAATTGCTGCAAAAACCGCATGTCATTTTCAAAGAAAAGGCGCAAATCATTGACACCGTACTTCAACATGGCAAGGCGCTCGATCCCCATACCGAAGGCAAAACCACTGTACAACTCCGGGTCATAGTTGACTGACTTAAAAACCTCGGGATCAATCATGCCGCTGCCCAGGATCTCCAACCAGCCCGAGTTGCTGCAGACACGACAACCGCTGCCGCCGCAAATCACGCACTGGATATCGACTTCAGCACTAGGCTCAGTAAAAGGGAAAAATGAAGGACGAAAACGAACGGCAATATTCTGACCGAAAAACTCATTGATAAAGGTCGTCAGAATGCCCTTCAGATCGCCAAAGGTGACCTTGCGATCAACCAGAAAACCTTCAATCTGATGGAACATCGGACTATGCGTGATGTCAGAATCACGACGATAGACGGTACCCGGAGCAACCACTCGGACAGGCGGCTCGTGATCGAGCATGGTGCGAATCTGAACCGGCGACGTGTGCGTACGCAACACAACGTCTTCCGAGATATAGAAAGTGTCCTGCATATCACGAGCCGGATGGTCTTTCGGGATATTCAGTGCCTCGAAGTTATAGAAGTCTTTTTCGATCTCCGGGCCTTCCGCGACGCCGAAGCCAAGAGCTGAAAAAATGCCGACGACTTCTTCTGTCACCCGGGTGATCGGATGCTTGAATCCGGGTTTATGAACGCGGCCAGGCAGTGTGACATCCAGGCGTTCGTTGGCAAGCTTCTGCTGCATCAGTTCCTGGCGCAAAGTCTCCTGCCGTACAGCAAAGGCGTCTTCCAGGCGGCTCTTCACTTCGTTGGCAAGACCACCGATCAATGGTCGTTCTTCAGGGGAAAGTTGCCCCATCCCCTTCATGACGGCAGTGATTTCACCTTTCTTACCAAGATAACGTGCGCGAACCTGCTGCAACTCAACTTCGCCAACAGCTTTATTCGCTGCCTGCAAAGCGGCTTCTTCGATCTTATTCAGTTTATCTTTCATGATATTCCAGACCAGAGAATACTACGACCTGACAGAGGGCCAGGTCGTAACTTAAAAAAAAGAGATGGGGCAAGTCCCCATCTCTTTAGCGTTCGGCAGTTACTGAAGCTGGGCCTTGGCTTTCTCTACGATAGAGCCAAAACCGAGCGGGGTCAGTGACGGCGAGCTGGGCAAGGATTTTACGATCGATACCGATCTCTGCCTGCTTCAAGCCGTGAATCAAGCGGCTGTAAGAGAGGCCGTTGTCACGTGCCGCCGCATTAATCCGGGCAATCCAGAGGGCCCTGAAATCACGCTTGCGAACACGGCGGTCACGGTAGGCATAATTAAGTGCACGATCGACGGCTTCGGTTGCACTCCGGAACAGTTTACTACGGGCGCCACGATAGCCTTTTGCAAGCTTTAATACCTTGTTGCGTCTACGTCTGGCTTTAAAGCCTCTTTTTACTCTTGCCATTGCTTTTCTCCTTGTGAGTCAGTAAAGCGGTCATTGCCGCCACCCGGATCTGCAGGGGGAGATATTTAGCCCCACAGTTCACGAGTTGTGTTGATACTGTACGCCCCTTACAGGTAAGGGATCAGACAGCGGATATTCTTGGCGTCGCACTGGTCAACCAGGGTCGATTGGCGCAGGTCGCGCTTACGCTTGGTCGATTTTTTGGTCAGAATGTGACTGGTAAACGCCTTGTTGCGACGGATCTTGCCGGTTCCAGTCTTACGGAAGCGTTTGGCTGCTCCGCGATTGGTCTTGATCTTAGGCATTACTTTTCTCCTTATATATTTTGATTCTGTAACGACTCTAAGCCGTTAGCTTTATTTCTTAAGCGGGCTGATCACCATGCTCATGAAGCGTCCGGACATATTCGGCCGGCTTTCGACCTGACCGAGCTCCTCGACATCTGTCGCAACTCTTTCAAGGATGCGGCGACCGAATTCCGGATGAGTCACCTCGCGGCCACGGAACATGATCGTAACCTTGACCTTGTTGCCTTCACCGAGGAAACGCATGGCATTTTTTACCTTAAACTGGTAGTCGTGCTCATCAGTTTTGGGACGCAGCTTGACTTCCTTGATCTCAACCCTGACCTGTTTTTTCTTGGCCTCAGCAGCACGCTTACTCTGCTGATACTTATATTTGCCGTAATCCATAATCCGGCAAACGGGTGGCTTTGCGGTCGGCGAGACTTCAACCAGGTCAAGGCCTTGTTCTTCTGCCGCCTGCAAAGCAGAATTCAAATCCATAACTCCCAGCTGGTTATTCTCGTCATCAATAACGCGAACTTCGCTGGCACGAATTGCCTGGTTGATATTTGTTGTGTCCTTACTTATGACGCACCTCCTAATGAAACTGTCGACATTCTTCTTGAATGAATTGCACAAAATCCGCTGGCGTCATGGGCGCCAGGTTTTCACCTGAGCGATGACGAGCGGTTACGGTCCCTGCGGCCACTTCCTGGTCGCCGATGACCAACATATAGGGAACTTTTTCCATCTGGGCTTCACGAATCTTGAATCCCAGCTTCTCATTACGTAAATCAGCCTGAACGCGAACACCCTGCTCACGTAGCTCAGCGCAGACCTTCTTGACATAATCGGCCTGACTGTCGGTTACGTTGAGAACCTTAACCTGAACCGGAGAAATCCAGAGAGGGAAGTTGCCAGCGTAATGCTCGATCAACACGCCGATAAAACGTTCAATGGCCCCCAGGATAACCCGGTGGACCATGACCGGCCGATGTTTCTCGCCGTCACTCCCGACATAGCTGAGATCAAACCGCTCCGGGAGGGTGAAATCGCACTGGATTGTAGCACACTGCCACTTCCTGTCAAGAGCATCCTTGAGCTTAATATCGATCTTCGGGCCATAGAAAGCGCCATCACCTTCATTAATCTCATAAGGCAGGCCGGTGTCATCGAGGGCACTCTGCAAAGCATTGGTTGCACGCTCCCAGTCCTCGTCTGAACCGATGGCTTTTTCAGGGCGCGTCGATATTTCCAACTCGTACTCGAAACCGAAGATACCCATAACGTACTGGACAAAGCTTAAGACGTCTTTGATCTCACCATCAAGCTGCTCCGGTGTACAGAGGATATGAGCATCATCCTGGGTAAAACCACGCACACGCAGCAAGCCGTGCAAGCACACCGCTTTTCTCGTGACGATGCACCGTCCCCAACTCGAAATAGCGTAAAGGCAGGTCACGATAGGAACGTTTCCTTGATTTGTAAATCAGCATATGAGCGAGACAATTCATCGGCTTGATGCCGTAACTCTGCTCGTCAACCTCAGTGAAATACATGTTTTCGCGATAATTATCGAAATGTCCAGAAGTTTGCCAGAGCTCGGTACGCAGGATCTGCGGCCCCATGACGATATCGTAACCACGCTTGAGGTGTTCACGTTTTTCAAAGTCTTCCAGCAAGGTTCTCAACATGGCGCCCTTCGGGATGCCAGATCACCAGACCCGCGCCGGCTTCTTCACTAAAAGAGAAGAGATCAAGCTCGCGACCGAGCTTGCGATGGTCACGCTTCTTTGCTTCCTCGATGCGATGCAGATATTGTTTTAGCTCTTTCTTGTCAGTAAACGCGGTCGCGTAGATGCGCTGCAGCATGGCGTTCTTTTCGTCACCACGCCAGTAGGCACCGGCAACACTGGTCAGCTTAAAAACTTTGAGAAAACCTGTTGACGGGATATGCGGACCCCGGCAGAGGTCAACAAATGAACCTTGCCGATAAAGAGAGACTTCCTCCACACCGAGATCTTCTATCAACTCAACCTTATACTTCTCACCCATTTCGCGGAACAGGTCGATCGCATCGGAGCTTTTCACAACCTGACGCTCGATCGGCAGGTTGGCCTTGGCCAGCTCTTTCATCTTCTGCTCGATGACGTCAAACTCTTCAGGGCTGAAGGTGTGGGCATCACTGTAGAAATCGTAATAAAAACCCGACTCGATCGCCGGACCGATGGTGACCTGAACGTCATGCCCATAAAGCTCTTTAACCGCATGAGCCATCAGATGGGCCGTTGAATGACGATAGAGTTTCGAGTCCTTCGGGAGTATTGAGTGTAACCAGGCGCAAGTCAACGTCGGTATCGATGAGGAGTTGTCACGTCGACCAGGGTGTCACCGATGAAAGCAGCAACAGTCTGGCGGGCAAGACCTTCACCAATAGAACGCGCAACGTCCAGAGGTGTTGTTCCAGCAGTGACTTCCTTAACAGTTCCGTCCGGTAATGTTACATTCAGCATTGACATTCTGATTCCTTCTCGTTATGTGGCACTAACGAAAAGAGGCATCCATGGATGCCTCTGCCTGCCTTGAGCGGTTATGGTAGACGCGGGCGGGATTGAACCGCCGACCCCTACAGTGTCAGTGTAGTGCTCTCCCACTGAGCTACGCGTCTTCACTCAAAATGCTGCATACATTTAACAAAGGAGACTCGCCCTGTCAAGCACTTTTCAGCGTAATTTCCAGTGTTTGTTAAATATAACAGAGGCCCGCAATATTGCTTGGCCGATAATATTTAAATCTTCATTCAAGGCCAGACATTCTCTCTGTAGAAGCTGCAAATAAAAAGGCTTGTGTAAATAGATACACAAGCCTTATTGCATGGTGCAGGTAGTTGGGATTGAACCAACGACCCTCCGCGTGTGAGGCGGATGCTCTCCCGCTGAGCTATACCTGCATTGTTTGTCTGAAGTCTGCCGCTTGCAGCGGAGAATTTTTATAGCAATAAGCTGCTGGACTGTCAACGGGAAAGGGGAAAGAGCTGTAAGCTGTAGGGCTTTAAGGTTAAAAACTAAACGCCGCATTATTACAGCTTACGCCCTCCAGCCTCCAGCCTCCAGCCTCCAGCCTCCAGCCTCCAGCTTACTGATTAACTTTGTATATGAGCCGTTGATACTTCTCGGGGATGGAGACCATTCTGCGTTCAGCGTCAAGCACCAGGTGCCGGGTCTGCCCTTCAGCCACGAGGACGCCGTCCTGGTTGGTCGCTCTGTATGAGAACTCGATCAATCGTCCGCGCCCTTTCTGCAAGGTGGTGGCGATGGTGATGCGATCTTCATAAAAAGAAGGCGCGCGATATTCGACGGTTGCTTTGGCAACAATCACAAAAAAACCGTCACGCTCCATATCGCTGTAAAAACAGCCTTGCTGACGCAGAAACTCTGAGCGGCCTTCTTCGAACCAGGTCAGGTAGTTGGCGTGATGCACAACACCCTGGGCGTCTGTTTCTGCATAACGCACGGTCAGGGTAAAATCGCGGGTCTGTGTCCTGTCAGGCATCGTTTATGACTCTCGGTGTCTTGCAAAAAGATCTTGCGGGCCATGCGATAGCCGGCCTCGGTGACCATATGACCTTGCAATACGGATTCTATGTGGGTTTCGCTTTTACCCTGCAGAACACCGGCGAAGTTAACCAGCGCATCGGCGTCCCAGATGATACGAAATTCCGTGGAGTCAATCGCTCCTGAAGTGTGATGGTTACCAACGATCTCGGCGACCGCGTCGACTAAAGGTCCGTCTGCATCAAGACTCGCAAGGATTTCTTTAGCGATGGGCGGCCCTTCTATCTCCTGGTAATTACCTGCACTGGAACCGTGTTTACGCTCAGCTTCGGGGATACCGATATCATGCAGGTAGGCGGCGGCAAGTGTCTGGACCGGGTCCGCTTCGATGTAGGATAAAAGCTCTCGAGCATAAAGAGAGACCTGCAGGGCATGATCGATACGGCGTTGATCCTCACCGAAGTATTCTTGCATAGCGAGACGAACGGTCTCCAGGAAGGCCTTCTCTTCTGTGCTGAGTTTAACAATCAGGTTGAACATAATCATCTCTTTCCGATTAAATTCGATCACCTACAAAAGAGTAGCGACCGGCCTCAGGAATGTCCAGATGAAAAGAGCCGCCGATATGAAACGGCGGGCCATGGTCAACCCGTAGGATGCGGTGAACATCGTGAACCGCAGCATTCCGGAACCGATGCGGTTCGCACCTCACCACATCCTACATCTGACGAGCCATCACTGTTGACAGACGTCCATCCATAAAAACTTAACCAGTCAGACAGATAAAAACAAACCCCTCATCAATTCAATAAGGGGTTTGACAATAAGCTGAGCCGCCGATTCACATCGTTGGCGATTTCAGCGACCAGACCCGGTTATTTTTTATCCCCCCGAATGCCGATACAAACCGTCTCAAAAGGAATATCGCGGCCGCTGTTGGCAATGGCCTGTTTAGCCATCATGACCAGACCGTTACAGCAGGGAACCTCCATATGAACAACGGTCAGGCTCTTGATGTTGCTCTGCGTAATCATTGCTGTGAGCTTGTCGATGTAAGGCGACGTATCATCGAGCTTCGGACAGGCGATCGCCAGGGCTTTGCCCTTAAGCAGGTCTTCCTGGAAGTCTGCATAGGCAAAGGGTGCACAATCGGCGGCAAGGACGACATCGGCACCCTGGAAGAACGGAGCGGTCGGCGGCACCAGGTGCAGCTGAACAGGCCATTGCGCCAGCCGTGATGGTCGAGAAGCGACCTCGACATTTTCTTCCGCAGGGGTGTTTTCGAAGTTCATGGGGCGGGCCGATGGGCAGCCACCGCCTGTTGCTGGGGCGAAGCTCTTGACTGCCGCAGAAGGACAGCCACCGGTTGGTGCAGCCGAGGCTGCGGGATGATGAGGTGGCTCTTCACGACCGATCTCCTGCAAATGCACATTGACAGCGGCCTCATCAAACTCATCGGCCTCACGCTCTTCAATTGAGATAGCATCCAGGGGACAATCACCAAGGCAGGCACCGAGTCCGTCACACAGGTTGTCGGACAGCAATTTGGCCTTGCCGTCAATGATCTGAATCGCACCTTCGGCACAGGAGGGGACGCACTCACCGCAACCGTTGCATTTTTCTTCGTCAATCTTGACCATTTTACGAATCATCTGTTTAGCTCCCGTCCAACTATTGTTATTTGGTAAATTTCGCCAGTGTCAGGTGTTAGCATAGCTACTGGCCGGCAAACCGGCATTGACCAAGGTCAAGAGCTCAGAAAAAATAATGCCAGAGCAGATCGAGCCTGCCTCGTTTAATCAGGTGTTGACCCGAAAAGCGCATAATTTCTCGAACCTTCTCGCGGTGACCCGGCTTGTAGCAATGCACGGTGCAGTGCTTGCAAATCGGCTTTTCCTGCAGCGGGCAGCGTAACCGACGTTCAAACGCATACAGGAGGAATTCACGGCACTCATTACAGACAGGATACTTGTGCAATGGCAAGGATTGCAACTCGGGCTCGTCAGTGAGCACAACAGCCCGATTATGACTATGCCGATGGGCGCAATAGACCGCGGTAAACTGCAAAAGGACCTTGAGGTCTTTGATTTCTTTCCGCGTCAAAGGCTGCGGACCGCTTTCAGGTAAATGTGTCATTATTGGTTCAGGGTTCGAGGGTTCGATAGAGAAACAGGTGCAGACAGCCGCCGAAGGAATAAACTTTCGGACAAACCAGCTGCGAGCAGGATAGCAGAGACGAGAGAGGAAGCATTGACTAAGGTCAAGAATCTGAGACCGGGGGTTAAAGCTTTTGCCAGCCTCCAGGCCCAGCCCTCCGTCAACCGCACTAACCCTCTTTACATTTTTCGGACAACTCTTCCAGACGCTCAAAATCAAGAATCTCGACACTTTTGCCGGAGACGTTGATCAGGTCGTCTTCTGAGAGTTTGCGCAGGGTACGGGAAAGGGTTTCGCTGACTGTCCCCAGGTTGGAAGCGAGTTGGCTCTTCGAAATCGGCAGTTCGACAGGCGATTTCGTTCCGTTGGAAAGAGTCATAAGATAATGCGCCAGACGGGAAGGAACATCCTTGAACGTCAGATCTTCTATCTGGTTGGCGAACTGCCTCAAGAACTTCGAGAGTCCGGCAATCATATTGATGGAGATTCTGCCATTATTCATCAACAGGTCCAGGAAACCTTCCTTGGGCAGAAAAAGCAATTTTGAATTCTGTAAGGGCTCGGCATAGGCCGGATACAACCCATCACCAAAGATAGCCGCCTCAGCGAAAGTGCCCCCGGGCTGGATAATATGGAGGATACGTTCTTTACCTTCCGGGGAGAGCTTGTAGACCTTCACTTTCCCTTCCAGGACGACAAAAAACCCTACGGCCTCCTCTCCATCAGAGAAAAGCAACTCACCCCGGGAAGACTCACGTATACGAGTAATCCCCATCAAAGCATCCATATCAACATCTGAAAGGCCGGCAAAGAAAGGACTGTTTTTAAGAATTTGTCGATAATTCATGCATTTTCCTTCGATTAACAAGTCAGTATTTATTCAATTATTTTCAGGTCTGTAACCCAAACAAAGGGAATCCATCTTTATACCAAAACCGGGCAAGAGCTGAAATCAAAAGCCCAACGCAAAAACGCTAAGAAATGCTAAGAAAGACGCAATGGGTGATCTTCTCGCTTTTTGAAGTGGTTTTCTTTGCGAACTTTCTCTAACCCTTCGCGCCTTTGCGTTCAATCCTTACAACCTTTGTTTGATTTTTAACTCCGATTATTTTAGCCGCATTGACCGCTACAGCCAAGGCTTAAACTAAAACACAGATGCGTGTGAAAGCAAAACAGGACAAAAATGATATTATTTGCATATAGTGAACGGACTTCACATGGAGGACAACCATGAAATTTATCTTAATCACAACCCTTTCATTGCTGGCGCTCTTGAGTCAACCTTCCTATGCACAGGCCTTGGACGATCATCTGGCTTTCTCAGGGTTAACTGCGACACAGGCAATTTATGATGTCAGCAGCAGCGACGAAAAGAAGCTGCAGTTCATCTTCAAAGTGATTCGAGACACTTACGATGGAGCCAATGAACAAGGAGTCAAACAAAGCTACATCGTCAGTATGCGGGGACCAACGGTAAAATTGCTTGTTCGCGCGCGCCAGGGCGACAAGGAGCTACAAAAAGCAACGGTCGAACTGATTAATCAGCTTAACCAACGCGGCATTCGAATGGAGGCCTGCGGCTATGCCCTCAACCTGTTCGGTGTCGGCGCGGAGGATTTATACGAAGGAGTTCATGCTGTCGGCAACAGCCTGAACTCACTGATTGGTTACCAGGCCAGAGGATATGCCCTGGTGGTGATGCATTAATGGCAGCCGTTATTTAGACGGCAAGACGATCAACTTTTCTCCTGGCCCATCCGCTGCCACACGACCGCCAACTAGCGCAAGAACACGCTCTACCATGGCAAGCATGATCGCACTGTGCTTAGCCATTATGAGCTCCACGCATCGTAAACTCATTCTCCAGTGCGGAGCCCGGAATTACTTCGGGAGATGGGGCAATTTGAAACCGGAGCTACTGACCAAGGTGCTGCAGCAAGTCTCTTGCCGCAGGGTGGTCAGGAAAATCGTCGAGTGTTTTCTCAGCCATTTTTTTTGCCTTGCCTGGCTGGCCCGACTTGAGATAATGGTTGGCCAACACGACAAAGAAATCCCGGTTCTGCGGTTCAAGCGACAGGGCCTGTTGCAATGCATCTTCTGCCTGAGCTGACTGGTTCAGGACAAGAAGAACCTGGCCAAGATTGTAATGGACCCGGCTGTAGTCCGGCATCCCGGCAGCCGCCTGGGCCAAGTATTTTTCGGCATCCGTGTAACGCTGCATTTCGGCCAGCAGCAAGCCGAGCGAATAAGCGGTCTCGTATTGCTCCGGGTCCTGATCAACCACTTCCCGCAACAGTTTCTCAGCTGCAGAATTATTGCCCTGCCTGTTGTAAAGCATGGCAAGGTTGACCCTGGCCGGATAGAACTGATCGTCAATAGCAATCGCCGTCCTATAGGCCTCGATTGCCTGGTCGTCATCGCCTAGGTTGGCCGCCAGGTTGCCAAGATTATAGCGCTGCGGAGCGAAGTCAGCGTTATAGAGCATGGCCGCGCGATATTCCTGCAGACTTTCCTCGAAAGCCTCACGGTCATCCTGCCGCAGACGACCTTCGGCCAGCGTACTAAGCATCATCGCCGCTTCGATGCGTACCGCCTTGACCGGATCGTAAAGCTTGGGCGCGACGCGTTGCAAGCGGGTCTCTTCGTCAAAAAAGGCCAGGCTGCGGATCGCCGTATAGCGCATCAGTGCATCCTCGGCATCAAGGGCTTTACTCAGGACGGCCCGACTGGCAGAAGACGGATAAGAACGCAGCAGTTCCAGTGCTGTTGCCCGCACGATAGCCGGCAGCAGCGGATCATCTGCCAGTCGAATCAAGTCCGCTTCGGCCTCCGGCTTTCCGGCACGCCCGGCAGCAATCACCGTACCGTAATGAGGCTTGCGGGTTTCACCATACCACTTGGTGTAGTGATCGACACTCCATGACAGTGGCTTGTCAGCGTGGCAGCCCTGTGCTGAGCAGGCATTCGGCGTGCCGAGTTTGACGCTCAAATCGGGACGCGGGATACGCAGGCTGTGGTCGGGACGATAGTCAGCGCCCATGTAGATGCGACCCGGCATATGACACTTGACGCACAGATATCCTTCACTCGGCTGACCCTTGTAGGCCTCTTTGTGGAAGTGGTGCTCCTTGCTGTCGTAAGTCTCGGCCCGATGACACTGGGTACAGAGCTCGTTCTTCTCCTTATGCAGTTTGAGGCTGTGCACATCGTGGCAATCGCTGCAACGCACTCCGTGCTGATACATCTTGCTCTGCACGAAGGAGCCGTAAACGTAGACCTCTTCGAGAATCTGCCCGTCGGCATAATACAGGCCTTCTCTGAGCAGTTGCGGCACCATCAGGTCCAGCAATGCTGCTTCGGTATGGAGATTGTCACCAAGCTGGAACCGCCGTGAATGACAAGGTGCACAGATCCGGATCAGCTGTGCAGTGTCGAGCCCGCCGGTAGCTACCGCCAGGGCGTAATCCTCTGATTTCGTCCGGGCCAGAGGCGGCATGTCAGCCCAGGCGACATGCTTTGAACCCGGACCATGGCAGGCCTCGCAGCCAACATCGATCTCGAACCAGGTGGTCTGGTAGCTGTCCTTGACGGGGTCATAGCCTTTGGTCAGGCGGGTCGAATGGCACTCGGAGCACATCGTGTTCCAGGTCTGTCCACCCTTGGTCCAGTGCAGCCAGTCATCCGCACCCTGCACCTCGTAGGGTGGCAGGCGGTACCACTGTTTCTGCAACACATCCCAGGCGATATTCAGACATTGTAGGCGCCCGTCGGGAAAAGGCACCAGATACTGCTGCAGAGGAGTGACGCCGAAGGTATAGGTAATCTCGAAATCACCTGACTGTCCATCCGGCCCTTCTGTATTGACGAAAAACTTCTCCCCCTGGCGGTAGAAACGTGAAGTGACGTTATTGTACGGATCGGTATAGCTGGCATCGTTGAAATCGCCGAGCACAGTGGTGTCATTGGCCACAGCCATGGCCAGATCGTGGTGTGAACCTCGCCACTTGTTGTAGGCAGTCTCATGACACTTCTTACATTTCTCACTGCCGACAAATTCCACAGGATCGGCGGCTGGAAGCGGCTCAACAGTTTGCGCTTTGAGGAGATAAAGAAATGGCGACAACAGGATAACGCAGGCCGCAACCAGTGCGATCCGTTCCCAGCGTTTTATGTCAGTCGTTGATTGATTCATGTTTTAGTTTGTTGTCAGACAACTTCAAGTAACCCGGGACACCAAACCCGGGGACAGTCCCCTAGCCCCGGGACAGTCCCCTAGCCTGGCGCGTCCCGCGTTGCTTGGCCCAAGTCTAAATCCGCGTCGCCTGTTCCGGCTCAAAACGCTGCCTCTTCTGCGCAGTGGAAGTATCAACCTTGACGATGCCGTTCTCAATCCGGACCGGATAGGTGTCCAAAGGCCTTGGCGCCGGGGCAGTCAGGACCTCACCGCTCATACTGAAGGAGGAACCGTGGCAGGGACAGACGAACTGGTTCTTTTCTGCATCCCAGGGAACGGAACAACCGAGATGCGTACAGGTTCGGGATAAAGCCAGGAAGCTCCCATCCGCAAGGCACGCCAGGTAGAACTGACCCAGCGGGATGGCAGTCACCGTCGCCGGCGTGAACTGCTCGACCGCCCCGGCCGTAACGATACTCGCCGTTTTTGCCGGCCGGTTGCGCTCCTTGCGTGAGTTCATAAACGACAACCCCAGCCAGCCAAATTCCGCCACAGCAGCAAGGCCGAAAAACGCCCATAGCCGGTTCAGGAACCGGCGACGATCGGGGTTTGTTGTCTCGTTTTTTTGGTTTTCAACCATCATTCAAACCTTATTTCAGCCACAGTCAAAAGCGGATAGACAGCTTCTTGTTTCGCGTCACACGCCACGCGCTAGCCGCCACCCTGGCCCCAGGGCCAGATCAGATGCATCTCCGCCCCGCGGAACCAGACACCGACAATCGTACAGACGATCAATACAACCAGCAGCAGGAGAAAGCCGGCCATTACGGCTTCGGCACGGCTGTAGTTCTGTATCCGGGTGAGCCAGAGATAAAGACCGGCCAGCAGTCCAGTCAACAAACCCGTCGGCAAAAGACCGCGCACAACAAGAGTATCAACCGCGGCAACACTGCCCGAATGCAGCAACAGATTATCCAACAGGATGATCACCAGCGTTGCCACCGCACCGACCAGGAGTCGTCCAGACAGCCAGTGTTCTGCCAGGCTCCGAGCCGAACCAGACCCCGCTCGGCAGGGACGATTCGTGCCATAAAGGGACACATATGAGCGCAGCGGCAGCCAAAAACGGCCAGACAAAGACTGCAAACACCGGGTGCAGGTGCAGCAGCAGTTCCTGGAAGCCCATAAAATACCAGGGGGCCTTGGCCGGGTTGGGGCTCATGCCCGGATTGGCCTGATCCAGCAAGAGGCGCGTTCCAGACAATGGCCATGATCAGCACCAATGCGATCAGCACCAGGCCGAAAGCGGCTTCACGCACAACCAGATCGGGCACGGTCGACACACGCTCGACGGGAACCTGTTCCTGTCGCTCGATCTGCACCAGCCCACCGGCTTTACGCACCAACCAGAAATGCCAGAGCAGCAGGATGAACATGCTGGCCGGGATGAAGGCAACATGCAGCACGAAGAAGTTCGCCAAAGTCCCCGGACCGATCTCGGCGCCGCCCCGGAACAACGCCTGCAACCACGGGCCGCAGAACGGGATGTAGCCGAGCATGCTGGTACAGATGGTGACGGCCCAATAAGCAAGCTGATCCCAGGGCAACAGGTAGCCGGTAAAGTTTGACGCCAGCAGCAGGAACATCAGGAACAGGCCGATAACCCAGTTAAGGCGCCGTCCCATGCCGAAGGCACCGGTCAGCACAACCCGCAGCAGGTGCAGCATGGCAACAATAACCAGCAGGTTGGCGCTCCAGTGGTGAATGTTGCGCAGCCACGACCCGAACGGCACCTCTTGAGTCAGGATCAGAATCGAGGCATAAGCATTGATCGTAGAGGATTGATAAACGAGCAGCAGCAGGATACCGGACAGGAATAACAGGCCGACCAGGACAGCAGCCATACCACCAAGGCCCCAGCTCAACGTAACCCGCAAAGTTTCGCGGGGCACGGATTGCGGATGGAGGTGCAGAACTAAATCTGTGAATGATCTCCTGGATTTTGGCATTCTCAACAAATCATTCCATGATCACAAATGGAAAATACATCAATATAATGAGTAATTCAGACAAGAGCTTATCATATTGATGGTCCAAGCAAATACTTTACATCACTGAGCAACCTGGCGAACAAAAGTGACTTCAAAGCTCTGCTGGCTGGCGGGAACAAAATAGAGGCCTTGCAGCATGTCTTGCGTTCGGTCATAGGAGATGACATAGGTCGATCCCGAATAATTGACATCCTGCAATTCGATCAGGACATACAACAGACCGTCCTGTTCTGCGATTTCAGTTTTGGCGACATGGATCGGTTCAGGGTTGTAGTAGGTGGCCTGCATCTGCCCTGCCTCGGCATGGCGCAGTTCAATCACATAAGGAGCGTCAGTCCTGACCCATCGTCCCTGGACCGCCAGGGTGTCCGGTGACATTTGATCTGCAACAGGGGCAGCCAGTGCATGGCCACACAGGAGAACAAGAAGGAGGCAAAGCCCTGTAAAAAGATATTTTATCTGCAATGTCATTGTCCTCTTCCGGACTTAAAAATGCTTCACATTAGGAAATTAGTGACATGGATCAATTTGAATGACTTAACAAAATAACACTCCAGCCATTTCGCGACAAGTATCGAATAACTGACGCAAAAGATTTACAGAGTTCCCTTCTGGCGTATCTTTTCCAGCGCCTGTTAGAAACGAAAAAAAAAGCAGTTGCCATAAATTGAGCCCACCACAACTTTTAACTGCTGAAATTACGCCTGCAACCAGCTTTTCCGCTTTTTCAGTATCATTTTCGATAGCCCAATTCAGGACAATGCGGACTCTCTTAGCATTACCGACAGGAGTATCAGCATTATTTGGCTCGGCCCCTGTCAAGTCTCTCTGTCATATTCACGACCCGTATAAGTATAGATATTGTCAAAAGATGGGTCATTGGCTGTGAGTTATCCAAAGGTTTCATAGCTGTAGCGCTGGACGATGTTACCGGATGCGTCTATTATAACCACGATTGAACCGAGACCATCTGCATGATAGTAGGTTGTTCTTTCCAGACTATCCTGTACCCATGGATATGTTTACGTTTTGTGGTTTTGTAGACATATTCAGTAATCATGTTGATTGCATAAACATGTTAAATGGCGTTCTTTATTGTGTCAGCAACTTGAGAAAATCGTCATTGATATAGTAGATATCACGCCCCATTTTCACTGACCTGAGAATTCCTATACCTTCAAGCTCTTTAAGATAAATTGAGGCAGTTTGACGTTTTGCAATGCCAGCTTGTTCCAACATTGATATCTTGCAGTATGGTTGTCGATAAAGCAGTTCAAGCAAGTCCTTTGAATAAATCTTGGGGAGTTTGTCTCGCACAATCTCAATGTCTCGGTTCATCAAATCCCGAATGGACACAATCCTTTTCTTTGCATCAATTGATGTTTGCTCGACAGCGTTAAGAATATAGAGTACCCATTCCTTCCAATTGCTATTCTCGGTAACACTACGTAGCCCTGCGTAATACTCCTTTTTATTCTCTATAATGTACCTGCTGAGATAGAGAATGGGAATCTCCATAAGTCCTTGTTCAATTAAATAGAGAATGTTCAGAATACGACCTGTACGACCATTGCCATCGGTGAATGGATGTATGGCCTCAAACTGATAGTGAATGATAGCCAACTTGATCAAAGGATCGACTGCATCGCTAGCGTAGATATACTTTTCAAGGTTTCCTAACTTGTCACGAAGAAGGGTTTCTCCTTCAGGGGGCGTATAAATCACTTCGCCCAGATCATTCGCAAGCTTGGTGCCTGGTATCTTTCTAATGCCAGATTTTGATTCCTTGATAATACGAAACAGTTCTTCAAAAAGATTGGTTGTCAGGGGGTGTTGTTTTTCTTTTAGCCAATAGTAGCCATACCAGAGTGCATCATTGTAACGAAGAACCTCTTTGGTGTGCGGTTCGGCTTTTTGACCATCACTTGCAAAAGCCCTGTAAAGCTCATCATTGGTGGTAACGATATTTTCAATTTCCGAAGAAAGTTTTGCCTCCTGAAGCCCTATCGCCTGAATCAGTATCGCTTGGTTTGGTATTAATTCCCCGGCACCTTTGAGCTCAGCAAGGGACTTGTTGGCAGTGATAGCCTTTTTCAGAACTTCCTTTGATTCCAGCTCATCATTCGGCGGAAGTAATGGCAAATCATTATATGGAATGTTCGGATCAAAACCCATGGTATACTCCGTACAATCAAACTATATGTCGATATTTTTTAATTTTATAAACATGTTTCGAGTATATGTTGATTTGATCAATATATCCAGAGCTTTTTGATTTTGGGTTTTCACTCACCCACAGTTCTCTCTCCACAGTCATCTTACAGAGTTCATACGGAGCCAGGGGCACTCAAAATTGAGTGCCCCTGGCCCCATAAAACAAAAAGAGCGGCTGACATTTCTGTCAACCGCTCTTAATTTCGTTTGGTGCCGAAGGGGAGATTCTGGCCATCCCTCTGAATCTCAGTAAATACGGGCAACAACATATTCCAAAAACAGCTCTAGTTGCATCCAACACGATACTATATGTGTAGTAAACGCTATTTTGTTGACACCATGCCTTGAGTAACTATAATTATCAATTAGAAACAGTAGTTTTTAATTGAGAACTATAACATCTGACTAAGGAGCATGTTTGATGCGTCCTCCAAAAATCCAGCGTAGCAATCTCAGATATCCCCTTGATGGTGTATTCGGCACGCCAGCTATGGTACGGCTGATACGTGTACTTGTCTATGACGTAAACGGGCCTGTTGGTATCACGGAAGCAGCGAAGATGGCAGGGCTTACACCGGCCGGAACGCGTAAATCTATGGTAATTCTAGAACGACTGGGTGTAGCCATCAGGGTAGGCACCGGTCGAGCTCAAAAGTTCGCCCCAGCGAAAGGGAACCCATATTTGCCTGCATTTCGTGAACTGTTCACTCTTGAGCAAAATCAACACGAGGAACTTCTCCAGGAATTGCGCGATGTCGTAGGTATCCCGGAGATACGAGATGCTTGGTTAAGAGACCTGACGGCTGAACCTGCTAATGACGTGGAACTGATTGTGGTCGCAGAAGCTCGTTCGATCACTTGGGTTGGCCCTGAACTGCGCATGCGATTAGCCAGTATCGAGAAACGCTTCAACCTTTTAATCGAACTGAGTGTTTTCACGCGTGCAGACAGCCCCCAGGTTCCTAATAACGCAATTATACTTTGGGGGTCCGCTGCGAGTAATGATATTGACCGGTCGCCAGGGATTCATACTCATGCCGAATCAGAAGAACGCTCATTGAGAATGGCTCGCGCTATAGCTGAACTGATCAAGTCCGACCCATCTTTAATTCAAAGAGCCATCCATTATACGAACAGACTTCTGCACGAAGGACAAGGTACTGCGAATAGTGACATCGGTGAGTGGCGACAGCTTCTTGAAACGTACTCACCTGAACGGCTAAGAAAACTACTTGTGTCTAATAGTTCGCGAGCAGAGCGCCTGAGAAGGAGCTCACCATTCTTCGCGATTTTGACACCAGAGGAAAGAGATCGAATGCTCATGCTTATGGAGGCCAAATAATGAGATACGACCAGCTGGAACATGCAATTCGAGCCGCGTGCGATGTCTCGGGAGACGATGAACTTCTTATATTCGGTTCACAAGCCATTCTTGGCAGCTATCCTGATGCTCCGGAGAGCTTAAGAGCATCAATCGAAGTCGATGTTCAGTCGAAAAACCGACCGGAAATGACAGACCACATCGATGGGGCACTCGGCCAAGGTTCGCTATTCCATTCAACTCATGGATTCTACGTCCATGGTGTTTCTATAGAAGTAGCGACACTTCCAGAAGGTTGGGAAGAGAGAACCGTCACAGTTTCTCACCCTGTAGGAACGAGGGGGTGTAAGGGACTTTGTATAGAGGCTCATGACCTTGCGGCCAGCAAGCTTGTTGCGTACCGGGAGAAAGATCGAACTTTCGTATTGACACTCTTGGTAGAGGAACTCATTGACGGGAGAACTCTACTTGAACGTATCAACACTATATCCGTTGACGAAGAAACACGCGAAAGGCTGATTAGATGGGTAAAAATCTCTCTGGACGATCTCAGCCATCCATAGAGAACAGCACAATTGCAAGCATCGTCCCAGCATCTTGGACCAAAGAACGAACGAAAACCGACGCCACGGACGCGAGAACCGGCACCTGATCAGATCAAATCAACGCTCATCTGAGGCAACTGAATGCAACCTATGCCAACCTGAAAACAGAAGAAGGCCAGCAAATTACAAATTTGCTGGCCTTTATCGTCTCTTGGTGCCGAAGGGGAGACTCGAACTCCCACGCCCATACGAGCACTAGACCCTGAACCTAGCGTGTCTACCAATTCCACCACTTCGGCATGAAGCGAGGGCAATTTATAGCAAAAGGGATAAGCCAATGCAATAAAAAAATCGGTGCTTGGGGGCTGGGGGCTGGGGGCTGGAAACGGCTTAGCGCAGACCAAGCTGTCTATATGTATGGTGTTGCTTTAAAGATTTCTGCTTATCGGTACCACTGACAGCAAGGCCCCCCTCATGCAAGGGCCGGATTCTTAACCACTGTGATACATAGAAAGCGATAAAAACTGGCAAAGGAGTTGCCCTCCGCAAGGAGAAAGGACTTTTTTGCATCCTTTTTGTGTCCGTCTGGACAAAAAGAATGTCGGGTGGCGAGCCGAGACTCGCCGATTTTATCTTGTGCTTGTGCTCTTGGCCCTAAGAGTTTCTGGTTATGCCCCTTTATTGATGACGCTTTAAAGCAAAAAATGGGGCGAGGAACGCGGTACGAGGTACGGGGAAAGCTTGAGAATCCACACAGCAGAATCACACATCCAGGCGCAAGGGAGCAACAACCAGGGAACGATATGAATCGACCGTGACGAGGCCGGGTCTGGCCCCTTTCGGTTTCTTCACATCCCTGCCCTGCGCAACGATCACCTCCACCTTGCTATCATCCTTGCCCTTGGAGTATCCGGCGGCAAAAGCAGCAGCATAATGCAGATCCTCTTCGCTTACTTTATCGGCACTGTCGCCACACTTGAGAACCAGGTGAGAGCCCGGCATGCCCTTGGCGTGAAACCAGAAGTCCTGGGCTGAAGTCATGTTGCGGCTGACATAGTCATTGGTGCGGCTGTTCTTGCCCCAGTAGAGTTGCCAGCCGCCGGGCGAGACCGTTTTGTACAACTGGTCTTCCGGCTTAACCTGTTGGCGTCGGCCAAGCTGTCCCTTGGTCCGCTTCAACATGCCCGCCGTTTCCAGTTCCAGCTGCACCTGGTAGAGGTCGTCACCGCTTTCTGCCTCTTGCAGTGAAAGCGCAACCTGGTCGAGCCATTCCTGTTCTTCCCGGGTATCCTGCAAGCGGCGGGCGTGATGCTCACCGGAACGCTTGGCCTTGCGATAAAGCTTGAAATAGCGCTCGGCGTTTTCTTGCGGGGTTGCCTTGCTGTCCAGTTCGACGCTGACCGTAACGGCCGGTGATTGATAATAATCTTCCACGTCAACAGACTCTGCACCCCTTTTAAAGCGATGCAGATTGGCCAGCAGCAGATCGCCGATAATACGAAAGCGTTCCGGGTCGGCCTGGCGTTCACTTTCTGCTGAGATATGCTCCAGCCGCTTGGCAAGACGTTTATGCTGCTTGCTGATGACAGCGTGCAAACGTGCCGTCAGGTCGCGCACAGACTCACCGGCTTCTTCGGCGAGGTTTGCCTCGATCAATTGCGAAAGATCCAGATACCGCTCATCAGCAGAAGCGGGAACACCAAGGGAGAGTGGCAGCAAGCCGACCTGCTCATCACAGGCGATTCTCTCCGGGGAAAAGGCTCCGCTGTCGAAGACGTCTTTGATGCGTGTCAGGATGGCAGCAAAAGATTGACCGGCCTGCCTGGCCTGAGAGATGGCGCAGGCCAAGGCTGGTGAGAAGGGCGTGATGTCGGCCTGTCTCAGATCGCCACCCTGCTCGGCCTGTTCCAAAACCCTTGCCGCCGCCGGGAGATCATCAAACAGGGAAATGCGTGGTTTTTGATCAGGAAGTTGATACATCTCCCCCGGCATGAGGTTGCGCTTGTTGTCCTGCCGATAGAGCAGATCGACGATGCGACCTGTTTCATCGACCAGGATCAGGTTGCCCTGCGGTCCGAAGGCTTCAAAGACCAGGTCGTAGCGGGCATTGTCCGGGCCGAGGAAGGTGAAGTGGGCAATACGATCAAACGGCTCGGCGCGAACTTCGAGCAGATTGCGCAGCCGGGCCCTTAACAGCTGACAGATGCGGGGCGGTCTGGCCGGCGCGGAATGACTTTCGCGGGTCAGATAGAAGCTGCTTTGGCCCTCGGCCTTAAAGAGCAGCTGCAGCTTCTCCTGACCGGTCCAGAGCTTGAGCACCAGGGTTCCGGCACCGGTCTGGATGACCTTGTCGAGTCTGCTTCTGGAGAGCTTGCGATTGAGTTCGATCGCCATTGCCTGAAAGAGTACACTGTCCATACTAGTGTCCTATCGTGCATCAAATGTTGTATTCAGAGCCACGCAAAGAGCCCAAGGCAAGGCGCAGGCCGCAGAGAATGGCGCGCCATTGTTAAGGTCTGCAACGCCGTATTGGGTTCTTTGCATGACTCGCAGGGTAAGGCGAGAAACGACCATCTGCGGCGTTGCACTCACTTGAATCAGATAACTGGTCCTGCTTTCGCGCAGGCTTGCATATGGCCGCTTCTCGCCTTGCTGAAAGCGACATTTGATGCATGACAGGACACTTTGCAGATTAGGGCATCGCCATTCAGGCTGCAAGTTTTTCCAATGAATTTGCTCAAGCTTTCTGCTAATATACGCTTTTTCGTACAATTTGATCTATGCACGTCATATTATCAACAACAAGGAGTCGATCATGTCCAAGCAATGGAAACTCGAAACTGCTCGCCGTTCAGGGCGGCTATGAACCAAACCCTACAGAACCACGCATTCTGCCGATCGTTCAATCAACCACTTATAAATATGACAGCGCCGAGCATGTGGCAAAGCTGTTTCGATCTCGATGCTGCAGATCACATGTATTCACGCATCAGCAACCCGACCGTCGCCGCTTTTGAAGCCAAGGTTACAGCCCTCGAAGGTGGTGTTGCGGCGCTGGCGACCTCTTCGGGCCAGGCGGCCACTTCGCTGGCAATCCTCAATATCTGCTCAAACGGTCAACACGTTGTTGCGGCGAGCACCCTTTACGGCGGCACCTATTCTCTGTTCAGCAACACCTTGCCGAAAATGGGCATCGAAGTCACTTTTGTCGACCCCGAGTGCAGCGAAGAAGAGCTGCGCAAGGCCTTCAAAGACGAGACCCGCCTGCTGTTTGCGGAAACCATCGGCAACCCGGGCCTGAACGTTCTCGACTTCGACAAGTTCTCCACTGTCGCAAAAGCCATGGACGTGCCTTTGATCATTGACAACACCTTCCCGACACCGGCACTTTGCCGTCCCTTCGAGTTCGGCGCAGATATCGTGGTGCACTCAACGACCAAATATATCGACGGTCATGCCACCAGCGTCGGCGGCATCATCGTCGATAGCGGCAACTTCAACTGGGAGAATGGCAAGTATCCGGAACTGACCGAGCCGGACAAAAGCTATCATGGCCTCAAGTATGTCGAGAAATTCGGCAACCTGTCTTACATCGTCAAGGCACGCGTGCAGTGGATGCGTGACCTGGGTCCCTGCCAGAGCCCCTTTAATGCTTTCCTCAAAAACCTCGGCCTGGAAACACTGCCCATGCGTATGGATCGTCACAGCAGCAATGCCCTGATTCTGGCTCAATATCTGGAGAAACATCCCTGTGTCAGTTGGGTTAACTACCCGGGGCTGGAAAGTCATCCGAGCTACTCAAAAACCCGAAAATACCTGCCCCGCGGGGCCAGCGGCGTTATGACCTTCGGCATCAAAGGCGGCAGTGAAGCCGGTCGTAAATTCATGGAAGGCACCAAGCTGATTGCCCTGGTGGTCCATGTCGGTGATGCACGCTCCTGCGTCCTGCATCCGGCCAGCACCACCCACCGCCAACTTTCTGAAGCGGAGCAGGCAGCATCTGGAGTGACCGACGATATGATTCGCATCTCGGTTGGCATTGAGCATATCGATGATATCATTGAAGACGTTGATCAAGCGTTGCAGAGCAGCCAGGCATAGCGTCTTAGATAGAACATGAGGCTATATCAGGCGAGCTCTTCGGGGCTCGCCTTTTTTATGACTCAATCATTGTACTGTTCGTTACTGTTGTATTACTTTATTTTTTCTTGACTTTTTACTTTGTTTGGCAGTATGACTATGATTTTATCTGAAACGATAAGGAGATAGCCTATGTCAGAGAAACCAAGTTACGGCGTTGGCGACCAAGGCGCTGCATGCGGGACAAACGGCTGACCCGACAACCAACTCGCGTGCCGTACCGATCTACCAGACCACCTCTTATGTCTTCGACTCCAGTGAACATGCCGCCAACCTGTTTGCCCTCGCCGAAATGGGTAATATCTATACGCGCCTGATGAACCCGACCACCGACGTTCTCGAGAAACGCCTCGCTGAGCTTGACGGTGGCGTCGGCGCACTGGCCCTGGCCTCGGGATCTGCCGCTATTAACCTGGCAATACTTAACCTCGCCAAGGCCGGTGATAACATCATCTCGACCCAGTATCTGTACGGCGGCACCTACAATATGTTCAACTACACCCTGAAGCGCATGGGTATCACCGTCAAATTCGTCGACAGCAGCAACCCGGCCAACATTGCCAACGCCATCGATGAGAACACTAAGGCCGTTTTCAGCGAAACCATCGGCAACCCCAAAAACAACGTCGACGATTTCGCAATGATCGCCCGCATTGCCCACGATAACGGCCTGCCCTTTATTGTCGACAACACTGTGGCGACACCTTTCCTGTTCAAACCGATTGAACATGGTGCCGACATCGTCTGTTATTCTCTGACCAAATTCATCGGCGGCCACGGCACGTCTATCGGCGGTGCTGTGGTCGATAGTGGCAAGTTTGACTGGTCGAGCGGCCGTTTTGCTGAGTACACCAGCCCTGACCCCAGCTACCACGGTCTCGTCTACCACGAAGCCCTCGGTGAGCTGGCGTATATTCTCAAGATGCGGATTACCCTGCTGCGTGATATGGGCCCATGCCTTTCACCATTCAACGCATTTCAATTTCTGCAGGGGCTGGAAACACTGCATGTGCGCATGCCGCGACACTGTGAAAATGCCGTAAAAGTCGCTCAATTCCTGGAAGGCCACCCCTCGGTCAGCTGGGTCAACTATCCGGGGCTGGAAAGTCATCCTGACCATGATCGCGCCAAGCGATATCTGCCGAAAGGCCAGGGAGCGATTCTCGGTTTTGGCATCAAGGGCGGCAAGGAAGCCGGCGCAAGGTTTATTGACTCGGTCAAACTCTGCAGCCATCTGGCCAACATCGGCGATGCAAAAAGCCTGGTCATTCATCCGGCCAGCACAACGCATCAGCAACTCTCTGAAGCAGAGCAGCTGGCCTCAGGTGTCAGCCCGGATTACATTCGCGTCTCCGTTGGCATCGAAGATGTTGAAGATATCATCGAGGATCTGGACCAGGCACTTAAAGCGAGTCAGGCATAACAGCTTCGGTGCAGCCCCACCCCGGGCAGGTGCTGCTGCGCTGACCGTGTTCCAAACAAAAGGGCAACCGATGCGGTTGTCACAGTGACAGTCGTATTTCTATCTGGGGTTGGCATAAGCAACAGAAGGTCTTCGGCTTGCCACTGTCATAGAGGTCCACAAGGGCCTCGGGGCGAAGAGGGGGGATGTGTAGTCAGGGAGAGATTTCTTGCTCTGCCAGTTGCCACCAGTATGCATCGAGCAAACATGC